>DATGZX010000380.1:0-196287 GCA_035296965.1 Gemmataceae bacterium
GCAAAAGCGATATGTTTGACAGTGGTAGCGTGAAGAGAGAATCCCCGGCCCGCGTGGCATCCTGTTGGACCCCAATCGTAGTCTGTGAGCGGTCCGGCAGGCTGGAAAAAAGACTCGCTGGGGCTCCCGGAATGCCTTCTCCAGAGATTCCTGCACTTGCAGGATTCGGCGGCGTTGGTGGAGTAACCTTGACGCTGGACTCGGAAGTGGACTGGCTGTTTGACAATCCCGGTGATTCGGCAGGGGGAGCTGTCGTCTGCCCAAGCGCAAGCGAGACGCATAACAACAAGGAGGGGAACATGCGAATCCTCAGACAGTCGGTGATTAGACGGAGCGGTTGGGTCTTACCATGTATCGTCTCTTGCGGTCAGCCGCTCCACTGAAACAGCCCCCAGCCCCCGCAGAATCCGGAAATCCGCTGCTTCGGGCATCTTGCACGAGCCATCATGCAAATTGCCTCATGCAAATTTGATCATCCTGGTTGACAATGCCCCCATCATCAGACCTGATGATCGCCAAGGGAAGGGTCGGACTGCCACTCTGCTCAAGAGGACAGAGGCATGCGGCAAGCGCTACAACATCTGGGAACGCAGAAAAAGAGATGCACGTCGGAGTAGATGGCCTTGCGAAGCTGCTTCAGGGACGGGAACGGGCCTGACGTCGGTTCTCCCTCCGGGGAGGCGAGACCGGGGCCCGCTAGCCCTATGTGATATAGCACCCGAGCGCGCCCGTGTGCGGAAGCGAACGACTGTGTGCCAACTCGCACACGGTTCGGCCCAATGGCGGACCGGCTAGGGCCTGTAGGTCCTTTATGATGCGAGAGAGGCTGACCACGAAATCACGTCACGCTGGCGTCCCTACGGTTTACGCAGGACGCACTTGTCCGAGTAAAGCGTGCTTCAGGCACGAGGTTGGTTCCTTAGTCCCTCATCCCGTGCGGCATGCCCCGACCATCGGTCGCGGCAGCAAGTTTGTTTTCCCAAGCGTCTTGTGCCCTCGGCATTGCGTTTGCTTTCTATGAAGACGGCCAACACAGTGGAATAACCTCACTCTCCACGAGGTGCACAATGCAGGCAAAGAGCAAACCTTTGCAGGCCCTGACTGCAAGTGACCTGATGAACCCTGATGTGGTTTGCCTACCGGAGGAGATGCCGCTGCGAGATGCCGCCCAACTACTGTTGCAAAACCGGATCGGCGGCGCGCCGGTCGTGGACGCCCAGGGGAAATGCGTGGGTGTGTTCTCGGCCATTGATTTTCTCCGTCTGTCCGAGATGCGATCTGACACGACCCGGCCCACATCCCCACCGCTACCGCTCACGTGCTCCTTCCAGGCAAGGCACAGAACTCATGATGGCAAGGAGGTGACTCTCTGCACCCTTCCGCCCGGCGTGTGCCCCATTCAAGTAAGGCAGGAGGGGCCAGGCGGAGAGAAGTTGATCGTATGCAGCCAACCCAACTGCGTCCTGGTTGACTGGCAGGTGGTAGATGTGGAGAAACTGCCCACGGATGAGGTGCGTCGGTTCATGACCCCGGATCCGGTGACCGTTCATCCCGCCGCATCCATCCGTGTGCTGGCGCGGATGATGATTGATGCCCACATCCACCGCGTTATCGTGGTAGACGAAGAGCGAAGGCCCATCGGCGTCGTCTCCAGCACCGACCTGTTGGCCTCCCTGGCGTACACCGACGCCGAGCCTTGACGGTGGGATGGCCGAGCATGAGCGTAAGAGAGGTCCGCCATGATAGCGTCAGTGTATCGCCGCCGCGTTTCGCATGGCGCGAACGCAGCATGTATCTGACTAGCCACGCACCTTGCGCCTGCTTCCGGCCTGCCGACGCAGCATCGTGACTTGAAGGCAGGGCGATTTCGTTTCCAAAGGGTCCTCATCCTTCCTATCAGCCAGGTGAGCTAAAAGGAGTTGAGCGTCGAGCCATGAAGACCATCGAAAAATTTGTCAAGCGCGTGGTGACAGCCATGCCGCAGGAGACCCTCGCCGCTGTCGCGCGCCTGATGGAGCAGCACAACGTGGGCGCGGTTGTCCTGGCGGAGAATCATCGGCCTGTCGGCATCGTCACGGATCGCGACCTGGCTTTGCACATAGCCGCTCACGGTGTGCCGCTGCAGGCCCCCGCCGCCCGTGTGATGAGCACCCCAGTGATGACGGTCGGCCGGGACGACGGCGTGTTCGACACCACCCAGTCCATGATGGAATCTGGTGTGCGTCGGTTGCCCGTAGTGGACGAGGACGGTCGGCTGGTGGGCTTGGTGACTCTGGACGATCTGCTGCGGGTGCTGGGTCGAGAGTTGTCCAACCTGCTCGACGGCATCCGGTCAGAGATGGCAGTGAAGTAGGCCCGGGGACAACGGCCCTCTGTAATGACGACCGACCAGACAAGTGGCGCACGATATTGAAAGGAGATGGACCATGAGTCAGACCGGCCTGACCCAGTTCGACTGCACTATTCTAACGACCAACACCTGGCTCAAGGAATTGATGGAAAGAATGGGCTGGCTGGACCGTGCCTCTGCATATCGCGCCCTGCGGGCGGTCTTGCACGCCCTCCGCGATCAGCTAACCGTGGACGAGGTTGTCACCTTGGGTGCCCAGTTTCCCATGCTGATCCGCGGTTTCTACTACGAGGGCTGGCACCCGGCCGGCAAGCCGCTGAAGGAGCGCAAGAAGGGACTATTTCTGGCGCACATCGCAGAGGCGTTTCGAGACAGCCCAGACGTCGATCCCGAGGAGGTCGCTCGGCAGGTCTTCCAGCTTTTAGCCAAGCACGTGACCGCTGGGGAGATCGAAGGCGTGAAGCATTGCTTGCCCACGGAACTCCGCGCGCTGTGGCCTCGGGCCGGGGATCCTATGCCCGACGGGGCTTCCGGCCCCGCCACGTGTGTCAAGGGGAAGGGGAGGCCGGGAACCTCCGTCGCCGAGGCCTTCTGCAAGGCCCATGCGGCGCTCCTGGAAGACCTGGGGAAACTGGAGGAGGCGGCCCGTGCTGACTCAGGGGAGGGCCTGGCGAAGTTGCGTACGCGGCTCGACGTGACGAGGGCGCACGTCACTGAGCACTTCCGCTTTGAGGAGCAAAACGGCTACATGGATGCTGTGCGGAAGCGTGAGCCGCGCTTGGAGCGGACGATTCAACAACTCGCTGCGGAGCACCGTCAGGTGGCGGAATCTTTGGAACAGCTCGTAGAGCAAGCCGCGGTTGCGACAAGCCTAACCGATCCGTTCCGCGAAGAAATCAGGGGATGGGTCGACCGCGTCCGGCAACACGAGGCCCGCGAAAACGACGTCGTCCAGGACGCCTTCTACCAGGACATCAGTGCAGAGGACTAAATGCGCTTTGCTGGAGCTAGAGGCTTCGCAAAGGGAAGAGTCAATCGAACGACTAAAGGGGGATTGCCATGGACCACAGAAGTTCATCAGAGCGTTTCGCTGAGGCAATGGAGCGAGCCCGCCGGCACTGGCAGGCACAGCGCAAGGGGGAGAAGATAGCCGGCATCCCTCCGGTGGCAACCCCTGCTGCCTTCACGATTGCCCTGAGTCGCGAGGCCGGGGCGAACGGCTCCCTGGTCGCGCGCGTGGTTGGGGAGCGCCTCGGCTGGGTTGTTTACGATCGCGAACTTGTGCAGCAAGTCGCCTCAGACATGGGTGTGCGCACCCGCCTGCTCGATAGCCTGGACGAGAAGCACCGAAGCTGGCTGCTGGAGTGCTTGGAGGCTTTCGGCTCCGCCCCGACGGTCAGCGAAAACGCCTATGCCCGGCACTTGCTGGAGACGCTTCTGTCCCTCGGCGCTCACGGCAAGTGCGTCATCGTCGGCCGCGGGGCGGCACAGGTCCTGCCCAGGGCCGCGACGCTGCGCGTGCGCCTGGTCGGCCCAGTAGAGGCCCGGGTTAAGACGATCTCTCAAAGGTTCGGCATCCCTGACGAGGAGGCGAAACGGTGGGTTGAGAGGACCGACAACGAACGCGTCCGCTTTGTCACGGACGACTTCCGCAAGGACCCGACAGACCCACGGGCTTACGACCTGATACTCAACTCATCACGCTGGAGCGTACAGGAGTGTGCCGACTTCGTCATTGACGCCCTGCACCGTCTGCAAGCGCGTGAGGGGCGGGACGAGTCCTTGGCCATAGGGGCTATCCTGTCTGCGACTGAAGGAAGAAAACCATAAGTCCGACTGTTCCCAGGGCTCCTTTAGGTTTGCCTGTTCGCTGTCCCGTGACCACGGTGCACCCCTAATCTTCCTCTATGCCACCTCGGTGGCGGTTTTGGCCTATAAACGGTTTCGGCGCGCCGGGTTCGCCGCAGGTCGCGGCAGAATTCTCGGCACAGGTACGGCGGACCTGGAGAGACTACCAGCAGCCCACGCCACGGCCTCCTTTCGAGCCCCGCTTCGAAGATAGCTTTCCGATTACAGAGATTCTTCCTATCGCGGCAGAGACCCCACGGGGCTCATCGTTCTGGTCATGCAGGTACAAACGGGGCTGCGGTTTTAGTTCATGAGCAGCGCTGCCGACAACCTCGTTTGCCCAGTGCTGACCCTGTTGCACGGCCAAGTGGAACTACAGCCCTGGTGTGCGGAGAGGGGCGAAGCGAACCCCGGATGGGCCGAAAGCGCACACCGAACAAAGGGCGCCAGACCATGGAGTATCCGTTCGGGCGAAAAAAGAAGCGGCTCGAGCGCAATAAATGGCATGGGCCTCAAGGGTTACAACCCGAGGGTGGCGGCTCGCGCCGTTCCTTCGTCAACGGGCACGGTCCTTGCAACAGGGTAGCCTGTCCAAACAAGACCTGGATTGGATAACGAGTCATTGTCCCAAATGAGGAATGGTCATGAGCAGCCTGGCAGCCGTCGAATACAAATTGAGTTTGACAAAGGAAGAGAGAGCGGAACTGCTGCGTATTCTCGAAGCAACTTTGATTGAGACGCATGCCGAAAGACGCCGTACGGAGGCTCCCGATTACCAAGAGGAAGTAAGCCACGAGGAAACGCTGATCAAAGCCCTGGTGGACAAGGTGCGTCGTTCGCACAGTTAGCCCAACCATCAACACGTTGCAGCAACCGGCTGGCTTTCCCGTAGCTCGCCTGCTCTTAAGAGGAATTGTCATGGCGCCACGGTTCATTCGTTGGTTTCGTGAAATCGGCATTGCTGACGTCGGCATCGTCGGGGGCAAAAACGCATCGCTCGGAGAGATGTTCTGCGAACTGGTGCCCCAAGGCGTTCGTGTTCCCAATGGATTTGCGGTAACGGCGGACGGCTATGGGCATTTCTTGGAGGTCGCCGGCCTGCGAGAGCGCATTGCCTCCATCATTCAGGGGCTGGACACACGGGATCTGCCCGGCCTAGCCGAACGCGGTCGGCGCGTGCGTGAAGCGATCTTGGCGACTATTCTTCCGGAGGATCTCGCGCGCGAAATCCTGGATGCCTACGCCGAGCTCTGCCGCGAGTACGGGCCCGACACCGACACGGCGGTTCGGTCCAGCGCCACCTCCGAGGACCTGCCGACAGCCAGCTTTGCCGGCCAGCAGGAATCGTTCTTGAACGTCAGGGGCGAGCGGGCCGTCCTGGATGCTTGCCGGCAGTGCATCGCATCGCTCTTCACGGACCGGGCAATCTCATATCGTGTCGATCGGGGCTTCGAGCATTTCGACGTGGCCCTGTCCATTGGCATCCAAAAGATGGTGCGCTCCGATTCGGGCGCGGCTGGGGTGTTATTCACCATCGACACCGAGAGCGGCTTCCCGGACGTGGTACTGATTAGCAGTGCTTATGGGCTTGGGGAGAGTGTGGTCAAGGGTCGAGTGGACCCCGATGAGTTTCTGGTCTTCAAGCCAACGCTCAAGCAAGGATTTCGCTCGATCCTGCGGCGGGCCGTCGGCGCCAAGCAGGAAAAGCTGATCTACGCGTCCCGCGGCGGTCGCAGCACGCGCATCATGCCGGTCCCGCAGGAGGATCGAGATCGACTGAGCATTTCCGATGAGGACGTGCTCTCCCTGGCGCGCTGGGGCTGTTTGATCGAAGACCATTATTCAGCCAAGGCCGGGCACGCAATGCCCATGGACGTGGAATGGGCGAAGGACGGACAAACGGGCGAGCTATTCATCTTGCAGGCCCGCCCCGAGACAGTCCACTCCATGATTCGCAAGTCGGCGAATTTGGAGGTATACGAGCTTCTTGAGGCCGGCCGCACGCTCCTGAAGGGTCGCAGTGTGGGCCAGAAGATCGGCGCCGGCCCTGTCCGGGTCATCAAGGACGTCGAAGCACTCCAGGACTTCCGCCCCAACGAGGTGCTGGTAGCAGACATGACTGACCCAGACTGGGAGCCAAGCATGAAGATGGCTGCCGCAATCGTGACCAACCGCGGCGGCCGAACGTGCCACGCAGCCATCGTGAGCCGCGAATTGGGGATCCCGTGCGTGGTCGGAACCGATTCAGCGACGAGAGTTTTGCAGGCCGGGCAGCAGGTTACCGTTTCCTGCGCTGCGGGGGAGGCGGGGTTCGTCTACGAGGGCCTGCTCCCGTTCTCCCGCCACACGCTCGATCTCGATAGCCAGACCCGTCCCAAGACGCGCGTGATGATCAATGTGGGAGATCCTGAACAGGCCTTCCCCCTGGCGTTCTTACCTAATGACGGCGTGGGCCTGGCCCGCGAGGAGTTCATCATCTCCAGTGCGATCCAGATTCACCCAATGGCGCTTGTGCATTTCGAGCGCGTCCCGGAAGGCCCGGCGAGGGAAAAGATTGCCCGGATAACCCGGAACTACCCAAATAGGTCCGATTATTTCGTGGACCGGCTGGCCGAGGGTGTCGGGCAGATCGCGGCGGCATTCTATCCAAAGGACGTCATCGTGCGCCTCTCCGATTTCAAAACGAACGAATATGCGCGCTTGCTGGGCGGCGCGGCGTTCGAGCCAAAGGAAGAGAACCCCATGATTGGCTTTCGGGGCGCCTCCCGATACTACGACGAGCGTTACCGGGAAGGCTTTCTTCTCGAATGCCAAGCGATGAAGAAGGTGCGGGGAGAGATGGGGCTGACGAATGTGAAGCTGATGATCCCCTTTTGCCGCACTGTGGACGAAGGAAAGAAGGTGCTGGAGGTAATGGCCCAAGCAGGGCTGCGCCGAGGCGACAACGGCTTGGAGGTCTACGTCATGTGTGAGATCCCAGCCAATGTGATCCTCGCCGAGGAATTCGCGGAGATCTTCGACGGTTTTTCGATCGGCTCCAATGATCTCACCCAGCTGATCCTGGGATTGGACCGAGACTCCGAGATCGTGGCTCATCTTTTCGACGAACGCAATCCCGCGGTGATGCAATCGATCGAGGAGGCAATACGGAAAGTCCAGGCCCACGGCCGCAAGATCGGCATCTGCGGCCAGGCACCGAGCGACTACCCGGAGTTCGCAAGATTTCTGGTGGCCTGCGGCATCGACAGCATTTCTTTGAACCCGGATACGGTCCTCCAGACCACGCGGGAGATTGTGGAAATGGAACAGCAGCTCAGCGAACAGAGAGTTTCGAAGACGAACGCGCCTGCCCCCGTATAGAGGGCGGCATTCTCATTTTCGGAGGACAGGACATGCAACTCATTAAGACCATCCTTCATGCGACCGATTTCTCGAAATGCTCGGAACCGGCTCTGGATCTGGCCTGCATGATTGCCCGCGACCAGAACGCTCGATTGATCGTTCTGCACGTTGTGCCCCCCATGGGGCCGGTCGTTGCCGGGGGCAACCTGTCTGCGGTCCGCCGTGCCGAGTGCTGCGAGCAGGACCTGAAGAGTTATCGAGAGGAAATGCAGAATAAGTTGCAACACCTTCGATTCCCGGCTCTCCAGATCCGCCCGGAGTGCATCTTAAAAGAGGGAGATGCAGCCAAAGAAATCATCCGAACCGCCGAAAATTGCACATGCGACTTGATCGTCATGGGTACGCATGGACAGACTGGCGAGTTTCCGCGCTTGATGGGCAGCGTAGCGAAGGAAGTGACGGAGAAGACGCCTTGCTCGGTGTTGACGGTGAAAATGGCGCGGGCGCAATGGCGACACGGCCGAGCTACCGATGCGGAGGAAGCCTGCGCGGTAATCTGAGACGAAAAGGTCACAATCCGGACCCTTTCTGGCGGTTGAGTACTCCATCTAAGGCGTGTTCTTACCGAAGAAGGGTCTTGACGTCCTTTTGACCTCCACCTTCTCGGTCTGCCGATCTGCGCACGCGCAAATCATGGAGCCGCTGGGAGAAAGCAGCGCTTCTACAGAGAAAATATATTATTTCAGAATTCCTCATGAGTGTGGTCCTTCCGAGCCGGTGGCGTTTGGGAATAGAGCGGCCCCGGCGGTTGTCGCCGTGGTCCTTCTGACCGGTGCAAGAGACTCCCGAGGCCGAATCATTTGCTCCCGGCCCCGGCTTCTTCGTGCTCACCGTCCATAGCGTACTTTGTAATGAGCCGGTAGAGGGCGCGGCGGCTGACGCCCAGGGCTTTTGCCGCATGGACCTTGTTGCCTTTCGCCTGCTGCAGCGCGGCTTGCACCGTCCGCCGTTCCAGCTCACTCAGGTTAAGGGAATCGGGGTTGAATACCTCGGTCGGCGGCGGCGGGGTCTGCATCGTCTCAGGCAGGTCGTCCAACGTAATGAGGTTGTCCTCGGCCAGGATCTGGGCGCGTTCGAGCACGTTTGCCAGCTCGCGGATGTTCCCAGGCCATCCATAACCCATTAGGGCTCGCATCGCATCGGGATGCACCTTGCAGTGCACTTTGCCGAGTTGGCGGTTAGTCAGAAAGTGCTCGACCAGGGCGGGGATGTCCTGGCGGCGCTCGCGGAGCGGCGGGAGGTCGATGCTGACGACGTTCAGGCGGTAAAAAAGGTCTTCCCGGAAGCGGCCCGCCTTCTGCTCTTCTTGCAGCGGCTTGTTCGTGGCCGCGATCACCCGCACGGCGGCGTAACATTCCTTGGTGCCGCCGACTCGACGATAGTGACCGTCTTCCAGTACCCGCAGCAGCTTCGCTTGCAGGGAGGGAGCCATCTCGCCAACTTCGTCGATGAAAAGCGTACCACCCTCGGCCACCTCGACCAGTCCGGCCTTTGCTTGCGTCGCCCCGGTGAAGGCGCCCTTCTCGTGCCCGAACAGCTCACTCTCCAGCAGGGTTTCCTGCAGGGCGGCGCAGTTGACGGTGACCAGGGGCCGACCTCGCCGCTGGCTGTTGTGGTGCAAGGCTCGCGCGACCAGTTCCTTCCCAGTGCCGCTCTCGCCGCGAATCAGGACTGTGGCATCGGTGGGGGCGACCTTTTCGATGAGCTGCACGACCCGCTGCATGGCCGGGCCTGACCCGATCAGCTGGTAGCGTGGCGATTCATACTCGATCCTTTCGACATATTGGCGCAGACGCACGTTTTCCGTGCGCAGTCGCCGCACGTCCATCGCGCGGGCCAGTATGGGCCGCATGGTTTGCAAGTCGAAAGGTTTGAGCACATAGTCGAAGGCTCCCACCTTCATCGCTTCCACGGCCGTGGGGATCGTCCCTTGTCCAGTCATGATGATCCCGACGAGCATGGGGTCCATCTCCAGGGCCTTGCGGAGCACCTGGATGCCATCCATACCAGGCATCATCAGGTCGCAGAGTAGGAGGTCGAAATCCTCCTTCTCGAGCACCTTGAGTCCTTCCGCGCCATTGACCGCTCCCGCCGTCTCATAGCCCTCGTCGGCCAGCGTTTCGCACAGCGCGTTCTTCAACTCGACTTCATCATCTACGATCAGCAGGCGGCCCCGCTTCGTTGTGGCCATGATTCACTCCTTCAATTACTTCTTAGCCGCAGTCACTCCACGAATCCGGGGCTGCGAAGACGCTCGACGTTGGCGCCATCCTTGATGGGCAGGACGATGCGCACGGTGGTCCCCTCACCTGCTTTGCTGTCGATTTGGATGGTCCCGTGGTGTTCCTGAACGACGCGGCGGCAGATCGCCAGACCCAGCCCCGTCCCTTTCCCTTCTTCCTTCGTGGTGAAGAAGGGCTCCATGATCCTCTCCAAGTTCTCGGCCGGAATACCAACCCCGGTGTCCGCGAACTCGATCGCTACGGTCGGCATGCCGTTGTGTTGCGTAACTGGCGCGCTGCGCAGGGTCAGGGTGCCGCCCTCGGGCATCGCATCACCGGCGTTGGTGAGAAGGTTCAAGAAAACTTGCCGTAACTTCTGGCGGTCGGCGTAAATTGTCGGCGTCTGCGGGGCGAACTCCTGCACGACGGTGATGAGCCGCTTGCGGAGGTGGTGGTGAATCAATTCCACCGCCTTGGTCAGCTCCTGGCGAATATCCATCGTGGAAGCGTGCCCGTCCCCACGGCGAGAGAATTGCAGCAGGTTGGCCACCAACTCGCCCATCCGCTTGGCCTCTTGCTCGACGATTTCCAGGGCCCGGCGCCGCGGATCGTCGGTGGGCGTGCGCGCGAGAACGGATTCGACTCGGAGCCGCACCGTAGCCAGGGGATTGTTCAGTTCGTGGGCGATGCTTGCGGCCAACTCGCCCACGCTGGCCAGCTTGGCCGCCTGCCAGAGTTGCTGCGTCATGGTGCGGACCTCTTCGTTCTTCGCCCGTAGCTCGGCCACGAGTTTCTCCAGCTCTTCATGGCTCTGGCGAAGCGCGGCCTCGGCCCGCTTCCGCTCGGTGACGTCGCGGATGATACCCAGGAAGATGCGTTCCTCACCCAGCCTAGCTTCGGCCACGGATAGATCCATGGGAAACGTCGTGCCGTCCTTCCGCAGTCCGACCACTTCGCGGCCGATGCCGATGATCTTCTTCTCTCCTGTGGCCAGGTAGCGGGCGAGAAAACCATCGTGGTCCTCCCGATAAGGCGACGGCATGAGGACCTTGATGTTCTGGCCGATTACTTCCTCCGCAGCATAACCGAACAAGCGTTCCGCAGCGGGGTTGATCGTCTGCATGACGCCCCGCTCGTCGATGCTGATGATGCCATCGACCGCGGCTTCCAGGAAAGCGTGCATCCGCGCTTCGCTGGTAGCCAGCGCGTTCATTACCCGCTTGGGGGCACCGTCGGTGTTCGTTAACAAATCAGCCTTCATTTCATCCCTCACTGCCAGACAGGGCTTCGGCGCGGCAGATTTCCATGTCCTCTGGCCTCTGTTCCTTGCGACCATTTTACCAAGGCGGCCGCGAGTTGGGCAGAACCCTCCAGCATCCAAAGCCCCGGGCGATACCGCACGGCGTAGCCCTTTCCGCCCCCGGTAAGGAAGGGAATGCAGGCTCGCCCGCGTAGCATGAGCAGGCTGCAATTCTAATTCGCCAAACAAGTTGCGACCAGGTGCTTCCGTATATCGGGCGTCGGTATGGAACTTGCTTCCCAAGGTTCTCGAAAGAGGGAACGGCAATGAAACGACTGTGTGCATGGTGTGGCCGCGAGTTGAACCAGTCCGAGCCGCGTGAAGACGCGCGAGTGAGCCATGGTGTCTGTCAGGTCTGTCGGCGCCGGTTTTTCGCCTCAGCGAAGGAGAAGGAAGCCGATGCTCGGTTCACCTTGGAAGAATTGGGCAACGATTCCGGTAGGGCCGGAGAACACTTGCCCACGGAATGAGGGTCCGACGAGAGTTTCCCCAATGGCTGGTCCAAAGAATTGAATCGAGCAGGGGCGACGCGACATCCGGAAGGTTCCTCCATCGCCGATCCGCGCCCCCACTGCCGGATTTGAGCAAGAGCGACAACATGCTGCTCTTCGCAGCAGTAGGATGTGACAAGATGCGGTCTGCGTGCACCTGGGTGCGTCTCGTCGGAGCCTGGGCTCAGCGTCTTTTGGTATGGGACTGCAATTGCTTGAACAAATAGCTGGCGGCCCCGCCGGCGCAGCTTGTGATCTGGACCTCGCCGCCGCGGATTGTATCGCGGATCTTGTGCACGGTGACTACTTCGCCGCCTAGGACAATTGCAACCTTGCGACCATCGGGGTTGCGCGTCAAGTGCTCTAGCGCGGTCGCGGCCTTCGGCTCCAGTTTCAGCAGAATGCGCACTACCTCGTCTCCTTCCTTGACGGCCTTCGGGTCGCCCGCCAGGTCGAGTTCGACGTCGGCAACGGTCCGCACCACCAGGAAATGCGGCGCCCCTTTTTCATCTTTCTTCAAATACGGATGGGTGTCGGTCAGCAACCGTTCGCCGGGCTTCAGCGGCAGCAAGCCCTTCTCTTGAAGGCCTTCGCGCAGGACTGCAAAGACACCATCGGCGACCTTTTTGTCGCCACCCTGCTTCTTTTCCTGCGACCAGGCCTGTGTCGGGATGCCAACACTGACCACGAATGCAAGGAGGCACAGGGTACGGCGCATTTGCGGACTCCATGGCTTGGGGTACAGCACTTCTATTACCAAGAGACTTCCGGTCGCGCCCATCTCGCTTCGATAAGAAGAAATTGTTGTGGTGGATCTGCCCAAGCTGGCACAGGTTTTCAGGCACCTGGGGACGCTCGGCCATGGGGCTCAAGCCCGAGCCAGCCTTTCGGCCGACCAACCCTTCGCCAGGGGCAGGCGGTCTGAAGATTGGAAATATCTCACTTTTTTCTCTTGCATTGGTCTCAGGGGGCTCTACTATCTTACTGAGAAACCGGACTTGCACTCCAGTGCGCAACCCGTCCCCCTGCCCACGTGCCATCTGGATTTGTAGCGGTCTTCGGAACTTTTGCCCTGCGAGGTAATCGCGGCCCCTAGTGCCGTTCGCCCCTCATGTTCGGTGAGGAGCTTATTGTTTCTTTTCCGAACACGAATCCGTGACGTTCGTTCTTCATCACCATCCCCAAGGAATTGCATCGTGACACGGAGCTTGTGGCAGCGCTGGTTTTCATCCTCTCCCGATCGTGCGCTCTCCCGTCGCCGCAAGGGAGACCCAACTCCTATATACTTCCGCCCGAGCTTGCTCACTCTCGAAGATCGGACGCTGCTGAGCGGCCCCGCGGCCTCGTTCCTCGTCAGCTGCTTCCCAGCGTCTATAGCTGTGGACGGAGGGTCCACCTTCACCGTGACTGCGAAGGACGCATCCAACAACACGTTGACCACCTACAGCGGCACGGTTCACTTTACGAGCAGCGATAGCCAGGCTGTTCTCCCGGCCAACGCTACTCTGACCAATGGCACCGGGACTTTCCAGGCCGTTCTAAAGACAGCGGGCACGCAATCGAGAACGGCGACCGACACGATCACTTCCTCAATTACAGGAAGTGAATCAGGCATCGTGGTGAACGCCGCCGCTGGCATGCATGAGGTGTGCGGATGACGGGGATTCATAAGCACAAGTGCTCCCTGTGCGGGACGGTATTTCAGCACGGTCACGAGTCGTTTGAGGACTTTGCGGCGCATATATGCCCGGCGTGCGGCTACCTTGAGTTGATGGTTTACAAACACGGCGACCCGCCCATGTCGCAGAGCGAGACCCGTAAGGCCGCGGCCAATTTTCTCAGGGGGTTGAACGATCCCGACGGCTCCGTGCGCGCGGCTGCCGCTTTTTCTCTGGGCTGGCTGGCCGTGGAACCGCAACGTGCCGTGCCAGTGTTAGCTGAGAGGGCCTCCCGCGATCCTCACGCGGCGGTGCGCCGAGCAGCGGTTGCAGGCCTGGGGCGGTTCGGTGCCGAATCCTGCACGGCGGCGTCAGCCCTCGCCTTACCGGCACTTACCGCCGCGCTCAAAGACCAAGACCAGTTCGTCCGCGGCCAAGCGCTCCGTGTGATCAGCGGTTTCGGAAAGGCGGCGTTGGGAAAGGAAATCGAGTACGAGGCCGGCGCGGTGGCGGGAACCTTTACGGGTGAGTTATGCCGGTGTGTGGGCCATCGCTACCAGGTCCAAACCGTGGCATTGTCCCCCGACCGTCGCTATGCCCTGTCCGGCAGCGGTCAACCTCCAGACGGGAGCTTGACTGACCCCGACTACAGCGTGCGTCTGTGGGATCTTGAGGCCGAGAGCCAGGTGGGCTGCTTCCTGGGTCATACCGACCAAGTTGCCAGCGTGGTATTTTCACCTGATGGCCGGCGTTGCCTGTCTGGCAGCCATGACGCGACTGTGCGCCTCTGGGATTTCGAGACCGGACAATGCCTGCGCTGTCTTGAGGGACATACGGACCGAGTGAAAAGGGTAACCATCAGCGCGGACGGCCACCACGCCCTTTCAGGGGGCTGCGACCAGACGCTGCGATTATGGGATCTGGACAACGGGCAGCAAATTCGCTGCTTCCCGAAACAGAAGCACATGATCATGGATGTGGTTTTTTCTCAAGACGGCTCCCGCGGCCTATCGGGCAGCCTGGATGGGACGGTACAGCTCTGGAACCTGGCAAGCAGAGGGACACTGTGGCCCTGGACCACCCGACACCATGTGGCTTCCGTCGATGTCACTCCAAACCTCGTGAGAATGGCGTTCGACTCGAACGGGAATTACGTGCTCTGCGCCAGTAGGAACAAAACACTGGCTCTTTGGGACGTGCATACCGGCAGGGAAATGCGCTGTTTCCACCGGGACGCGCCGAGCGTGACCAGCATCGCCGTGGCTTCCGATGGCAGGCGCATCCTATCTGGCGGCCAGGACGGTACCCTGCGCCTTTGGGATGTGCAGACAGGGCAAGAGCTGGCGTGTTATGAGGGTCACCAGGCGGAGGTTCTGGCCGTGACCATCTCCCCTGATGGCCTGTTCGCCCTTTCGGGCGGCGCAGATCGAACCGTGCGCCTTTGGGAGTTGCCGGAGGCTGAATTACCTCGAATGAGCGGTTCGTCGTTCGTAATGGTTCCCGGCAACTAGTCGTGGAAGAGAACATCCTGATATTGCAATACGATGTTCGCCGTTCCCTGGAAATTATCATCATTGCTTCATTTAAATAGGTACACCAGGAGTCTTGCCATGAGAACAAAAGCCCGTCAAGCTATTCCCGCATGGTGGACGATTTCGTTCTGGCGCCAGCCGTGGTCCCGGTGCCGAACTGGATTGAAGGGTCGGGACCCACGGCCTATCCTGGAATTCCTGGAGGATCGCCTGGCGCCCACGGCCAACTGGAACAATTTCGGCGGCAACGCCCAGCACACCGACGTCGCCCAGGTCACCGCCCAGCCCATAGACCATCTCCTCTGGGAAGTGCCGCTCGATCTGGCCCCGTGGGGCGCTATCCATTATGGGGATCCGATCTTCACGCCGAATAACGTCGTCGTCGTTCCCATCAAGGTGACCTGGGACGCTAACAACCAGGGTCTGACCAATTTCTTCGAAGTGGGCATCAACGATGTCACCGGGGCGGTACTCTGGAGCACGGCCCCCACGGGTTCGCTCACCGGCGCCACGAACGTTGGCAACACCATCGTGATCACCACCAACAACACCACCGGACTTGCGAACGGTAACACCGTCACGGTAGGCGACATGAACGGCGACACTGCCGCGAACACCGGCAGCAGCAACAAAACGTTCGTGATAAGCAACGTCACGTCGAATTCGTTTACCCTCGACAACGTCACGGGCAATGGAACCTACACCGGCGGCGGCATGTGGGTCCTCAGCACGACCTCTTCGGCCTCGACCAGTTACATCGAGCCGCATTACAGTTGGTTGCCGCCCAACCAGGCTGCTTACGATCCAGTCACCGATCGCGTCTTTTTCCCCGGCCCCGGCGGCACGATCGACTACATCAGCAATCCCGATACTGCCACGGGAATAGTGACCCCCGTCCAGATGGCGTTCTACGGCACTTCCAATTACAACGCAAACGTGTCCGCCTACGACTCGTCGATCTACATCAATACACCCCTGACAGTGGACACCCAGGGCAACGTCTATTTCGGTTTCACGGAGACGGGCACTAATCCTTCAGGCATCACCGACGGCGGGATCGCCCGCATCAGCACGACAGGAGTCGGCACCTACGAATTGGCCTATTTAGCCGTCGGGCAAGGCAACGACGGCAATTGGAACCCCGCCCTGGGCTCGGCGCCCGCCGTGAGCGACGACGGCTCCATCCTGTACCTAGGCATCAACGACTCCGGCTATTCCCTCGGCGGTAGTGCGTACAACTCTTACCTGGTCGGCTTGAACAGTACCACCTTGGCGCCCGTTTACTCGGTGCGCCTCTTTGACCCGGCCACAGGCAGCGGCGTCCCGTCCAGCGGCGTCCAGAACACCGGCAATGGCGCCGGCCTTGTTGCTGAGAGTTCGGCCTCTCCCATGGTGGCGCCGGATGGCTCGGTCTTTCTCGGAATCTTCGGCTCGAACTACGACGGCTCGCGTGGCTCGCTGTTGCACTACTCCGGCAACCTGCAAACGGAATACACCGCCGGGGCGTTCGGGTGGGACGACACCCCCTCGATCATTCCCACCTCGATGGTCCCCTCCTACACAGGATCTTCGTCGTACCTGATTCTTTCCAAGTACAACAATTATGCCAACGCCGAGGTCGGCACTACTAACGGGGGCAATGGCGTCAACGAGATCGCGGTGCTGGATCCGTATGCGAGCCAACCGGACCCCAACAACGACCCCAAGCCCAACGGGCAGGTCATGCCGGTCATGAAGCAAATCATGACCTTTGCGAGCCCGTCGCCCGATCTGGGGAACATTAATGGCGGCGATCCCAACGCCGTCCGCGAGTGGTGCACCAACGGCAGCGCAGTGGATCCTGCGACCGACAGCATCTACGTCAACGACGAAGACGGCTACACCTACCAGTGGAACCTGGGCACCAACACCATCACCAATACCGTGGAAGTCAGCCCGGGCTATGGTGTGCCCTACACGCCGACGGCCATCAGCCCCAACGGCGAGATCTTTTCCGATAACGGCGGCACGCTCTTTGCCCTGGGCGGCTATTCGAACTACACCATCAGCGATGTTTCTTCTGCCAATCCTGCCGTGTACGGTACGCCCATCACGTTCACGACGACCCTGGCTTCGACCACGGGCGGCCCCACGCCGACGGGGACTGTCACCTTTACCGCTTACGCCGGCATTAACAACCCGCTCAACTACAACACAACACCCATCAGCCTGGGCACCGTTACGGTCGTCAGCGGCGTGGCAACCTTTGCACTTTCGGCAAGCCAATCGGCAAGCGAATTGCTGGCGGCCCACTACCATGTCATTGCCAGCTACAGCGGCGATTCGAACTACTCTGCCGGCCTGACGACGTTCGTGCTGCCGGTCCAGGAAACCGCCACGACGAGCGTGTCGGCGTCGGCCAATCCCGTGGCCAACGGCAGCAGCGTCACCTTCACAGCCACGGTGATGCCCAACGGCACTCCGGCCACGGTGGTGCAGAACGGCACCGGTTCATCCAACTTGTGGGTGCCCACCGGCACCGTCACGTTCATGAATGGCAGCAGCGTCCTGGGGACCGTTACACTCAACCCGTTGGAGAACGCGACGTACGCCTCTACCTACGTCCAGCAGGTCACGATTACGACATCCAGCCTGCCGGTGGGAACCGACACCATTACGGCCGTCTACAGCGGCGACCAGAACTTCGTCGGCGGCACCTCCGCGATCTTCAACGAAACGGTCGGCGGGACCACCACGAATGTCGTCTCTTCTCTCAACCCGTCCGCGTACGGCGAAACCGTGACGTTGACGGCAACGGTGAGCCCGCTCGTGGGTTCCAACACGCCGGGCGGCACCGTCACTTTCATGGACGGCAGCACCACCCTGGGCACGGCCACTCTGAGCGGAGGCAGCGCGACCTTCTCCTCGTCGGTCTTGTCTGTGGGTCAGCATACGATCACTGTAAGCTATGGCGGCGACACCAACGATGCTGCCAGCACATCCAACCCCTTAATCCAGACGGTCAATCCGTCCTGGAACAACTTCGGGGGCAACGCCCAGCACACCGACGTCGCGCAGGTCGCCGCTCAGCCCATTGACCATCTCCTCTGGGAAGTGCCGCTCGATCTGGCCCCGTGGGGAGCTATCCATTATGGCGATCCGATCTTTACCGCCAACAACGTCGTCGTCGTCCCCATCAAGGTGACCTGGGGCGCTAACAACCAGGGTTTGACCAATTTCTTCGAGGTGGGCATCAACGATGTCACCGGGGCGCTACTGTGGAGCACGGCCCCCACGGGTTCGATCACCGGCGCCACCAACGTCGGCAACACCATCGTCATTACCACCAATAACACCAATGGCCTCGTGAGTGGTGACTCCGTCACGATCGGCGACATGAACGGCGACACTGCCGCGAACACCGGCAGTAGCAACAAAACGTTCGTGATAAGCAACGTCACGTCGAATTCGTTCACCCTCGACAACGTCACGGGCAACGGAACCTACACCGGTGGCGGCATGTGGGTCCTCAGCACGAGCACTTCGGCCTCGACCAGCTACATCGAGCCGAGTTACAGTTGGCTGCCGCCCGACCAGGCTGCTTACGATCCGATCAGCGACCGGGTCTATTTCCCCGGTCCCGGCGGCACGATCGACTACATCAGCAATCCCGATACTGCCACGGGAGTAGTGACTCCCGTCCAGGTGGCGTTTTACGGGACCTCTAATTACACCGCCAACGAGTCCGCTTATAACGCCTCGATTTACATCAATACACCCTTGACGGTTGACACACTGGGCAACGTTTACTTCGGCTACGAGGTGACCGGCAGCAATCCTTCAGGCATTACCAAGGGCGGCATCGCCCGAATCAGCGCGTCAGGCGCGGTAACTTACGAGTCGGCCTTCGCGGCCGCGGATACCGACGGGCAAACCCCAACAGACGACGGCAACTGGACCGCGGCCCTGGGCTCGGCGCCGGCCTTGAGCAACGACGGCTCCATGCTGTACATCGGTGTCGACGATGGCGGCTATTCACTCAGCAGTGGCGGCGAGCACAACTCTTACCTGGTCGGACTGAACAGCACCACCCTGGCGCCCGTGTACTCAGTGCACCTCCTTGACCCGACCACCGGCAGCGGCGTCCCGTCCAGCGGCGTCCAGACCACAGGCAACGGCGCCGGACTCATCGATCAGAGCTCGGCCTCGCCCATGGTGGCTCCGGACGGTTCAGTCTTTTTCGGCGTCTTTGGTTATAACTACGACGGCTCGCGCGGCTCCTTGCTGCATTTCTCCGGAAGCCTGGCAACGGAATACGCTCCTGGGGCCTTCGGGTGGGACGACACCGCATCGATCATCCCCACTTCGATGGTTCCCTCCTACACCGGCACATCCGCGTACTTGATCCTCTCCAAGTACAACAATTACGACGTCGGCGGGACTGACGGCGGCAACGGCGTCAACGAGATCGCAATCTTGGATCCGTACGCCACCCAGCCGGACCCCAACTACGACCCCGAACCCACCGGACAGCCCATGCAGGTCATGAAGCAGATCATGACGTTGGCGAGCCCGTCGCCCGATAAGAACGCTATCAATTCCGGCTACCAAGACGGTGTCCGCGAATGGTGCACGAACGGCACCGCGGTGGATCCCGCCACCGACAGCATCTTCGTCAACAACGAAGACGGCTATACCTACCAATGGAACCTGGGCACCAATACGATCACCAATGCCGTTGAGGTCACCAAGGGCTATGGCGTGCCCTACACGCCGACGGCCATCAGCCCCAACGGCGAAGTCTTTTCCGATAACGGCGGTACGCTCTTCGCCCTGGGCGGTTATTCGAACTACACCATTAACACTGTTCCTTCCGCCGATCCCGCCGTGGTTGGTAACCCGATCACGTTCACGACGACCCTGGCTTCGACGTCGGGCGGCCCGACGCCCACCGGCAGCATCACCTACAGCTATACATCCGGCGCCAACAATCCCTTGAACACGCCAGGGTCCATCGTCATCCTGGGAACCGTGCCGCTCGTGAACGGCGCGGCCTCTTACACGGCAACCGGCTTGCCCGCGGCCCACTACCATGTCGTTGCCTCTTACAGCGGCGATTCGAACTACGTGGCGGGCCAGACGACGTTCGTGGAGCCGATCCTTGCCAACACCACGACAAGCGTGACGTCGTCGTCCAATCCTTCGGTCCTCGGCAGCAGCGTAACCTTTACAGCCACGGTGACGCCGACCAGCACCTCCTTCGTGCCACTTGGCACGGTCACCTTCATGGACGGCAGCACCGTGCTGGGGACGGCGACGCTCAACCCATTCGATGGCCAGGCGATGTCCACCGCCTACAACCAAGCGACGTTCACAACCTCGGCGCTGTCGCTGGGGACCCATTCGATCACTGTCAGCTATGCTGGCGACTTGAACTTCGCGGACAGCACTTCGTCGGTGCTGACTCAGACGGTCGGAGTGGCTACTCATTTCACAGTGCTGGGGACATCCAGCTCCACCGCGGGAGGGCCGTTCTCGCTCACCGTCACCGCCCTTGACGTCAACAACAATGTCGTGACCACTTATCAGGGAACTGTCCACTTCACCACCACGGATTCGGGCACCGGAGTGGTTGTGCCCGTCAATTACACGTTCGTGGCGGGCGACAACGGCGTCCATACCTTCACCAACGGTTTCGTTCTAGTCACGGCCGGCAGTCAAACGATCACGGCCACGGATACGTTAACCAGCTCCATCACTGGAAATGCCACAGTGCAGGTGAACCCGGCCGCAGCGAGCACGTTTGTGGTGACCGGCTTCACGTCGCCGGTAACTGCGGGCACTTCGGGCATGTTCAGTGTGACCGCGAAAGACCCGTACAACAACACGGCGACGGGTTATGTTGGCACGGTGCACTTCACGAGCAGCGACGGCCAGGCGGCGCTACCTGCCAACTACACGATCACGTCCGGCGACAACGGGGTCCACACGTTTAGCGGGACGCTGAAGACAGCCGGAACGGAGTCGATCACAGCGACGGATACGGTGACGGGCAGCATCACGGGCAGCCAGTCGGGCATCACGGTGAACCCGGCCGCAGCGAGCACGTTTGTGGTGACCGGTTTCGCGTCGCCGGTAACTGCGGGCACTTCGGGCACTTTCAGTGTGACCGCGAGAGACCCGTACAACAACACGGCGACGGGCTATGTTGGCACGGTGCACTTCACGAGCAGCGACGGCCAGGCGGCGCTACCTGCCAACTACATGTTTACGTCCGGCGACAGCGGGGTCCACACGTTTAGCGGGACGCTGAAGACAGCCGGAACGGAGTCGATCACAGTGACGGATACGGTGACGGGCAGCATCACGGGCAGCCAGTCGGGCATTACGGTGAACCCGGCCGCAGCGAGCACGTTTGTGGTGACCGGCTTCACGTCGCCGGTAACTGCGGGCACTTCGGGCATGTTCAGTGTGACCGCGAAAGACCCGTACAACAACACGGCGACGGGCTATGTTGGCACGGTGCACTTCACGAGCAGCGACGGCCAGGCGGCGCTACCTGCCAACTACACGTTCACGTCCGGCGACAGCGGGGTCCACACGTTTAGCGGGACGCTGAAGACAGCCGGAACGGAGTCGATCACAGCGACGGACACGGTAACGAGCAGCATCACCGGCAGTCAAACGGGGATCACGGTGAATGCGGGGGCGCTCAGCGCATTGGCAGTAAGCGGCTTCCCCTCTCCCGTGACGGCGGGCACGGCAAGTACTTTCACGGTGAAGGCGGTGGATGCCTACGGCAATACGGTCACGAGTTATCGCGACGCCGTCACCTTTACGAGCACTGATGTGAAGGCCTCGCTGCCGGCAAACTATACCTTCTCGAGCACCGACCAGGGAGTGCACACTTTCACGGCGACGCTGAAGACGGCTGGAACAAAATCGATCACGGCGACGGACCGGACAACGAGCAGCGTCACTGGGACCGATTCTGGCATTACTGTCAACGCAGGCGCGGCAGTCGCCCTCACAGTAACGGTGTTCCCCACGCCTGATACCGCGGGAGTAACCCACACCGTTGCGGTCACGGCGGTGGATGCGTATGGCAATGCGGCAGCCAGCTATGGTGGGACGATACACTTCACAAGTTCGGACGCGCAGGCAGTGCTGCCTGCGAATTATACGTTTGTCGCTAGCGACAACGGCGTACACACGTTTCAAGCAAGCACGACGCTGAAGACAGCAGGTCTCCAGTCGATCACTGCAACCGACACAGTGACGAGTTCACTCACGGGCAGCGAGGCCAACATCACTGTCAATCCTGCCGCGGCTCATACACTAACGGTCGTCGGCTTCCCGTCGCCCGCTGTAACTGGGGTCGCCGGCAATTTCACCGTGACTGCGAAGGATCCTTATGGCAACACGGCTACCGGCTACACAGGTATCGTCGCGTTCACCAGCAGTGATTCCCTGGCTGTGCTGCCAGGGCATGCGACGTTGACCAGCGGCGTCGGCACGTTCAGCGCCACGTTCAATACCGTGGGCACGCAGTCGCTGACAGCCACGGATACCGTCTCCAGCAGCATCACCGGCTCGCAGACCGGCATTGTGGTCAGTTTGCCGGCCACGGTTGTCACAGAGTTCCTGGTGACTGGCTTCTCGACCTCCGTGACTGCCGGGCAGGCCGGCACAATCACCGTCACCGCCGAGAATTCTTTGGGCCAGACGGTCACAAGTTACACCGGCACGGTGTACTTCACGAGCAGCGACAGCCAAGCGGCGCTGCCAGCGAACTACACGTTCACGAGCAGTGACAGAGGCGCGCACACGTTCAGCGTGACCTTGAAAACTGCCGGCACACAGTCCGTGACAGCCACCGACACGGTGTCGTCCAGCATCCTAGGCAGCCAAACGGGGATCAACGTAAACTCAGCGGCGGCGAGCACGTTCGTGGTGAGTGGCTACCCATCGACGGTGGTGGTCGGCACTCCGAGCAACTTCACGGTGACGGCGAAGGATGCCTACAACAACACGGCCACTGGCTACGCGGGCACGGTCGCATTCAGCAGCAGCGATCCCTCGGCCTCTTTGCCGGCGAACTCGACGCTCACCAATGGCGCCGGCACGTTCAGCGCCACGCTCAACACCCTGGGAACGCAGTCGCTGACGGCCACGGACACGCTGACAGCCAGTATCACGGGCTCACAAACGGGAATCTTGGTCATTAACTCGTCATCTGCAGTTGTGAAATTTGTGGTCACTGGCTTCCCGCTATCCATCACCGCAGGAACCGCCGGCACGATTACCGTGACCGCGGAGAATTCCTCGGGCCAGACTGTGACGACGTACGCCGGCACCGTGTTCTTCACCAGCAGCGATGGTCAGGCGCTGTTGCCTGCCAACTACACGTTCACGAACAACGACAACGGCGTGCATACGTTCGGTCTGACGCTAAAGACGGCAGGAACCCAATCGATCACCGTGACCGATTCCGTAATGACCAGTGCCACGGGAAGCCAAACAGGCATCACGGTGATTGCCGGGGCAGTGAGCGGGTTTATCGTCAGTGGCTTCCCCTCGCCTGTGGCGGCGGGGGTGACCGGCGGCTTTACCGTCCAGTCGGTGGATGCCTACGGCAACTTGGTCGCAACCTATCAAGGGTCGGTGACGTTCAGCAGTACTGATGTCAAGGCCGTGCTCCCCTCCAATTACACGTTTACGAGCGCCGACCAGGGCGTGCACAGTTTCAGCGCAACGCTGAAGACGGCTGGAACGAAATCGATCACGGTGACAGACAGGACAACCAACAGCATTACCGGGACCGACTCCGGCATTACTGTTAATGCAGGCGTAGCCGTCGCCCTCACCGTAACGGTGTTCCCCACGCCTGATACTGCAGGAGCAACCCACACCGTTGCGGTCACGGCGGTGGATGTGTACGGCAATGCGGCTCCTAGCTATCGTGGGACGATCCACTTCACGAGCACAGACTCGAAGGCAGTGTTGCCAGCCAATTACACGTTTGTCGCCAGCGACAACGGCGTGCACAAGTTCATGGAAAGCACAACGTTGAAAACGGCCGGCATTCAGTCGATTACGGCTACTGACACGGTGACGAGTTCGATAACAGGCAGCGAGACCAACATCACTGTAAATCCTGCCCCGGCTGCCGTGTTCGTGGTGTCGGGGTTCCCGGGCTTAGTCATCGCGGGCACGGCGCATACATTTACGGTGACGGCCATGGATGCCTACGGTAATGTAGCGACCGGCTACACCGGTACAGTCCATTTCACGAGTTCCGATAGCATGGCCGCCTTGCCCGCGAACTACACATTTACGGCGGTCGACAACGGCAGCCATACGTTCACGGCCACGCTCAATACCGCCGGCGCTCAATCGATCACGGCAACCGACACCTCCAAGTCGACGATTACCGGCACGCAATTTAACATTAAGGTGGAAGTCATCCCGCCGGGTATCCTCTTCCCGAATTTGTCGTACAACCTTGACGAAGCAGACACTGTTCCGGATCTCATGGAGACAAGACGCGTATTGGATCAAGTCGCACGGGCCATGGTCGAGCCCATGAGCTTGTTAGAGGCCGCGCAGCACGACTCTGCATTTTGGGAAGGTGCCGGAATCGACAAACCGCAAGCTTCCTGGGCGGCGGCAGCACTGGGCTTACTCTGGTGGTCCAGGTCCACGGAATCGAAGGAAGACAGCCGCAAGCACCGCGGATTATGAATCGAGTGCCAGAGACGGTGGATCTAAAACGGATGGGCAGGTTGATCGTACCTATGTGCTGTCTGCATTAGCGCCACAGCCAATTCAGTGAACGCCCATATGGCTCGCGCTGCCTCCAAAAAGAAGGCCTCCGCGTCGCTGCAAACGGTCTGGTATATTAGCGGCCAGAGAGTCTGTGTATTTCGCTGGCCCTGGGCTTCAGCGCATGAGCCGCACGCAGATCCGCCGCCGACCGCCTGCCTTCAATCCGGCACTCCTCATTGGACTGACTTCTCGTCCTCTTGACGCTCGTGGTCTATTATCCCGTCGTCAATTATCAATTTGTAAACCTGGACGACAACCTCTACGTCACGGGCAATCCCAATGTTCAGGCCGGCCTGACCAGGGAAAACATCCCCTGGGCTTTTACTTCGCTTACCGCCGCCAACTGGCATCCCCTGACGATGCTTTCCCTGCTGGCTAATAGCCAGCTTTCGAAAAAGGACCCGCAAACGGGACGTCCGGAATCGGCGCGTCGACACCCGCGGGTCTCTCTACTCGACAGGCGGAATGTCGAGTATGGCAGTGTTCGCTCATTCCTTTGGTTCACCCGCCACCATTGCACCTGCGTCGCAATTACTTCCGTTCGGCGCTCTGCGGGGCCATGTCGAACTTGATATCGGAGTAGTGAATTGCCAGAGTGGAAGTCTTGCCGTCCTTCTCGGAGACGACCTTTTCGGCTTGAGGGAACAATTGGCCGCTCGTCGTATGGAACCCCTGCGTGGAATACGCTTGTTTTTCCACTTTTTTCCCGGTAGAGGCCTCCCACCAGGTCACCGTGAACGCCGAGGGGTAATAGCGACCATCCGCTGATTTTTCGAATTCGGTGACGTCGATTGTAAAACGCTTGCCGCCCATCTGGCGGTTGACCTGCACCATCTTGCCATCCTTGACTCGCTGCGTCGAGTTCATGGGATCGCCGACAATCATGATGAGCGGGCCGTGCGCGTCATCCTCGACCACGATGGTAGCTGGAGGAGTGGCCGCTTGCTGCTTTCCAGGCGACGGCGCGGTACGGTGGCTGATGAGAGAGCCAATGTGATCCTTCAGTTCCTTCAGGATCTCGGCGTCTCCCGTCGCATCGATCTTGAATCCGCCGCGTTGGTGAAGCGTCGAGCGAAACGTTCCGGAAACGGCCTTTCCATCCATGTCGCAAGAGAACTTGCCCGATACCGCGGTTACATCCGGGCTCCAGGTATAGCGCGTTTTCGCGGCCTCCGCCATCAAGGCTGCCGCGCGGGGGTCGCCCTTGTCGGTCGCAGTTTTCACGTCCGCCGCCGCCAAGCTAGCTCCGCCACAGCAAAGGAGAGCGAGCATCCATTTCTGCAGTTTCATGGCAGTGCCTCCGAGGTTTGAGATCATTCCTTTGGGAAGTCTATGGAATCGACCTGCATTAAGCGATGGATTTTGGGTTAGGCGTGCCTGGTAAGGTGATCCTGGCTCTGTGCGAGCGAACGAGCGTAATACTCGCCGCACTCGACTTCCCGGCCACGGATAATTCGCCTACCTCGCAGTGGCCCGTAGCGGGAGGTGATAGCCGTCCATTGGCCGTGGCCGCCGTGGTCGTCACGGTAAATGACGACCCAGTCATGGGTCATCCCTAACTCGTGAGCTCGAGCGGTGTTGGAGTACAGAGCAGTGTAATGGCGGGAGCCACGCTCTGTGTGCAGCACGGGCAGCCAGGCTTCACCGGTGGGGTTAAATCGCTGTGGAGCGATCCGCGGCAGCCGACCAGCCTTAGCTCTGTCCCGATACTCTCGGTCTATGTCCAAGAGGTCGGCCAGGGGGGCCGGCTCGGCAGCGGGGCGCAGGGCAGCGCTGGCGGGAACTGCGGGGCGGCGCTGGAAGCGGCCGGCCAGTGCTTCGCGAATTCCGCGTATGCGCTTGGCACCCATGCCGGTCACCCTGCTGAGGCGACCATCATACGCAGCAGCTTCCAATTCTTGCAGCGACTCGATCCCGAGTTGTTCATGGATGCGGCTGGCTGTCTCGAGGCCGATACCGGGCAGAGTAACGAACAGCTGCTCGGGCCCGGCATGGCCTCGAAGTCGCTGTAGGAGCCCTAACCGGCCTGTGCGGGCCAGTCGCTCGATGGAGCGACCCAATGACTCGCCGATCCCGGGTAGGCGTGTGAGGCCCTCCACGCCCTCTTCATCCAGGATTTCGTGGGCCTGGCGATCCAGCTGGCGCAGGGTCGCGGCAGCCGACCGGTAGGCACGGACCCGGAAGAGGTTGGCCCCCTGGGCCTCAAGCAGTTCGGCTGCTTCGTCCAGGCGCGCGGCAATTTGCCGGTTGTCCAGAGGAATGCTGATCTCAGAATGCTGGTCGTTCTGCGAACGCAAAGGAAGACTCCTGCAATATATCGATTAACCGCCTTAAGGAGCAAACTCTGTGCCTCCTCCTTCCTGCCCTATCGGCGTCTAAACGCCACGTTTGTCAGCGACCTGATCTACCCGGCGGCGGGCGAAATCGGTCACACCAGTGCGATACCGCTCAGTTCTGGCCCGGAAGGGCAAGTGAAAGTCGAAGCGCCGTCGGTCGCGTTGGATGTCAGCGGCTCAGGCGTGAAGGTCGCGTGGTCGGTGTTTGAGTAATAACCAGGCATTCGCGCCGCTCCGGCGGAAGCGAATGAGGTTGTAGGTCCCCTCAAGGCGCTGGCCGTGCAGAGTGAAAACAATCACGTCGTTGGTCCATTCATGCAGGTCATAGGTACCTCGATCCCAGGTTTCTACCGTGCCGGCTCCGTATTCTCCTTTTGGGATGGTTCCTTCGAAATCAGCGTATTCCAGTGGATGGTCTCCCACCTGAATAGCCAGGTGTTTCACCCCCTCCTCCTCTGGCACCCCTTTGGGTACGGCCCAGCTTTTCAAAACGCCGTCCTTCTCCAGACGGAAGTCATAGTGAAGGGTGCGGGCTCGGTGCTTCTGGATAACGAATTGCCCGTACATCGAATGCCGTGGTCTCTCTTGCGACCCAGGTCGAGTTCTCACCTTTCGCTCCTTTGAAGCAAGGAAAGTCAAGGGGGGACGATTGATGCTAGGAGCAAGTTCTATACCAGAGAGAATAGGGCATGTTCCGGCGATTTTCGTCACAGGAATTAGAGCAGAGGCCGCCTGGCTGGCTTGAGGGGAATCGCGGAGCCAGCCATGTAGACCATTACCAAATTCTTAATGATGCGGCGACAAGCAGGGGAGCGCTTCAACGGCGGCGGTTGTACTCCACGGCGAGCGGTGTCGCTACGATGCGGGATCATCGACTGTCAAGCGATCTGGAGTATTTATTTGACCTGCAACGGCGTGCTTCCGAGTTGGGACGATGCTGATTGAAGATCGTGGGGCCTGGGTCCGCGGTACGGGCTGAGAGCGGGGTACGGCAAACCTACTCCCTTGTGGTGCCAAGGTTGCAACCGGCCAGCAGCATGCAGTTGGAGCCTAAGGGCTGAAAGAAGGCCAGTCGTCCGAGCGTCTGCTGCTAGGCCATGCCTGTGAGCTCGTATGGCGCATTTTACGCAACTGAAAAACTAGCTCCCCGCGCGGTCCCTCTCCGTATCAATTCTCTTCTTGGCGAAATCTGTGGGTTAGTACAGCGACCAACGCTTTTGGGAAATGTCATCAGTGGAATTGTCTACATCGACAGAATCAAGAAAGACGTCTTCTGAAAAACTTTCCACCCACAACTATGGACCATACCTCCGATTCGATCTGGTATATTAGCGGCCAGAGAATCCGTGCATTTCGCTGTCCCTGGATTTCAGCGCATGAGTCGCACGCAGACCCGTCAACGACCGCCTGCGTTCAATCCGGCGCTCCTGATTGGACTAACTCTCGTTCTCCTGACGCTTGTGGTCTACTTTCCTGTCGTCAATTATCAATTCGTGAACTTGGACGACAACCTCTATGTCACGGACAATCCTAACGTTCAGGCCGGCCTGACCACGGAAAACATCGCATGGGCTTTCACTTCGCTTACCGCTGCCAACTGGCATCCCTTGACCATGCTGTCACTGCTGACTGATAGCCAGCTTTCGAAGAAGGACCCGAAAACGGGGCGTCGGCTTCCTACACTCTTCCACTTTACCAACCTGATTCTCCATTGCGCCTCGACCTTCGTGTTGTTCTGGGTGCTCCAGCGCATGACCGGCTGCCTGTGGAGAGCTGCTTGGGTCGCGGCCCTTTTCTCCCTCCACCCTCTCCATGTCGAATCTGTGGCTTGGGTTGCCGAAAGAAAGGATGTGCTTAGCGGCTTGTTTTGGATGCTGGCGCTGCTTGCCTACCTCCGGTATGTCGAAGCTCCGAGCTGGCACCGCTCGCTGACCGTGGGCGTGGCGATGGCGTTTGGGCTGCTGGCCAAGCCCATGCTCGTGTCGCTACCTGTGGTGTTCTTGCTACTGGACTACTGGCCTCTCGGCAGGTTCTCATTGGGCGGGATCTCCCCGGATGCCTTTTTAGCCGGTAAACCCTGGAGGGCGCCGGAGAAGTCATGGATCGTCATTCGCGAGAAGATACCGTTTCTAGCACTAAGTGGAGTGTTTTGTGTAATCACGCTGGCCGTCCAATGGCAGGGACGGGCATTGAGGACCTTTGCGGATTACTCGTTTCTGTCGCGCCTTCAAGTCGTCCCTGTGGCCTACGTTGTCTATCTGCGCAAGATGCTTTGGCCTCTCGATTTCGCTCCCTTCTATCCCTATCCCGAAGCTGGCCTGCCAGCCTGGCAAGTGGCCTGTGCGGCACTCCTGCTGAGCGGAATCACAGTGCTTGCCTGGAGGGAAAGGTTGCGCCGGCCGTACCTCTTGATGGGATGGCTCTGGTACCTGGTGACCCTGATACCTGTGATCGGCCTCATTAAGGTGGGTGATCATGCGTATGCGGATCGTTACACCTATCTTCCGCTTGTCGGCATCTTTATCATGCTCGCCTGGGGCGTGCCGGATCTAATAAAGGACTGGCGCGGCCGGAAGGTCGCTTTGGCTGCCCTGGCCGTCTCCACGCTCGTTGCCTGCTTGGCCATCACGCGCGTCCAGATTGGTTACTGGAAAGACGACATTCGTCTTTGGGAACACGCCCTGAAGGTTTCGCCCGACAATTACATGGCGCACAATAATCTTGGGAGCGCCCTGCTTGACGAAAACCGGATCGAAAAAGCGGTCGAGCATTTCGCGGCTGCCGTCGCTCTCAATCCAAGATACGACCCCGCTCAGTACAATCTTGCCCTGGGACTGGTTCAGCAAGGCAAACAAGCACAGGCTGTGCAACGCTTACAGATTGCGCTGCAAGTCGATCCCGACAACGACTTTGCCCACGTTTTGCTGGGACGTCTAAACATGAGCGCGGGCCAGGTGGAAGAAGCCGCGAACCATTTTCGCGAAGCGCTCCGCCTGAGACCGGATAATGTGGGCCTGTACTTATTTTTGGGCCAGGCGCTCATGGACCAGGGCAATCTGGAAGAAGCGGCACAACAGTTTGCAGAAGGGACTCGGCTCGCTCCCGACAACTCGGATGGTCATCATCAGCTCGGCATCGCCTTAGGGCGGCTGCAGCGCTGGCGGGAGGCGGCAGCCAGCTTCGAACGCGCGGTCGGTCTCTACCCCAAGAATCCAACCTATCGGTGCGACCTTGCTCGAGCGCTCTCCGAGATCGGCGAACCCTCGAAGTCGGCTGAACAATACGAGAAGGCTTCCGCGTTCCAGCCTGATTGGACGGACAAATTCCACGAGAGGGCCAACGATCTCCTGAAGCTGAAGGGCGCTAAGCTGCCTCAAGCTCAACGAGCGCTGGAGCTTGCCACCGAGATCTGCCAGGCCAGCGACTATCGTGTCCCACGATACCTGGAGACGCTGGCAGCCGCTTATGCCGCGACCGGCCAAATAGAAAAAGCGCGGCAGACAACTCAAAAAGCGATCGATCTGGCTACAGCGAGTGGACAAAAGGAGCTGGCCGCGCAAATCCGGGGGCGCGGAAAATCCTACGAGGACGCCCGTCCGAAATAACTTCCGATGAAGGATAGATTTGGCAATTCCAGCAAGTGCGGCACCGAAATTACACGCCCGCGTGTTCGCGAGCAAGCGATGGGCTAACCTGATCCACTAGGCCAAAAAACACATGTCGACCATTTAGCTGCCGTTAGCCAACTCCGAGGATTTGATGGTCGCGCGCTACCTGAACACGGCTGAAGAGACTATTGCCCTGAAAAGCGAGTATTATGCGAAATGGTTGCAAGAGCAGAAAACCTAGCCGCGCTACGTCCCGCATGAATGAAGGAGACCCCGACATGGCCCGCCGGCATCTTTTCCTATGTCAAAGCAGTTTGCTCATGTTCCTAGCCTGCGCCGTTTTAGGCTGTGGTCCAAACACGCCGCCGGTGGCTGAGACACCGCCGCCGCCAGTCACCGTCAGCCAGCCCCTGGCTCGGGAAGTCGTTGACTACGACACCTATGAAGGTCGCATTGCTGCCGTCGAGTCAGTCGAGGTGCGGGCCCGCGTTCGCGGGCATCTGGTCAAGGTCAACTTCCACGATGGGCAAATGGTCAATCCTGGCGACATGCTTTTCGAGATCGACCCACGGCCTTACAAGGCGGCTCTGGACGCGGCAGAGGCACAAGTTGCCGGCGCCCAGGCCAGCCTGGAATTGGCCAAGAAGGAGTACCAGCGGGCCGCCTCCCTCTTGCAGTCGCGGGCGGCCAGCCGGGAAGAGGTCGATGTATGGCTGGGCAAGCAGGCCGTCGCGAAAGCCGAAATGCTCAAAGCCCAGGCAGCCGTGGAGCAGGCCAGGCTCGACCTTGACTTCACCAAGGTAGATGCTCCGATCGCCGGCAAGGCGAGCCGGACCCAGGTGACAGTGGGCAATCTGGTGAACGCCGGCGGCGGGGAGACGCTGCTGACCACGATTGTCTCCGTAGACCCAATGTACGTCTATTTCGATGTGGACGAGCGCGCGCTGCTCCGCTACCGGAAGGAGTTCCACAAGACCAAGGGGGACGACGACGGCGCGCAACTCTCGATCAAGGAACTGAAAATACCGATCTACGTCGCTCTCGAAGGGGAACAGGGCTACCCGCACCAAGGCGTGATCGACTTCGCAGATAACAAGGTAAATTCAAGCACAGGAACCATTCAAGTGCGTGGCGTCCTGCCAAATCCGAATCAGATACTCGACGCCGGCATGCGGGCCCGCGTTCGAGCCCCCGTGAGTGATCCCCACAAGGTCCTGATGGTCACCGAGCGGGCGATCGGCACCGACCAGGGGCGCAAGTTCGTGTACGTGGTCAATGAGCAAGACGTTGTCGAGCGGCGCGATGTCACACTGGACCGGCTGGTCGATAGCATGCAGATAATCAGGGAAGGCCTTGAGCCGACGGACTGGGTGATCGTCAATGGCATCCAGCGAGTCCGGGACGGGATTAAAGTTCAGCGGCGAGAAGCCCCGATGCCCGGCGGGAAACAACTGGTCGATCCCGCTCAGCCAACCTCTAAAAACTAAGGGAGCAGAGACACCATGTTTGTTCGCTTCTTCGTGGACCGCCCGGTCTTCGCTACCGTCCTCTCCGTTGTGATCATCATCGTGGGCCTGGTCGCCCTCGTGAAACTTCCGATTGCCCAATACCCGGAGATCGCCCCGCCCACTGTCTCCGTCACGGCCGCCTACCCGGGCGCCAGCGCAAAGGTCGTAGCCGACACTGTCGCCACGCCGATCGAGCAAGAAGTCAACGGCGTGGAGAATATGATCTACATGTCGTCGCGGTGCACCAACGATGGCCAGATGGCCCTGGACGTCACTTTCAAGCTGGGCACCGACCTGGACCAGGCCCAGGTGCTGGTCCAGAACCGGGTGGCGGTTGCGGAGGCCAAACTACCTGAGGAAGTGAAGCGCCAAGGAGTCACGACCAAGAAAAAATCCCCCAGCATCCTCTTATGCATCAATTTGGTGTCGAACAAAGAGAAAGACCCAGCGACGGGCAAGGACCAGTACGTTTATGACCAGCTGTTTCTCTCCAACTACGCGACCATCAACATCAAAGACGCACTGGCCCGCATCCCCGGTGTCGGGGACGTGCAGTTCCTGGGCCCGCGCGACTACAGCATGCGCATCTGGCTGGATCCGCTGAAGCTGGCGGCCCGTAATATGACGGCGGGTGATGTGACGACTGCCATCCGAAAGCAGAACCGGCAGGTCGCCGCCGGGCGGCTCGGCCAACCCCCGGCTCCCATGGGCCAGGATTTTCAGCTCACGCTCAACACGCTGGGCCGCCTTGAGTCGGAGGAACAGTTCCGCAACATCGTCGTCAAGTCCGATAACAACGGCAGCTTGACCTATGTCAGGGACGTGATCGCAGATGACAGGAAAGGCCAGAAAGGGGTCGAGCTGGGCGCCAAGAACTACGATGTCAACAGCTACCTGGACGGCGAGCCCTCGGTCACCATTGCCGTTTTCCAGCAGCCCGGCTCCAACGCGCTGGACACCGCCAAGGCCATACGCGAGCAAATGAAAGCACTCAGGGGAAACTTCCCCCGCAAGAAGCAGAGCGACGGCACGGACAAGTACTTGATAGAGGACAAGATCGTCTACGACACAACCGTGTTCATCGACGAATCGATCCACGAAGTCTACAAAACACTCTTCGAAGCGTTCATCCTGGTATTCGTAGTAGTCCTGCTGTTTCTGCAAGACTGGCGTGCAACGCTGCTGCCGATGATCGACGTCCCCGTGTCGTTGATCGGCACCTTTGCAGTCATGGCGCTCCTGGGCTTCTCGCTCAACAACCTATCGCTCTTCGGTCTGGTACTGGCCATTGGCATCGTGGTCGATGACGCTATCGTAGTAGTCGAGAACATCGAGCGCTGGATGGGCAAGGGCCTGCCTCCCCGCGAGGCGACCATCAAAGCCATGGACGAGATCACCGGCCCGGTGATCGCCATTACCCTTGTGCTCAGCTCCGTTTTCATCCCGACCGCCTTCATCGCTGGCATTAGCGGCCAGTTCTTCAAGCAGTTCGCCCTTACAATCGCTGCCTCGACTATCATTTCTGCGGTCAACGCCATGACCATGGCCCCCGCCCGGGCCGTCACTCTGATCAAACCGCATTCCAAGGGCCATGGCGCGGAGACGCGCGAGGCCTTGCCTCGCCTGGCAGTCGCCTTGATCGCCGGCGCCGTCGCTTACTTCCTGCTGGCGCCGATCGCCGCCCACGCGCTTGGACTGGCCCCGACAAGCGCGGACCGCGCCGAGTCGGTTCAGATGGCGGGACACGTGGCTGGCCTGTGGGCGGTACGGCTCGGGGTCTTCCTGGCGGGCAGTCTCGCGGGCTGGTTCCTGAGCACGCTCGTCAACTTCGTGTTGCTCCGCTTCTTCGATGGATTCAACCGGGTGTTCGACCGCCTGTCCAACGGTTACGGCAGGATGGTACAGAGCGTCCTCCGAATTGCCGCCGTCATCCTCGTTGTGTACGGCGGCCTGCTCGCCTTGACCGCCGTCGGGTTCAGAGCCGTCCCAACGGGGTTCATCCCCCAGCAGGATAAGGGCTATCTCGTCGTTAACGCGCAACTCCCCGACGCCTCCAGCTTGGAGCGAACCGACGCCGTTGTGTCCCGGATGACCAGTATTGCCCGTGACGACCCGGGCGTCGCCCACGTCCTCGGCATCCCGGGCTACTCGGTGCTGACCAGCACCAACATTTCCAACGCGGGAGGCATGTTCGTCGTCCTCAAGCCATTCGAGGAGCGCGCGGGGAAGGCCGATCTGAGCGCCGACACGGTGCTGGCCAGGCTGCAAAAGGCCTACTACCAGGAAATCCAGGAGGCGCACGTCGGCCTCTTCGGCGCGCCGCCGGTGGACGGCCTTGGCAGCACCGGCGGCTTCAAGATGCAAGTCCAGGATCGCGGCGGGCTAGGGCTGGAGGCGCTGCAAGCAGGAGTGGCCAACGTGATCGACCAGGGCAGTGCCCAGCATGGTCTCGCCGGGCTTTTCAGCACGTTCAGCGCTGACCAGCCACAAATCTACGTCGATGTGGACCGCGTCAAGGCACAGACCCAGGGCGTGGACTTGGATACGGTATTTGACACGCTGCAAGCATACCTGGGCTCGGCCTACGTCAACGATATCACGCTGTACAACCGCAACTGGCAGGTCAATGTTCAGGCGGACGCCAATTACCGGCTGCGGGCCGAAGACGTGGGCAAACTCAAGGTCCGCAACTCTCGGGGCGAAATGGTTCCCCTGAGCACGATGATCACGGTGGAGGACATCACGGGCCCCGCTGTCGTCAACCACTATAATCTCTATCCATCAGCCGAGGTCAGCGGTGCGCCCGCGCCTGGCGCGAGTTCAGGGCAGGCCATCGCCCTCATGGACGAGATCGCGCGGCGTGAGCTGCCGGTGGGGATGGGCTACGAGTGGACGGAGTTGACATTTCAGCAAATCGAGGCCGGCAAAGACTTGCTGACCAAGCTCGTCTTCCCCCTGGCTGTCCTCTTCGTCTTCATGGTGCTCGCCGCTCAGTACGAGAGTTGGTCGCTGCCTCTGGCGATCATCCTGATCGTGCCCATGTGCTTGCTGGCGGCACTCCTGGGAGTCTGGATGGTCCGGCTGGACAACAACATCTTCACGCAGATCGGACTGGTGGTACTGGTGGGGCTGGCAGCCAAGAACGCCATCTTGATTGTCGAGTTTGCCAAGCAGCGCGAAGACGAGGGAGAAGCGCGGATCGATGCTACAGTCGATGCCTGCCGAACGCGGCTCCGGCCGATCCTGATGACCTCGCTAGCGTTCATTCTCGGTGTAGTGCCTCTTGTGTTCGCCAAAGGCGCGGGGGCAGAGATGCGCGTCGGCCTGGGAGTCGCAGTTTTCAGCGGCATGTTGGGCGTAACTCTGTTCGGCCTGTTTTTCACACCGGTTTTCTACGTAGTCATTCGTTGGTTCACCGGAAAGGGGCCAGCCGCGCCGGGGCCGAAGGCCGAGCAAGCTCTGCCCGCAACCGCGGCGACATTCGACGCCCGGTCAGGGCCAAGCCCAGTCTAATGACGACCGCCTGGGTTGTCGTGGCGCGTAGCACTCTCCTTCAGACTGCTGACGAGTTCTCGCGATGCGGGGGCATGTGCCTCGCATTTTGCGGCACGCTGTTCGACCATCCCTCGTCGCCGTATACTATTGTCTATAGATGCGGCGAGTGCTTCGAGTCCTAGTGGGAGGTGGTCTGAGACAGCACTTGGCAGCAGTACCTTTCCTTTGCCATTTCCAGCTTTAAACTAGGTGGCGACAGAGTTTTTGACAGAGCGATTACGACGCCAGCCAGAGATTCGCTAACAGAACGCCTGTCCAACCTGGCCGCCAACGCCGGGAATGGCATGCCGATTGGTATCGATCCGAGGGTTACCAGATGCCTGCGGCTGACCTGCGGGCGTTCGGAATTCGCAGAGACTGCCGGACAACCTCGAGGCAGACGAGCCGAGTAGGGCCCCGCGCGGAGCATCGCGCTTTTATTCTGGCCAATCTTTTGCGCCCCTCAAAGTTGGCTCATTCGCCAGGGGTGCCCCGGAAAGTTGCGGCAACCAACTTAGCTTCCTTCGTGTACAAACCCAATGAATATGGAAGAGAATGCCATGAAGAAAAGAGCGTGTTTCCTGTGCTGCGGCGGCCTCGTGGTCGCTTTGGCAGTCAGTGTCGTGACCTTGCTCGACAGAACCTCGGGGCTGGCCAAGGCAAATGCGGACGCCGGCGACACCACCCGCAAAGCCGATGAGGAAGCGATTCGAAAGGTCTCCGGCGCGTTCGGTGACGCCCTGACCAAAGGCGACGCCAAGGCAGTCGCGGAATACTGGACCACGGAAGGGGAGTACGTCGGGCACGCCGGAAATACTTTGCGCGGTAGAGCCTCCATTGAGAAAGCGTACGCGAAATTCTTCAAGGAAGCGCGACAAGCCAAGGTCGAAATGACCATCGATTCCATCCGCTTTCTTTCACAGGACACTGCCCTCGAAGAAGGACACGCGCAAACCCAAAAGGGCAAGGACTCTTCACCGACATCCAGCCGCTACAGCATCCTGTTCGCCCGCGAGAACGGGCAGTGGCACATCGCCCTGCTGCGCGAGTGGTCGGAGGCAGGGGCCAGCTTAGGGGACATCGACTGGCTCATCGGCAACTGGATCAGCAAGACCGACGAGGCCGAGGTGCTCGCGACTTATGAGTGGGATCAGAACAAAAAGTTTATCCATGCGCGCTTCACGATCAAGGGAAAGGAGCGCACGGTTTCGGCAACGCAGGTCATTGCGAAAGATCCCCGCGCGGAGGGCTTGCGCTCATGGCTGTTTGAAAGCGACGGAGGCTTCGGCGGCTCGACCTGGACGAGGGAAAGCAAGCGCTGGGTCCTCGAAGCCAGCGGCGTCGAGGCCGACGGGACTGAAATGACGGCCACGAACATTTTGACGCCTATCGATAGAGATTCTTTCCTCTGGCAGTCCGTTGATCGCACCGCGGATGGGGAGGAGCAGCCCGACATTCGGCCAATCAAAGTGACCCGCGCGAAATAAGTTCGAGTATCTCCAGCGTTAGGCATCCAGAAACTTCAGTAAGACGGAGGTCACTTCCTTGAACTACAAGCGAATACTCTTGTTCGCATCGGTCACGACGCTGGCGCTCTTCCTCACGGACTCGGATCTGCTGGGTCAAAGGCGCGGCGGTGTTGCCGGCGGGGCTCGCGGCGGTAGTGTCGTTGGGCCATACGGCGGCAGCGCCAGTGGATTCCAGAGCCGCGGCGCCGTTGTCGGTCCCGGCGGGCGCACGGCGGCCGGTGGAGTAACTAGCGGCTCGCGCACGACGGCAGGCGGGACTACGATCGATTACGCTGGGGCGGGCCGAAAAGTAAGTGGCCCAGCCGGCACGGCCGCCCGCGGCGCGGGTGCCGTGCAGGTCACAACACCGGGAGGCCAATCCTTTACCAAGGCCGGTCGTGCCGGCGGCGCCGTCGGTGCCGGGGGCAATGCCATCGGAGGCAGATCGTCCGTTGGTGTTGCCTCGGGGCCTGGCGGCACGGCTGTCAGTGCCTCGCGGGCCGGCGCGGCCCGCGGGCCGGGCGGCGCCGTCGCAGGCGGAGCACGCGTGGGCGGGGTAGTGGGACCTGGCGGAGCCGTGGCTGGGGGAACGCGCTGGGGAGCCGCTGCCGGCCCCTACGGAGTGGCCGGGTATGGCGCCCGAGGTGTGGCGGCTGGTCGTAGCACATATTATGTCCGGCCGGGCCAGCTCCCAGTCTATGGAGCGACGGTTCGCCGAAACTTCGTTCACTACAACTGCTTTAACCCAGCCTGGTATGCCCATTATCCCAACGCCTGGCGAGCCGCAGCCTGGACGGCGGGGACCTTCTGGGCTGGCGCAAACTGGGGAGCGCTCGCATCAACCTGCGGCTATCCCGTGCAACCCGTGGTCTATGACTATGGCTCAACGATCGTCTATGAAGGTGACCAGGTCTACTACAACGGCGAACCCGTGGCCACCGCCGACCAGTACATGGAACAGGCGGCCCAGATTGCAACCCAGGGCGCCCAAGCTCAGCCCGAAGCCAATCAAGAGTGGACACCACTGGGCGTGTTCGGCATGGTCCAGGGTGATGAGCAAGACGCCAACAAGATCTTTCAGCTCGCGATCAACAAGGACGGCGTCCTTCGTGGCAACTACTACGATGCGCTCACAGATACGACCGTCCCCGTTTACGGCGCGGTAGACAAGACCACACAGCGCGCCGCCTGGACCATCGGCGAGCGCAAGGACACGGTCTACGAAACCGGCATCGCAAACCTGACCGAGCCCGAGACATCGATGCTGGTTCATTTCGGCAAAGACCGGACGCAGCAATGGATGTTAGTGCGGCTAGAGAAACCCGAAGGACAATCGTAATTCGGCCGTACTCCCTTGAAATCACGTCTGGACGCAACGAATAGCGTCTGCTCTTGAGGAGCAAATCGGCCAAAGCTGGTCGAGGCGCGTGACCTTCAGGATCTCCAGCTCATGGTCGGAAATGTTGCAAAAGGCCATTTTTCCTTCACGGCTTCTTATTCTCTTCCATACGCATACGAAAAACCCCAATGCTGTGGAACCGTAATAGTCGGTCTTGTGAAAGTCGATGACAACGTTTGCGATGGTGCCGTTTTTGAGGAGATGCAGCATCTCTCTTGCGCCTGCCTCAATCTGAGGATAATCCAGTTCACGCAGGTCGGCTACCGGGGTGACGATAAGCGTTGTCCCCTGGCGTTCAAATTCAAAGATTGGCGGGAGCGGGGCTACCGGGTCTGTTTGGGACTGGGCGTTGAAGCGTTCGCTGTCATTGGGCCTGCAGCAATCTGCATCGATTTGGCTTGTCATGGTCGTCCTCCGTTGTTCGGCATAGATGCAACCAACTGAATACATCTCCCTTCGCAAACGACGTGCCAGACCGGCCAGGAGGCGTGGGCGGATTCTCGAAAGCGGTGTCGGCAGTGCTCGGTCCATCGTCACGCAGCTTGGGAACCGCCGCGGGCGAGGGCCGTGGGCGTGGCCCGCGGGCCCGAAATGCGGCGGCCGAAACCATTCAACAACTCGTGCAGCGCCTCCGCTGGTATGAAGGACATCACCAGCACCATCATGAAAAGACCAAAGCCGATCAACCCCATGCTGAAAGCAATAACCGTGTGTAACAGCACAGACCCGGCCACCATCAAGCCGCGGAATTTGCGCTGCCAGACCAGGAATGGGAAACTGATTTCCAGCGCGAGCGTGTACACGACTCCCGTAGTCATCACGATCTCCCATAACCACCGGTGTTGACACAGCCAGCGCAGAGGCTCGGCGTAGTAGGCAAAACGGATCGGCGTGAACTCGTAGTTGGCGACTGTGCCCCAAAGAGCAGTGCCGTTCCACCAGACGCCCCCGAGCAGTTTGGACAGCCCGGCTCCCATGTAGATGAAACAGAAGTGGACTTGCATGAGCCGGATGGCGAAATTGGCGGACACGGAGGGCTCCACAGGCAGCGCCGGCAGGCCTGGATGGCAACGCTTCCAACGGTAACGGGCGATGAGACGGTCCAAGGAAAGAGCAGCACCGCTGGGGCCGATCATCAAGTACAGCAAGGCGATATTCATCATCGTGTCCATGCCGAACAGAGTGATTGGGGACCGCTGGATGTAGCTCAAGGCAGCCAGCCAGGTCAGCACCGACGTGACGCGCGTGCAGAAGCCAAGTGTGAACAACAACATGATCGCGAGCACGCCGCCGTGCACGATGTTCATCCAGGCGGGGTCGGTAACGTGAAACCAGACCGACGAATAGACGTTGCCGCGCGCCAAGGCGGTCCGCGGGTCGGTGCCCCATTTCTGCGCGTATTCAAGGATCTGGGCTCTCTCCGCCGGATCGGTCGGCATGGACAACGCGGAAGGATCGTCGTACCAGTCCGGGGACGGCGCCACCCATGGAACGTCGCGCCGGAACTCCGTGGCGAGGGGCAAGCTAAACCAGGCATCCTTGCCAAAGAATTCTTGCAGGTCCACGGTATAGGCCACATGCACATATAGCGTGATTAGGCCGCACCAAATGCGGATGAAGCCCAATACGGTCGGGTCGGCTGGTCGGAACCAGAAATGGTTCCAGCTTTGCAGGGCGCTTCGGAGCGCGCTATCGCGAGATTGGACGGCGGCGGGGGTTGCAGGGTTCATTGATCCTCCTCCCAAGGAGAGCTACCGGCATGAACCGACAGGTAGTCACGCAGTTCCGTTTCAGGATCGAAGATTACTCGACGGGAACGCGGCTTCTCTCCCGTCGCCGCCAAGGCATGCTCTGGGGTGGCGCGGATGATTGGGATGAGCCAGTAAAGGTATGGGTCCTCTGCATTCTTCAACTTGCCGTCGGCGCCGAACTCGCCCTGGAAATACGGCAAGTAGAGAGATCGATCGCGAGGGTCCATCCCCAGCACGAGCTGGCCCGGGTGGATGATGGAATGAACGACTCGATAGATTTTGATCCCCTGTATATGAACCGCGGGATTTTCGTGTGGATAGGCGGCGGCAATGTGGTTGGCATAGCTCTCCAGCAGGCGCGCGGTATTTCCGACAGCAGGCTGGTATTGCAACACGCCTGGCAGGCGAGCCGCAATTTCCTGTGGACCAGGGATCTTATGAGACACAACGGCCGCCGCCCGGCGATACGTCACCTCGGGCGGCAGCGCCTGCAAAGCAGAGGATGAATTGACATTCTGCACAAGCGGTAGCCGGCGATAATACCTCAAGAGGAGCGGATCCGTGGCATCATGTTTGCGATCGGGGACTTTGATCCAGCGCGAGCTGTGATCGCTGTACTGGATATGAAACCACAGGAGCGTAGCCGGGCCAGGCTCCGGCGAATAAAAGTGGTACGCATTTGTCAGGTACATGAACTGAAGATAGGGGCGATAGACGCGCGTCCATGCTTGCATAATTAGCCAGGGTGGTGAAGCGCCCGGCGGCGGCACCGAGGTCACGGCCGCGAAAATGCCGCCAAAGTGAAACAAGACCAGCAGGCTGACGATAGCTTTTTGTAGCGCTCGCGGTAGAAGCAGGATTACCGTCGCCGCGGCGCCAACATAGGTCATGATCCCCAGCAGCAGCCGGAGCGTATCCCATTCGGCATCGATTCCCCAGGATGCGATCGCTGTCGTCACGGCCGCGGTCCCCGTAACCATCGCCGACTGGGGCAGGCGGATTACTGCCGATGCGGCGGCACCCAGTGCAATGCCCAGGAGGACCAGGCGGCTGACGAACAGCATCTGGCTTGCTAACGTGCGTGGGTCCCCCAGGCTGGAGCAGACCCATGTCAGAAGAAGAGCGAGCGCGCTGGCGGCTACACTAGTGGTCAGCGCCAGCCAGGGAATCGCTCTGGGGCTCTGCGATTTATCAGCTTGCACGATTTGGCTCTCAATCATGGCGGCAACTCCATGTTTGGGACTATTGCGATCATCCTTTCCACGAGCCGACCACAAGGTTGACTAGACCGATCATCCACAAGAGGAGGCAACAGACCAGCCAGAGCCGAAGTGCAAACCTGTCAACTCGCGAGACTGAATTCTCCCCTGAACAGTCGCTCGACGGAATCGTCGGTTGATCGTGGCAAACCGGTACCAGCAGTGCAGCCGAGGGGGTCGATTGCGAGCAGCTTAGCGAGCGCATGTGGTATCTCCGGGCGGTATAAAGTCGCGACCGAAACTTAGATGGCGTGGAGATCGGCAATTAGGGTGCCGCATGAACGCAGATTCAACGCTGTCGAAGCAAGTCCTTCCGATCGCGACAACTCATTCTCCGTTTTGGCAGCATGATCGATCATTCAAGGCACCCGGAAGGGGAGGAATGGCACAAGTGGATGTCAAAAAGGGCGGTGGCTGGCTGTGGGCCAACTCCGCAGGGCGGCCCAAAAAGCTCTCTTTGCGTGCGGATTCGAGACAGGAGCCGCTACGAATCCGCACAGCGCGGTACGGAAAACTGCCGGAGTCTAGGTCGATACCTCTTGGCAGTTTTTCGAACATTGTCCTTGAAGCAGTTCCTGCTCCGCTTCCAACCAGAAGCGGCTGTTGTCGCCATCGGGTTTGCCTGCTTCTTGCCACTTCTGGTGGGCACGCGCGCGAATATCGTTCAACCAAATTGGTGACTTGCGGTAGACGTGACAGGCACCGGTGCATCCATCCGCCTCTGCGTCCCCGCAGGCTTTCTCTTCCGAAACTGAATTACCCAGCAGATGAGGGTTATTGGCCATTGGATGGCTCCTTTGATCAGCACATTTGGATCGGCGTTGACTCTCGGGTTGCACGGTTGGGCTCCAGCACGCTTACCTGAAACCGCAGGTGGCCGACTGCCAGCTCGTCTCCATCGTGGACGTCGTAAGACCACGGCGAACTCTGGGCGAGGGCCCGGTCCAGTTGCCAGTTTGCGGGCCGGCCAATCTGCATGCCATTGAGATGCGTTCCGTTCCGGCTCCCGATATCGCGAACGCGGACCACCCTTCCATCGAGGTCAAGGATACAGTGATGCCGGGAGACGTCTTTGAATTCCAGATCGTTGGGGATTGCGAGGTCGCAATCATTGGCGCGGCCGATGGTATATCTCCCCGTCTGGGCAAATTCGTAGTCCCGGCCCGCGAGTCCGCCGTCCTTTACGGTTAGTTTGACTTTTTCTACCACGGTTTTCCCCCTCCTCCCCGTACTGGATCGTGGGCCCATCCGTTTGCCTAAAGTCGGTCGACGAGAGGACGCCCACGCAATTGCCCTCAGTCCCATGCTCGGCACGGCGCTGATGTGTATCTTCGAAACCACGTAGGCGGCTGCTCGCAGCAACATTTCACGCCCAGTCACGACGGTGTGGCTCATGAGGTCATACGCGACAAAGCTCGCGGTCCGTTCTTTGGTAGCGATCATCGCATCCCTCTTCCATCAGCAGATAACTGGGCCAATCCGCCTTCCGCACCCGTCATGCACGCAAAAGCAATGCCCTCCACGAGAATTGGGCCCACGCTTGATGGTAACCGTGATTTTTTCAGTGTTTCAGAATTGCAGATCGAGATTACGCTGAAACCCCTCTCCGGCTGGGACGGATCGAATCCGCTCAGCTCTTGGCGGAATCCGCACAGAAGAATAACCACCTGGGGCACGAAGTTCACCAAAGTTGTTACGCCAGGGGACCTATGGATCCGTGGGTGCTTCGATCATCTCTGTGCAGAATATTCCCAGTCCAACGATCACGAACGGAGCCAGTCCAACCAGCAAAAGCACGAGGGTCACAAACACCGCTGGCTGCAGGATTGACAAGACCAGAGCCACCCCTGCGCAGACAGCCAACACCGTGAGCCCGACGCGGAGCACCCTGCCAAGCAAGCTGCGCGGCAGGCTTGGTGGTCGCGTCTGCGGTCGCTGAATCGAGGCCTCGATTTCGTCGAAGTGGCAACGGCAACGTGTGACGCCTGCCTCGGCGGACAGGTCGATGCGCGGCCTCTGCTCCGCTTCACCGACCGGGATTATTAGTTCATTCATGATTGGTCTCCTATCTGTTGCTCCACGGCTATCTCCTTGGGTGCCAAGGCCGGCTTGGTCTATTCAGTCAAGGTTGCGCTCAGTGCTTCCTTCGCTAGGTAGGGGTCGATCATTCGCACCTTGACCTCGTAGCCGGCGAAGCACAAAGTCAGGGCCAGGATCAGCAGGATGATCTTGCCGGTTTTTCCAAAGAGGTCGAACAAGCTGAGCGTGATCTGAAGGAACAGTCCCACGGCGACGGCGCCGCCGCTGATGACAATGAACCTGGCGTACGCGGGATCAAGCCGGCCCAGCCACCAGAAGCCGATGTCCACGACCTGGGCCAGCAGCGTGAATGGGCCGAGCACGGCGCGCAGCCAGCCCGGGTAGCTCGTGAGGGTGATGAGCACACCGGTCAGCCCGTAAAGCATGGCGAAGCCAATGAGGTGCACGTGCGTGGATTGCGCCAACTTCTTGAGCGACATGCCCCCCTCGGTGGTTTCGATTTCACAGTATTCGTGTACCTGTTCCCAGGTTTCCAGAGGGAACTGAGCTGCCTGGCCGCTCGTGGCTCGCCCGTGGCAGCGCGTGCAGCGACTTTCGACGATGCTGCTGATCTTCGCGCGGGTGGTGCCGTCCGGCGCCGTTTCTAGGAATTCTTCGGTAATGGGATGTTTGCTCAGGGCCGGCGACAGCATGTAGTTGTTGTCCTCGAACGCCTTGCGGTCTGCGCCGTGGCGGGCCCATTCAAGCACGGCCAGGCGCTCGCCGTCGCGTTCGCTGCGGAGTCTTTCTTCGGCCTGACGCAGACTGATTTTCTGCACCTTGGCGCGTTTGTTAATCGAACTCTTCCAGCCCGCAGCCTTGGTCGAAAAGGCCTGCCGCATGCTGCCGCTGCCGTTGAACGGCTTGCCGCTGTCGGTAACCAGCAAGCGCTCGAACTGGCTCATGCCGGTTCGTCCGAAGTAGGCGCCGGCGGTGTCCTCTTCTGTTGGAAGGAGTGTGCCGGGGGTAGCATGCTGGAAATGCAATTGCACGAGCGCTGAGAAATAGCCGACGCCGGCACAGGCCAGAAAAGCCGCGATGGCCAGACGCGTCGAAAAAGGCAGGTTCCGCAGAACAAAGCGTCGCGATCGAAGCATCATGAGCAGTCGCTCCGTAACGTGAAAGCAAGGACACACAAAAGGCGGGGCCGCGGGGGCGGCGAATGCCCGAATCCTGCCGGGCGGCTTATCAGCGAACGCAGAGGCGGCGGTCTGCGACGCAACGCGAGCATTCGTCAGGACTTTAGCAAATGCCGGGCCAGCTACCCGGCGAGCGCTCATTCCACGAGCGCGTTCTCGCCTAACCATTGAAAATCACGGCGATTTCCGGACGATATGGCATCTCCGGTTCGTGAAGAGAGCGGTCTTTCCTTCAACCGGCGACAGCGAAAGGTGCGCCGGATCCGCTCAGACCCATGTGCGGTTCGGGGCGCTTTCGACAAGGCGACAGAGTAGCGACGGATTGCGCAGGTCGGATGTGTTGAAACGCTGCTATTGAGGCTAGTGGGTCCTCAAGACCAGCTTTTGGGGCCCGAGCACGAGGCCAGGGGGAAACGCGAAGGAAATCGCGAAAATGAGAAATGTCATGTTATGTCATGTAAAAGGGGGGTACGCAGACTACTTGTCTGACACAACAAGATTCTTCAACAAGTTGCTATTCTCAAATGGGTTACGTCTCAACTCGGAACTTGCGACGAATGGCAGCTGGACATGACATATGTCATGTGTACAGAGGTATAGTTTTCTAAGAATTTTGAATAACTCCGACGGGTGATTGGAAGCTCATGTCGGCGCGGGGCGCAGCGCCCAGAGGGCCATTTCAAGCCGCGCCGGACAACCGGGAATTTGAAATAAGGCGCTTCCCCGCTCTCCTTAGTTGATGACGCTGAAGTACGGCACCACTGGCGCGTAGAGCGGGTCGCGCGGGTTGAAACGAGGCTGCGGACCGGGGTTGCCAGGCAAGACTGCAACACACACCGAGGCGCCAAGCGCGTGCGCTTGGCGGAAGGTCGCAGTGAACGTATTCGCGCCTACGGCCGTCACGCTGACCGTCTCTTGAGACTGCGTTCCGTAGTCTATTACGAGCTGAGAACCAACCTGAATGGTCCAGGGGATCTGTGGAATCTGCGGACTTGCCGTCGGCGGAATCATGCCACTCAACGATCCGACAGTGACGGTCTGAACGCCCAGCGGGACAGTCGTGCCTGGCCCTGTTATTGCCGTTAGATTCGTACCGAAGGCAAGCTGAGTTGGGACAGTCAGCCTGCTCCGGTCGACAATCGCAAACATACGATGGCGGATGTTGCGATTCTCCGACCGTCCGATTTCGGCTCCAAGCTTCATCGGGCGGACCGTGTCATCGATGACCTCGAAGAAACCTACTGTTACATAGACTGCAAAAACGTTGCTTCGGCTGGTGATGTTGCTGAATAGCTTACTCAGCAGTTGGTACTTTACCCAAGGGGGTGTAATCGCGGGGTTGCTCGCCCAAGTTGGCAGCGTTCCCGGCGTGGTGGCTGCCGGAGTGGTTTCAAATAGTCTTGTGGTGTTTCCAAGAGCCCCTGTGGCGGACGCGCGCAGGAGAGTATTGTTGATGCCAAAACCTGGCCCTGTGAGGGGTGGGGAGGCGTATTGAGGGTCCATGGCTGGATACGCGCCGGTACCATAGCCCCAGAAGGGAACATCCGAGCCTGTGGGAACCCCCACAGGGATGGCCGGCGTGGCCATAGGAGCGCCCGGGGTGCGAAGGTTAAGTAGCTGTTGATAGATCGTGCTTGCGTCGCTTGCAAGAAAACTATTTGATGACTGTGCATCGCAGAGAGCATTAAAGGTGCTGGGGTCCCCTGGATTTACAACCGGTGCGTCGAAGACAGTGTTCAAGTTGATTTTCCCGGGCACCCGATCCCCAGTAGAAGTCAAAATAATCTGGTACGGAGTTGTCCCCATCGCTGCCGGGTGACTGCGGTAGAAAATTGCATTGAAACCAATTGGGATTTGTGGGGCCGGAAGAGCCGGGTAGACAAGACTCGTGACACGCACATTCTCCTGATTGGCCCCTGGGTCGACGGTCAGAACCGCCCCAGGCTGGATCGACCAGGGTACTCCGCCAGCGGTCAATCCACTCATCGCTGCGGGGGCGATCGCTGCGGCCGTCGGAGAACCAGGGGTAGGAACTGTAACCGTTGTACTCGTGAAGGTGGATGGCGCCAGGGAAGCCGATGCACGGCTTCGCGTTTCCACAAACTCGAAGAAGCGTGCTAGCCTGTGCGATCCTGGCGTTGCTGCCGTCGCCTGGTCTTCATCAAACCAGGGAACGCGCTGGTTGAATGGTTGAGGTCCCACAAAGCCGGGAGTGAAGTCCTTGAATTCCTGTGTTAACTCGTGAGGTTTATAGGCGGAAACATGGAGCAATTCGGCAGGGCTGACTAACTGGCGATCCAAGTGAACAAGCCAATCCAGGGGAGTTGTTGGCATCGCCCCCGGAAGGGGCGAATTTACAGCTTTGAAAGTGTTCTGGATCTGTCCAGCTGTGGTGGATTGCTGGAGCTGTTTGCCGCCGTAGCTCATCGACGAGGGGGGCATGATAGAGGGGATAAATGCGCTGTACCCATAATACGGCTGGTTCTTTCCGTCCGAGTGTGCCGCCGTAGGCGTATTCATCACAGCCGTATGCTCATTTGCGGCGAGAAGATACCCACCGCTTGTGCTGTTCGGGTCGGCGTCCACATTCTGCATGTAATCGACCGTGATGAACGGGTTGTAAAACGGCATCGCTGGATTGGGCTGCGCAGCGATGTAGGGACAAGCAAGACGCTGGAGCATGACAGTAGGGGCCGGAGGGGGCTGAGTTATTGGCGTCGCGGCCGGCGGCGTATAAACATACTTCATGTTCGAGCTAGTGTTGTCCAACGCTGGCCCCCCTCCAGTGAGCGGAGCTGGCCCAACCAAGTAGTATCCATTGGGACCGGCTAAACCATTGGATGCCGCAATCGTGGGCGTGGTCCAGGTATTCACCAAAGCTGGCATCATCGTGCTCGTCGTGTACACCATGCTCGTGTCGCCACCGAGGATCGGGTTTGGTGTTCCGGTCACGTTATCGGGGCGGCGATAATACGGACTGGGATTCGTGACCGGGAGGCCCGTGGGCGGAGGATCAGGCTGGCAGAGGACAAGTTGATAAGCGTTCGTGAGCATAGCGTCGCCGCTATTCGCCAATGATGCGTCGGTATTGAATGTGTTCAACAACTCTACCCAGACGGACACATTCACAGGGTTGCCCATGGCAGCTGGTTTGGTCCATTCCGCATACGCTTCATTAATCACGACTCGCGGCAATTCCGTGCCATAGACAAATTGTGGCGTCATGGTGTTGTCCGTGCACCACTGAAACGGCGTAATGATATCGTCGTTGTCGATAAAGTCGACGATGTTAACCGCCAACTGTGCAAGCATGCGCACCGCTTGGAAATCGGTCGACGAGGGAGCAACCGTGGTCGGATCAACAGCTCCGGTTATAGCCCGCAAACGATTATATATATCGAGCGCTAGATCCTGTCTCGCCGTCTGAGCAGCCATAAAGCCGGCCATGTCGGTGATTGCCCCGCTAGCAATGGGATAGTCAGGGAGAGTCCGGTTCAAATCGAGGCGTCCCAGCGCAGCTATCAGCGAGCGAAAATCCGGCGTTGGAGTGGGCACGCTCGGGATACTTGCGAATTCCGTCGGTGAGGCGATGGCAGTTGCGACAGTTGTTGGAAAGCCGACAACTGTACCCGTTGGATAAGGTATGTAAGTGGGGTTGGGCGCGAGTACGTAGGACCCGGGGCCCTGCCCCCAGAGCCAAGGAACAATGCCAGGGGTGTCAATATCAAAACTGCGCAACGTAACCAACATACGTTTGCGAGGATCGCTGAAATTCTGGGGGCACAAACGCAACAAATCGGACGTAATATTTGCCGAGCCTGTGTCGCCATAGCGGAGGAGGGCCTCCATGTTGGACAAACTAAATACGCGGTCGTACGACCCTGGAGGTGTCGTGAAATAATTATAGATCAGCGGGTGGTTCAGGAGTTCCTGGCTGTTGGGCGACGCTGGAGGAGGAAGCATGGCGTCGCTGTAGCCGCCTCCTACGCCAGCTGCTGGAAGCGGGTAGGTCGGAAAGCAGCTGAGAACAGTTCCGGCAGGCGTGAATGGGGAAGTAGGATTGCCATTGTCGTCGCAGCCATCGTAGTCAAAGTGATTGTAAAAGTGAGCAGCCGTGCCAGGGATAGGCGAGCTGACTCCGGCGGGCGGGGCTTGACTATAAGGGGGGGGCTGAGGTCCAGGAAATCCGTCCAGTCCATATCGGCCAATGATGGTTGGAGACGGAACTCCAGAGTAAGCGCTGGGAAGCCCGAGAAAAAGGTTCGCCCACTCAGGAGGTTGAGCCGGCGCTGCAGGGGCGGGAGACGTCAGCACTTGACTCAGATTGACTGTCCAGGGCCCCCAACCTTGATTGGAGAGGTGGGGACTACTGAGTTGAGTCGCACTCGGCGCGACCGGCGGCGTCTGGCTCACTGGCCGGTTAATCGCAAGAATGTTTCCATGAACATTGAGATTCACGCAGTGATCGAGGTCAACAATTAGAGGAGCAAACAAGGCCTTGAACTTCCGGCCGTCCGGCGCAATCATCTCGGGCGCGCCTAGATCCATCCAAAAACTATCATTATTGGCCATCGTGCCTGTGGCTGCGTCGTAAAATCCCGGACCGCCAACGAAGTTTTTCACATCGCCGCCAGCGTCCTCGGGGGCGGGAAAATAATTCGTTCGGTTGGTCGGTGGCCAAGGTGTCGTTAGCGGCGGTATTGGCGGCCCGAAGGTGTCCGTAGCCAGAACCTGATCGATGGGTCGAGGCCGCAGCACCTGGTACTTCAGGGCAGGATTGGGGGAGTAGCCCGCAAAGGCGGGGTTCATTGCCGTGGAACTAGGGGTGTACCAGTTCTGGTTGATGGGTCCGAGGGACCCGAATGAAGGGGCAGTAGAGGGGGGGGAGGGATTCCAGTACCGATGGAAGGACGGCAAAAGAACGGTGCCATCCGGCCTCACCGCCGCGAGATACATATTGTTGATGTCCGGATATGTGTAGGGAGCATTCACGCCAAAGTAAGTGCCAGTATGGGGTGAAATTGGACTGGCGCTGGCGCGGAAACCGGTGTATTCTGGGTCTACTACGCCCCCGTCTCCGGCATAATAAGTGTAATTCACGATGTTAGAGTCATCGACTCCTGCAAGCGCCGGAACACCGACGGAAGCTGTGCTTCCACGTAGCCTCCCCGTGCCGTTGAACGCTACAAGGTTCGTCGCCCCAGACGTATCGTTGTAGCCGAACATTGACCGTGCCAGGCTATGGCCGCGCATCGCCGAGTAGACACCATTCACGTTGTCCTGATCATAAACAAGTTGCCCGAGGAAGAACGAAAGCAGCATCTCGGGATCGACATCCGGCTGTTTCGCCACCTCCGCCTCGCGGTTGATCTGAGCCGACTTTGCTTCCGCATCGGCATACAAGGCAAAGCTCAGCCCGACGATGGCAAAGAGCGTTAGCAGAACCAAGACGACCATCAGGATCACGCCGCGTCGCGGATCTGTCGAAACGATAGCTGGTAGCCGAAACATGACTAGTTCTCCTGCATTGCGTGATCAGTAGCCAGTAGACAGTAGACAGTAGACAGTAGACAGTAGACAGTAGCGAGGAGACCGCTTCGCCTCTCGCCACATGGCTCAGTTTCTTTTCCGCACTCGCCGGATCAGTCCTCTCTACGCCGTAGGCGTTGCAGCACAAAGCCCGGAGTCGCGCTAGCGCACTCCGGGAAAAGCGATTGCCGCGGTAGATCTACTCCAAAGGAGTTGAAGCGACCGGTCATTTGGTTCACGCTGCAACTCCTTCGGAGTAGAGCAATGTCCTGGCTCGCCTCCCGGCGTGCGCTGCCGCGACTCCGGGCCTCGCGCTGCAACGCCTAACGGCGTAAAGACACATTCTGGTACTAAACCTCTTACATGTCCTGAATGAAACTGACCTGACGGGTCCTTTGCGTTTTCTTGTCCCAGATTCTGAGAGTGATTTTGATTGCCTGGATCGTCAGTGGGAGCGGCAGGCTCTGCGGCGAACCCGGCGCGGCCCAGGTCGTGTAGTTGTAGACGCCGTCGTTGACGCTCGACCAAGTATCGAAAACCTTTGGAACACCCACGGTGGCGGGAGGCACGGGGGGAGGAGGCAACGCGCTGTTGTTGGATGTCAGCACTCCCAATGCTGCCATGCCCTGGTAGAGCGCCTCCGAATCATAGAGATCGATGAATGAATCGAGGTACGAGCCGGCCGGGTAAGGGGGGCTGGGCAGCGCGCGCGGGGTAGCGCTCTGAGGAATCATGAAACGAATATCGAACGAGATCACATCTGTCAGCAGTAAGTCCGCGCCCGGCGTTGTGATGGAGGCGTTGTCCGCTAAGATCGGATAACGGCCGTTTGCGATCGTAATCGGAGGAGGAGGGGGCTGGGTGGTACCGGCGTTGTTGCTCATTGCGAAACGCCGTTCGGGAATTGTTATGTCGTTAGGACTATTAAAATAGACGGGATAATAGGGCGGCGGCCCCGGAGACGCCACCAAAGGCTCAGAGCAACTGACGTTGGCATAAACGTTGACGGGGTAAGTGCCCGTGGTGTCGGTACTGTCCGTAACGCCCGAATTGAGGGGTACGAGCAACCGCTGCCGGCGATACAGGGAGAACAAGGGCGTGCCGACCCCTGGAGCACCAGACGTAGTGTCGCCATTGGCCCTCAGAAAATAAGCTACCTCGGCCCATTGGGAATTGTAGTTGCCCGAAGACTGATAACGGCTGTCGATTGGCGGCTGGTAGCCGTTTAACAGCGAGGCAGATCCGATACTTGCTGTAAAAACATCTTGAGGGTTATTGCCGCGAAGCTTTACGGTGAAATGAAGGAGATGATCTGTGGCGCGCGTCGAGCCGATGCCGTCGCTATCGTAGCCCTCCCAAAAATTGGCGGGGCCGGCTACCGCGGTGGCGCTACCCTGAAAAATGCGGAAAAACCCCTCGCGCGGCGGGCCGCCGTTGAAGAAGCCAGGGTTGCTCAGGCGTTTGCGTCCTTCGAAATGGTCGGCTGCCAGCTCGCGTCTGAGAAGCGTGCTTACTGATCTCAGGCGCTCCTCCATGTCTCCTATCGCCTTGAGCTGGCGGAAAGTTTCGAGAGCAGCCACGAACGCTTGGGAGAGGATGACCATGATGAACAGGGTGAGCGCCATGGCAACCATCATCTCGACGAGGGTAAAGCCTTTTCGCTGCCGCATCGATGTTCCTCCCACTCTATGACGGTGCGTAATTCAGCAGCATTTGTGGGGGCACGTTTTCAACGTGCCGGCCGGCGTCTGGGCACGTTACAAACGTGCCCCACAAAGCCCAGCAGCCGATTCACGCACGGCCATATAGATCAAACATGCGTGAAGCCGTAACATGCGGTTCTCTTGGGGTGCCATGCTTTCGCTGCCAGGGAACAATCCTCGAATGTTGAAGCCGGAAGCAGCGAAAGCATGTCGTGCCCCAATACAGGGAGGCAGGTCGCTGGCTGCTCCATGCTTTTGGGCTCTTGCGCAAGGCGGCCTCCGGCAGTAGCATGAGCCCGAAAGCATGGCACCCGGCGGTAGCGCGCTTCGGGTAAAGGATTTCCCCCGGAATATCTACTCCGCAGGAGTTGGAGCGACTGGCAATTTGGCTCACGCTGCAACTCCTTCGGGGTAGGGGAACGGGCTCGCATCTCTTCCCGGCGTGCGCTGCCGCGACGCCGGGCTTTGCGCTGCAACGCCTACGGCGTAAGAACCTATTTGTGTAGATTCCCACGTGGCACTCCACACAAATTTTGCCGCAAAATCACGCACAGTCATTCATGGTCTCCAGCCGCTGCCCTTCTCGAATACTTCGACGACATTTTCCATCACGACCAGAACTCCGTTAGGGGGCATACCGGCACCAGGTGTCGCAGAGTTCTGCCGGATGTTTGTCTGCAGCTCCAGATTGAAGACGTTGCCAGGTTGCTCCGTGACACTCACGACTCGATAAAAGGTGCCATGCGGATCTGGAGTGAAGGGGCCCGCGTAGGGGTTCGTGGCGACGGTCGCATCCAGGATCCAGGTTCCGTTTCTAATTGCTGGCTTGGCTTTGCCGACGTTGGTTAGGACATTCACAAGGTCAACTGTTACCGTGTTGGTGCCGGCCGTGAAATTTACAAAATAGCTATTTTCTCCGAGGACACTTATCGGTCGACCGCTATAGACGACAATAGAACAATCGACCAGGGACGTTGCGAAAGCGCGCGGTCGGCGCAACATATAGGACCAGGTGTATCGGTCTTCGCGTTCGATCGGCCCTGGAGGGGGAGGCCAGGGAGCTCCATTAGGCGTGCCGGCTCCTGCCGGATCGAAGTTGATGTCATCGAGCAGACCGCAATAGCGATAGAACTGGGAAAGAGAACTTATAAAACTCGGGCTGACTCGAGTAATCCCTGGAGACATGCCGCCGACGGTCGTGCTGCCCATGATGCTGGCGCCAACGTAATCCACATAGACCGGATAGCTGCTGGGGCCGAGCATGGAAGAGGAAGTATCATAGCCAGGATAAGTACTGAGACTCGGTAGCGGCCCACCCACATTAGGATTGAGATAGGCATCAAAAGTGGTGGTGCTGTTGAACAAGCTTGGGTCATTGCGAACCTGAAAGACCTCGGAAACGGCGGCCCCATTCGCGGCAGCCGTCGCACACCGGCTATCCTTGATCGCCTGTGCCATGTTGATGGCACCTAGCGGGAAGAGGGCCAGCAGAGCCAGCAGGCCGATCGAGGTAACGAAAATCGCCACCAGAACTTCAATCAGTGTTGCAGCAGGACGGCGGTTCATAGATGCAATCTCCTAGGGTGCCGAAATCACAATCCGGAAGACCGGCCGTCCTGCGTGAAACTGTACGGATTGAGGAAATACTTGGAACCGTACGGATCTAGCTTAAACAAGGGATTTGCTAAAGGATCGGGTGTAACGTCGACCGGGTGTGCCGCGATGAAACCCGAGCGAACGTAAACGGTGATCAACGTCTGATCGGCGGGAGCTGCCAAGTCCTGCGTGACGTCCCGCACCCACAGGTTAATCTTGTCGACGGTAACTCCCAGGCTGAGCACACTTCCCGAAGGAGTGAAGAGAATGTCGAATGCCCCTGCCGCGTTCACCGAAGAAGGTAGCGGGTTGATGTACGTGGTGTTCGTCTTCGTATCGATGGCCACGTCTTTCGGCATCTGCAACGTCAGCTCACCCGGAAGGACCCGAGGTGCACGGATAATCCGGTACTGCCCTGTCGGCGTAAAGGGGCTAGGCGTGCTCGCGAGTGTGAGGGTATCGCTCACGAGCGGGTTAGACATGCTAGGCAACACTCCCGTAATCAGGTGAGGGAAGCCACCACCAAAGATTTCAAGAGAATCCCCAATTTGGACAGGCCACAGCGCTGAATTTCCCGGGCCGGTACCGCCAAAGAAATCGACGCTTGAACTGAACGCCGTCACCTGCGTAGCCACCGTTCCGGGCTGAATCTGGGAACCTGCCGGGTCAAAAGGGTCGGGTTGCTGAATGTATTCCAGGTTCGTGATCCATGCCGAGTTCGGAGTGGCCGTGTTAGGCAGAGTCATTCCGGGCTGCAGGCGGATGCCGGTCGGTACACCGTCCCGCTTTGCCCATTGCTTGGCTACCAAGAGCCAACCCTGGAGTTGATCCGCCCCACGCGAAGTCTTCTGCCGCTCGACAGCACTTGGCAGAACGGCAATCGCGATGGCAGATAGGAGCAAGACCAAAGCGAGCACGACGAGCATTTCGACGAGTGTAAATGCGGACCGGCAAATTCTTGTCGGACGATCGCTCGTTGGGTGCCATGCTTTCGGGCTCGGGCTGGTCTCGGAGACTATCGCATTCAAACGCCCGAAAGCATGGAACTGCCGGTGAACTGTTCCCCTAGGTTGGGGCGCGACATGCTTTCGCGGCCCCAGAAGATGGTGGCAGATGGATTCGGTACCATCTTGGGCCGCGAAAGCATGGCACCCAAAATTCATTTCCTGGCTCGGTCGCCCCCTACGCCGTAGGCGTTGCAGCGCAGAGCCCGGAGTCGCGCTAGCGCACTCCGGGAAAAACAGTTTCGCCGGGGCCTCTACTCCGAAGGAGTTGGAGCGAGTGGCAATCTTGTTCACGCTGCAACTCCTTCGGAGTAGAGCAACGGCCTTGCATCGCGTCCCGGCGTGCGCTGCCGCGACGCCGGGCTTTGTGCTGCAACGCCTACGGCGTAAAGACGCATTGGTGTAGATTCCATAATGCCACAGCAGTATGGAGACCAATTGCTTTGCATCGCTATTGGTCTCCCCGCTGGCCTACGCGCAGGCGATAGTTGTAGATGTTGTCATAGGAGTTGGCCGTCATGTCCGGCGCCATCGGGTCTGATGGGGGGGGCATGCCCGGGAGGACAGGGGCGATTGAGAATGGTAGTATGCCAAGCATGTTATCCCGTCCGGCGGAAGCGATCACGGGCACCATGTAATACGAGGCCGGGCCGCCGCTCCCCGGAACATTCGTCACGGGAGCTGGAGTGGTTGATACGAGATGGCATTGGGCTTCGAAGAGCGCTCTGCCACCAGCGGGTCCAGTACTCCACCAAGTGGAATCCATTAGCAAGCCCTCCGGGTCGAGCGGGTCGCGAAAAACCGTAGCCGTCGAACCCATCGCGGCCGGGTTGAGCAAATTCAACTCCGTATTGGCCGTGGCCCAACGATAAAATGCTAGGGGATATCCCCAGGCATCGGCTATTTCCTTCACCATGACGGGGCCACTAGTGGGGTCCACATAGATTTTTGAATTCACGGAGCCTACGGGCAGATCGTCCGTAGTGATTCCGACTCCCTTGCGGTTCTCCTGCAATGCCAGATAAAGGCACACGGCCGACTCGGATGCTAGCGTCGAGGGGCTCACGCCCAGTGAAGTCTGAGGAGTCTGCGGCGGGCTCTGTCCCGCGGTCACTCCCATCTGTCCGAGGAGAGCCTTGTAAGTTGCCTTGGGAGGCACCCCATAGCTTGTCAAGGTTGCAAGCTGGGCGGCCGAGGGGAAAATCTCCGAGAAGTTCATCGGAAACTCTTGATTCAATCGGAGTTTTTTCCAGATGACGCGTGCCCTCGGACCGCTGCCGCCCGCAAGAGTGGTTTTGACGGAACTCGGTATGGTCTCTTGATTGGCCTGATCGATGACCGCCCGCCACTGGCGATCGAGTATCGTGCTCAAACTTTTGATGTTGGATTCCGTATTGCTGTTTCTCTGGTAACCCATGACCTGGATCGTGGCGCCAGCAGTGAGCGCTGCCAAGATACCAATAATCGCAATGACCACCAGCAGTTCCAGCAATGTATAAGCAGAGCGGCGTTGGCTGCCTTGGTGTCGTAATTGAACCATCTTTGCCATGACCCAACTCCTTAATCCTTGCCGGAACCCAATATCGAGCTCGTGAAGCTGGCTTGATCGTCATAGCCAGGGGAAACTCCCTGGGTGTACATGGGTGCGACGTTGGGATTCCATAAGGGTGCGAAGCTCCACGCTGTGCCGTTCCACGAAGGCACACTGCCGGTTCCGAATAGGCCGTCCGCCCCTGCCGAGATAATTTGGTATGAAGTTGGCTTGATGTAAATCGTAGGCGCCGTCGCGGTTGGGGAGGATTGAGCGTAGGGCCAAAGCCCCGCAGGAACATTATTAGGATTAGGATTAGGTGGGGGGGCAAGCGTAGCACAATCGCTATACATAATCTGGGTGTTCACATAGCTGGTGCTTGCGCCAGTGGCAAGGTAGCGGTTATAGCCGTTGGTGTTCTTGTAGCTGCTGAAGTACGCGTATGGGGCGCCGGACTTATAGTTGCCCAGGCCGTCCGCTACACCATAGGTATCGAGGTACGACAAATAGGTCAGCGGCCGCGATGGATTCGAGTATGCTGCCACAGGAATGACAGCGAGGCGGCTCGAAGTGAATTCGAAGAACGGCGGATTGAATCCAGCGGTCGGGTCTGCTGGATTGAGCGGATTCTTCGAAAAGCCCTGCATGTTGGGGGGCGCTATACCCACAGGTGGATTAGGAAGTGGGGCTTGGAAGGGCGCTTGGATGCCACCCAGGAAAAACACCAGACATTGGTCGCCTTCGAGAACAGCCGGGCCATCTATGACTCCGTTGCCATTCCAGTCGATGCCTGTTCCTGTTCCTGCTGGCGGTAGTGTCCAACCGCTGATACTTATGCGCGGAAACAACCGTGTCAGATAGGCGACGGAGTCCGTGTCGAGCTGGGCGTCGGCAGCGACCGTAAAATACTGCGCATAGTTCTCACAGATTTTAATCCGGCTCGGAGGCGGGTCCGATATCTTGAATGCCGACTTGAAGTTCTGCAGCGACGTGTCAAATTGAGCAAGGTCGCTGCGATTCCGCACCTGCTTGCCCCTCCCGAGCGCCAACACAACGGCACCAGTGATCAAACTCGCCAAGACAGCGATGATGACGATCACCACCAGCAATTCCACCAGCGTGAACCCGCCTCGCCCTGTTCGGTTTTGAGAACGATGGTTCATGACAGGATCTCTCCGAATAAGTAGACAGTAGTCAGTAGTGGGCAGCTACTGGTTGTCAGCAAGCACGGTATACAATTCCGCCGATACTAGCCCGAAGCGTTAGCGAGGGAAGGCCTCGCTGACGCTTCGGGCTAGTATGCGCATATCAGAGGCCTCGCTGACGCTTCGGGCTAGTATGCGCATATCAGGAGGCCTCGCTGACGCTTCGGGCTGGTATCCGCGTCTCGGCCGTTTAGGTCGCTGTTCAACAAAGACACACCAAGGGCACCGTGCGTCCGCAGCATAAGCGTTGCTACGGACTCCGGACTGTAGACTGCAAAATGACGGGCCTTCGGTTATTTACTCAAGCCTTCCAGTAGCTTGATCATCGGCAGAAACAGCGCGATAACGATCGTGCCGACGATCAAACCAAGGATGACGATCATGAGTGGTTCCAACAAGCTGATGAGGCTCTCGACCAGGACGTTCACCTCTTCGTCGTAAACGTCCGCGATCTTGTTGAGCATCGTGTCCAGCTCGCCGGTCTCCTCGCCGACGTCGATCATGTTCACGACCATGTCGTCGACGAGCCGGCTCTCCTTGAGCGGCTGGGCAATCGTCTCGCCTTCGCGAATGGATTCGTAAACGCGCAGATACATCTTCTCGAAAACGGCGTTGTTCGTCGTCTCGCGGACGATGCTGAGCGCCTCCAGGATAGGCACGCCGGAAGCCACCAGCGTGCCCAGCGTACGCGTCGTGCGCGCCACCACCGTCTTCTCGATGAGCGTGCCGACGACCGGGATCCAAAGGTAAAGGCGATCCATTATGTAGTTGCCGATTCGGTTCAGGCGTATGAGCTTGATGAGCAACCACCACGCCAGCGGGAACAGCGGAATGATATACCAATAATCGGCGAACCAGTGCGACGTCTGCATGAGCCATAAGGTCAGATCGGGCAACTTCATGTCAAAGTCTTTGAAGATCTTCTCGAACTTCGGAATGATGTACACCATGATGAAGCAGAGGATCAGGGTGGCCACCGTGATGACCGCGATGGGGTAGACCATGGCCCCGATGATGCGCCGCTTCAAGCTCTGGGCCTTTTCCTTGAAGTCTGCCAGGCGCTGCATGATGACTTCAAGGGCACCGCCGGCTTCACCCGCCTTCACCATGTTCACGTACAAACGGTCGAAGCACTTGGGATGCTTGGCGAACGCCTCACTCAGCGTGCTGCCCGATTCGACGTCGTCGACCACGTCCATGAGGGCGTTTTTGAGCAGACCGCCACGCATCTGACCTTCCAGGATCTTGAGGCTGCGGAGCACAGGGAGGCCGGCGTCCTGCAGAGTGGAGAACTGGCGCGTGAAGGTGCAAAGCTGTTTGGTGGAGACGCCGCCGATCGTGAACGCGCGCTTGCGCTTGCGGCCGCGCTGAGCGTCCTTCTTCTTGTCCTTCTTCTTCTTGCCGTCGGCCACCTCCGTGATCTTGGTCACGAAGTAGCCCATCTGCTTGATCTTCTGCTGCGCCTCTTCCTCGCTCAGGGCATTGATGGAGTCCTTGACCTCTCCACCCGTCGTGTCCAAAGCTTCGAATTTGTAGCTAGGCATTACTTGGCTCCCGTTGGGAGGAACAAGAGTAGACAGTAGACAGTAGACAGTAGACAGTAATCAACACTTTGGCCGCACCCATTCTATTAGCTCGTAGAGAGTAAGGCGCAAATATAACTGGATAGCATTCGGGCTACTTCGTCTAGCATCTGCATGTGCGACTCGGTCTCGGCGTAGTGAAGATCCCGCGCCAGGATCAGGTAATAGCGACATTCTTCCAGCGATCCTTGAGCGATGTTGTAGAAACGTGCTTTATCAGCCTTACCTTGTCTTTTAAATCCCTCTGCGAAATTGGCTGGCACTGAAATAGCAGCCCGTCTCAACTGGGAAGTCAGGCCAAATAATTCATGCCTGGGAAACCCCTCGGAAAGCCTATAAACAGTCAGTACGCAGGCATGGGCCTTCTTCCATACGGCCGTATCATCAAACCGCTGCGAGCCCATGTTCACAAAGTAGACAGTTGACGGTAGGCAGTAGACAACAATTGGCCATCTTGGAACACCGCGCCAGTATCAACTAATAGCGACACTTTTCCACCCTGATCTACTGTCTACTCTCTACTGTCTACTCCACTCAAAGCTCATCTTCCGTGATGGTTTCGCGGACGACTTCCTCAATGCTCGTTCTTCCTTCGAAAAGAGCCTTTAAGCCTGATTCGCGCAGCGTCTGCATGCCGAGCCTGCGGCAGGTATTGCGGAGCTGGTCGGTCGAGGCACCCGACGAGATCAAGTCGCGGATCTCGTCATTGACGATGACCAGCTCGAAAATCCCCATGCGGCCGCGATGGCCGGTGTTATTGCAGCGATCGCAGCCCCGGCCGTAGAAGAACTTCTTGCCGCCGACATCTTGCGGCCGAAGGTTCAACTCCATCAGCATCTCGGGGCTCGGCACGAACTCCGTGCGGCAGTCTTCGCAGATCTTGCGCACAAGCCGCTGAGCCAGGATGCCTTCGAGCGTGGCCGTGATCAGGTAGGGCTCGAGGCCCATGTCGCGCATGCGGGTGATGCTGCTTGGGGCATCGTTCGTGTGCAGCGTGCTGAACACCATGTGGCCAGTCAGCGACGCCTGCACGGCAATTTGCGCGGTCTCCAGGTCACGGACTTCGCCCACCAGGATGATGTCTGGATCCTGACGCAGAATGCTGCGCAGGGCCTGCGCGAAAGTAAAGCCGATGTCATGGTTGATCGGGCACTGAACGATGCCGTCGATGTCGTATTCCACCGGGTCTTCGGTGGTGATGATCTTATCGGTGATCTCGTTCAGCTCGTTGAGCGCGGAGTAGAGCGTGGTCGTCTTGCCGGCGCCGGTCGGACCGGTGACCAGGACGATGCCATTGGGCTTGTGAATGAGCTGCCGGAACTGGGCCAGCATGGCGGGCTCGATGCCGACGCGGTTGAGATCGAGCGAGACCACTGTGCGGTCGAGGACGCGGATGACCACGCTTTCGCCGAACATGGTCGGTAGGACGCTGACGCGCATATCGACAGGGTTGCCGCCGACGTTCAGTTCGATGCGGCCGTCCTGCGGCAAACGGCGCTCGGCGATATCGAGGTTGGACATGACCTTGATACGGCTGGAGATGGCCATGGCCAGGTGGCGTGGCGGCGGCACCATTTCGTAGAGGATGCCGTCGCAGCGGTAACGCATCTTGTATTCGTCTTCGAACGGCTCAAAGTGGACGTCGCTGGCGTGGTCGCGGATGGCCAGGAGGAACACCATGTTAATCAGCTTGCGAACGGGCGCGGCGTCCTGGATTTCCATGAGGCTTTCCAGGTCGATGCTGGTCTCGTTCTTGCGGCCGGCCAGATCGGGGTCGCTCTCTAGCTGGTTAATGATGTCGACGATGCTCTCTTCCTTGCCCGCGTACGCTTTGATCGTTCCCTCGGCGATAACGCGCGGGCTGGCGACCATGGCCTGTACTTCCTTCACTCCAAGGAAGTTGCGCAGGTCGTCGAGGGCGGCCATGTTGCTGGGGTCGGAAATGGCTACCGTCAAAACGCCGTCGCGATAAGTGAGCGGCAAGATCTTGTAGACCGTGGCCATGGTTTCCGGCACAAGCGTGGCTGCCTCGGACGACGTCTTGACATCGTCCGGATTCAACACCTTCAGCGAATGCTGGTCGGCAAGGGCCTGGAGAAGTTGTTCCTCGGTGATCAGACCGCGGCCCACGGCTACCTGGCCGGTGGGTTGGCTGTTGTTCTTGGCCTCTTCGAGGATGTCCCAGAGCTGATCTTCATCGAGGAACCCGAGATCGATCAAGACCTGGCCGATGCGCCGGCCTGCGCCATGCGCGGCTTCCGCGGCGCGGACGGGCTTGGCGACAGGGGCTTTCTTCTTCTTGGGTTCAGGCGACTTGCCGTTGGCGCCCTTGGCCTCGGGTGCCCTTGCCGGCGCCGGCTTTGCGGGACCAGGCTTCCCCGGAGGAACCGGCTTGCCCGGAAGCGCGGGCTTGGACGTGGGAGGAGGCTTGGCTCCCGTGGCATCGGCAGGTTTGCCTGGTGCCGGCGGTGCCGGTTTCTTCGGAGCAGGTTCGTTAGGGATCGCCATATCGAAAGTCCAACAGATGTATTGACTAGCTCTTAACCGATCCGCCTCGACAATGCCAGAAAAATGAGAACGCTACCTCAAAACTTCAAACTGCCGTTTTCCCAACCCAAGGCGATGGGTCCTATAGGACCAATAAAACCTATGCGACCGACGGATCAATTCCCGCTCGTTGCCAACCAGAGGCTGTCATTCGCGCTTGCGCGCCCGGCGGCGACGATCGCCATCGTCTTCCTCATTGTCATCGTCTTCCTCATCGTCATCGCGATCGTCGGTGTCTTCGTCCTCCTCTTCATCCTCGCCGTATTCTTCCTCTTCGTACAATCCGCGTTCGTAGGCGGCAATCTTGGTAGCAAGCTCTGTCGCCTTGGAGGAACGCATCAGCACATCTTCTTTCTCGACCATGCCGTCGCGCCAGAGCTTGAACAGGTTCTCGTCGAGGAGGAACATGCCGTGCTTGCGGCCGGTCTGAATGCTCGAATCGATGCGGTAGACTTTGTTCTCGCGGATCAGGTTCGCGATGGCCGGGGTCACGACCATCATCTCGTAAGCTGCGATCAGGCCCTCGGGCTTTTTGGGCAGAAGCGTCTGGGAGAGTACGCCGATCAAGGCGGTCGAAAGCTGCGTGCGTACCTGGTCTTGCTGTTCCTTCGGAAAGACGTCGATAATTCGGTTGATCGTGCTGGCGGCGCCGCTGGTGTGCAGGGTTGCGAACACCACGTGGCCGGTCTCGGCCGCTTCAATGGCCGCATGGATCGTGGCCAGATCGCGCATTTCGCCGACGAGGATGATATCGGGGTCCATACGCAGAACTCGGCGCAGCGCTTCCGGGAAGTCGCCGACGTCCACGCCAATCTCCCGCTGATTGACCGTGCTCTTCTTGTGGGTGTGATAATACTCGATCGGGTCCTCCATCGTGATGATGTGCCGATCGTAGTTCTCGTTGAGCCAGTTGACCATGCTCGCCAGGCTGGTGGTCTTGCCGGAGCCTGTCGGGCCGGTGACGAGCAATAAGCCGCGAGGTCGGGTGATGAGTCGCGGGATGGCGTCGGGCATGCCGATCTGCTCGAAGGTCAAAAACTGGCTTGGAATACGCCGTAGCACCATGCCGATGACGCCCTTCTGCTTGAAGATGGCGCAACGGAAGCGCGTCTCCCCAAAAGAGATGGCGAAATCGGCCCCACCTTTCTCCTGAAGCTCTTGCTGGCAGCGATCTGGGGTGATCGCCTTCATCAGCGCGGTGGTGTCGTCGGAGTCGAGAGATTTCGTCTCCAGCCGGCGCATACGGCCATGGTGACGGATGACGGGTGGCTGGCCGACAGCGATATGCAAATCGCTCGCTTTGAACTGGATGACCGTCGCCAAAAGCTTATCGATCAGTGGCGTCGAAGCAGGCACAGTTCCTCCCCAGGGCCGGCCTTACCTCAAGCGAACAATGCGGGCGAACTTCCGACATGGTGATCAGACAAACTTGATCGAACGAAGGGATTTGTGTCCCCCCTTCAGACCAAGGCGATGGATTTGCGGATCCAATGCCTTGTCCCCATGCCAAAATTATCGCGCTTGAACTCCGGCAATCAATGGAAACGGAGAAAAAAGGCAAAATAAGACGGTTCTCAGTAACGAATAACTAAATGCCCCCAATCGTCATCAAATGGGTCGGTGGACTTCTATCCCTGGCACAAGTGCCCCCGGCCCGACGCCAAAACGATCAGGCGTATTTCGATCAAAGAACCCGCGATCTCAGCTGAATCTCGGCTGTGTTCGCTGGAAGACTGATCTCCCCAGCATTTCCGCTTGACCGACCGTTCGCGCAGTATGGGTTAAGCGGGTTATGACCAATGGCTCGCCTTAATGCTGGCCATCCATCTCATGATGGCAGGTGCTCAGCACTTCATCGAGCGTTGTTATTCCCCTAACTGCTTTATTGATACCATCTTCCAGCAATGTCCGCATACCAAGTAGCCTGGCCTGGCGGCGAATCGACTGGGTCGGCTCGCGGTTAAATGTCATTTCTCGTATACCGGAATTGAGCTTGAGAAGCTCGAAGATGCCGAGGCGTCCGCGGAAGCCAGTGTGATGGCAATAATTGCAACCGCGGCCGCGGCTGAAGTTGGCCGTCGAGAGACGGTCTGGGGTCAATCCAGCTGCCTTGATCTCGGCGGCTGGCGGTTTGTCGGGCTCCTTGCATTTGGGGCAAATCACGCGAACGAGGCGCTGTGCCATGATCGCGATAACGCTGCTGGCGATAAGGAACGGCTGAACACCAATATCAACCAGCCGTGTAATAGCGCTAGGCGCATCGTTCGTGTGTAATGTACTGAAAACCAAGTGTCCTGTCAAAGAGGCCTGCACCGCGATCTCGGCCGTTTCACTATCGCGGATTTCGCCGACGAGGATGATATTTGGCGCTTGCCGCAACATGGCGCGGATGATGCGCGCGAAGTCGAGCCCGATAGAGTGTTTTACTTCGACCTGGTTGACGCCGGGGAGGTAGTACTCGACAGGGTCTTCGGCCGTGATGATTTTTCGGTCAGGTCGATTCAATTCGTTCAAGGCCGCGTAAAGGGTCGTGGTCTTACCGGATCCGGTCGGACCGGTGACCAAAAAGATACCATTGGGCCTCTTGATGATATTTTGGAAGCGGCCGTAATCGTCCTCGGCGAAGCCGAGTTCCTGGATGTTAATTTGAATACTGCCGCGGTCAAGGATGCGCATGACGGCGGACTGGCCGTGGTTTGTCGGTAGTATACTAACGCGCAGGTCGAAATGTTTGCCCTGGACGGTCATCTTGATACGACCGTCCTGCGGACGGCGCTTTTCGGAGATGTCAATGCTCGCCATGATCTTGATACGCGAGAGCACGGGGGCAAGCAAGCGCCGCGGTGGGCTATCGCGCTCGACCAGGACACCATCGATGCGGTAGCGGACGCGGACACGGTCGCCAAACGGTTCAATATGGATGTCGCTCGCCCGCAGGCCAATGGCTTCCGAAATGATGAGGTTGACCAGCTTCACCACGGGCGCATCGCTCTCTTCCTGGGCCACGCCGGATGAAGTTGCCTCGGTTTCCGTGAAGTCGATGGCCGTGTCGGTGAACTCCTGCAACATGGAGTCCACTGATTCTGTTTCGGTCTGGCCGTAATGGCGATTGATGGCTTCGATAATCTGCTCGCGCGGCGCCAGGACCGGCTGAATATCTTTATTCAGAATGAACTGCAGCTTCTGCATGGTGTCGAAGTCGGACGGGTCGCTCATGATGATCTTGAGCGCGCCGTTCTCCTGGGACATGGGCAGGACGACATTCTCGCGGGCCACCGACTCGGGCACGAGTTCTATCACGGCCGCGGGGATCGTCACCTCGGTCAAATCGACGAATTGCAAGCTGTGGAATTCCGCGATCGCGCTCATCACTTCTTCGGTGGTGGCGTATCCGAGTTTGACGATCGCCTCTTGCAGCTTGGCGCCTGTCTGCTGCTGAAGGTTCCTGGCTTCTTGCAGCTGATCGGGGCCAAGGACTTGCTTGCGAACGAGAATCTCCGTGAAATCGGTGCGGTTCGACTTGGCCATGAATGCATCTCCGTTCTTGAACTTCAGCCAGCGCAAAACAGAGCAGACATCAGCTTCCCCTCACTCTCGCGGAGGCCGGTTGTCAAGCTAGCGAACGATCCCATTGAAGGGAAAGGGAAGCGAGTCGCAGGGACCGGAGCAGAGACAACAGTCGTGACGCCACAGTGGGATACAGGATCAACATGCCGGACGACAATTCGTTTGCGAAGCCGAAACGAGGATAGGGCCGACCCGCCCGGCGGCACGCATGGCGGTCTCACTGCGCAGGTCTCTTCAAATGATCCCGCGATCGGATTGTCAACAATCCATTCATTCAAGGTACGGCCGGCGCGCGCGGGATGCAATAGAAAACTGGATCGTGTCGCCTGCGAAGGGGAGGCAAGAGTTCCGGGAAAGATGGCTGAGGAGGTGGGGATGGTGATCCCGGTGCCGAGTTTCCATTGGCCCTGCATGGCCACCGTCGATGTGAGGGTTCTTGCATCCAATACTCGCCGATGACACAGCGAACTCGCGAACAATAAGAAAGGCCTCTGCCAGCTAGCAGGGGCCTTCTTTGAAGTACGTTCGAATCTCGATGATACGCCCGACTCAATCCGACCAATCTGCGCCAAGGATATCCGATCGAGGGTATCCAAACGAGTTGGTCATAAATGATGTGCCGTTCCAAATCTGCCCAGCAATTGGGGATGGTGTCAATGCCGCCTGCCATGTCGTCTGGCTGACTGAACTGCTGACAAAAACGACGTGCCCGTCAGCCATGGCCACATTGATCCCACCTGGATGAGGCGTGGACGCCAACGTGGGGTCGCAAGCGCCAAGTGGCGGCTGGTTCAAGAAGAGTGCGCCATCATAGGGCCCCGTCGTGGCCGTGGCGGCGATTCCGGTGAAACCGACGGAACCCGCAAAATTTACCACCGGCGAAGCAGCGGTGCCCGAACCACTTGCAAACAAACCTACTGTATTCGATATCGGCATCGGCCAGAGGTTTCCACCCGTAGCGACGAGCGAGCCGGCCAAAGTCGTACCGCTGCAAACGGGGGTCTTTTCAGTAAATAGGATGGTCTTAGAAGACCCATCCGTTAGAGTTTCGACGCGCGGGCTAGGTAGAGCTTGGAAGACCATCCAGTTGGCCGCATAGCTATTCGAGCCCCAAGCTATTGCGGCTGTGGTAGCAACGGGCGCGTTGGTCCCATCCCATGTGTAAACCGTCACACCATTTCCCAGCTGAGATCCAGCCAAAGAAAAAGTTCCCTGCGGTGACTGGTTTACGTCTGAAGGGCAAATGTACACGGGAACCCTGAAGATTCCAGCGTCGTCATCGGCACCGCTTGCGGGTGCCGAGAGGTAGATCTTTGGTGCAGCTGGCGTAAAGTCGAACAAGGGAGGGTTCCGATCGTAAGTAGCTTTCTCCTCAATATAAGGGAGGATGTGGTACCAGATCGATGCCCCAGGAGACGTGGTTAGATAACCGGTCATAGTACCGAAATAGCCGTTCAAATTGGTGGGGCTAGGTTTGCCGTAATTCACGCCCGCATAGGGCCCAAACAACGGCGGCATCACCTTCTGAACGTCTTGCACGCTTAGCGTAGCAAGCGTTATCTGGTGAAGATTGTTTTGGCATTTAAGACGGTTAGCACTCTCTCGAATCTTTTGCACAGCAGGCAGCAAAAGGCCAAGAAGCACGCCAATGATCGCGATAACCACCAGCAATTCTATCAGCGTGAACCCACGCCGATTTCGACGATCGGTTGCAACCATAACGCACCTTTCAGTGAGGGAACCACGCCGATAGTTCGCTGCGGGCACGCCACCGCAGAAAATTTCGAGGACAGGTGAATTCGAGCCCGGGCTTCAAGGACATTGTAACCGCGTTCTCGGATGCCAGACAAGGCTTGTTAACGCGGAAATGGATGCCTCTCAAGAGCACTTATCTGTTCCGAAAAATCGCCTTTTGCCTGATATCAAACCTAAGCTTAGCAGGGGGCGATGTCAACTAAAAAAGAGTCAAGGCGGAGCGGCAGCGATTGTTCTCCCCTCGCCCCGTTCTTCATCTTCACGTAACTTGGCGAGAAGTAGGGTGAAACGTATGGGGCAAATGCCTTTCGGACGGATAGTTGGGCTTGCCCGGTGTAGGAGAAACCTGGCCACCAGACCGGGGGCACTTGGCAAGCCAGGCCAATTCCAGGGATCTTTACGCCTTTGGCGTAAGAGAGAGGTATCCCGAAATGTTTTTCACCCTACTATTCTTCATCTTCGCGTAACTTTGCGAGAACGCCGAAGTCCTCGAGGGTCGTCGTGTCCTGTGTGGTTTGCTTGCCCCCAGCAATGTCACGCAGCAACCGGCGCATGATTTTTCCAGATCGGGTCTTGGGCAGACTCTCCGTGAAGCGAATCTCGTCAGGCCGGGCGAGGCTGCCGATCTCCTTCGTCACGTGATCGCGTATTTCCTTACGCAGATCTTCCGAGGGTTGGCAGCCGGCGACCAGCGTCACGAAACAGGCGATGCCTTCCCCTTTGATTTCATCCGGGCGGCCCACCACCGCGGCCTCGGCAACCTGGTGGTGGTGGACGAGAGCGCTTTCGATCTCCATCGTGCTCAGGCGATGCCCGGCCACGTTGAGCACGTCGTCCACGCGACCCATGATCCAGAAATAACCGTCCTCGTCCTGGCGCGCGCCGTCCGCCGTGAAGTAGGAGTGGGCGATGTGGTTCCAGTACTGCTGCCGGTAGCGTTGGTCATCGCCGTAAATCGTTCGCAACATCGCAGGCCAGGGCTTGCGAATAACCAGCAAGCCTCCCTGGTTTGGGCCGACCGGATTGCCCTGTCTATCCACGACCTCGGCGGCCACGCCGGGCAGCGGCCTGGTCGCAGAACCGGGCTTGGTGGGCAGCGCTCCGGGCAGGGGAGCAATCATGATCATGCCGGTTTCAGTCTGCCACCAGGTATCAACAATGGGACAGCGTTTCTTGCCAATCACTTCGTGATACCAGATCCAGGCTTCGGGGTTGATTGGCTCACCAACTGTTCCAAGCAAGCGAAGGCTGGAGAGGTCATGCCTTTCGGGCCATTGGCTGCCCCATTTGATGAACGCCCGAATGGCTGTGGGCGCGGTGTAGAAGGTATTGACCCGGTATTTTTCGATGATCGACCAGAAGCGGTCTTCGCGCGGATAATTGGGAGCGCCTTCGTACATGAGTGTCGTCGCGCCGTTCGCCAATGGGCCGTAGACGATGTAACTGTGTCCGGTAACCCAGCCAATGTCGGCGGTGCACCAGTAGGTATCGTCTGCGCGCAGGTCGAAGACCAACTTATGGGTGTAGGAGACGCCAAGTAGATAGCCGGCCGTGGTGTGCAGGATTCCCTTGGGTTTGCCCGTGGATCCGCTCGTGTAAAGTATGTAAAGGGGATGCTCGCTGTCGAACGCTTCCGCGGGGCAGTCGGGCGAAGCCTCAGCCATCAATTCGTGCCACCACAGGTCGCGCCCCGGCTTCATCTCGACGGTCTGATTACAGCGATTGAAGACGATGCATTTTTCGATGGTTTGCGACCGCTCCAGAGCGCCATCCACATTCTGCTTCAACGGCACCACTTTTCCTCGTCGCCAGCCGCCATCGGCGGTGATGATCACCCTGGCCTGAGCATCGTTGTTGCGGTCGGCAACGGCATCGGCGCTGAAACCTCCGAAGACCACGCTATGCGGCGCACCGATACGAGCGCACGCCAGCATCGCGATCACCAGCTCGGGGACCATTGGCATGTAGATGGTGACGCGCTCTCCCGCGCGAACGCCCTGGCCCCTGAGCACATTGGCGAACTTGCAAACCTCGCGGTGCAGGTCCTGGTAACGGAGCACGCGGCTATCACCGGGCTCGCCTTCCCAGATCAGCGCGGCCTTGTTGGCGCGGCCGGCGGCCAGGTGCCGATCGAGGCAGTTGTAGCAAGCATTGAGCTTGCCCCCAACGAACCACTGGGCGTGCGGCTCCTTCCAGACCAGAACTTTTTCCCAGCTCTTGAACCAGTGCAATGCCTCCGCCTGTTCAGCCCAAAATCGTTCCGGATCGGCATCAGCACGTTGCCAGAGTTTCTCATATTCCGCCAAGTTCCTGACCAGCGCCTCGCTCGAGAACTCGGCCGGCGGCGGGAAGGTGCGAGACTCTCGGAGCACACTCGTGATGTTCGATGTGGAGGGAGAGGACATGCGGATCTCCTTTGAACGCTGATTCGCCACCCCGGAGCCAATGAATCAGGCATAAACGGTTCAGGTGCCTCCGTCAAGGGTGTGGCAGGCCGGGGCTCATTGGTATTTGCAACGAATTTGCGGGATGGTTTTCCAACTGCGAAGCAGTTTTACAACACAGCCCAGGGTCGCGGTACTCCGCGCACCCTGGGAGCAGGGGCGAAAAAAGAAAGCATCTACCCCGCAGGGGTTGCACAGCGCGGCGACCGAATGTGGAACTCCTTCAGAGTTCCGGAAAAACCGGGATGTGGCCATGCCCCAGGGTGCGCGGAGTACCGCGACCCTGGGCTATGTTGTGAAACGCTTTCAGCGTTAAAAACGGGAAGGACCAAAACTTGTGTAGCTACCAATGGCTTTGCCCCCGCGTTGGCTTTGACGCCTTTCGCATCGGTTGTTAAGATTTCATTCGACAAGATCCCGCTGACTGGAGATACTCAGGCGCTTCAGGTCGATTATGTTCTTTCCCCTTGTCGACAAGCATGTCTCGTACTTCAAACGCTTCAAGATGGAAATGGAGCTGTACGACGCGCCTCCGGCGCCCGCGCTTCCCGAAGGTTATTACTTGGTGCCGTGGAGCGATGCCCTGGCCGATGCGCACGCGGAGGTCATGTTTTGCAGCTTCCACGATGAGATTGACGCTGTCGTTTTCCCAAGCCTGGGCGACCGCCGCGGCTGCTATCAGCTGATGTTCGAAATTTGCCGGAAGTCCGGGTTCTTGCCGGGGGCTACTTGGCTGCTGTCCTCGGCCGCGGGCTACTGCGGCACCGTCCAGGGTGTACGCGACCGTGCCGGTATAGGTGCCATCCAGAACCTAGGCGTCACGCCTTCCAACCGAGGCCGAGGCCTTGGCAGAGCGCTTTTGATTCAGGCGCTGCATGGCTTCCGGGGCGCGGGCCTCGGACGCGCCTTCCTCGAAGTCACCGCCCAGAATGACGGGGCAGTTCAGCTTTACCACAAGCTCGGCTTCAGGCGCCGCAAAACGATTTACAAAGCTGTCGATATGGTTGCATCTCGTGCATGAATGGTCACGATACCTGAATGAGCTTAACCAGGATCACGTTCAAAGCGAGCACCAGGATGGTGGCCAGAACGACGCTCCTGGTTGCGGCCTGCCCGACACCTTCGGCACCTCCGGTCGCGTTGATGCCGTAGTAGCAGCCAGTCAGGCCAATTGCGTAGCCAAACACAATTGTTCTGAGGGTTGCAGGAATCACCTTTTGGAGAGTCAAGACACGCAGGCACTCATTCGAGAACTGGGTGTAGCTCATGCTGCCGCCCACCGCTTCGGCGACGAAGCCCGAGCCAATAGCCAGGTAGACGATAAAAACGGTGAGGAGGGGCAGGGCGATCATACAAGCCAGGACACGGGGCGCCACCAGCTTGCGCATCGGCGAGAGGCCCAGCGATTCGAGGGCGTCGATTTGTTCTGTCAAGCGCATTGAGCCCAACTCGGCCCCGAGGCTTGCCCCGGAACGGCCGGCGATAAGGAGCCCGGCGCCTATGGGCGCGAACTCGGATACCACGGCAAGCGTTAAACCTTGGGGCAGGTACTGCAAAGCGCCAGGGCCGCCGACATCTCGAAGGGCCTGGCGCAGTTCAAGCCAGACGACCGTTCCGAGCGCGATACCACCAACCAAGCCCAGGGGCAGAGCGCCCAGGAGAACTTGGTAAAGCTGAACAACTAGCTGACGCGGCTGTCCAAGTGCCAGAGGAAGCGACAAAAGCGTCCTGAAGGCGAAGGAAAGATAGCGCCCAATTGCAGCAAGCGTGTTCAAGGGATGATCGCGGACCGAGCTATGCTCCTACCAGGCTCGTTTGTTCGGATGGCGTATCCCGAAGGCTACGCCGGCGCATGGCCTCTTCACGGAAAGCTGCCAACAACTCCGATCGAACCTCCCAGTTCTGACTGCCGCGCGAATCCCACTCTCGAATGACATGGGAAGTTGCGGGATTGAGACCTGCGACGCGATGGAGCCAGCTGATCCCCGCATCCACAGTTAGATGTGAAGTGCGCGGGTGATTCCACGCCACGTGAGTGGCCAGGCATCCCATGGGCACGGCTTTCGTGAAGCAGCCGTGGATCAGGAGGGGACTACCCTTTTCCAATAGTTCGATCAGACGCTCGAGGCCAGTGTCTGAAATGTTCGGCAACCATGAGGACCGCAGCTCGCGAAGGCAATCCTGAGAAAGCATGGCCGGACTCCTAGAAGGGGACCACCACATCACCGCTGGAATGGTATCTGAGCCAAACGTCCAGCTGGCACTTATTATATCCCAAGCAGCCCGCTTAGCGCCAAGTACTTTTGCGTGGGAAAGACGCCGCAGCCGGCTGCAGTACGAGATCACCTCAGTCTGGGCCAGGTTGTAGCACAAGCTGATAGCTTGTGCGAGCAATCGCTGTGCTAATCCATTTGCAGCCCGTTATCGAATAGCACAAGCTACCAGTGCAGCTCGTCATCGAATAGCACAAGCTACCAGCTTGTGCTACAGCCAGAGTGGCAGTTTGAGTTACGGCTGCAGCTCACTTGGCACTGCCTCCCTGCCTTCGACAATCCCCATCGACCCGCCGATCGATTCTCAGGCAGAAATGGATGAGCAATCAGCGCTCCACAGCAGTGAAGCACAGACTACGAGCCCGTGCCACAATGGCGGGCGTTCCCTTGAACATCCTTGAGGGAGAAAAAACCCCGCCGTTCGCGGGTGCGAAGCGGCGGGGCCGGAACAGAGAAGAGGCCAATACAAGGGAGGAGGTTAACCCGCCTCACCTACCCTGTCAATCCTTTTTTTGAAAAATGCGCAAAGTTTCGCGCGATAGGGTTCGGCTGACCACTAGAGATTGTATGTACAGTAGCCTCCGTGGCGAGTCAAGTATTCGCTTTCGGGGCGCGTTCGGGCCGGAGGGAGCGTACGATCGCGCCGGCTTGCCACATTTCGCTGGCAGCCACAGCCTTCAATTCCTCTTCGAGCCGCTCGCGATAATCCTTCCGGCTATTGGACTCAAGTACGCGGCGAGTCTCGTCACCTGCTTCTACCTTTCGATAGAGTTCTTCCATAAGGGGTTTGGCAACGTCGCGAAAGCGCTTGAACCAGTCCAGGGCGCCACGCTGGGCGGTGGTGGAGCAGTTTGCGTACATCCAGTCCATGCCGTTTTCGGCAATCAGCGGATACAGGCTCTGCGTGGCCTCCTCCACGGTTTCATTAAACGCCTCGCACGGAGAATGGCCGTGCTCGCGGAGAACCTCGTATTGCGCGAGCCACAAGCCGTAGATCGCGCCCATGAGGACGCCACGCTCGCCGGTGAGGTCGCTGACGACCTCCTTTTTGAAGGTGGTTTCAAACAGATAGCCGGAGCCGATGGCGATGCCGCAGGCTAAGCAACGGTCTAGGGCATGACCGGTGGCGTCCTGGTGAACTGCGTAACTGCTGTTGATGCCTTTGCCTTCCAGGAAAAGCCGGCGAACGCTGGTTCCCGAACCCTTCGGGGCGACCAGGATCACGTCGATGTCTTTCGGTGGGATGACCCCGGTCTGGTCACTGTAGACGATGCTGAAGCCATGCGAGAAATAGAGCGCCTTGCCGGGGGTCAGGAGCGGCTTGAGCTTGGGCCATTGCTCTTTCTGGCCGGCATCGGAGAGAAGATACTGCACGATCGTGCCACGCTGGGCCGCCTCATCCAGTGCGAAAAGTGTCCTTCCAGGAACCCAGCCATCCTTCATGGCTGCATCCCAGCCTCTGCCCTTGTCGCGCAGGCCAATGATGACGTTGACGCCGTTGTCCTTCATGTTGAGGGATTGGCTTCGGCCTTGGACCCCGTAACCCAAAACCGCCACGGTTTCCTTGGCAAATATCTCGCGGAGCCGCTGCGGGGGAAAATCACTGCGTTCTACAACCGTCTCGCTGGTGTTGCCAATCTGAATCTTGCGCATCGCTTTAATCCTTCGTGCATTGTTCGTACTCTGTACCAGTCAGAGATTCTGGCGTGAATCCCTGCCTCCTGTATCACCACGCTTGATTGGGCAGCGGCGTAGGACAGATTTCCCAATCTGTCCGGTCAAGTTGGAAACCTGACCTACTGCCGAATCCCGCACGGTCATATAGCATTCACTCAGTGTATACTTTGCGTTCGCCACGGACTACGGACCATGGACCAAGGATTCCAAACGCATGCTTATCTTTGATGCCCACCTCGACCTCGCCTGGAATGCTCTGGACTGGAACCGGGACCTTCTTCAGCCGGTCGCCGAGATTCGACAACGCGAACGCGACCAGGGCATGACGGATAAGGGACGCGGCTGCAATACGGTATCATTCCCCGAATTGCGGCGCGGCCAAGTCGGCATATTCATTGCCACCTTGCTGGCTCGTCTGTTGAGACCAAATCTGGTGCCCGCGATCCAACGGTACGCATCGATGGAGGCGGCACATGCCGCCGCGCACGGTCAGATGGCCTATTATCGCTGCCTCGAGCAAAAGGGGACGCTACGCTGGATCAAGGACTGGCCAGGCTTGCAGTCTCATGCCCAAGCGTGGTTGGAGGATGGCCGGAAGGATCACCCGCTGGGATTCATCCTCAGCATGGAGGGAGCAGACCCGGTTCTCGCACCCGATGAGGTCGAGGAATGGTGGAAGGCTGGCCTACGAATCATCGGTCCAGCTCACTATGGTGTGAGCCCGTACGCCCATGGCACTGGGACGGAAGGGGGATTATTTCCACTTGGCCGCCCCCTCCTGAGGGAAATGGAACGGGTTGGCATGATCTTGGATGTCACCCATCTCTCCGATCAGTGCTTTGATGAGGCTCTGGAAGTGTACGGCGGGCCCATCCTTGCAAGTCATCACAATTGTCGCGCCCTCGTGCCCAACCAAAGGCAGCTTACGGATGAGCAGATCAAACGCTTGGTCAGCCGCGGAGCCGTCATCGGCGGCGCGCTCGATACCTGGATGCTTTACCCAACATGGATACGCGGCACGACGCGTGCAGAGGACGTTCAGGTCAAGCTGGCGACAATTGTCGATCACATGGACCGTGTCTGCCAGATCGCGGGGAACGCGTTGCATGCCGGCATCGGTACAGATTTGGATGGCGGCTTTGGCCGCGAACAATCTCCAATCGATCTGGATACTATTGCGGATCTGCAACGATTGCCGGAGTTGCTTTCTGCACGGGGGTTCGACCAAGAAGCAACCAGGGGCATCATGTATGGGAACTGGATGCGGTTCTTTCGCGAGGCATGGATGCGCTGAGGCTTCATTCTTGAGCGCGATTGCCCGATCTTGCCCCAAATTCGTACCCGCTGGGCTGCTGCGAGTCGATTCCTCAGGCTGTTGAGCACCACCGCCAGGGCAGGTCAATTAGCCAGAAACCTGCAAAGTCTTCTTGTCTTACCCTGTTATCTGCCAATTGCCCAGCTTTCCGGTTGCCCATGTTGCGACCAGGCGCTAACATTGAGAGGAAATCTGGGAGGGGAGAAGGGCTATCCATCCGTCCAGACCAAAATCTGCGCTCGGTCCCGGAACCCGAGCGAACGACTGCTTCCGAATAACTGTTGCAACCGCCATAACCATCGCCGAGCGCGACTTGCGCGCACCAGATTCAGAGTCCGCGCTTCGCGTCGGCTGGGCATTAAGCCGAAATGGAAGAAGGTGCACAGGATTGGAAGCTGTTAACGAGTCCGGCAATCGTTTGGGTCTTGAGGTTCGTCTTTATTTTAGTTCCTGCGCAGGGTGAAACCGGAACCCGCTTTGCGCACGGTTTGTCGCAACTTGTCTTCGACTGGTGGCCGAGAAGAGGCGAGCAGGGTCGCTCGCGAGCCGGCACCTCTGGAAATCATGCCGAGGAATGCTTTCATGACGTTCCAATCATTTTTACGGCTCTTGCGTCAGCGTCAACCTGGCCAGCGTAACCAACGAAAGGACCGTCTTAGTTCACGGTCGTCACGCCTCTGCGTGGAGCGCCTGGAGAGCCGTGAGCTTCTCTCGGCCGTCCCGCCCGCGATCATCGCGGTGACTCCTGCCGATGGCAGCCCGGTGCAGGGAGCACCTCCTTTGGGTTCGGAACCCAAACTGACGGTCACCTTTTCTCAAAATGTTGTTGTTGCGGAAGCGGACAACGTCAGCAATTATCTCCTCTTCGGTTCCCATAACAATCAGATCACGGTCGACGCAGCTAGTTACGTGTTCAACGGGGGCACTGGCCAGGGAATCGTCACCCTGACGTATCACGACCCAGTGACCAACCCAAGCGATGATCCGAACCAAGGGCTGGTCACCGACACTTACACGCTCTTCGTCCGCGCCGCCAACATCCATGCCGACCTCGGCGGTGGAACGGATGGATTAGCCGTTGGCCAACCGGGTCAATTGGCGGTCGCAAACCACGGATCCAACAACGTTTCGCTCGTCAACATCGTTTCGCAGACCCTGGCCAACGGCTCACCTGGTCCAGTGGATGGCACGTTGGGAGCCATTTCCAACTATCCGGTTGCACAGTCCTCGACGGTCACCGCGGTGCAGGTCGCGTCCGTGCTGGGCAACGTCAACACGCCCGACCTGGTAGTTCTGACCGACACGCAAGTCGTGATCTTGCCGGGCAAGGCGGGTGGCGGATTCTCGACTGACCCAGCGACGATTCGGAGGCTGAATTTGCCCGCCGGCTCGCGTGCCGGCTCTATGGTGGTCGCGGACCTCAATGCCGACGGTTTGCTGGACATCGCTGTCGCCGACTCGAGATATGTCGGGGGCGTGCCGCAGGGCAACAACAGCGTTACCGTATTCCTGAATTCCACGGTTGGCTTCTCGGCGGGCACAAGCTATGCGGCTGGTGCGAACCCGATCGGGATCGTTGCGGGAGACTTCGACCTGGCCGGTCTCACCGACCTGGCGGTGGCCAACGCGGGCAAGGATACCGGGGGCAATTTCGACATCAATCTGCTGTTCAACAGGGGCGGAATCAACATCGGCACTTTTGGCGCAGCAGTGCCCATTCAGACCGGCAAGACCGCCGCAACCGATATGGTGATTGGCGATCCGAACGGCTCTCTTTCAAGTCCAGAAACGAGAGGAGATCTGATCAGGACAGCCGCTCATCCCAACCAGGCCGACTTCGCCATATCGACCACGAGCGGCGTGGTGGTGATGGAGAATGTCAGTCCTTCGCTCCTTGGACCAGGCAGCGACTTCATCCCAATCAGTCTGCCCACGGACATTGTTTCCAGAGCTACCTCCGTGACGGTCGGCAATTTCTCGGACCGTACCGACGGACTTTTGGACATCGCGGTCACGGATGGACAGAACATCTTTGTCTTCAAAAACGACGCGTCAGCCCCAAGCGGCTTCGACGACGCGGTCAAAATCACTGTTGGTGGCAGCAATATCACCAAGCTCTTTGCCCGGCAAGTTCAAACTTCGCCTCCCTCGGGCACCCACACGGCCGACATCTTGGCCGTGGACGAAGCAACCTCGCAGGTGATCGTCGTCCTGAACAACTCCACGGTCAACAACACCTTGAGTTTCAGCACGACCATTGGCCGCTATCGGGTCGACAGCAACCCGCTCAGTCTCGATGTGACGGATGCCAGCGGAGATGGTGTACCCGATGCGATCACCGCCAACTCCGGCGGCAGCGACGTTTCTGTAGTGCGTGGCATGGGAGACGGGACTTTCCTGACTTCCACGGAGCAGGGCATCCAGGGGTCTGGCCCCGATGCCATCGCCGTGGGCGACCTGGTCAACAATGGCTTGCCCGACATCGTCATCGCCGATCAGAACTCCAACACTGTCGAGGTTTTCCTGGCGCAGGGAAACGGCACGTACAGCGAATCTTCCTACGCCGTCGGTCAGGATCCCGTGGCCGTCGCTCTTGGCGACATCAATGGCGACGGCTTCGAGGACATTGTGGTCGCCAACCAGTTGGATAACACGCTCGCATTCCTGATCAACAACGGTCACGGCGGGTTCACTCTCGAGACCAATTCCAGTGGCGGTCCCTATCTGCTCAAGACTGGACCGACGCCCACCGACATCGCGCTTGGCGATTTCGCCCATAACGGCGTAATGGATATTGCTGTTTCGCACACGGGCAACGGCAGCGTTGGCCGCGGCGTGAGTGTCTTCCTCGGCATCAAGAGCACGACAACGGGCCTGGAGACAGGCACGTTTCAGCCACCCGTCGAATATGCAACCTCGCTGAACGCGGTGGCCGTCACAGCGGCTGATTTCAATAGGGACGGCATCCTGGATCTGGCGGTGTTGGACAAAGAAGGAACCGGCCAGGTCGCCATCCTGCAAGGCACAGGTACTGGGGCTTTCACGCAAACAGGGCTCTTCCCGGCCGGCGCGGATCCCACAAGCTTCACCGTCGGCGACTTGAATCGGGACGGCTATCCGGACATCGTCGTCGCCGATACCGATCCCGTGACGAACAGCGGTTCCTTGGCAGTGCTGCTGAATGCGGCCGGGAACGGATTCAATGCGCCAACTTACATTACTTCGCCACAATTCAGCGGCGTGCCTTTCCAATCCGTGATCGTCACCGACGTGAATCAGGACCTCTATCCGGACATTGTGGTTTCAACGGGGGCAGGCTCAGGAAATAACCTCTTCACTCTCCTTGGCAACGGGGATGGCACATTCCAGCAGCCCACCTTCCCGTACGCGGTCAGCGGCGGTAGTTCCGCGCCGAGCTACGTGGCCCTGGTCAGCGACCCCTTCGTCAGGGTCACGACATTCACCACCAGCGGAACGCTTGTCGGTCCCAACCTAATCGCCAACGGCTCTTTCGAGACGTTGTCACTTAGCAACGGCGGCAGCACTCCCGAGAAGGGCAACCTGGTCGGCTGGAGCACGTACGACGAATTGAACAGCAACGGCCAATGGGGTCCGGAAACCGGTACAGTGAGCCCGCTGAGTTCCACTACCGTGCCGGTCCCTCCGCAGGGCAGCTACGCCGCCATGCTCGACCAAAGCTATTTGCCTTTATTCACCGCTAGCCAAGTGCCCACCAACGGTGCCAACGATTTGGCAACAGACGGGACCCACATCCTCTATCAAGACATTGTCATTTCGCCGACGGCGACTCTCGTTCAGCTCTCTTTCCAGTTGTACATCGACAACACCAATGCTGTCATCAACGGCGTCAACACCTATTCAAACACAACGCTCAACCCTTCTTTGGATTACATCCAGAGCGAAAACAGCCAGACTCCCAATCAGCAGGTGAGTATCGACATCATGGATCCGACCTTCAGCCTCCTGTCGGTACCGGCCGCCGGCCAAACCACGGGCAATGGCGTCCTCCAGAGCATTTTCCAGACCAATTCTACGACACTTTTCGGGACAACCCGCAATGGTGCGCCTGGCCTGCAGTACATGAACATCCAGGACATCCTGGCCGGCGAAGCGATCGGCTACAACGTCTTGCCGGCGCAATTGGCCGCCCAGGCCAAGATCGAGGAAACGACCACACTCAATCTGACGGGCCTCAAGTTCCCGACTCAGGACCGAACAGTGCGCTTGCGCATCGCGGTTGCGAATACCCTGGGCCAGCTCATCGTTGGCGTGGACAACGTCAAAGTCACCGAAGTTTACAACGATACCGAAGCGCCGATACTCACCGGCCTGCAGTTGCGCAATCCAGGGTTTGGAGTGACACCCACGAACGCAGGCGATACGACCGACCCCACGATCCAGGGCGTGGCTTCCGACAATGGCAGTGTGAACAATATTGCCTACGTCCTGGTCGATACGCAGTTCAATCAGCCGGGTCATACGAATTTTCAACCCGGGGCTGGAGTCTACCGTACCAACACATTTGACGCGGTCGGCAATTGGGTGACCTCCTTGCCGCTTGATCTGCCCAGCCAGATTGTCAATGGCCAGGTAGTTCCGACGGTTGTCGGGGTTGAGGTCGTTGATAAGGCAGGCAATACGTCGGAGCAATCCCTTAGTTTTATTAACCAGGGCCCTAACCAGGGTGTTTGGCAATCGATGGGCCCTGGACCAATCGACACGACAGGGATAGGTCTCGACTACACCTCCGTCTCGGGCGAGGTTACAGCGATCGCCGTCGATCCGCGCGATACGAGCGGAAACACCTTCTATGTGGGGTCGGCGAACGGCGGGGTCTGGAAAACCACTGACGGCGGCGTGGATTGGACCCCCGAGATGAACACGCTGACAGATGCCAACGGCAATCCGGTATCGGCATCCATCGGCGCGCTTGCGATCGACCCGACTACGCCCAATGACGTGTTCGCCGGAACGGGAATTCCTAATCACGCCTACGACAGTCAGACCGGCTTCGGTCTCTTCGAGAGTACCACCGCAGGCAAGTCGTGGTCGCAAATCGGCGGCACAGTGTTCGCAAATTCTCGCATTTCCACCATTGCGGTCGCCCGACCGGATCTCCAGGGCATCACGGACATCTACGTGGCAGTGGCGGTGGGGGGCCAGTTCGGCCCTGGGCTCTATCGATCCCAGGACGGTGGTAAAACCTGGACGAACGTCCTTAACCCGAACAACATGTTCCTGCACGGCGGTGGAACGCTGGCTTCGCTGGGAGTGACCAGCGTCGCTTCGGTCACCGATCTGGTGATCGACCGGCTCGCCCACGAGGACCACGACCTCTATATCGGCATCGGTAACATCGGCTTCGTGAATCCAGCCACGGGAAATGCCGGGTTGTCGGCCGGCCTGTGGCAGTCCCCAGACGCAGGCGCCACGTGGTTCCAGCAGACGGGCGGGGTAACTCCTTTCGTGCACAATGATACGCTGCCGACCGGCAACAACGTCGGCAAGATTGAGCTGGCGATTCCCGAGACTCGAGTTCAAGACGACGGCATCATTTATGTCATGATCTCCGATGCGGTCCCGTTCGGCTCGACGACCGACGCCGGCTCAACGCGTGGCTCTGCGATTGCGGATGCGGCGGGAAATGCGGACCTCTCAGGCCTGTACAAGTCCAAGAACGGCGGCGATGACTGGACCCATGTCATGCTCCGCCAGTCGGTGCCTATCCCGAACAATCCCAACCATTTCATGAACTTGGAACTTAGTGCGGACGAATCCACGTACGTGGGGAGCCTAGTCGTAGATCCTACGGATCCGAATGTTGTTTACCTGGGCGGTGCGCGCCTCGACGACTCCATTCCTGCTCAGCCGACCACTGGATCGATCTGGCCGCAACGGGGCTTCCTCCGCGTCGACACGAGCGACATGCGCGATACCACGTATTTTGATCCCTTCACCCTCTCGTATATCAATGACGGCGATGACATTCAGAAGGCACTCGCTGCTGGCAAGAATCGCGCATACCCAGCCGGCGGCGCTTACGTAGGCGAGGGCGTGTACTGGCAGGATCTGGAGCAGAATACGAGCGGAGCCAGCGATATCGCGAACAGTTATTTGCCTCCGGTGATCCATGACCTGGTCTTCGACAGCCAAGGTCGCCTACTTATCGCCACGGATGGAGGGCTCTGGCGCGGAATCAGCTACGGCTTCGGCTATGACTTCAGCAGCAGCCCGGGCGCGATCCTCTCCACGGAATTCATCGGCAACCTGGCCAAAACGCAGGGCATGACCTTCACGAGTCTGAACGGCAACCTGGAGATTTCCAACACGTCTTCCGTTGCTATCGACCCGACGAACCCGAACGTCCTCTACAGTGCCAACGGCGAAACCGGTTGGGCCTTGACGGACGGTTCGATCACCTGGTCGACCATGGGTGAACTGCCAAATGGACCGACCGAAAGGATCCTGCCGAATGATCCCGGCACTGTCCTCGCGGCGCCCGTGAATCCTACGCTGGTGCAAACAACCACGATTGGAAATGTGCCGATCGTGCAAAGCACGAGCGGCGCCATTCCCACGACTGTTTATCTGGCCGTCTCGCTGAGGGAGGCCGAAGAGGGCTTGCAGAACGCATCGCTCGTAAATGTTCTGCAATCGCTTAACGGCGGTCAGGTCGGTACTTTCAGTTTCGTCAACACCGGCCTCCGCCCAACCGATACACCGGCTCAATCTCCGGCATTGGCAATCGACCCACAAAAGATCTTCGTCGAATCACCAACCGATCCGACGACCGGCTCATACCAGGACCTGCTCATCTACGGCACGCAACGCGTTTATCGCAGCGAAAACAGCTCAACCTCGTGGCTCGAGTTGAGTCCAGCCCTTCCTGCGAACGACGTAATCACTGCGGACGCCGCCTCGTCCGCGAACGCCGAGGTCTTCTACGTCGGCACGCAGCAGGGCAAGATCTATGTCACTCTGAACGACGGCGGTGATGGTTTCCCGAACCGGAGCACCGGTCTGCCGACCGACATTGCGATCAATGGCATTACCGTTGATCCCACGAATTACCTGGTGGCCTACGCCCTGGTAGGCGGCTCCGGTGGACACGTCTTCCGAACGACGAACGGCGGGTCCACATGGCAGGATATCACCTCAAACCTGCCTAATGTCGCAGCTTACTCGTTAGCGATTGATCCAACCTTGTACCCGGATACACCTCAGGGTCGGCTCTATGTCGGCACGCAAGTCGGTGTTTATACCTCCACAAACCTTGGGGCAAGCTGGACGCGCCTGGGCGGCGGACTTCCCAACGTGCCTGTGCTCGACGTTCAGTTCAACAAGAACTTCGAAAAACTGGCGGTGGCCACTCTAGGCCGAGGCGTCTACGACATTTCGACAGATCGCATCGGCCCCATTGTCATCGCCTACACGCCCGCTCTGCCATCGAGCCCGGGCCTGTCTTCGGTCACGGTGACGTTCGACCATGCGGTGGATCCGCGCACGTTTCTTCCCAGCGATGTGCGCGATTTTGTGGGCCCCAACGGCCCCATTACTGTCAGCTCCGTCAAGGTGGTGGATCCCGCGACGGACCTCCAATTCCAGATCAGTTTCCCGGCCCAGTCGTCCAACGGGTCGTACAGTTTCAACCTGTCGCCCACGATCACCGATTTGGCGGGCAACGAGCTGGATCAGAGCGGAGGCTACGTCAATGGGCAAGACCCGCAGGACAGCTTCGTTTTCCAGTTCGCGCTGAATAACTCCGACGACGGCGCGTTTGTGTCCGGCAGCTATCACGACCTGCTCGGCAGGCCGGCCGATGTCGGCGGTTTCATCAACCTGTTGAGCGCCGTCGACATCGCTCGCTTCCAAACGTTGATCTCGACAGCCACCAGTATTTTGACTTCGGGCGAAGCCCGCGGCGACTTGATCGACAACTTCAATAACAATACGGGCTACTATCCGGAATTCCTCCGTCGCTTGGCCACACCGTCCGAAGTCGCTGCCTGGGTACAGGCTTTGAACCAGGGCGAAACGCCGCAACAGGTGATCGCCTCCATCGTGGGCTCGGACGAATACTTCACGCAGTCCCTGGTTGGCGGTATCGACGCAACCTTTGTCAATCAGCTCTACGTCGATCTGCTCGGCCGCCCAGCCGACAGCTCCGGATTGACCACTTTCGAACAGCAGCTCTCGAGCGCCGAGATGCTTTCTCGTGTGGGCGCCGCCAACGGGCTGGATCAGAGTACCGAGTATCAAACCAACCTGATCAACTCCGATTACTCGAAATTCCTCGGTCGCACGCCTTCCTCCGCTGAAGTCGCCACCTGGCTTGGCCAGTTCCAGGTCAGCGGATTTACCGACGAGTCTTTGATTGCGAACATAGTCTCCAGCGATGAGTATTTCAATAACCACGGCGGCACCAACTCCGGCTACGTCACGGCCCTTTACTCCGATCTCCTCGGCCGTTCGCCCGATCCGACCGGTTTTTCAATCTTGATGAATCAGCTCCAGGCTGGTGCCTCGCGAGCGTCGGTAGCGCTGGAGTTGTTGACCAGCGGCGAATACCGCCAGGATTTGATCGAGGCTGATTACCAGAAATACCTCGGCCGCAGTGCCGACGCGGGCGGACTCAATTACTTTATCGGACTCTTCCAGAAGGGCGCGACTGACGAGACCATCGTAAGTACTCTCGTAGCCTCGGGCGAGTACTTCTCGAATCATGCGGGCGGTGCGACGACTCAACATGCGCTGGACTTGAACTGGATTGGTGCCGCCTACCAGGATGTACTCGGCCGGCCAGCCGATAGCGGCGGCATCGCCACCTTCAGTCTAACGTTGGATCAGGCTGAGATTGCCGCACGGACCAGCGTGGCCCAAAGTTTGCTCTCGAGTACGGAGTACGAAACCGACTTCATTACCGGGGTTTACCAGAAATATCTCCAGCGGGCGCCAGGGGGTGCAGAGGTCGCTCACTGGCTAGCGATCCTCAACCAGCCGTCCAGTGGTCCTGGCCAACCGAGCCCCGAGGAGCAATTCGAGGCGGCCGTCATCGGTTCGTCGGAGTATTTCTACCTGCAAACCAACAGCTCCAATCAAACCTCGAACGTTCAGTGGCTATTGAGCGTTTATGAAAATGTTCTGGGCCGAGCGCCGGATACGAATGGTTTCAATACGATCCTGAACAACCTGCTCAATAGCTATCAGCCGCAGCGGCTTAATATGGAAACGGCTGTGACGACGAGCAACGAGTACCTGTCGGACACGGTGACGGCAATCTACGAGACCTACTTGCGCCGGGCGCCGTCGGCCTCGGAGCTTACCGCAGGCGTGGCCGGGCTACAGACCGGCTCGACAAATGAAGCACTAATTGCCAACCTAACCAGTTCCGTGGAATACTATTCAAGCCCGAAACTGGGCCAGAACAACAACAGTACCTGGCTCAATCAAGCCTACAACGATCTTCTGGGCAGGAACATTGCCAATGATCCGGGCGCCCAAGCCCTGTTGACGGCTCTGAATAATGGGAAACTTACTCGTAGCCAAATTACTACGGCGATCGTGCAAAGCACAGAATACCGTGATCGCCTTATCGCACTTTACTATAAGACCTACCTGGGGCGAGCTCCGTCCAGCTCTGACCTAACCTTCTGGAATACGGCCCTCGCGAAGGGCGAGAAGGATGAGCAAATGCTTGCGGCCATTCTCGCCTCGAACGAATACTTCTTGCTGCCGCACACCTACCCGTGAGCGACGGCGAGGGCTCTTGAAATACGGGAGGGCTCCGAGCACGCTCGGGCCCTCTTTTGTATTCGAGGCTGGGGCTTCTCCTGGGCCCCCAGAGCGCACAGAATAGCGACAACTTCGTGCTCGCCTCCGCCTCCTTCGTATTGAAATATCCCCTTCGCCAGACTTCCCCGGCTGGATCGCACCGCATGCGGTTCGGATCTAATCCGGCCGCTAAATCCTCTGCATCTTGCAAGACTTATCAGTAACTGCGCGCTACGGCCGCCGGCCTTTCTCAAGACTAGAGAACTTTTCGGACGATACCGAATAAGCCGTCTTTGTCATCCTTGTCGAGAAGCACAGGTGGATCATGGGGCGACAAGTTCAGGTTGGTAAGCTGGGTGATCTAAACCGACTCGTGCGCCCATTCTTTTTAATCCTATTCGCAAGCGCGTGCCTGGCGCAATCGGTCGGTTGCACGCGAAATTTCTTCCGCAAACAAGCAGACCAGGAAGTTGCCGACGTTCTTGCAGAGAAGGACCATTATCCCGACTCGAGCATTGAGCAATGGCACGTCTATCCCGACCCGCGCGCCCGCTTTGCCGACGACAGTGATCCCGATCACCCGCTCATGCCGCCCGATGATCCGGAAGCCTGGCAACAATCGCCTCATCCACAGAAGCCGGGCAAGGATGGTACTCTGCGCGTCGTTGGAGCCGGCTATCTGGAATTACTAGGGCATTGGGACACGGAGAACCGGGCGGAGAAAGCAAAAGCCTCCTCGGCCGAACGGGCTCTCGGAGCACTCGGTGGCGAGCCGGCCGAAGTAACTGGGCTGCCTGGGGAACCCCCAATCGGCCAAACACCCCAAGCTGGGGCAAAGAACGGACTCACCGGGAAAGACGGCGGCACGAGCGAGGACACTTACACCTCGACCATCCTCCGAACGGAACCCAAGCCTGGCGGCCCTCAACCTTATTTGCTTAACCTGGACCAAGCGTGTGAGTTGGCCGTCATTAACGCCAGAGAGTATCAAGACGCTCGAGAAGACCTGTACCTGGCAGCACTCCCGGTCACCCTGGAGAGATTCAGCTTCGCAGCTCAGTTCTTTGCAGCCGAGCAATCACTGCGCGAGTGGGCGGGAGCCACTTCGCCTCTAGGAAGCCGCAACGACTGGAGCATGAACTCCAATGCAGGTTTCGCCAAGCTTTTCTCAACGGGCGCGCTGCTGCTCTTCAACTTTGCCAATCAAACCGTATTCAACCTCGGCGGTGCGGCTCGGCCCGTTACGAGCCAATCGACGATCAACCTCGACCTCTTTCAACCTCTGTTGCAAGGAGGTGGCCGGGCTGTCACTCTTGAGCCGTTGACCCAGGCCGAGCGCAACCTCGTTTATCAAATCCGCAATTACGCCCGCTTCAGGAAATCGCTTTATGTTGCAATCGCCGGCGGCGGCGGCGGCAGCATCACAGGCTCTAGTTTTCAACCGACAGGTGTTGTGGCCAGTCCCACCTTCTCGGTTAACGCAGGTCTTGGGGCCTCAGGTTTGACGCCTGGCGTCATCACGCCGGTGCCTGCATTTGGCAATCCTGGTTTGCAAGTGACCCCCGGGGGATCGGGGCAGCTCGTACTCAATACAGCCCTTGCCGCACCAGTTTCCGGTTATTTGAGCACGCTGCTTCAAGCATCGCAGATCCAGGTTGACAAGTACAACATTCGGGCCCTGGAAGGCTTCTTCAAACTGGCCAAAGCCTTGCAGGAGGGAGGGGACATCTCTCAATTGCAGACCGATACGTTCGAGCAGCAATTGCTCAAGGGAAGGCAGAGCTTGCTGATGGATCAGCAAAACTATCTCCAGGCCGTCGACAACTTCAAGCTGCAGCTAGGGGTGCCAACGGATGCCTTCCTTGAACTAGACGACTCGCCATTTCGGCCGTTGAACCAACAGTTTGCGCGATTCGAAAACCTTTTTCGGGAATTCAAGGCCGCCAGCGCACAACCTGGACGTTTCAGTGCACCAAACCAGGTGGGGCAGGTACGCGTCGAGTTGCGCAAGCTTTTGACCTCGTCGGCATTTGTACGCGGCACGCAGTTCAAGACCCAAATCGCGGCAAGGTTGGATGCCTGGCAAAATCTGACGCCGGACCAAGTGAAGAAACGGATCTCCGACTACAACCAGGAACGCAACAGTTTGCTGGACAAGCAGGTCTCATTAGGCATGAAGGGCCGGGGACTGAGCCCTGCCGATCAGCACCGTTTAGACCAGCTGGTCAATGAGAGCGCCTTGGGCGAGTACGAGTCGGCGCTGCGCGAGTACGAAGGTCAGTCCTGGAAAAACCCGATGCAATCGGACGAGACCCAGCGCCGGCGCCAGCAAGCAATGTTTGGACATGTAGCCAACGAGTTCACCGTGGTATTGATCGAGGCACGCAACGAGCGTCTCCTGCAGATTCGCGCTCAGTGGCCTGTACTCAGCCCCGTATGCGTAGATCGTGTGGACCTGCTCAAAGCCGACCTGGACGAGGCAGAAGCTGCGGCGGCCCAGCACGCCTTGATTCATCGCCTGGACCTCATGAACGCGCGCGCCCAGAACGTTGATGCCTGGCGGCAGCTGAAAGTCTATGCGAACGCCTTGCTGGCACCACTCAACGTGCAATACGCATTAACTAGTACTACGCCTGCGGGGGCAGCAATGCCCCTCGCGTTCAGCGGCAGCGGGACGCAGCAGCAGTTGATTTTGAGTACAGACCTGCCGATCGTCCGCAAGCAGCAACGAAATAACTACCGGGCCAGTTTGATTGCCTATCAGCGCTCGCGACGCATCGTGCAGCGCGGCGAGGACGGAGTGATGTATGACGTGCGCCAGGAGTTGATCCTGTTGCGTCAGTTTTTGGAGAACTACAAAATACAGACCCGGCAAATTGAACTTGCTTATTTGACGGTGGATAACTCACTAGACACACTGCAGGCACCGCCTACGCCGACCCCGGCTGGAGGCGCATCCATCGATACTGCGACCCGCGCTGCCAGCTTGACGAACCAGTTGATCCAAGCGCAGACCTCGCTCTATACTTCGCTCTTCACAATGACCACTATCTGGATCACCTACCTCAATACGCGCGACCAGATTTACCGCGACATGGAGCTAATGCCACTTGATAGTCGGGGAGTGTGGCTGGATGAAGTTGCCAAGTGCGAGTGTCCTGCGGAAGCCCCCGGCGCGGCGGCAGGGCCCATCACGCCGACGCCTTCGGCTAGCCCAAGCGGCCCGGTAAATCAACGACCGGAGATGTTGCCTGCTCCGCTGCCCGGCGCGACCGCACAACCAATGCCGCCCGCGCAGCCTCAGCGCTAATTGAGCATAATCGTTTTTCACAGTTGCCAGAATTGAGACAATACCCGAGGCGGACAAAAGAGGTGTGCGTCGCGGCAGAGCGGCTGCGAACACACCGCTTGTTCCTGTAATTCTCTTGCTCTGCAATTGTCTAGACCCTGCCAACTCCGCCGGCTTACAACATGGCAATCGACGTATAATGGCCCCGTGCGATAGTCAACAAGGGCGACACCATGCGAATGTCGAATCTGGCAGTGGTCGTAGTTTTTGCTCTCAACTTATCTCCCGCCGATGCACAGCCTCCAGGCCCATGGTATGGAATGTATGCGGAGAGGCAGACCCAGTGGGAATATCGTGTGCTTACCAAAGAGCAGCTTCTCGATGCCGGCAAGAAGGACGTGGCGGCCGGGCTCAACCGTCTCGGGCGTCAAGGTTGGGAATTGGTCGCCATCGAACCCGGATCGGCCCCGCCGACATTCTATTTCAAGCGTCCTCGCCCGCGCTTGGCGGAGCAAATTGAAGATTATAAGGCCCGCGTTGCAGGCCTGGAATTGGCCGTGGCCCTGGCCCGAGATAGGGCCGATTGGGCCGAGCGAATGACTAGAAAGGGGAATGGGAGTGAATCCAACCTCACGGTCGCCAATCAGCAATTGAAAGCCGCGGAACTTGCCCTGGAAAGGACAAAGAAGCAGCTCAACTCCCTGACGGCTCAATCGAACGATCATTCCGATGAAGAAAAAAAGCCTTCCAAGTAGCAAGCGAGTTTCAGTTCGATTGCCCGATGGGGCGGCTGACTCAAGGTGCCGTCGCAGCCAACGTCTGCGGAGCCATTGTGAACGCCGCGAGCCAGTCCGCAATCTCTCTCGCGCAGGATGAAAATCACCTTGCCATCAGTGTGTGCTCATGCCTAGATTGTTAATTCCTTGCGGGCTGAGACCCGCCAACGGCAAGCCTTGCTCATGCGCGGGCAGGGCCCATCGAATCCAGTTCAGGTCAGCGAATGTCCACTTTGTTCACGATGACTGTTGATACGGAAGAGGAATGGGATTGGGGCGCAGGCTGGCCGACAACCAACCTATCACTTTCGAACATCCAGACCCTGCCGCGCTTCCAGGCCCTGTGTGCGCGCTACGGCGTAGCCACCACGTATTTCACCAATCAGGCTGTGTTCGATGACCCGGAAGCGCGCGCTGTACTGTTGAGGCTGTCGAAGGAGCCTCGGGTGGAGATTGGCATGCACATCCATCCCTGGAACACGCCCCCGCTCGACGTCAACGGCCCCGTCACGCCCCGATCTACGTTTCTTCACAATTTGCCCGCGGAAACGATCCGGGCAAAGCTGGATAGTGTTTATGAAAGATTCGTAAGTCAGGGATTGAAGCCGCTCAGCTTTCGCGGCGGCCGCTATTCCAGCGGTGGTGTGATCCACGAATTCCTGCGGGATCATGAATTTCTCGCAGACGCCTCAGTCGTTCCGTTTTCCACCTGGGAGGAAGAGGGTGCTCCCGATTATAGGAAGCGCGACCTCGTTCCCGTTCGGCTTCCGCCACGCCGGGAGGGCGAGCGACCACTGTGGGAAATTCCTTTGACCCTGGGCTTCACGCGGACACCATTCGCTTTTTGGGGAAAATGCTATGATTTGGTCCGTAGTTCATGGCTGAGCAAACTGCGTTTGATTGGCATCGCCGAACGGATTGGCCTCGTTCGTAAAGTGTGGCTGAACTTTGAAGACCCGATGGGAGCACGGATGTTGTCCTTTTTGAGAAAGTTACGCAGGATGGAACTGGCGTCGGTCTGTCTCACAATCCACAGTTCATCGCTCGTGGCCGGCAAAGGCCCGTACACTCGCACTCAGGCCGATGAAGCTCGCCTTTTTGGGCACATGGAAGAAGTCTTTCGCGCCATCGTAGATTGGCCGGATTTTGAACCAGCCACAGTGACCGAGGTCGCACAACATCTGGAAGAAAAGCATCATGCGTGTACTCGGAATTAGCCCGCTGGACAAGGACGCCACGGCCTCGTTCATGGAGGATGGTCACGTCGTTTTTGCCTGCGCGGAAGAGCGACTTTCGCGCGTGAAACTGCAAGACGGCTTTCCTTCCCTGGCAGTTAAGCTTGGCTTTGAACGAACAGGCTGGGACCCGGCAAGCATCGACGCCGTCGCATACGCGTTCTTTGATGGCGACGGCGAGGCCAAGCTGATTCGAGCTGCGCAGGAAAAGGACGCCCAAACTCACCGGTCCGATTGCACTGCAGCTTCGCTGCAACGACTTCACGCGATTAGCTCCAACGGCTACGTGGTAGACCGAACCAAGCGAATTCCCGGGTTCGAGCAGGAACGTGATGAATTCATGCCGCCCAAGTCGTTACTGAAGCGTCTTGCATACAAGTGGATGGCTACCTCGCCCCGGCTGGATTGGCGAGCCCATCAGCACTATTTCAAGCAGTGGGCGGACGAGGCCATTGCGGACCACCGCCGGCGTACACAGCAACTGCTAGACGGATTGGGCCAGTACGGACTGACAGGCAAGCTACGCCGTTTCAACCACCACGACACCCATGCCGCCAACAGCTTTTACGCCTCGGCGTTCGACGATGCCTTGCTCATTACTCTGGATGGTTATGGATCGGGAAACTGCGGCGGCGTTTATGTTGGCAGCCGGGAGGGTATCAAGTGTCTCCACAAGTTCGCATTTCCAAACTCCCTTGGCGAGTACTATGAACACGTCACCAGCGGGTTGGGGTTCAAGCCGGGCCGGCATGAGGGCAAGATCGTCGGTTTGGCCGCATATGGCGATCCCGACATCCTTCGGCAGGTGCTCCTCGATCGCTTCGAATGCAAGGACGGCGACATCGTCATCCGCGCGGGGATGAACCGCCTGTTTACGCGCGCCTTAGCGCAACGCTTCGCCAAGCGCGACGTGGCTGCTGCCTACCAGACTGTGCTCGAAGACGTGACCAAGCAGATGGCGAGCTACTGGCTAAAGAAGACAGGCATGAAGAAGATCGCAGTCTCAGGCGGCGTCCATGCCAATGTCAAGCTCAATCAACGCCTGAGAGAACTTGATGGCGTGGAACAGGTGTTTGTCTATCCGAACATGGGTGACGGCGGTTGTGGCTCCGGAGCTGCCATGCTCGTCTTCGATCGCATGCTATTCGGCGGCCGACCGCTGGAAAATGTGTATTATGGACCGGATTACTCCGAATCTGAAATCGCTGACGCGTTGAGATTGGAGAACCTGGCGTTCGAGCGCCTGCCTGACATCGAGGACAGGGTTGCCCAGTTGTTGACGGAAGACCATATCATCGGGCGGTTCAACGGTCGCATGGAGTACGGTCCGCGCGCTTTGGGCAATCGCTCGGTCTTGTACCCGGCCCGCGAACCGGAAGTCAATCAGTGGTTGAACCACCAACTGGGCCGCACGGAGTTCATGCCGTTCGCACCCGCCGCACTGGCCAGCGAGGCAGGCAGGCTCTTCAAGAACGTGGCAGGCTGCGAAAAGACGGCGGAGTTCATGACCATCACTTTTGATTGCACCGACGACATGATGCGCATGTGCCCCGCAGCCGTGCACGTGGACGGAACGGCCCGGCCGCAGCTGGTGAGCGAACGCACTAATTCGAGCTTCCACAAGATTATTCGCGGGTACTTCGAACGTAGCGGCATTCCTGCATTGATCAACACCAGCTTTAATATGCACGAGGAGCCTATCGTCTGCTCTCCGGCTGACGCGATTCGCGCATTCCTTATCGGCAACATCGATTATCTCGCGATCGGCCGATTTCTTGTTCCCCATCCCCGCCTGCGGGAGCTAACCAAAGAACGCCAAAAAGAAGTCCAAGCGGTCGGCGCGGCCAGCTAGATGACAGCGCCCGGTTCGCTGCAATAGCCTGGGCGACATGCCTCGTGGCATCCAAAGCGCGCGGGATCCGGCCGGCGCGCTTCTGCTGTCGTTCTATCGCCCCCATTGCTTTGCTCAGGACGGTCTGCCCACACTCTTTCACCTGCTGCTGGCGATTCGCGTAGGGTGATGTAGCTTCTGGACTCGAGCAAGAGGGCGTCCTCGTTGCCCGCCGTTTCTTCTTGACAATGCAAAGGCTCAGCATAAAGCTACAGGGTATGTCTGCTCCTTTCTTTTGACGGTCGGTCGAATTCAGCGACAGCCTGGTTGCACCAAGAATAGGGGGTTCCTATGCGTCGATGGCTAGGCATCATGGGGCTCGTTGTAGCATCGATCGGCTGTGCACTGGCTTCGCTCAGCGCGTCCGAACAGACTGCCGCCGACCGCGGAAGGGAAATCATGACTACGCGGTCACTTAACCCACCGGTTTGGTCCATCAAAGCCTATGACAATGCCTGGAAACAGTGGGGCGTGGCGAGCAAGCCGGCAGACTACTCGAAGGCATTCATGGAACGCTATGGGCTGCACTCGGCTCCGTTCGAAAACCATGGGCTGCCGATGGGACTGCTGGAGGCCCGCGGGCTTTTCGGCAAGGGCATCGTCAACAATTGTTTGCTCTGCCACGCAGGCACAGTGGCGGGGCAAACATATATCGGCGTCGCGAATGCCTCGTTGGATCTGCAAGCACTCTTCGAGGAATTGAGCGCGGCGGAGGGCTACAGCCTCGACCTCCCGCTCCGATTCAGCAACGTGCGCGGGACCATCGATCCAATCAGTTCGCTCGCATTCTTGCTGGGATTTCGCGACGACGGTCTCAATCTGCGGAAACACGTCAAAATCGATTGCGGAGCCAACATCTGTAGCGATCCCCCGGCGTGGTGGCTTCTCAAGAAAAAGAAAACACGCGATTGGACTGGCGCGATCGACGCTCGCTCGACGCGGGTGGATATGGTGAACTTGTTGACTCCCATGAACAGCGGTGAATACATCAAGAAACAGGACAAGGCATTTGCAGACATCGCTGCCTTCTTGTTAACCGTCGAAGCACCGAAGTATCCATTTCGCGTTGACCGCGAACTTGCGGCACGCGGCGAGACCTTGTTCGTACAAGCGTGTGCGAAGTGTCACGGCACCTACGGGCCCGGTGGAACATATCCCAACAAAATCGTCCCATTGGGCGTGATCGGAACGGACAGAACCCTGGCAGAATCGGCCAGTCGCCAGATGATCGAGTCTTTCAACCATAGCTGGCTGGCCAAGGAACTTGGTCCTGATGGCAAGCCATTTCGGCTTGTCGAAAACCGCGGATACCAGGCTCCACCTCTGGATGGTATCTGGGCGACAGCCCCGTACTTTCACAACAGCTCGGTGCCGACGGTTTACCACGTACTCAATTCAAAAGCGCGGCCCACCGTTTATACCCGGTCCTATCGCACCAGCAGGGAAGATTATGACGCCGTGAAGCTCGGCCACAAGATTACCGTCTTGGACAAGCCCGTCACGGAGAATCTGCCCGCCTTCGAACGCCGCAAGATTTACGACACGAGGCTTCCCGGCCTCAGCAGTGCGGGCCACACGTTCGGCGATGCTTTCACGGAGGCCGAGCGCATGGCGGTCATCGAGTACTTGAAAACCTTGTAGTCCTGCATGAACTTGAACGTGCTTTCGGGGGTCGTGCATGCGGGTGCCCTGAAGCGTCAAGGGGCTGTATTCGGGCTTGCCTGGGACAGCCAATGTAGGCGCTGCAGATACCGGTGATCGATCGTCAGCTCACCCAAATCGTCGTGCCGGAGCACCAGTCGTTTTTCGTCGAAGCGGACAAGCGTGCCTTCGATCTGGTCATGCTCGGCGCTCGCTGCCGAACGCAGCCAGAGCCGAACCCGGCTGCCATTGCGGGGGCGCGGCGCTGGAGATTCATCTCGAAAGTAGATCCCTCTGATATCGCCCCAGTTCATGGCACGCTCCCCGAAACGCGCACGCACGTGAACCTTTCGCCGGTCTGCAGACTTGATGCTGCCGAAAACCTGGTCTCCGGAAAGCAACCAGATTTCGTCTTGCGTTAGGTCGCCCGCCGGGCGTCGCAGGGATTCCACTCGGCGTGCGAGGCTGAAGTCATCGAAAAAGAGTGCCTCTGCTGACGTCGATCTCGAGGAATCGATCAACCTCGACAAGCGTACTGTCCGCAGGACACATCCCGGATTCGCTCGGGGCCCCGACCAGAGAATGTCGTCGTCCACGGCAATGGTCAGGTTTTCCGGACTGAATTCCATGGAAAGCCGGCGCCAGCCTGGACGTGCGACTGAGGTGACGACTTCACCATTGGAATCCTGTAGCACGGTCTTGTAAGTGCCAGCCTCGCCTGTGAGGTCTACTTCTCGGCCGCTTTTCCCCGACGCAGCTTCAAAGCGGGCCATGAAGGACCATCTCGTCCCGCTTGCAGGAGGCTGCACCAGAACGTGAACCGTCGCGCGCCCGGCAGCCAATGGCTCAGCCAGCACGTATTCCGCTATCTGCTCCGGGGTGTCGAAGCAGAGGCTATGCAAGCCGGAAACGCGGGATTGCCCTGAGATTCTCGGCATTCCGGTCAGCTTCCAAGCTGCGAGGTTCGTTTCAAAATCATCTTCGAAAATGCTCGCATACGGCGCCTCCCATGTGATCGCCCGAACGATCGTCCTTGATAACTTGAGCCGGTCGTTCCATGGAGTGCGAAAACGTACCACGTTCTCGTCTAGCCAAAGGAACTCGCCCGTCAAATGTTGTTGATTGCGAAAGCAGATTCGATGGGCAGTTGCAGCGAGCAACGACTGTGCCGCCGGCGCCGGGAAGTTAACGAACTCGATTTGCCTGGGCGAAAGCTCCGGTTTGCCATCCGCGCGCTCGAAGTGCAGTTCGCCATGATCCTTGGGCTTGAGCGTCCCCTGGATCCGCTCCCCGTCCAGCTGCACCGCCTCATCCAAGGCCAAAGACTGCCGGGATGAGATGCAAAGGAGGAGCACCAACCATGTCTTCGTGCCCAACCCTTGCAACCGGAATGCTCTCATGGCGACGATTAGATTGCTCAACGGTCGGGATTTAGAGCTTGTGCCAGCGACTCGGCAAGGCGACCGACTTCATCAACGGCCCGTTCTACGGGTCGCGATCCGAGATCGGCTAGCTGCTGCACGAAGGCGCTGCCGACGATGATACCGTCCGCAACCTCCCGCAGCATGCGCGCGTGCTCCGGTTTGCTGATCCCGAATCCGACACAGATAGGCAGATCGGTCAGACCGCGCAGCCAGCGCACCTGATCAAGCAACTCGTCAGGAAGTTTATCGCGGGCGCCCGTGATTCCGGCGACGCTCACGTAATAAAGGAATCCGGTGGACGTATTCGCAATCCGCTTGGCCCGATCGGGCGGCGTGGTTGGGGCGACAAGCTGAATGAGCTTGAAATCTTGTGCTCTCGTAATTCCAGCCAACTTTTCCGCCTCTTCGAGAGGCAAGTCGGGAACAATGACACCGCTAAAACCAGCCTTCTTTGCCTGGTCGATGAACTTCTCCGGACCACGGCAATGGACCAAGGCATAAGACACCATGCTGACGAGAGGGACCTGGCGATCCGCGATCGGGTCGGCTGACAATCGGCCGATAGTCTCAAATATGTCGTCAACCCGGACGCCTTTTGTTAGGGCGCGCGAGTAGGAAGCTTGAATCACCGGGCCGTCGGCAATCGGATCGCTGTAAGGGAAGCCGATCTCAATCAGATTCGCGCCATGTCGTGCCAGCATGCGGCAAAGGAGCACCGTTGTCTGAAGGTCTGGATCTCCCGCCGTAATGAAAGGCATGAACGCCTTGCGACCTTGGGATCGCAAGCTGTGGAAGAGTGCATCGATCGGATTCATGGACTTCATGCTCGCATTCAATCAAGACTGTTCCAACGCTGGTTTTGTGGTGCCCGGATCGGTACGCTGTTCTCGGAGAATTCTTTCGAGAGTTTCCTCCATAATGCGCCTGGCTTTCTCTTCAGTTTCCGCAAATACCTCTGCGTCTGGGAGGAGATGGCAGGTAGCGCGGTAGCACCCTTCGTCTACCTGGTCGATGACTACCGCGCAGGCAACTTCGGGCATGATCCAGCCTCTCAAATCTCTTCCCCACGCAGCCGGGCAACTTCGAAGCAATCCTTGTCGCCGCGGCCCGAGAAGCAAATGACAATCACATCGTCTTTTGCGCGCCGGGAGGCGATGCGCATGGCCTCGACGATAGCGTGGGCGGTCTCGAGTGCGGGCAAAATTCCTTCGAGTCGGGAGCAGAGTTCGAACCCGTGTAACGCATCGCTGTCGACGACGCTGGTGTAGCGGACGCGGCCGCTATCCTTCCAATAGCTATGCTCTGGTCCGACGCCAGGATAGTCCAGACCCGCGGAGACAGAATGCACGTCGGCGGTCTGGCCATCCGGATCCTGCAGGACATAGCTGTAAGAGCCGTGCAGTACGCCGGGCCTGCCATGCCCCAGCGAGGCGGCATGTTGTCCCGGGGCGACGCCGCGTCCTCCTGCTTCCACTCCAACCAGTTGTGTGGCGCTATCTCCGATGAATGGATAAAACATGCCGGCCGAATTGCTGCCTCCGCCGACGCAGGCTACGACTACGTCCGGGAGGCGGCCCGTTTGTTCCAGGCATTGCCGGCGGGTTTCCTCGCCAATCACCGACTGGAAATAGCGGACCATCACCGGGAAAGGATGCGGCCCCACCACGCTGCCGATGATGTAATGGGTGTGTTCGACCGTTGCCATCCAGTCGCGCATTGCCTCGTTGACGGCGTCGCGTAGCGTTCGGCTGCCGCTCAAGACTGGGATGACGTCGCTTCCAAGGGCACGCATCTTGAAAACGTTGAGCCGTTGCCGGCGAATGTCTTCTTCCCCCATGTACACCTGGCACCTCAAGCCGAAGAGGGCTGCGGCAGTGGCCGTGGCGACGCCATGCTGACCGGCACCCGTTTCCGCTATAATTCGCGGCTTGCCCATGCGCCGTGCTAGGAGAGCTTGACCGATGCAATTGTTGATCTTGTGAGCGCCTGTGTGATTCAGGTCCTCGCGTTTCAGGTAGATGCGAGCCCCACTTGCCTCGTGTGTCAAGCGCTCCGCAAAGTAGAGCGGCGAGGGACGGCCAACATAATATTTGAGATAGTAATGGAACTGATGCTGAAACTCCGGATCCTCTCGTGCGTGCTCGAACTGCTCCGTTAGCTGTTGCAGGGCAAACATCAGTGTTTCCGGCACGAAGCGGCCGCCGTATGGGCCAAAGCGCCCATGTGCGTCAGGAAACGATGTCGATGCTACGGACATGGAGAACTCATGGTTGAAGCGTTACTGGACTGTTTATGGACATCGGGAGTCAATCGAGGATCTTGTTCAAGCTAGGAGCCCCAAGTAAATGGGTCAAGCGGAAAGCTACCTTACTCTCAGCAGCCGATTGGCGAGGGTGCCTGTCAAGAAGCTAGCAGCGGATCGTCGGAAGGCAACCGAGATGGTGTTCGAGAGACCTTCAGCTTATAATCGGCGGACGTGCGGCGGATCACGCACATTTTCAAGGAAGCCAGCGGTCACAAGCTGAGATGGTACGTGCCTGAGTTGCCGGAAGTCGAAACAGTCGTTCGCGACCTGCGGCCGAGGCTTGCGGGGAAACGAATCCTGAGCCTTTCGGTGAGTCCTTTCCCCCTGCGCCGCGAGTGGTCCGCGGAGTGGGAGCCGATGGTGATCGGACGGCGGATACAGGAAGTCCGCAGGCGCGGCAAATGGATTATTCTCGACCTCGATGGCGACCTGCATCTGGTCATTCACCTGGGCATGACCGGCCAGTTACGCGTCATGCCGGCGGACGCACCGGTCGGTTCCCACACGCACATCATTGCGGAATTGAATCGGGGCCAGGCACAATTGCGCTTTCGAGACGTGCGTCGTTTTGGCAGCGCAACGCTTTTCCAGGGTAAAACCCTGCTTGACCGCTTCTTTCAAGAGAGCAAGCTGGGGCCCGAGCCTTTTGATCTGGATACAGAGTATTTTCGTGACTGCCTCCTGCGTACCAAACGTTGCCTGAAGGCGGTGCTCCTGGATCAATGCGTCGTGGCGGGTGTTGGTAACATTTACGCGGACGAATCGCTTTTCCAGGCCAAGCTGCATCCAGCCCAGCTGGGGCAGCAGACGACTGCACCCGAAGCGCGCCGCCTGCAGGCAGCTATCGTGCGAGTCCTGAATCGGGCGATTGAGAGGCGCGGTTCAAGCATTCGAGACTATATCGGCGGCTCTGGAGAGAAGGGGGGATACCAGCGGGAGTTCCGCGTGTACGGCCAAGTGGGTAAGCCTTGTCCACGGTGCAAGACTTCCATCATGCGTACTCGGTTGGCGGGCCGTTCCACGCATTTTTGTCCGCGCTGTCAACAAACAAGTGGCAGGAATGACCAGGGCAAGAAGCGTCTCAAGGTATGACGGAGTTTAGTCCGCGCATTATTCCATAAATCATGTCCTATCGAGCCTTCAAACGTCTGTTAGGCGAAACGAGCCTGGAACGCAAGTGCCGGTTCCTCTTCGGCGCGGCGACTCTGTTACTCATTACTGCCAGTTTCTGGTGGCATGCTCACCAAACTGAAAGCCTGGCGTACAATCAAGTCATGCCTAGCGCCCGCTTGTTGGTCGACGTCATCATCAGGAAGCTGCACGAGGACAAGCTGCTGCTTTCCAATGATAACCTGGACGAAGGGCCACCGCATCCAGACAAGGGTGGAAACCTCACCCGAAAGCCCCTGAGCCAAAAGGAACTGAATAATCTTCTGCGCGTGTTGGATGAGGAGTCGGAGAAGCGCCTGCCCGAGTCGCTGCAGCAGTATCGGCATCTCATCCTCAAGCCGGGGTCCCGCAATCGTGTGAATGAGCCTAACGACAGCTACGAAACCCAATTGCTTCAGAAATTCAAGGCCGACCCGGACAAGAAGGAAGATTTCCGAATCATCCAGTCCGAGCCATACATCGACTACTATGGTGCGATCCGCGCTGGCACCTCGTGTATGACCTCGAACTGTCATCCGCTTGCGTCCGAAAGGGAAGGAGATCATGAACTGAGCAACGGAGACTTGCTGGCCGTGGTGAAAATCCGGATGCCGACCGAAGCGATTGAGAAGGGCGTCCACCAGAACCGCGCGTGGCTAATCACCACCGCCCTGGTCACGGCCATCCTGATCATGACCGGGAGCTACTTGATCGTTCGCTACATTATTGTCAAGCCGGTCAAGCATCTGAAAGAAGTTAGCGATGCCATTTCTGCCGGCGAGCTGAATGTGCGCAGCGAGATCCAGACCGGTGACGAGTTCGAAGACCTTAGCCATGCGTTCAACCGCATGCTTCGAAGCCTCGTAAGCATGCAGGACCGCTTGAAGAAGGTGAATGCAAACCTCGATCTCAAGGTCGACGAGTTGGCTCAGGCAAACATGGCGCTCTATGAATCCAACCGGCTCAAGAGCGACTTCCTCGCGACCATGAGCCACGAATTGCGCACACCTTTGAGCAGCATTCTTGGATTCAGCGATGTCCTTTTGTCCAGCGGCCAGCTCAACGATAAACAGCAGCGCTGGGCGAGCAATATTCAAACCAGCGGCGAGCAGTTGCTGAACCTCATCAATGACATCCTCGACCTTGCAAAGATCGAGGCTGGAAAGATGGAGGTCCGCATCGAGGAGTTCAGTATCCATGATGTGTTCGAGGGACTCGTCAGCATGTTTCGTCCCTTGGCCGAAAAGAAGAATATCGACCTGCGCAGCCAGATCAGTACCGACCTGCCTCTGTTGAGGCAGGACGCCGGCAAGCTACAGCAGATCCTGTCCAATCTGCTGTCAAACGCCATCAAGTTTACCCCGGAGGGAGGCCGGGTATTGCTCAAAGCCGACGCCGAACCGCTGCATGTCGTGGTAACGGTCACGGACACAGGCGTTGGCATTGCACTCGAGGACCAGGAGCTCATCTTCGAGAAATTCCGCCAGGCGGGCAATCCGCTGACGAGAGAACACGCCGGCACTGGATTGGGGCTATCCATTGTCCGAGAGCTTTCGAAACTACTCGGAGGCGAAGTGGCGCTCCAGAGCGAACTGGGCCGAGGAAGCACCTTTACAGTCCGGCTCCCTCTGCAGTTGAGCGCCGAATCGCGCCTCGAGTTCGATCTCGCCGACCAACGGATCGACCTTTCGAAGGCCCAGCGCGTGGACGGAGCCATTCACGATAATAGTGCTTTGCATGACGACAGCGCGGCAGGGAAAGAACCCGTCGCCGGTTCGGGAGAAATCGCAGCACGCCACGAATAGTGGCTATGACGGCACGCTAGAAGAAACCCATGCACTACTCGCCTGCACAGACTGCTTCTGGAGATCCGAGTCGTCCGCTTCGGCAAAGCGCTCAATTCTTGAAAGGGGTCGGCCCAGCACGCGCGGAACTCTTACGGCGCCTCGGCATCGAGACAATCGGCGATGTCCTGTTTCATTTTCCGCGAGCGTACGAAGACCTAAGCGACCTGCGGCCAATCTCTCGTCTGACCGCCGGCGAATTTCAAACGGTTCGAGGCGAGGTCGTCGAAATCCAGGGGCGCTCGCTGGCGGACGGGCGCTGCCTTGTAGGCGTCGTTTTGAGCGACGACGGACGAAACTGCGTGGAAGGGATTTGGTTCAATCAGCCCTATGCCGCAAGCTCGTTTCGATACGGTCAGCATCTGGCATTTGGCGGCAAACCGAAGTGGCAGCGCGATCACTGGCAGATTTCCAATCCGCGCGTGCGGATTCTCGATGGTGCGAACGATCCAAAGGATGGCGGCATAGTGCCGGTTTATCCGCTGACAGAGGACTTGCGCGCGGAACAGCTCAGGGCGATCATTCGGCAAGCCGTCGAAAACTACGGCGACCAGATACGAGAAATCCTTCCGGCCGATCTTCGAGAACGCCGAAAGTTACCGCCTGTAGGGTTGGCGCTACGTCAGGTGCACTTCCCAGAGAGCTTGCCCGCAGCAGCCGGCGCAAGGCGGCGCTTCGTCTATGAGGAATTCCTCATCCTTCAACTGGCACTTGCCTCGCGCCGCCGAGAATTACGCGATCGTCAGCAGGCGCCGTCACTTCCCGTTACAGAGACGATCGACGGCCGTATTCGCCGGCTCTTCCCCTTCCGCGCTACTGCGGACCAGGACACGGTGATCGCGGAGATATGCAAAGACATGGCTGGGAACAGGCCCATGCAGCGCCTTCTGCAAGCCGACGTCGGCGCCGGCAAGACGATGGTTGCGGTCTACGCTCTCCTTGTCGCGGTGGCCAACAAGCATCAAGCGGCATTTATGGCTCCAACGGAGGTACTGGCCAGGCAGCATTGGCAGACCCTCGAGAGCTACCTCGGGCAGAGTCGGGTGAGACGGCTGCTGCTCACCGGAGATCTGACGAAGAAGGAGCGTCGCGCAGCAGCAGCCGCCATTTGTGCCGGCGAAATTGACCTGGTCGTGGGCACACAGGCCCTGTTGCAGGAAGACATCCAGTTCACGCGCATGGGCCTGGTGGTGATCGACGAACAGCACAAGTTTGGCGTCAACCAGCGTGCCCGTGTCCGCCAGATGGGAATCGATCCCCACTATCTGGTAATGACTGCGACGCCGATCCCGCGGACCATGGCACTCACCGTGTTTGGTGATCTAGATGTTTCCACAATTCGCCAGTTGCCGCCCGGTCGCCAACCCGTGACGACGCGCTGCGTGCCGGCCAGCCGCCGCGAATGGGTGTATGAACAGATAAGAGAAGGGTTGCGGCGGGGGCGCCAGGGTTACGTGGTTTGCCCGCTGGTTTCGAGTTCCGAAGGGACCGATCGAAAGGCCGCCGACCGGACGCATGCAGAACTGCAGAGTGGCCCATTTCGAGAGTTTCGCGTCGGCTTGCTGCACGGCCAACTAGATGGCCGGAGTAGAGATCGGGCGATGGATCAGTTCCGTGAGGGAAAACTCGATTTGTTAGTGAGCACGACGGTCGTCGAAGTGGGCGTCGACGTCCCCAATGCCTCGTTGCTTTTGGTGGAACACGCAGAGCGCTTTGGCCTGGCCCAGCTGCACCAATTGCGTGGCCGGATTAGCCGGGGAAAGGTTCCGGGAGAATGCTATCTTTTTGCCAATCCCGCGAGCGACGAAGCCAAGGAGCGCTTGCGTCTGGTGACGCAGGTTGCCGACGGCTTCGTCTTGGCCGAGCATGATGCAAGGCTAAGGGGGCTTGGCGAATTCTTCGGCACAAAGCAGCATGGCCTGGGCGAGCTCCGCCTTGCCGACCTGGTAGCTGATCGCGATCTGTTGAATTTGGCCCGGAAGGATGCGTTCGGCCTCGTCGCTGCGGATCCTGGACTGCGTCTGTCGCAGCATGCCCTTCTTCGGGAGGCCATGTTCGCTCGCTACGGCAAAACGTTGCAGCTTGCAGAAATCGGCTGACTTTTCAAGTGGCCTGAGGCCGTTCGAGCAAGCCATGGAGCTTATAGACGAGCCGGCCCAGGTCTTCCTGCGTTTCCTCGGGCAGGTCGCGCAGTAGCTGAATAAGCCGATCCGTCTTATTGGCCTGATAGTCCAGCAGTGCTTTTTCCCCTACTGGCGTCAGGCAGACATCGACTTTCCGTTTGTCGCGCGGATTGATCTGGCACGAGATCAAGGGCCGATCCCGATTCTCCAGGGAGCGAATAATGCGGGACATTTGCGCGGGAAGCACATTCAACAAACGTTGAATGTCGCCGACGATCATCGAGCCGTGCTCGTGAAGGATGGCCAGCGTCAGAAACTCGACCTCTTTCAGATCGCCGGAACGGCGCCTGCCGCGGAGAGTCGTGAGCCCCAGCTGCGTAACCACCTCGAAAAGATCTCGAGCAGTTTCCTCAAGCCGCAACCCTGTACCCGATGCAACCATTTGCACCTTCTCCTCACATTCCGCATTGACCGGGGCGCACCGCTAGAGCAGCAACTACCCCGACGTAAGTGAATATGCCGGACTGGGATTAGATGCGTATTAGCATATATTTGCTGACATAAGGCTGTCAATTGGAAAGCTGTACGGGATACGGCCTTTGGGAGAATTCCGGACGACTTTGCGGGATTTTCCGGTGCGGCTGGGTGCTCGGACTTTCCTCCCGTGATGGGTTCGTAGTTCCACCAGCTGGCATCCAAGTCAGGCGCCGCAGCTGTAAATCCATCGAATCAGAGCCGACAGAGAGCCAGACCGAATTGTGCCTGGGTTTGTACGTGGCGGTTTTATTTCTTAATGGGCTGGACTGTCGCAAGCGAGCGTCGTCGAACTGGAGCGAAGGAGTACTTCCAGAACGCTATCCTAATCCCAAGTGCAGCCAGAAAGCACACGCCCTGCTCGGGCCATCGTTCCCGGACTCTTGGATACGCGACGTTGAGAGCTGCCCAGGCGATTAGGAGCACCAGGGTTCCAGGGTGCTCTAACACGCTCGTAACCACAACGCGGAGTCCCTGGCGCCACCGGCTTCTCTGACGGAGGGCCCGTGTTTCCTGGCGCAGAAAAGCACGCTGGGAATTTAGCACTCCCAGACCAGCTTGCCAATCGCGTGCCAGCGCTTGCCGTTGGCTGGGCAAAAGGGTTTGTAAAGTCGGGACGATCATCTGCTGGCGTGCGAGGGTGAGAACAAGGTAGCCTGGTTGCCCGGCCTCTCCGAAGAGCGGCAGCATTTTTAACTGCGTGCGCATGGTTTGCATCTGCTCGATAAAGTCGGTGGCTTCTGCGGGGCGATGAAGTAAACGGCTGGGTCGATTGAGATACTTTCCCGCCCCCAGCCAGGCCGAGTGCAATTGCCTATGCCATGCGATTCGCCGATAGAGCGCTCGCCGCGTACCGAGTCCGCGTCGCCAGCGACTCGGTTCGTATAGCGGAGTATTCGGCGGAGTTCTGGCAGCCGGCGGAGGGAGTTGTGGCCCAGCGGCGCCATTGCTCTCGGGAGCCGTCGCGGTCTCGGCAAGGGGCGCCTCGCCGGGCTGTGGCACGGCTCCAACAGGATCTGCCGGCGCGGGCTCCGAGAGCAGGCGGCGAGGCGGCGGCTCTGTCTCCCAGCTCGCGAGCGATTGGCCTTGTCCTTGTTGGATTTCTTCTTCCCCGCTTGGGTTGCCAGCTCCGAACAGCCACTCCGGGGGTGCAGGCTTTGGGCTGAGATTCGGAGCTCGACGGACAGGGGGCGGATCCAGCAGCGGGTCACGCGTCCCGAGCAGAGCCTGATCGTAGGTTTTCTTGGAACGCGCATCTGTAAGGCAAATAAGGGCTTGAGCGAGGCGGTTCATCGCCTCGGTTGCCGGTTCGGGGTTGGCTAGCTGGTAGACGCGCACTTTCTCCATTCGCTCGTGAACCTGCTGTTCAATGAGCGCAATGCTTGATTCGCCCGGCTGCAGTCCCAGCAACGTGTAGTGATCAGGAGGCCAGGTTCCGCCCGGGATTTGCAACCATGCACAGATCTGTTCGTGGCCCATGATCGATCCTTGGAGTGTCACGCCAGCCAGAACGATCCTTACCACTATTAAAATGCCAGATTTATACCCAAAAGGCAAAGGTTACGCAAAAATCGGTCAGTGTTGATTCATGCGGCGCCAATCCAAACCGGCTTGTCCGGTTTTTCCGGATCTGCTACAAACGCCGCCGCCACGTGATGCGCTGCCTTCTTGCTTACCCAGCGGCAAATCGAACCGGACAGTATGAAGAACTTCTTGCGTGCCGTACGCTGTGCCTGGCCCTACCGGGGCCGGCTCATCATTTCATTTGTGTGCGCTGGAATTGCCGCCATTCTGTGGGGGGTAACTTTTACGGCCATTTCGCCTTCCCTTGGCATCCTAAGCAGTCACCAAAACCTTCAGAAGTGGGCCGATTCTGAAATCGAAAAGACAAACGAGAAAATCAAGAAGCTGAGGGCCGAGCGCGAGGGTTTCGACAAAGATAGGGATGAACTCGACAAGAAACCCGAGTCGGAATTGCGCGCCAAGCACTTGCGAGACCTTACCAGTGAGATTACCAAACGCGAGAGAGACCTGGAATCGTGCAACCGCCGACTTTACGTCTACCAGGTGCTCAAATGGAGATGCTTCAGTCTCTTCCCAAGTGATCCCTTTCTGACCTTTGTCTGGATCATAGGTCTCGTGGTCGCGGGCGTCGTGATCCGAAGCTTCTTCGAATTCTGGCAGGAATCTCTGGTCGGCAGCGTCGTTAACCTGTCGCTATTCGATCTGCGCAACCGTCTATACCGCAACGTCATTCATCTCGATGTTGGCTATTTCTCGGAAGAGGGGACTCACGAGCTGATGTCCCGTTTCACGAACGACATGGAGACGTTGGGCAACGGAACGAAAGTTCTCTTTGGCAAAGTTGTCGCTGAACCCCTCAAGGCATTTGTCTGCATCTTGATTGCCTGCTGGATGAGCTGGCAGCTATCTCTCGCTTTCTTGGTGTTGGTGCCGATCGCGCTGTTCGTCTTGACCAAGATCGGTCGGCTTATGAAGCGCGCGACCAGGCGATTGCTGGAGCGCATGTCGAACATATACAAGATTCTCCAGGAGTCGTTCCAGGGGATCCGCGTGGTGAAGGCGTTCACGATGGAACCTTACGAACGACGGCGTTTCTGTTCGGCCACCAAGGATTACTATCACAAGGCGATGTGGGTTGTGAATCTCGATGCGCTGGCCAGTCCGGCAATCGAAACCCTGGGGATTGCCGCCATTGCTGGTGCCTTGCTTGCGGGAGCTTACCTGGTGCTGAACCGCCAGGATCGTATCTTCGGACTGAAAATGACCAGCGAAGCCTGGTCCACAGAGTCGCTCTTGCAGTTTTACGTCCTGCTCGCCTCGATTGCCGACCCGGTTCGCAAGCTTTCCAGTGTTTACACGAGGCTCCAGTCTGGCGCCGCGGCGGCCGACCGCGTCTATGCGTACATGGACCGGCAACCACGTGTCAGGGGCAATTCGAATGGTCCGCGCCTCGCTGCGCATGAATCGGCCATCGAGTTCAAGGACGTCTGCTTCTCCTACGAGGCGGGCCGACCGATCCTCACCAATATCCACCTCCAGGTGCGTCATGGCGAGACGATCGCCCTGGTCGGCAAGAACGGCTGCGGTAAAACGACTCTGACGGGCCTTATTCCGCGCTTCTTCGACCCCGATCACGGTAGCATCCTGGTGGACGGCCACGACATTCGCACCGTCAACCTTCGCAGCCTCCGGCAGCAGATCGGCCTGGTGACCCAGGAGACCACGCTGTTCGATGACACCGTTTACAACAACATCGCCTACGGCAATCGTAGGGCTCACGCGGAGGACGTGGAACGTGCGGCGCGGCGGGCGTACGCTCACGACTTCATTGCGAAACTTGCGGACTGCTACCAGACGCGCATCGGCGAAGCCGGTTCCAAGCTATCCGGCGGCCAGAAACAACGTATCGCCCTAGCTCGGGCCATCCTGCGCGACCCCAGGATCCTGATTCTCGATGAATTCACCAGTCAATCGGACGCCGAGAGCGAAGCATTGATTCACAAGGCCCTTCGTGAGTTTGTCCGTGACAGGACCACGTTCATCATCACTCACCGGATGAACACGCTGGAAATTGCCGATCGGATCGTAGTTGTCGACAGCGGGCGCGTTGTCGCAACGGGGACCCATGAAGAGTTACTGGGAACGAACCTCGAATATCAGCGATTCCACGAAGCCCAATTCCAGCGCCGCTCCGCCTGACGTGCCTCGAACCCAGCGGCCCAGGGCCGGCGAGTCTTTCATGACGACTGTCAATCCAGGCGCACATAGTTCGCTGCAGATCGAGTCTTTAACGCCCGTTTCGTGCACATGCCCTCCGGTCCGGCGCTGCCAGCCTTTAGCTTTGTCCCGAATGCGTCTGGCGTACGTTGGTACCCTTTTCTTCCTCGTCGCGATCTGCTCGATACTATTCTTTTACAGACTTGCGGACAGAGATCTGTGGAGCAGTCACGAAGCTCGGGCGGCCCAGGACGCGCAGTCGATTCTCTCGGAAAAACAGTGGGGGCTTCCGCACCTTTTCGACGGCAAGATCGAGTTACAGAAACCACCGCTCTTCTACTGGATCGTTGCTGGAGTCTCGTGGCTTCGCGGTTCCGCGGTGGACAGTTGGTCCGTGCGCCTACCGGCCGCCCTGGCGGGGTTGCTCGGTGTCGTGCTGATCTACATGCTGGGGGTTTTGAGGAACCGCCCGCATGCCGGTTTGGCGGCCGCATGCATCTTGGCATCGGCAGTGCATTTCACCTGGCTGGCACGCGTGGGACGTATTGACATGCCGTTGACGCTCTGCTGCGCATTTGCCTGTGTCGGCTTCTACCTAGCTCATTGCAGCTGGCGTGAGCTGGGAGGACGCGGAGCCTGGAGATGGATGGTTGTCGGTTACCTTGCGGCAGCGTTTGCACTCATGCTCAAAGGGCCGATTGGCCTGCTGCTCCCGGCCGCGGTTTGCGTTGCATATCTTGGGACTGAAGGCGACTTGCCTGTGCCCTGGCAGTTGCGGCGATGGCTCAGCCTCTTTCACAAATATGGCCTCTGGTGGGGGATTCCGCTCATTGGTGCGTTGGCGATCCCCTGGTTCGTCTGGGCGGACTCGGAGACGAACGGAAAGCTGCTCCAGGTTTTCTTCTGGAAACATAACGTTGAGCGTGGCCTGGGAAGTGGGGATCTGGCCGTTCATCCATGGTGGTTTTACCTGCCGCGCTTCACGGTTGATTTCCTACCCTGGAGTCCGATCTTACCGTTTCTCATCTGGCTCGCCATTCGACGACGCTGGTGGCGGGTGGATTCCGAGGCGCGCTTTGGACTGGTTTGGCTCGTGGCCATGACGATGCTCTTATCTTTCTCGCGTTTCAAGCGTTCCGACTATCTCCTGCCGGCTTTCCCTGGAGCAGCATTGTTCCTGGGAAGCACGCTCGAGCGCTGGTACAGCACTCAGCATTCGCGGAAAGCCTTGACGGCAGCCTTTGTGGGGATGCTGCTCGCTGCTGTTGCGGGTTGGTGGGCGTACGTCGCTTACGTTTTGCCGGGTCAGGAGCGACAATGGGAGTTTCGCCGGTTCGCACAGGAAATTCGAGCGCGCGCTCCTGCCCCTCAGCTCATAATCTTCTTCCGGGCTGAAGCTCATGCTCTGGCCTTTCACGTCGGCAGGCCAATCGACACCGTCCTGGAATGGGAAAACCTGGACGTTTGGGCGAGTCGCCCCGAAACTTGGTATATAGTGATGCCGCCTGATTGTGCCGACGAATGGCCGCAATACCTGACGCATGGCCAGCTAGAGTTGGTAATGCGCAACATAGACCTCGCCGGCGGCAAGCACAGTCGCCCGCTGGTTCTAATGCGGACCCGGCCCGGGGCCGGTCCTCTGCCACGTGAAAGGTCAGCGCATGCCCGAGAGTTTCGACCGGCCAGCGATCGCACAAGCCCCACTGTCGCTGGTCTTGTTGGTATGCCCGCAGAAGCTCGAATTGCTGGAGAAAGCTCTCGCGGGCTGGATCTCATACGCAAACAGCCTGGGCCGTGACTATGAAGTGCTCCTGAGCGAGGTGGATCGCACCCAGCCGTCAAGCACCCTATCCGAGTTGCCGACCGCGAACAATCCTCACATAACCGTTTTGCCCAATCCTTCCCAATGTGGCGTCGGTGCAGCCTTAAAGACGGGGCTGGCGAAGGCACGCTATCCTCTATGCCTTTATGCAGACTGCAATGCCGGCTACGAGCCGACCGACATCCGCTTATTCCTGGAGGCGATCGATCAAGTCGACCTGGTCGCCGGCTTCCGCGAGTCGAAGTCCGCGCGGCGCTGGTCCTTCCAGCGATTTCTCCGGAGCTGGCTGGTGCGCATCTTCTTCGGAGTGAGATTGAAGGACGTAGACTGCTCGTTTAAACTCTTCCGGCGCGAGATTCTTGGGCGGATTCCCATTCAATCCAATGGCGCATTTGCCCATGCCGAGATCGTCGCCAAGGCCAACTTCCTCGGGTGTCTGATGTGTGAGGTTCCCGTCTCGTTCGCGCGCACTGAAGGCGCAGCCGCCAAGGCACAGAACTCGTCACGCTATTGGGCCGAGGCTAGTCAAGTGTTCCGCTTTCCGGACTTCGGACCTGCGATTCTGCCGAGTCAGCCAGCGCCCGTAACAAGACAAGGATGAGAATTCTTCGATGCCCCATGCAACGTGAGAGTGCAACGCTGGCGCGCGTGCGCACTGGTGTCCAGTGAAAAGAGTTGCTAACCTACGTTGATCGCTTTACTCTGGCGCTAGGTTAAATGCACGCGGCTCTCGATGGACAATGCGACGCCTTGCGAAATGATGGCCCACCGCCTCGATCTGCAGCGTGGGAACTCCGAGCGAAGGCACGCGGCGATGATCGATGTGTTCAGGAGTAGATGGACTGGACGCGACTGGCTTCGCCCAGGCCGAATCGCCGTGGCATTGTTGGTCCTCGCAGGATGCACCTTTGGCCTGATCAGCCTTGCCCATTCCGGTGGCCCGCACTCTAAACCGGAGTTTGTCTGGGGCAAGCGGGGAACACAACCGGGCGATTTCGTGCGGCCCCGCGCTATAGCCATCGATAGTCAAGACCGGCTCTACATCGTAGACTTTACGGCAAGCATTCAAGTCTTTGATCGAGACGGCACATTTCTCGGAATTCGCTGGCAGACTCCAGATTTCCGCAATGGCAGGCCAAGCGGACTGAGTATTGACCGCGACGGCAACTTGCTCGTCAGCGATTCGCATTACAACTGCCTCCGGATTTACTCCCCCACCGGACAACAGTTGCGCGTGATCGGCGGCAAGGCTGGAAGCGGACCCGGCGAACTAGGGTACGTCAGCGATGCCGTACAGGATGCTGATGGCTCTTACTATGTGGCAGAATTCGGCGAAAACCAGCGCATGAGCAAGTTCGACTTGAATGGCCACTTCATCAAGAGCTGGGGAAGTCCAGGCAACGAGCCCGGTCAATTTGGCCGCATCCGGGCTCTCACCTTTGGTCCCGATGGCAACTTGTACCTCGCTGACGCCACGAACCATCGGATTCAGGTGTTCACTCGCGATGGCGAACTCGTGGATTGCTGGGGAGAGGCGGGAAGCAATCCGGGGCAGATGTCCTATCCCTATGACCTGGCGTTCGGCCCTCACGCTGAACTCTACGTCGTCGAACAAGGAAACCATCGCGTCCAGAAGTTTACGAGCAAGGGAAAATCGCTCGGCTGCTGGGGGAGACCCGGGAGGGAGCCGGGCGAACTCTACGAACCATGGGCCTTGGCGGTCGACAGTCATGGCCGCGTGCATGTTATCGACACGAACAACCACCGCGTGCAGCGGATCCATTTTTGACAAGGTGCGTACGAAAACAATGGACGTCCGCGTGGGCGATGGCAGGGATGCGACGGAGATACCACGATGAACCAGCCTCTCGAGTTTGTCGCCGCTCATTGGCTGAGCATTCTTAGTCTGACGCTTGGCTGCGCATTGGGCATCGTTCTTCTTCTGGTCCGCAGTCGCCGGCAACGGTGGTCGGCCGGATTGATTCTGACTGGTGCCGCCTTTGCTCTGGCCGGAGTAGGCGGATTGACGCTCCCCTATGAGGCGGCCTTCTGGATAGGCGCCGCGTCGCTTGCTGCCCTTGTCGTCATGCTGATCGCCGTCGTCACGACGGGCTGGTGGTGGGCTCCGCTCGGCTACACGCTGGGTGCCCTCCTGCTGTTGAGTGCCGGCGGACTGTGCGCGGATCCCCTTGGCGAATCGCTCGTCGACCTCGGCAAAATCGCCCTAAGTCTAGAGCCGACGCAGCCGTGGTGGCTCCTGTTGCTGGGGTTCGTCCCGGTTATTGTTTTCCTGAGTTATCGCAGCCTGGCAGGACTGGGACCGGTACGCCGCTGGATCGCGATCGGCCTGCGCTGCGCGCTGATCGTCTGCCTGACGCTTGCTCTCGCCGAGGTGCGTATTCGCCACCAGAACGAGAACATCACGGTGTTATTCCTTGTCGATCGCTCGCTGAGCGTTCCTGAAGAATTCGACCCGAACTCGAACGCGGAGGCTATTCGCGTCGATCGCCGCTCGGAACGCATTGAAAATTTCATCAATAGCGCTGTCGGGCTGCGGGGCGCGGCGCACAAGTACGACCAAGCAGGGTTGATTCTCTTTGGCCGCAGGCCTCGACTCGAGCTGCCCCCCAGCAACGCGCCGCTATTTAATTTCCACTTCAAGGATGCGGCGAGCACTATCGATGGAAATTACACGGACATTGCCGCGGCGATCAAACTTGCCCTCGCTTCGTTCCCGGAAGGGACCGGCAAGCGAATCGTTCTGATCAGTGACGGCAATGAGAATCTGGGCAATGCCGAGGAGCAAGCGCGAATCGCGAAGCTGAACGGAGCGCAGATCGACGTTGTCCCGCTGGCGGTCGGGTTCCGTAACGAAAACGAAGTCATGGTTCAGGCCGTCGAAGCTCCACCCAAAACCGAACAGGGTTCCCGGCTGCCTATTCGTGTCCTGGTGCGCAGCTATCACCCGCGCATTGTCCTGGGTACGTTGGTTCTCAAGCAGATCAGTGAAGGACAGACCCTGCCGGTGGCGCCGTCGCCACTCAAGGTGCAGCTCAAGCCGGGCTTAAACCCATTTTCCTTCAAGCAGCCTTTGACCGACAAGCAGCAATCTTACACGTACCAGGCGATCTTTCAGCCAGAAGCAGCACAGAACGAGCGCGGAGAGTTTGAGCAAGGCTTGGCTGGTGACCGCGTACAGAACAACAGCGCGACGACGCACGTAATCGCGCTCGGGCAGAGGCGCATTTTGGTGGTCGAGCAAAAAATCAGCGACCACGAGTTGCTTGTCAATCGCTTACGAGTGATGGCGAACTCGAAATACAAAGTCCAGGCGATTGCTGCTGCAAGCCTGCCGCAGAACAAGACCGACCTTGCGGTCTTCCTGGCCCAATACGACTGCGTTATCCTCGCCAATGTGCCTGCGGAATTGCTGAATGAAGAGCAGCAGGAAATGATCCGCAGTAACACGGAAGCTCAAGGCTGCGGCCTCGTGATGATCGGCGGACCGGACAGTTTTGGCGCGGGTGGCTGGCAGGGGACGCCGGTAGAGAAGGCGCTGCCGGTCGATTGCGACATCAAGTCTTTCAAAGTCCAGGGAAAAGGCGGCCTGGCGATGATCATGCACGCTTCAGAAATGGCCGACGGCAATCGCTGGCAAAAGGAAATCGCCAAGCTGGCCATCCGGAAGCTTTCAATCGTGGACGAGGTGGGTATCCTCCATTACGACTGGGGCGTCCACAAATGGCACATCGCTTTGCAGGTCATCGGCACCAAGCGCAACTCCCTGCTTAGCCTCGTGGATCGAATGACGCCCGGCGACATGCCTGACTTCGATGGTCCCTTGAAAATGGCGTATGAGAAGCTTACGGAACCTGAACGGCAGCTGGCGACAAAGCACGTCATTATCATCAGCGATGGCGATCCGCCGCTGTCGGATCGCAGCCTGCTCAACAAGATGAAGCGGGACAAGGTTACTGTAACGACCGTGGGCGTCGCTACGCACGGAGCGTCGCAGGACCAGGCGATGAAAGCCATTTCCGATGCGACAGGAGGGCGGTTCTACAAGGTGAACAGTCCGCGCGCGCTGCCGGCCATTTATATCAAGGAGACCAGGCTCGTCAGCCAGTCCTTCGTTTATGACAAACGCTTCCAACCTATCCTGAAATTCAAGAGCGGTCCCACAGAGAAGATGCCCGATTCATTGAGCCCGCTCTATGGGTACGTGCGCACCACGCCCAAGCAGTCGCCCCTCGTGGAAATGCCGATCTTGAGTCCGCAGGCTGGCGAGCAGGAATTCCCGATACTGGCGTACTGGCCCTACGGCCTCGGTAAGGCAGTGGCGTTCACGAGCGATGCTCGCAGCAAGCCCGACAAGCCAGCATGGGACCGGGATTGGGCCAGTTCGGACATGTACGCCAAGTTTTGGGAGCAGGTCGTGGAATGGTCATTGCGGCCGACGGAGTCTGGTCGGATGATAATCAACACGGACCTTAATGACGGCAGGGTCAAAGTATCGATTGACGCACGCGACAACAATAACCGGCCAATGACGGACCTGGTCCTCGCTGGCGGGATCACCACTCCTATGCCCCATCCTGATGACGCCCATAAACTGGAACTCAAGTTCGAGCAGAAGAATAGCGGTCGGTATGAGGCCGAGTTCAAGGTAGAGGATGCCGGTTCTTACTTCATCAATGTCCAGTCGAAGCGCACCGTGAAGACCAGGGAAAATGGCAAGGAGGTCATCAAACAGGAGGTCGACAGCATCCGTTCGGGCGTCACTATCCCATACTCTCCGGAGTTTGCCGACACGGAAAGCAATATCGCGGTAATGGAGAAGTTGCGCGCCATGACCGGGGGCATCACGATCCCGGAGGACGCTCTCGCCAAGATTTCTGCCGGGAATGAAACCGGGCTGGAAGCTGCCAAACTCTCCGGGGAAGTATTCCGTTCCGGCCTTCCTCAGTTCAAGAACCTGCAACCGGTCTGGTACTGGCTGGTTTTCCTAACCGCAGTAGGTCTGTTTTTCGATGTGGCAGTGCGCCGCATTGCTCTGCAACCGGCGGAGGCCATCGCTGCAGGAACGCGGCTCTGGGGTAGGCTCCGAGGCCGGGCAACTCAAGCCGCGCAAACGCCGCAATTCATCGATCGACTGAAGAGCCGGAAGGCGCAGGTTGGCGAGAAGCTTGAGCATCTGCGGGCTACGCGGCGCTTCGAAGGCGGAGAGGGGACTGTTCCTGTAGCTCCCGGAGCCGAGGAGGTGCTGACCACCTCAGCCACTAGCAGCGCGCCGCCAAGACTAGCCCCCCAAATCTCACCCGAAGTGCAGCAGGAACCCGTGGACTATGCCAGCCGACTCTTGAAGGCCAAGAAGCGGGTCTGGCAAGAGCGGGAAGAAGAGAAAGACAATTAAGCCGTTCTCGCCTCGCGTCCTAGATAGCCGCCAGCGGTAACGACGAGAACCTGGAGTTCGACCCAATATAGGAGCAACGATCATTCCATGTCGTCACCCCAATCGATGCAGCAGCGAGCTGAAGATTTTCGCAAAGCATATGCCCGAATCGAAGGCGAGATTGGCAAGGTAATTGTCGGCCACTCCGACATTGTGCACGGTGTGCTCACATGCCTCTTCGTGGGTGGCCATGCCCTTCTCGAGGGGGTTCCCGGGTTAGGAAAGACACTGCTGGTGCGAACGCTCAGCCAGGTGCTCGACCTGGCATTTAATCGCATTCAGTTCACGCCCGATCTCATGCCCTCCGACATCATTGGCACAAACATCATCATGGATACACCGGATGGCAAGCGCTCATTTAACTTCCAGCCCGGTCCCCTTTTCGCGCAAATTGTCCTGGCTGACGAGATCAATCGAGCCACTCCGAAAACCCAGTCGGCCTTGCTCGAAGCCATGCAGGAGCACAGCATCACCGTCGGCGGGACAATGCATCGCTTGAAGGAACCGTTCTTCGTGATGGCAACACAAAACCCAATCGAACAGGAAGGGACCTACCCCCTGCCCGAAGCGCAGCTCGATCGCTTTTTCTTCAAATTGATCGTGAACTACTCCGGGCGTCAGGAGATGGCCACCATCCTCGACCGCACGACGCGTGGCGAATGGCCCCAGGCGGAAAGAGCGATGAGCGGCGAGGAGATCTGCCACTGGCAGCAATTAGTACGCGAGGTCCTGGTCGCGCCGGCAGTCCAAGACTACGCCATTCGATTGGTTCTTGCCACGCACCCGCAAGGCGAGTTCGCCACGGGTGAGACGAACAAGTACATCCGTTGCGGGGCCAGCCCACGCGGTGCCCAGGCGCTGGTTCTGGCCGGCAAAGTAAGGGCCTTGTTGGAAGGTCGTTACAATGTCAGCTTCGAGGACATTCGCAGGGTCTACTTGCCGGCCCTGCGACATCGTGTGCTACTCAATTTCGAGGCCCAGGCGGAGAATATTGCTTCCGATAGCGTCCTTGCCCAACTGCTCAACGATGTGCCGGAGAAGGCAAGTGACCTGCCAAGCCCGCTCCGCGTGTAACCTCGCGATCCGGGGACAACACTCTTGGACACGCAAACTAAGCCTCTGTTGGATCCGGAATTCCTGGCCAAACTCGAACAGCTCGAGTTGGTCTCGAGGAAAATCTTTCTGGGCCGGCTCAAGGGCGAGCGCCGCAGCAAACGCAAAGGGCAGAGCGTCGAATTCGCTGACTACCGCAATTACGTAGTGGGAGATGATTTGCGGTTCCTGGACTGGAACCTGCTCGGTCGGCTCGACAAACTCTTTATCCGCCTCTTCATGGAAGAGGAGGACCTGCACTTTTACATCCTTATCGACAACAGCCTTTCAATGGATTTTGGTACGCCTTCGAAGCTGCACGTCGCCAAGCAGATCGCGGCTGCACTCGGCTTCATCGGATTGGTCAACATGGACCGTGTAGTGATTGAGGCATTCAACGATCGTCTGACGCAGAGCATGCCTGCCCTTCGTGGTCGCCGCAGCGTGTGGCGCATGATGGATTTTGTGCGTAAGCTGGAGCCTGCCGGACCGAGCGATTTGCGCCGGGCGCTGAAAGCGTTCACCCTCAAATGCAGCGGCAAAGGCATCGTGGTACTTCTCAGCGATTTCATGGACAAGGGCGGCTATGAGGAGGCATTCCGTTACCTCGTGGCCCGGCAGCTTGATATTTACGTGATCCAGATCCTCTCACAGGAAGAGATCGAACCCGAAATCGTCGGTGATCTTCAGCTTGTGGACGTGGAGGACGAAGACGTTGCGGAGATCACCGTGAGCGCGCCTCTTCTCAAACGCTACAAGCAAAACCTGGCAGCTTACCGCGCTGGCCTTTACGAATACTGCACGCGGCGAGGCATTGCCTATCTGTTCACGAGCAACCAGGTGCCCTTTGATCGATTGGTGCTTACCTACCTTCGGCAGCGTGGCCTCGTAAAGTGATGGTCCTATGGCAGCGCGCATGAACGATTGGTTGAAGGGGCTGGCTCGCTCTTGGTTCGCGCTGGCACTGGTGATCCTTCTGCTCCTTGCCATTCCAGGTGCCGTGCTTTTTGCGCTGAACGTTCTCGGCGGTGAAAGCAAGGTCAATACTTTCCTGCAGAAAAACTATCATCTGACCTATCACATCCCCTTTGCCTGGTGGCTGGCGCTGATGCTGCTTTTGATTCCTGTCGCCCTGGTCCTCCTTTACTTTCTCAAGCTCAAGCGTAAGCCGCTCAGCGTGCCCAGTACCTTTCTGTGGCGCAAGAGCATCGAAGACCTGCACGTAAACGCCCTGTTCCAGTGGCTTCGCCACAATCTCCTTCTTTTGTTGCAGCTGCTCGCGCTTCTGGCTCTGATTTATGCGATCATGGATTTCCGGGTCCATGCCCGGACGGGCGGGGGAAAGCACTATATCCTCATGATCGACAATTCCGCGAGCATGGGAGCCACTGATGTTGCGCCCAATAGGCTCCAGTGGGCGAAGCAAGAAGCGCTCAAGGAAGTGGATGGCTCTGCAGATGACGACGTTGGGATGGTCATCGTCTTTAATTCGAGTGCCGAAATTCTCCAGTCGTACACCAACAATCGCGGACAGATTCGCTCGGCAATCGAAAGGATCGAGCAGACTCAGAGGCCAACGCGCATCGAAGAGGCTTTGAGCCTGGCGGATAGCCTGGCCAATCCCAGCCGGTCCACCGACGATGCCAGTGTGCGTCCCAGCAACCCTGAGCCAGGGAAGGAGCGAACCTATGTTGCTGCCGAGGGTATTGTCGCGGAAGTTCATCTTTATTCGGACGGCCGTTTTCCCGATTTGCCCGATTTCTCGGTGGGCAATTTGAATATCCAGTTTCACGCGGCCGGGAAGCTGGAGAGGGAAAAAGTGACGGCCGATCTCCTCAGATCGGCCAAGGCTGCTTCCGGCGCCAACGTCGTGGATGGACCGGCCATTGTCGACAACGTAGCCTTGGCGTCCTTCAGTGCGTCGCGCGACGACCTGGATCCAAGCAAGCTGCAGGCGTTCGCCCGGATACTCAATTTTCGTGGGGATCCCGTCAAAGCCAAAGTGAGGCTAGACGTAATCGTTAACGGGCAGCTCAAGGGTGTCTACGGGCAGGACGTGGAGTTGGAGGGCCGTGGTCTGACCGTGCAGAAAGTGCCGGATACGGAGTTGGCGAAGCCCACCGAGCAAGAGGCCAAGGATCTGAAGGAAGCCTTTGTCCTGCAAACGGTCCCGCACGAGCATTCGGTGACCTTCGAGATTCCCGACATAGACGATCGTTCCACCGTCGTCCTCCATGCAAAACTGGAGGGGTTTACGGACAGCTTGCCGCTCGATGATGAAGCCTGGCTGGTAACCGGTGTAGTCCGCAAGGCACGCGTCCTGATCGTGGGCTATAGCAATGACGTCCTCAACGCGTTCTTCGACGATGAAGCGACAAGCAAAGTCGCGACTGTCGCTAAATTGACTCCTGAGGACCTCGCCAAGGACTCGTACCTCAAACCGGCTCTGAGCGGAGAGTATGATCTGGTCATTTTCGACCGGTGCGCTCCGGCCAGGGAAGATGACATGCCCCGCTCGAATTCCTTTTTCATTGGCGCGCCCCCGCCACCGCAAAAGCGCGTGAACCTAGACACAATCAATAACCCTCAGATCAAGGGGTGGATGAACAAGCATGCAGTCATGCGTTACCTGAGCGCGCTGCAAGAAGTCGGCATCGCCGAGGCATTCAAGATGAAAGACCTTCCGCCGCGCACTCCGCGGCTGATCGAAATCGATCAGAATAATTCGCTCCTCGTCAGCCTGAGCCGGCAATCGTTTACAGATCTCGTGATGACTTTCCCAATCATCAACGAGAAGGGAGAGTGGAACACGAATTGGCCGCTGCTACCGAGCTTTCCTTTATTCCTGCGCAACGTACTCTATGCCATGGGTAATATCAGCGACGGCGCCAGTGAGGAGACCGTCCAGCCGGGGCAGGTGAAAACAATACGGCCCGACGTGGCTGTTGCGGAAATCGCAGTTACGGACCCAGCAGGGAACTCTCAGGTACTGACACGCGGCACGCGGGCGGAGTTTTCCTACGGAGACACGAACAAGGTGGGTGTGTACCACGTCTCCTGGAACGGGGCGCGCCAGCGCAGCTTCGCCGTGAACTTGCTCGATGCGGACGAAAGTAACATCGAACCCCGGTCGAGCGTGCACATCGGCGCTGAAAATGTCGTGAGCGGCAAACAGCGAAACCAGCCTCACGAGCTTTGGAAGTGGCTCGTCCTTGCGGCACTGGGATTGTTGCTGGCAGAGTGGTACATCTACAATCGCCGGGTTTATGTTTGAGTGAGCTATGGATATGCTTTCGTCGAAGAACCTACCAGACGCACCGCATGGATTGCGTGGTGCGCTTGAGTCGAAGAAACCCCACGAACGGCCTTTCGCCGACTATCGCCAATTCATCCAAAACCATTACGATGGTCTGCCCGGCGCTTTCACCGGTATCACGGGGATCCTGACAGGCCACGAAGTCCTGGCCGGCAAGCTTATCAGCAGTAGTGGATTCGATATCCGTGGCTGCAAACACATCCTCGACGCCGGCAGTGGCAACGGCCGCTATACGCGGTTTATCCTCCGTGAAGCGGACGACGACGCGTTCATCACGGCCTTCGATTATTCCCAACAAATGCTGCAGAGGGCACGAAAACGCTTGCATTCCGACCGGGCAAGTCAGGTTGCTGCCGACCTGACACGGCTGCCGTACGCGGATGCAAGCTTCGATGCAGTTGTTTGCGGCTGGGTCCTCGAGCACCTGCCGGACCCTCGGCCGGGACTGAAGGAACTGGCAAGGATTCTTAGAAGAGGAGGCAAATTGCTCTTGCTGACCACAGAAGACACCTGGTTGGGAGCGGTTTGCAGCCGTCTTTGGCACTGCCGGACTTACAATCGCACCGAACTGCGGCTTGTTTGCAGCGACTGTGGGCTGAGTTGGAATCGGAATTTATGGTTCTCGGGGTTCCACTCCGCTTTGCACATGGGTGGAATCCTTGCTGAGCTAAGGCGGGAATGAGCGTCTCACGGTGTGTTTTTTCGTCCGGTCAGCACGAGCCTAGTGACTTCCGGCTTGCAAAGATAGCGCAAGGGATGCTGGCCAGCCAGGCCGCGCGTCACGTGTAATACGGTCGGTGGCTCATCGAAAGTTCCGCAGTCGTAACGTCGACCGTAGCGGCTGGGCACCAGAAGTGACCCGAGAAGCGGAAAGCGCACCTGGCCTCCATGATTGTGGCCCGAAAGCATCAAATCTACCCCCTGCTGCCGGCACCACCCGATATTATCGGGCGTATGGCTCAAACAGATTCTGAACCCTCCTGCGGGACAATTGCTCAAGTCTGGAGGCGGCCGAAACCAGGGTCCTTCGTTACCGATGAATACGACCTGTTCGTCACGCACGCTGAGTCGTATCCAACCGTTGCCCAGGACATGCATTCCGAGTCGTTTAAGCCGTCTGCGAATGACGGCCACATCGTGCCAGGAATCGTGGTTGCCGAGGATTGCGAGCGCTGCGCTGCGCCAGCGCAGCCGGCCGAGGACCGGCACGATCCACCGATAGTGCAAGTCCGTGTCGACCAAGTCGCCCGTCACGGCAACCAGGTCGGGATCCCATTCTCGGCAGCGATCCGCGAGGCACTTGTAGAATTCGAGATCGGGGCTTCCCGAAAAGTGTAAGTCGCTGATCTGGACGATCGACAATCCTTCCAGGGCTGTTGGTAAGCGCGGCAGCTGGAGTGTCCGCTCGGCGAAATCCACCTTGAACACTTCGTTGCCGGGCAGACGGGTGAGCAAGCGGTACTTGCCTCGACCTTCGGGCCGATATCCCAGTTGAGCCGCAAAGTCCAGGGTGGTGGCATGGTTGCTCCGCAGCGCCTTGGGTCGATAGGTTCGGCGGCGAATTGTCAGCAAAGGCAAATAACCCAATCCAACAATAGCACATAAAATGGCATAAGCGGTCGCTATTGTCTTCCATCCCGTCGCCCAGGAGGCAGCGCTCAATTCGAAGCCCGACAGGAGAAATGCCTTGGCGAACGCCCACCACCCCAAAAGGATCAGGACGCCATACAGAGTGCGCATGACGAAAAGCAGCCGGTGCGGCAAGGGCTGCCCATACCACCAGTTGATGCTGAAGATCAAAATGGCCATGTGCCCAATGCATGCACCAAGAAAGAAAACGAAGACGGCAATTGTCGTCATGCGGTATCCGTGAAAGATTGGGGTCTGGAATGCTGCACTATCCGAGATTGAAGCGGCCAAATAACAAGGGCCGATCGTTGTCACTCATCCGCGTGTCGTGTCCATAGCCAAAAGCCCCATGAACGAATGACCCAGGGGAACAGGTCCGCTTGCGACCTGCTCCTAAGCACCGCACTTGGCGTTCCGCGTTTCGCTTTCGGCAGGACTCTCGAGTGCATCCAAGAGCTGATCGACGCGGAAGGGTTTGAAGAGTACCGAGCGCAGCCCTTCTTGTCGTGCTTTCACGATTGTGTGCGAGGGATCGTAGCCGTAGGTAGTCATCAGAATGACGCGAGCCTGCGGCTGGGCATTGCGCAGCCGCTGGTAGGCTTCGTATCCGGGCAGGTCGGGGAGACGAATATCGACCAGGATTACGTCATACGTGCTGAGGCGCGCCATCGTAAGTGCCTCCTGGCCATCGCGGGCTGTCTCCACAACACAGCCCAGGCGGCCGAGAATCGAATGTGCAGAGCGGCGCACGCGCTCATCATTGTCGGCCACTAGAAGTCGCAATCCCTTGAGGCCCGGACGGGACGTATCGCCCGGCAGACACGCCGTCTTGGCGAGTTCCATGTCTTCGCCGACCTTCTGGATCGAGTGTTTGATCGCGCGGGCAGCTTTTAGAATCTGACGTAGTTTCTCGGCCATCTCGGTGTCATGTCCAATGTAACGATCCAGGACGCAGGTGGCCGCTGCCAGGATGTCGTCGACCGGCAAGGCCACCTCACGATTGACGGCCTCGATAGACTGCGAGACGGTACTCCGTTTTTCAGCAGTCAAGAGCTGCAGCGTGTAAAGTGCCGCAGCAATTTCACGACTAAAGATCTCGGTGAATTTGAGGTCTTCCTGGCCGAAGGCATTGAGCTTGGGACTTTCCACATTAAACGTGCCGATCACCTGATCTTGCACGATCAGCGGGACGGTAAGCGAACTGCGCGCGCCTTCAGCGCCTTCCAGATAATTGGCATCCGCGGAAGTGTCGGGGCAGAGATAGCTTATTCCCGTGGCTGCCACCAGTCCCGTGATGCCGTTGCCCTGCGGTCGGTTATAGAGAACGCGTCCAGCCGCATTGGGGAGCATACCCTCTTGCAGAAGTGGATCTAGCCGGCCGGATTCGGGATGCAGCAAGCGAATTTCGATAACGTCATAATGCAGCAGATCGTGGGTCAGCCGGCGAATATTCAGCTTGAGCAGTTCAATCCGCTCTTCGACGCTCATTTCAGAAAGCTGGTCGGGCGTAAGCGCAGCTAACTCCCGGCCGGCTTGGTGCAGAGCGTCCAACTTCTGTTGCTGTTGGATTTCGGAGGTAACGTCCTGGCACAAACAGATGAGCTGACCGACCTTGCCTTCCGCGCTGAAGACGGGAATGACATGGACTTCGAGATAGAGATCGTTGCCGCAATGGAAGCGTGCTGTGTTTTTCTTGCCAATTAAAGCGCTCTGAAAAGGATCGCCTCCGGACCCAAGTAGCGCAGGATTTGCGAATGCCTCGGAGAAAGTTTTCTGGCTCGTGGTTGAGCCACACCACCTGGCGAAAACTGAATTGCACCACAGGATGCGCAATTCCGCGTCGAGCGCGGCTACGCCGTCTGGTAGCGCATCCACTATCCGCTCGGCCTGGAACAACCCCTCCGCCCTCTGCCAGACAGTGGGATCCCCAGTGTCCGCATACACGCCATCGAATCGTTCCGTCTGAAGAAGAGAGAGGCCGCGGTTGGCGTCGTCGACGCGCACCAGGTTCCAGAGGGGCTGGGAACGCTCAAGCTGATCCCCAGCCACATGGCTGGCCCCTTCCAGCACCAAAATGCGCGGCTTCTCCGCCACTGTTCTACTTCCTCACCGCGGTACCGAAATTTGACGCGGGCAGTCCGCCAAGCCACTCTGCAAATTATAAGAGCGGCCCATCGAACTCACAAGTTACCCGGGGCGAACAAAGCAGCTCTTGTCGTGACTTTTGCCTCAAGGGTCATAGGGTGACTCAGTACGACCATGCGTCGATAATTTCACAATCAGCGCCCGATTGCGCAACCACTGCACTACAGTCAACTTATCTTGACAGTCGCCTACGAGCCACCTAGGATAACGTGCTTTACAACTGAACTGTTTCCAGACAAGGCAAGAATTCCATGGCAGTCCCGAAGCGCAGGACGTCTCATAGCAAACAAGGCAAAAGGCGGAGCCATCACCATATAAAGCCGCTCCAAATCCAGTACTGCAGCCAGTGCAACGAACCGGTCCTGCCCCATCGAGTCTGCCCCAATTGTGGTTACTATCAGGGCCGCGAAGTCGTGGTGATGGAAGAGGAGAAGTAGGCCATGCAGATCGCGCTCGATGCCATGGGCGGCGATCACGCACCTGGTCCCATCGTCGCCGGTGCCGTTCAAGCTGTCGAGGCTGATCCAACCCTCCATGTGATTCTGGTTGGGGACCGCTCCCAAATCGAGTCCTCTCTAGCCGCGGCCGGCGCCAAGCCTGGCCGGCTCGACATCTTCCATTGCACCCAAGTGGTAACAATGGAAGAGGCTCCCGTGGTAGCGCTGCGCAAAAAGCCGGACAACTCGATCAGTCGCTGTTGGCAACTCCTTGCAGAACGAAAGGTCGAGGCGATTGTCAGCGCGGGCAACACCGGCGCGATGGTCGCTGGCGGTTTGAGGCTGCGGCGCTTCCTAAAAAACGTTCGCCGTCCAGGGATCGCGGCGGTCATGCCCACGCTGCGCGGCCCTTGCGTGCTGCTCGACGTCGGGGCGAATGTCAACCCTAAGCCCAGCCATCTCTTTCAGTACGGCGTCATGGGGAGCATTTTTGCCCGGCGGATTCTACAGCGAGAGCGGCCCACGATCGGCCTCATGAACATTGGCTCTGAAGAACAAAAAGGCCATGATCTGGCCAAGGAAACGCACGCACTTTTCAACGGCAGCGCGCTCCGCGACCAGTTCATCGGCAATGTCGAAGGCCGAGATATTAATCGGGGTGCGTGCGATGTCATTGTTACCGATGGCTTCGTGGGTAACGTGATCCTGAAGGTTTGCGAAGGAGTCTTCGATTTCGCCATGAAGATGGCCGCCAAAGACGTAATCGCCGCCCTCGACAAAGAGCGAGGTCGCGCTCAACAGGCTCTACAAGCCCTCGTCGACCGCTATGACTACAGTTCGCAGGGGGGCGCCCCGCTGTTGGGCATCGACGGCATTTGCATTATCTGTCACGGCAGTTCCGGCGACCAGGCCATCAAGAACGCCCTGGCCGTAGCTGCCCGCTACGCCGATGCCAAGCTCAACGAACTGATCGTTCAGGAATTGGAATCCAATCCGCCGATCAGCGCGGATGAGGAGTAGCCCACGCGCCCGGGAGAAGAAAATCCGATGCCGCAAGTCGCCTTCCTATTTCCGGGACAAGGCGCGCAAACGCTTGGAATGGGCCGGCAACTTTGTGAAACTCAGGCAGCCGCGCGCAAGCTCTTTAACGAAGCAGGGGAGATACTTGGCTATGACCTCGCCGACGTGTGCGCGAATGGGCCGGTGGAGCGGTTGAATTCCACCGTAGTCAGTCAACCCGCCATCTTCGTCACTAGTCTGGCTGCTCTGGAAGTTCTACGAGCCTCCGATCCACAGGTGATCCTGGATTGTTCGGCGGCGGCGGGATTGAGTCTTGGCGAATACACCGCATTGGTTTTTTCAGGGGCCCTAAGCTTCGCGGAAGCCTTGCGCGTCGTTCAACGACGCGGGGAGGCCATGCAAGCCGCCGCTGATGCCACCCCTGGCGGCATGGCTAGCATTCTAGGGCTGGAACTACCTAAGGTCGAAGAATTGTGCGCAGTAGCACGGGCCCAGGGCACGCTGGAAGTGGCCAACCTGCTCTGTCCCGGCAATATCGTGGTATCGGGTGCGAAAGCAGCGTGCACGGCTGTGGTGAGACTGGCTGAGGCAGCGGGAGGCCGGACGACACCGCTGAAGGTAGCTGGCGCATTTCACACAAGCCTCATGAAGCCGGCCGACCAAGCCTTGGAAGATGCACTGCAAAACGTCGAGATCAAGCGACCGCGTATGCCCGTCTGGTCGAATGTCGATGCCCAGCCGCACACCGACCCGGAGGAGATTCGCCGCCTTCTGATCCGCCAGGTTCTTCAGCCGGTATTATGGGAGGAGACAATGCGCAACCTGCTGGCTGCGGGCTACGCCCGGTTTTACGAAATTGGTCCGGGACGCGTGCTCGCCGGTCTCCTCAAACGGGTGCAACGCAGGGTGGAATGTCAAAATATTCCCGGCTGACTCCTCGTGAGAGACGGCAGGCGAGAAGGTCACTCCAGCCAGGTCATTGAAGGAGAGGTGCTGCGGGATTGACGGAACTATCTGCCGCCTCATGGCTCAGATGCTTTTCCTCTTCCCTTTTCTATCTTTCTTTTGTATTTAACCCCTTTTACGTGCGCGCTGCGCCGCGTGGCGTGATGCCCTGACTATGCGCCCATGGTAAGTTAGCTTGCTTGCCGCGCGTCTGCTGTGGTACATAACCCGAGGCAGCAGGAACTGTTTGCTGCCGGTCATTAATGTGTGCGGGCCGGTCTGCACCCCCAAGGGAGGATTCCATCGTGCCTTCCGTCGAAGAACGAGTGATCGAGATTGTCTGTGAAAACCTGGGTGTAAACAAGGAGCAGGTGACCCGCTCTACGTCCTTCACCGAGGATATGGGAGCCGATTCGTTGGATATTGTTGAGCTCGTCATGGAATTGGAAGAAGAGTTCGAGATTACGATTCCAGACGACCAAGCTGAGAAGATCAAAACGGTTGGCGAAGCGATAGACTATATCGAGCGGGAGCTAAACAAGAAATGACCCGGCGCGTCGCCATTACGGGCATGGGGACCGTGAATTCCATCTCCTGCCAGGTGGAAGAGTTCTGGCACGCGCTTTGTGCTGGCCGTAACGGCATTGGCCTTATCGAGCAGATCGACACGACCGCCTTCAAAGTGAAGTTCGGCGGAGAAGTGAAGAACTTCAAGCCGGAGGAAGTTATTCACCCAAAGGTTGCTCGGCATCTCGATCGCTTCGCTCAATTCGCGCTCATCGCAGCCATCGACGCGGTGAAGCAGAGCGGCATCGATTTCTCACGCGAGGATCCCTACCGCTGTGGCGCGATAGTTGGCAGCGGTATTGGTGGATTGAACGAATTCGAAGAGCAGCATGCACGTTTTCTGAAGGGTGGACCAGGCAAGGTCAGCCCCTTCGTCATTCCGAAAATGATTCCGAACGCGGCAGCCGGCAATATATCCATTCATTTCGGGCTATGCGGCCCGAACACAGCTGTGTCGACCGCCTGTGCATCTGCCGCCAATGCGATCGGCGATGCAATGCGGGCCTTGCAATGGAACTACGCGGATGTGGTCGTCACGGGCGGTTCCGAGGCAGTGATCACCAACATGGGGTTGGGCGGGTTCATTTCCGCGAAGGCACTCTCGACGCGAAATGAAAATCCACAGGCGGCCAGCCGCCCCTTCGAAAGGGACCGGGACGGCTTCGTTTTGAGCGAGGGAGCCGGCATCCTCGTGCTTGAGGAACTGGAGCACGCTCGGCGCCGTCATGCGCCGATCCTTGGGGAACTCCTTGGCTGCGGCGCGACGGCAGATGCGCACCACATTACCGCCCCTCATCCCGAGGGCAGCGGTGCTTGCAAAGCGATGCAACTCGCCTTGCACGATGCTCGCCTTAATCCCGAGGACATCCAGTACATCAACGCCCACGGCACCAGCACTCCGCTGGGCGACGAGGCCGAAACCAAGGCCATCAAGCAAGTGTTCGGCAGACATGCGTACCGGCTGGTAATCAGCAGCACCAAGAGCATGACCGGCCATACGCTGGGCGCCAGTGGAGGCATCGAGCTTATCGTGGCCGCTCTGACGGTTCGCGACGGGATCGTCCATCCTACCATCAATTACGATAATCCGGACCCTGCCTGCGATCTGGACTACGTGCCTAATTCTGCCCGGAAGATGCCAATCCAACGGGCCATTTCCAACAGCTTCGGCTTCGGCGGCCACAATTGCTGCCTCGTCGTCGGGGCGTTAAACTAATACATCTGTCTCAAGAGAAAGCAAGGGCGGCGCCGGTAACTCCTTTGCGCAACCGGTTCACATATTCCTACCGCTTTCGAGACGGCAAGAGACCTTCACGAACAGGATCTGCACAATGTCCGTACCAGCCGATGGATTTGGGGCGCGCGCTGAGAGGGCGGCCCTTTCTCCGCAGGAGGTTGCGCGCTATAGCAGGCACTTGATCATGCCCGAGGTCGCCCTCGAAGGGCAAAAGCGGCTTAAGGCAGCGCACGTCCTCCTTATCGGCGCAGGTGGCCTTGGATCGCCGCTGGCCCTCTACTTGGCAGCTGCCGGCGTTGGGAGGATTGGTATCGTCGATTTCGACGTTGTCGATTTCAGCAACTTGCAGCGCCAGGTATTGCATGGCACGTCGGACGTTGGCCGACCGAAATTGCAGTCCGCCCGAGAGAAGTTGCAGGCGATCAATCCCGAGGTGGTTTTGGACCTGTACGAAACACGCCTGAGTTCTGCCAACGCGCTCTCCATTTTGGAGCCCTATGACATCGTTATCGACGGCACCGACAACTTCCCGACCCGGTACCTTGTCAATGATGCCTGCGTTTTATTGAAAAAGCCCAATGTTTACGGAAGCATTTTTCGGTTCGACGGGCAAGCTTCGGTTTTCTATCCCCCCGCTGGTCCGTGCTACCGCTGCCTGTATCCGGAGCCGCCTCCTCCTGGCGAGGTCCCGAGCTGCGCTGAGGGTGGTGTCCTGGGCATCCTACCCGGCCTGATCGGCTGCATTCAGGCCACCGAAGCCGTGAAATTGATCCTTGGGAAGGGCCGAACACTGGTGGGCCGGCTCCTCCTGTATGATGCGCTTCAGATGAGCTTTCAGGAATTCAGGGTTCGAAGAAACCCCAAGTGCCCGTTGTGCGGTGACAAGCCATCCATTTCCAAACTACTCGACTATGAGGAGTTCTGCGGCATGCGCGGCGAACAAGCACCGGCACTTCAAGACCACCTGCTTCAGACGGAGACGACGGTTGAAGAATTGAAGAACCGGCTTGACAAGCAGGAAAAGGTCTTCATTCTCGATGTTCGTAATCCCGAGGAATACCAGATCTGCCGCATCCCAGGCAGCACCTTGATACCGTTGCCCCAGCTGCAGCAAAGACTTGAAGAGCTGGATCGGGAACGAGAGATCGTCATTCATTGCAAGAGCGGCATGCGCAGCTTGAAGGCTCAGCAATTGCTCCGCGAAAAGGGCTTCGTGAAAACAAAGAACCTCAAGGGCGGCATCCTCGCGTGGGCGGAGCGCATCGACAGGGGTATGCCCAAGTATTAAAAGACAGGAGTAGGCATGTCCGGCAAGATCGACTGGATGTATCATCGCAAGGGTTGAACTTCGTGTAAGAAGGCTCAAGGGTTCCTTGACACGAATGAATGGCGCGTCACCGAACAGAGGGACGCTAGCAAGGAGCGAAAGGGCGCGGAGGATGCCCTCAAGCTTGCACTGGCTGCCGACAAGGTGCTGGTCGCAAAGGGCAAGAAGATCGTGAGCTTTGACATGAAGGAGGATCCCCCGGATAGGGAGACTCTTTTGGCGCACCTTCTCGGGCCCACCGGGAATTTGCGCGCACCGACGCTTCGCCGTGGCAAGACCTTGCTGGTTGGGTTCAACGATGAGTTGTACCGCCAGGTCCTGGGCAGTTGACACAGATTAAGAGGAAGATCGAGGTCAACCAAACCGTGTCGGTCAAGGATCGACTGAAGGCTGAGCAATCCTTTCATGACCGCCAAGCTCTGACCCGAGCGAGCGATCTGGAAGCACGTCCCGATTCTTTTCTTTTCTCTGATGATGCCTATCTCGATCACGAAACATGGATCCGGCCCGCGATGGATCATCTCGGTGCCGTGCAGGGGCTGCGAATTCTCGATTACGGCTGCGGTCACGGCATGGCCGCAGTAGTGTTTGCGAGGCATGGAGCAAGAGCGACCGCTTTCGATCTATCGCAGGGCTACTTGCAGGAGGCTCGCAAGCGGGCACATGCGAATGGTGTCGAGATCGAATTCGCACAGGCTGACGGAGAGCGACTGCCGTTTGCGGATGAAGCGTTCGACCGCATCTGGGGGAATGCCGTTCTCCATCACCTGGACGTACGCCTCGCAGGACGAGAACTAGCTCGCGTGCTGCGGCCTGGGGGAATTGCTGTCTTCTGTGAGCCGTGGGGAGAGAATCCGTTTCTGCGCTGGGTACGCCATCGAGTGCAGTACGCGAGCAAAGAACGCACCCCCGACGAGCAACCGCTGCGGCGCAAACAAGTTGAAGTTTTGCGCGAGGTCTTCCCGACCGCGCTGCTCCGTGGCTATCAATTCTTATCGATGCTGCGCCGAGTCATCCCTCGTGGTAAGCTAGCTGCGAGTCTGGATTGGTGCGACGAGATGCTGCTGGATCGCATCCCGGTTCTGCAGCGCTACTGCCGGTATATCGTTCTCGTCTTGAGAAAGGAACTGGTATAATGCCATGATATCGTCGTTTAGCTCGCATGAGTAATACGCACCATGGATGCGCCTTCACCAGGAACGCCGCCCTCTGCTCCCGCAAGGCAGGAACCTCGCGTTTATGGCGCTTGGCCACGTTCCGCACAGCTCGCGACGGCATTTCTTCTGGGGCTGGCGACGGCCCTTCTGGCTGTCCACGGCTTCGGTTATCTCCGCTGGAGGACGAGGCCCACGCAGGTCGACCCTGCGGGCGCACTGGCCTATCGTATTGATCTGAACCAGGCTGGCCGGGCGGAACTCCTCCAAATCCCGGGCATCGGCAACGGCCTGGCCGAGCGGATCGTGGAATATCGCCAGGAGCACGGGATCTTTCGAAACGTCAACGAGCTGACTGGGGTAAAGGGCATTGGCCCGACGACAATTGAAACAGTCCGGCCCTGGGTGCGGGTTGAGGCGATCGGTGCTGACCAAGGCCAGGATGAAGCAAAGGCGATGGATCGTCGCGGATCATCCAGGCGCCCCGGCAGCCGGCCGAGTTCGAGTTCCAAGGAAGCCAGCCTCAAAGGCCCAATCGACATCAACCGCGCCACGGCCGAAGAGCTTCAGCGCCTGCCAGGAATCGGTCCGAAGATGTCGCAGCGCATTATTGAAGAGAGGCAAAAAGGACCGTTTCAATCCGTCAGTGACCTCAAACGTGTGCAAGGCATCGGGCCCAAAACGTTGGAGCGCCTGCGGCCGCATGTCGTCGTAGAGAGCAATAAGGTGCGGGTTGTGGCGGTAGATTCGGAACGGTAACTTCTGAGGATCCATAGCACCAGATGGTGGCCAAATTTGAGATTGTAAGCAATTTCCAGCCCGCAGGAGATCAGCCGCAAGCGATCGAGAAGCTGGTTAGCGGGTTCCGCAACGGTCAATCGCGGCAGACCCTCCTGGGGGCAACTGGCACGGGGAAGACTTTCACGGCCGCACATGTTATCGCCCAACTTGGCAAGCCGGCTCTAATCCTCTCGCACAACAAAACCCTCGCGGCTCAGCTGTACAAGGAACTTCGGGCTTTCTTCCCGCGGAACGCGGTCCATTACTTCGTTAGCTACTACGACTATTACCAGCCCGAAGCCTATATCCCACAGCGCGACATCTATATCGAGAAGGATGCCCAGATCAACGAAAACATCGACCGGCTGCGGCTTGCGGCCACGAGCGCCCTGGTGAGCCGAGAGGATGTGATCATCATTGCCAGCGTCTCCTGCATCTACGGTTTAGGTTCGCCGAGCGACTATAAGCGCATGATGGTGCGCGTCAGCAAGGGCGAGCCGGTGGACCGCGACAGTCTTCTGCTCAGGCTCGTCGACATCCAGTACGAGCGAAACGACATCGCCTTTACCCGCGGCAAGTTTCGCGTTCGGGGAGACGTCATCGAAGTCTGGCCGGCTTACGAAGAGTTCGGCTTTCGCATCGAGCTTTTCGGGGATGATGTCGATGCCCTTGCGATCATCAATCCGACGAGCGGCGAGACGCTGCGCTCGATGGAGGAGCTTTACATCTATCCCGCCAAGCACTTCGTGACGCCAGAAGAGCGCATCCGAGCCGCAACCGAGGGCATTCGAGGTGAACTCGAAGAAAGGCTCGCCGTGTTTCGCCAGGAGGGCAAGCTCCTTGAAGCGCAGCGGCTCGGGGCGCGGACGCGTTTCGACATTGAGATGTTGCTGGAAATGGGTCATTGTCCCGGCGTGGAGAACTATGCCCGCTGGTTGAGCAATCGCAAGCCGGGAGAGCCCCCGTACACGCTTTTGGATTTCTTCCCCGAGGACTTCCTGATGATCGTCGACGAGTCGCATGTGACGCTGCCGCAGGTTCGCGGGATGTTCGCGGGCGATCACAGTCGCAAGACGACCTTGGTCGAGCATGGCTTCCGCCTGCCCAGCGCTCTGGACAATCGTCCATTGCGGTTTGACGAATGGGAGAAGAGGGTCAAGCAGGTATTGTTCATGTCCGCCACGCCCGCGCCCTATGAAATCGAACGCTCGGCAGGCGAAGTCGTCGAGCAAGTCATCCGCCCCACGGGACTCGTGGACCCCCTGTTGCACGTCCGGCCCGCACGCGGCCAGGTGATGGACCTGATCGAAGAGATCAAGAAACGGGCAGCCATCAAGGAACGCGTGCTGGTTACGACCCTGACGAAACGGCTGGCCGAGGATCTGAGCGGCTTCCTCGGCGATGCTGGCCTACGCGGCAAGTGGCTTCATTCGGAACTGGATGCCATAGAGCGCGTGCAAATCCTGCGAGAGTTGCGCGAAGGAGCGTTCGACGTGCTTGTGGGTGTCAATCTCCTTCGTGAAGGACTCGACTTGCCCGAGGTATCCCTGGTTGCAATCCTCGACGCCGACAAGGAGGGGTTTCTCCGCAGTGGAACTTCTCTCATCCAGACGATTGGCCGGGCCGCTCGTAACGTCAATGCGGAAGTGATCCTCTACGCGGACAAGGTAACCGATTCGATGCAGCGTGCCATTGGGGAAACGCTACGACGTCGCGAGCGGCAGCTGGCCTACAACGTCGAGCACGGCATCACTCCGGAGACCGTCCGCAGCGCAATCGGAGCGGGCATCGAGGAAGAAATCGCCGCCCACAAGTTTGTTCAGGAAGTCGCAGGCAAACAAGCCGAGAATTACATCACTCAAGAGTATCTTGAGGAATTGCACGGCGAGATGCTGGCCGCGGCCGCAAACCTGGAGTTCGAGCGTGCAGCTCAGCTCCGCGATCGGATCGCCGAATTGAAGGGCCAGCCGGCCGCCACGCCGCAGGTCAAGAAACGCCGCGGACGCAAGCGCTAACCCACATTTTTGCATCGCTGATTACTTCGCGCTACTCAGCCTTCTTGTCCGCGGCCAGTGAGACGCAAACGATTTCCTTGTCATTGCGAGCATAGACGGATTTGTTGGCAAACGCGGGATGAGACCAGACCACGAGCCTGCCAGCCATCTCATTCGTGGGCTCCAGGACATGGGCCCTACTCAATTCCTCATATCCTTTTGGAGTTAAGCGAGCGATGATGAGGTCGCCCTGTTCGTTGAACAAGAAGACTCTGTCGCGGTGCGGCACGAGGAAGGCATTTTTCCAACGATCTTGCCCGGTTTTTCTGGGCGTGCTCCCGGTCGCTTGCAGGGATTCCCAAATCCGCTTTCCGTCTTCGAGTTTCAAGCAGCGCAGCTCGCCGTAGCTGCACACGCCATAGACGTAGCCATCCTTGATGAAAGGCGTCGGCATGATGCTGTGGAGGCCGTCGGTCTTGTTTGGCATCTCGCTTTGGTTCTGTCCCTTCCAAAGGAGAGTGGGCTGCTCAGAAGCAGAGTCGACCCGAACCAACATCGAACCATTGTAAAACGACGTTACGAAGAGGAGATTGCCGTCTTTGCGCGGTGTCGGCACCGTGAGGCCAGCCTTTACTTCGAAAGGATGAGTCCAGTAAAGCCTACCGGTTTCCGGATCGAGGGCATTGAGCGATTCGGGATGCCAGATGATTAGCTGGGGTTTCCCGCCGAACTCATAGATCATTGGCGGAGCATAGCCAATTTCCTTAGCGGACAGAGCCCGCCAGATCTCGGCGCCCGTGTCTTTGTGGAAGGCGACAACGGCGCTGTCTTTCCCGCCGACCAGGCAAATGAGCTTGTTGCCATCGAGGAGAGGGTGTGCGGCAAATCCCCATTGAGGCGTCTCAGCGCCGTAATCCTTGATGAAGTTCTTGGACCAACGTACTATGCCCGAGGTTGCATCCAAGCAGAGCAGGTTGCCCATAGTCCCAAGCGTGAACACTCGGTCGCCGTCGACGAGTGGAGTGGTGCGCGGCCCGGCCGGGTAGCTGACCCGATAATCGCAGTCGTAGGCATGTGTCCAAAGCACGTTGCCGGTGGCCTCGTCCAGGCAGAGAACGCGCTCCTGGCCCGAGACGCCCTTCTTGTCAAAGGGGTTCTTTGAATTCGCGGCGCCCTGGGCAAGAACGCGATCGGTGACATAGACGCGTCCCTGGGCTACCGCCGGCCCGGCGTACCCTGCGCCGATTGACGTTCGCCAGCGGACCTTGGGACCGCCCTGGGGAAACTGATCCAAAATGCCTGACTCTCGCCAGACCCCATCACGCTGAGGGCCTAGCCATTGCGGCCAGTCATCCGCCCGAGCAGGAGGCAGCAACGAACTCAAAGTCCATATCGCGCCAAGTAGGGTAAACATTCGGAAACTGCGGAGTTCGTAGAGATGGGCTATCCGGCCGCATTTTGCTCGCAAGCAACGCATTCGCTGTTTTCTCCAGGCGAGGTCGTAAACCACAACGAAATACCCGGCTACCACTTGGGCACGCCTCAGCATCTGCTGATGCCAGAGGAGATTAGTTTAGAGAAAGGTGGGTCAGAAATAACCCTTGAAGTGCACGTCGCTTCTCTGCTCGTGAGAAGAGGCGTGGCCGTCCAGCGAAACGAATTTACTCGGTCAAAAGCCTAGCACCACGAATCGACATTGCCCCGCATCATTGCTTCGAGAACGGCTACGTTGCAGTTTGCTGGGAGAGAAGCCAGGATAACGAACCTCCCGTGTACACAATCAGATAGGCCGTGTCACGATCGATGGGACGAATCTCGACGGTGATCCCGCCACTGCCGGCACTCCGGTTGACAGAAGCTTGGACGTTGAAATGGTCCGCGGTCAGGATGAGGACTTCCGCGTGATTCTCGCCGCGCTGGAAGCTGAGGCGCGCCACCCGCACGCCCCTGAACTCCTCAGGGGCGCGACCAACCAGGTAGCGATAATCCAGGTCCCTTGGTAGAGCCACTTTGAGACCCTGACTGTGGAACCATTGCTCAAGTTGCTCCGCCGGCTGACCGCCGAATTCTTCGAACGCATTGGCGACAGCCTCGGGATCGATGGTTGGGCGACGAGTCGATTCCCAATAGGCCAAGCCCACACAAACCGCCAAGATGGCCGCTGCTGCTGCCGCAACGTCGCGCACCCGGCGCAAAGCCCAGCGGCGGTACCAAGCATCCCGCTCTCGGTTGAGACGAATCAACAGTCGCTCACGCAGGTCGCCTGGCACGGCCACGTCGCGAACGGCCAGCCCCAGATGCTCATCGGCACGTCTTTCTGCCTTGGCAGCGAGGCTGCATTCAGGACATTCTTCCAGGTGGTGTTCGAGAGCGTCGGCCTCGGCGCGGTCCAACTCCGAGGAATGCGGGCTATCAAACTCGAGAGCGAGGCGGGCGGCTTTACAATCCATTGGTGTTCCTCCGCCGACTTTCGGCAACGGTCTCCTGGGCCGCCGGCAGAAGGCGGCTTCGGAGATGAGCCTTGGCCCGGGCCAGTCGCGACATCACCGTGCCCATGGGCAGCTCCATCTGTTCAGCAATGTCGCGGTAGTTGAAGTCTTCAAAATAGTACAAGATGATGGGCGTCCTGAAAACCTCAGGAAGCTGGTTTAAGGCCTCTTGTAATCGTCCCGGTTCGATTGGCGGTAGGGAATCCGGCAGACGCTCCGGCAATTCGCTCACGTCCTCCAGGGACACGCTTTGTTCCTGCTTTTCGGCACGAAGCTTGTGCAAATAGACGTTGCGCAATATGCGGAAAAGCCAGGGTTTCACGCGTTCAGGGTCGCGCAGCTGACGCAGGTTCAGCTGAGCCTTGCAAAATGTCTCCTGCGTCAAATCATCCGCATCGCTTGCTGAGCCGGCCAAACGGAAGGCGTATCGATAAAGCGCCGCGTAGTGCTCGTCAACTAACTTTTGCACACTCCCTTGGCTACCGGGGAGACCCATGTGGCCGCTACCTTTCAAATTCCATGATCCGGGACATGGTTATTTTATTCCCGGCTTTCCTCAGAAAGTTTCGCCCGGATACCTTCAGTTGCAGTTCGATTCCAGCCTACGCGAGCACATATCTCCTATCCAGAGGAAAACTTATGGCTTGCAGTAAAAAGGCGGGGAATAAATCGCCATCAGGCGCATCCTGATGTTATGCGAATTTCACAATCGCTTGCCGTTACACATGGCACTCCTTCAATTGCGAATCGAAAGGATGGTACAACAATGAAGAAGCTTCTCGCGTGCGCCCTCATTTGCGGATTGGCTGGGTTGGGTTGCACCCCCGCAAGCACCTCCAGCAAGGGCACAGGGAGCGGGCCAGGCAAGGTCGTCCCGAAACCCGCCGATAGCGGCAAACCGGAAACCCCATCGAATGGCAAGACAGCTCCCAAGGTTGAAACCCCACCCACCGAGACCAAGGTTCCCTCAAAAGCCGCGGACAAGGAAAAATCTGCTGACAAGGACAAGAGTAAAGGGAAAGACAAGGACGGAAAGTGATCCACTGCCCGTCTGGATCGCACGCCCTGCTACCCTGGTTTCTATTGGTTGCGTCCGGTCGCGAAAGAGGTCGGGAGCAAGTATTCTTGAATCTCCGCCCCTTGCTCATGGGCTGCTAAATCATAAAAAGTGGTAACAGAGAAAGCACTCAATGGCGGGCAGTTTCGGACATTTTGGGGTCCGGGAGCCCTTGTTTGCAAACTTGCTGAAAGGATGGTTGACCGTGAAGAGATTACTTGCATTGGTGATCATGGCTGGCTTCCTCGCCACCGTGGGCTTGGGATGCGGCGGCGACACCGGCTCGAAGAAGGCCGGCTCCTCTAGTGCCCCGTCTTCGGCTAAGGCGGACACGGGCAAGAAGATGTAGTGTTTCCAGCACCACTTGTGCGAATCTGACGGGGGAGCCGGCCCACGATTGATGGCCGGCTCCTTGCGTTTTGGCCATGCCCTGAGAATCGATGCGCCGCGGGCTTTGGGATACGCTTGGACCCCCCGCGATCCAGGAAGGCGGCGGTCTCGCGGTCTTCCTGGTGCATGGGTTGCGGTGGTTTGCCAATAATAGACCTTCCAGATCCGTTTCACTGGCTCAAGGTACCATCCGATGAAACGAATGCTGCAACTCTTGGCGATCATGGTCTTGGTGAGCATCGCAGGTTCGGGCTGCGGCGACTCCCAGCAGAAAGGCATTAACAGTGGAAAGGACAAGCCAAAGACTTCTGAAAAGCAAGGCTAATCTCAACCTCTCTCGCCGTTCCCCTCGAACCAAAACGCAACTTCAGTCGTAATAAAATCAAGACGGACAGGGAGGCGATTCTTGTTCGTTGAACCCTACGGGCCCTCCAACCTGCACGGAGCCAGCGGCGCTTTACTTATGTTTCCCCCCCAGTAGGTGGATTGCCCGGCTCCGCTTTTCCATACCCTGATTCGCAAAGTCGCTTGAATCGCGCGCCACGCTTGCCTGGCCGAATCACGCTCTCAGGAAAATTCCTTTTCGATAAAGGTAATACAAGCCAAGCCACTCGAGCGCGAAGACACCGGCGGCGAGCAGAACGGGGCCGAAAGCTCCGCTATGCCGCGCCGCGCCCCCAAAAAAGAAATGGCTCATCTTTTCGAAATCAAGAAAGTGAGGAACGACATAGATCGTGATCGCATTGGCGCCGATCACGACAAAGAAGAACGCCCACCTGCGAAATCCCAGCACATCGATGACGCCGTAGAATACACCCAGCAAGAGCAAACTCCACCCGCCGGCAAAAAGTACAAAGGAGCTTGTCCAGATGTTTTTGATAATGGGGAACCAGAAGCTCCAGACGTAGCCGAGAAACAGACATAGCAATCCGGCCAACAGCAATCCCAGCACCTTGCGGCCCTGAGAGCGAGTCGAACGCAGCCAATCCCCCGCAAAGGCACCTAATAGAACCGTACCCACTGAAGGGATCGTCGATAGGAGCCCTTCGTTGTCGCCGTACTTGTAATATGCATCCTTGATCTTGCCCGGGAGCCAATGGCGATCGACGTACCCAGCAAGATTCTTTTGTTTCGAGAAATCCCCGGCATAGGAGTCTGGAGGAGGCACGAGGACGAGAAGGGCCCAATATCCGAGCAAGATCGCGGCCAGGATGACCGCCCGACTCCGAACTCCGAAGTGCATCACCAGGATTGCCGTTATCCCATAGCATATGGCGATCCGCTGGAGAACCCCTGCGATCCGCAGATGCGGGAAGTTCAATTCCAGGATCCCGTTGTTGAGCAAGCCGAGCGCGAACAGTAGTATCGTTCGACGCAATATCCTCCAATACATTGCCATCTTGGGTCTGCCGCTGCCCTGCAGCTTGCCGAGTGAAAAAGGCAAGACGGCGCCGACAAGGAAAAGGAACAGGGGAAAGATAAGATCATAAAAGCGGAAGCCTTCCCACTCCACGTGCTCCAGCTGCTCCTCGATCTGTTTGCGCACCGGCCAGTTGGACCATGCCGCCCACGCCTTGAAGATATCTTCGGCGCCCATGATCCAGAACATGTCGAAGCCGCGCAGGGCATCGATTGAAACAAGCCGACCACTTGCACCCTGGGCACTATCAGGTTTTACATCTGCGGACATGATTGCATGAATCTCCCGGTTAGCGTTTGAGATACCTTATGGAAAAGAGAGGACGGTGAGCATTCATGCCTTGAACCAAGAGTCGCAAAAAGGCAAACGGGAGGCGATCCCGTTAGATCGCCCCCCGTTCATAGTCTGCCGTTTTTGCGACGCCTAACAAACGTCAGGACTTCGCTTCGGTCCCAGCGGCAACCAACTCCGTCGGCACTGCGCCCGTGGTGGCGTCGAAGTGAAGTATCTTCTCGCCCTCCACCTCTTGGACCCGAACAGTGATTGTGTCCTTGCCCTGGAAATTGCCCTTAAGCAACTCTTCGGAAAGCGGGTCCTCGAGCAAATGCTCGATGGCGCGGCGGAGTGGACGAGCGCCGAACTCTGGACTGTAGCCCTTTTCGATGAGCAGGTCCTTGGCTTCCTCCGTCAGAGCAAGCGTCAAGTTCTTCTCCTTGAGCCGCTTTATGACCTTGGCCAGCTCGATGTCGATGATGTTCTTCATGTCCCCCTTATTCAGGCTGCGGAAGACGATGATGTCATCGACGCGATTGAGGAACTCGGGCCGAAAGGTGCCTTCCATGACTTGTTTGAGCACGTCCTTCATCTTCTCGTAAGTCGTTTGCTCGTCTTTCTTGCCGAATCCGAAGCCGGCCTTGCCGGTGATCTGCTCGGCGCCGATGTTCGTGGTCATGATCAAGATGGTATTCTTGAAGTCGATCGTACGGCCAACGTTATCGGTCAGCCGGCCTTCCTCCATGATCTGCAAAAGCATATTCCACACGTCCGGGTGCGCCTTCTCAATTTCGTCGAGAAGAACAACGCTGTACGGACGCCGGCGAATCTTCTCGGTCAGCTGGCCGCCCTCCTCGTAGCCGATATATCCGGGAGGAGCACCTATCAGCCGGCTGACATTGTGCTTTTCCATGTACTCCGACATGTCTATTTGCACGAGGGCGTTCTCGTCGCCGAACATGAAGTGGGCCAGCCGCTTCGCAAGCAGCGTCTTGCCCACGCCCGTCGGGCCGGCAAAGATAAAGCTGCCGATGGGCCGCTTGGGATCCTTCAGTCCAGCCCGGCTCTTGCGGACGGCCTTGGCGATGGCACAGATCGGCTCGTGCTGGCTGATCACGCACTTGTGCAACTCCTCTTCCATCTTGAGAAGACGGGCCGTCTCGTTGTCCTCCAATCGCTTGAGAGGTACGCCGGTCATCTTGCTGACAACCTCGGCGATCACTTCTTCATCAACAACGCCGTCGATTTCCTTGGCCTTTTCGCGCCACTCGCGAGTGATCGTGTCCTTTTTCTTCTTGAGCTTATCCGCGCTGTCGCGGAGGTGAGCCGCCTTCTCAAAATCCTGTTCGGCGACGGCGGCCTCTTTTTCCTGGTTGAGTTGTTCGATCTGCGCGTCCAGCTCCTTAAGGTCCGGCGGCCGAGTCATCGCTTTGAGACGAATGCGGGCACCCGCTTCATCAATCACGTCTATGGCTTTATCTGGCAGGTAACGGCCGCTAATGTAGCGATCCGACAACTCGACAGCGGCACCCAAGGCTTCATCCTGAATCTGGACTCGATGGTGGGCCTCATAACGGTCGCGGAGGCCGCGAAGAATCTCTACCGTCTCATCCTTCGAGGGTGGATTGACGATGATTTCTTGGAAGCGGCGAGCGAGAGCGGCGTCCTTCTCGATGTACTTGCGATACTCGTCCATGGTCGTGGCGCCGATGCACTGGATTTCACCGCGTGCCAGGGCTGGCTTCAGGACGTTGGAAGCGTCGATGGCTCCTTCCGCGCCGCCAGCGCCGACCAGAGTGTGCAATTCGTCGATGAACAGAATGGTGTTCTTCGCCCGGCGTACTTCGTTCATTACCGCCTTGATGCGTTCTTCGAATTGGCCGCGGTACTTTGTGCCAGCCACCATCATGGCCAGGTCGAGCACGACGATGCGCCGATCACGGAGCAGCTCGGGAACGTTGCTATCGACGATCAGCTGAGCCAGTCCCTCCACAATGGCAGTCTTGCCCACGCCGGCTTCACCCAGCAAGACCGGGTTGTTCTTGGTCCGGCGGCTCAAAACCTGGATCACCCGCTCGATCTCGTTCTGCCGGCCGATCACGGGGTCAAGTTTTCCCTGTCGGGCCAGTTCCGTGAGATCGCGTCCAAAGCTATCGAGAGCCGGAGTTTTGGACTTCCCCTTGTTGGCTGTCCGTTCCCCGCCGCCGCTGCCGCTGCTGCTTTCGCCTGAATCCATGTTATGCCCCAGCAAATTAAGTACCTCCTCGCGCACGTCCTCCAGCTTCAGCCCGAGGTTCATGAGGACTTGAGCCGCGACGCCTTCCTGCTCGCGCAGGAGGCCCAGGAGCAAGTGTTCTGTACCGACATAATTGTGATTGAGGTTCCGTGCCTCCTCAATCGAGTATTCAATGACCTTCTTGGCTCTCGGGGTCTGGGGCAACTTGCCCATTGTCACCATATCGGGTCCCGACTGAACGAGCTTCTCGATCTCCAGCCGGATCTTCCGCAAATCGATGTCGAGATTTTTCAAGACGTTGGCGGCGACTCCGGAGCCTTCCTTGACCAGCCCCAACAAGATGTGTTCCGTACCGATGTACTCGTGGTTGAGACGCTGGGCCTCTTGATTGGCCAGCTGCATGACCTTGCGGGCCCGGTCTGTAAAACGTTCATACATTCGTTCCATCTCCGACAAGTCGGACCCCGGTCACGACGCCGTTAAACGCCGTGGTGAGATCACAAGCGAGCCACTTTTGGTTAGATGCGAGTTTCGAGATTTCGGTTCTATGCAACCGCTCCGGTATCCGAGGGATTGAAAGAGCCGCTGACAAGCTTAGCTCTTGATAGCCAGCCGAGCAGCCTGCTCTTTCCTCATGGAACATCGGGGTGAGCGGCGTTTGCCTGGAGAACCAGAGTGTACTTCGCGGTGCAAAATCGGCTTCGTTCGCGGCAAGTGCCTTCCTCTCCGCCATTTCCCTCCTTCGCGAGGCCCACCCTGAGGCATTCTAATGGTGTAAGGTAGACAAATCAAGGTAGAGGAAGGACGTGCGAAAACGGCGCGAATTTCACGCCGGGAGCAAAACAAATTCGGGCTCCCAACTTCTGCAAAGGATTGTCGGAGTGAATTAGTGAGGAAAGAAAACCAAAAGCGGCGGAAAAGCGCCGCAGTCCATAGAAGGCAATTTTAGAGTGCGGCGCTTTTCCGCCGCTTTTCTTTCCTCCATTCGCGGCCGGTGATCTTACGACAACTGTCCTGAACGTGCACCTGGCTAGGCTGATTGGGCGAATCGAAGGGCCTGAAAGTGCGCTACGGTCTCGAATGGTTGCGACATGCTGGCGATATCTTCACCAATTTGCTGAATTTCTGTAGTTTGCAGCAAACCGAGCCTCTTCTGATAGCCAAGGATCATGTAACCAATCTTCTGGGGATCGAGCTGCATAAGTCGGCAACAGGTAGCATCAACAGCAAGCGGGTCTGATCCCATGATCAGCGCGCCAACGTGCTTGGCGGTCCCGTTCAGCGGACCGTCCCCTTCCATGCCTACAATCCCGTCCACGATGGCGAGATCGGGCGTTCGGGTAAGGGCAATGTCGACGATGCTATTGTCGATGCCTCGCCAATGGAGTTCGTTTTTGGGCCAACCGTAACAGATTCCAGGAAGGGTGCCGAAAAGGTTCTTCAATGATAGCGTCGCCCCGGCCCAATGGTGTGTTTTCATCTTGGGCAAGGAGATCAGGACATCGGCCGAGGTGATGGTACGTGCCAGGTAAAGAAACTCCAGCCCCGTGAGCCGGCCCAGGTTTGGACTTTTGACCGGGTCGTCATGGTTAAGGTCGGTGAACGAGACTCCGTAGTGGCTGAGCACATCTGCCATGCCGCTCGCGCGGACCAGGTACTCGACATTTCTCCAGTGCCCGGGGCCCTCTGCGACGATCACCTCAGCCGCACCTTCGCGTCGGCATAACTCGATGACAGCGCCGACAACGCGAGGGTCAGTGTTGATGACCTTATCGCGGTGATACTCGACGATGTTTGGCTTGAGAACCACACGTTTCCCCGATAGCGGCACCCGCTGCCGGAACGATTGGAATTGGTCACCAAGAATGCCCGCCAGATCGCCGTTGTAATCGTTGGCCCGGGCGATGTGGACGGCGGCCTGTGGCGGCAAAGGCCGTAGGCGTCCAACCGCCTCGACCGCCAGTCCTCGGAAAGTCGAAGTGAGACGCTGGCTCCAGGAGAGCCGCCGATTCGCCTGCCTTTTATTCGATCCAGGAAGCGGCAATACCGTTTTTCCTTCGGGTAGAATGGGATCATCAGCCAGTCGGAATGGATTGGTCTGGCCGGTGGAGAGTGCAAGAGCCGTCAGGGCTACGCGCGGCAGGGTAGGGCAGCGCCAATTCGGGTCTGATTTCCTCCCGTACACAGCCACGATGCAATCATCGATAAGGGGGAGGGCGTCCTTCACTCCAGGATGAGTGGCATGGCAGGCGAGGGCCAGTTTGCTCCAGCAGAGGTGCTCCAGATCATCACTCACCAAGGCCTGCTTGAGCAAATAAGAGACTGAAGCTTGCACGCGTGGGTGGCTGCCGTGGCCTTGCAATGCGAGCAGCATCAGTGCCGTGGGACCGGGAATGGGGTCGGTTCGGCGGCCAAGAACCTGGCGATTGCCGTAGTTAATCCCGCCGTCGTCGAAGGCACGGTCCAGAAGCAGACGTTGCCCTTCCTCGACGCGAGGATGATCTCCATAACCAGCCCGGCTGAGAGCCAAGCAAGCCCAGGCGGTCGGCTCCACCCAGGAAAAGTTGCCCTCGGCCCAGGGCCAGCCCAGTAGCCGCAAGTCGATATCATGGACCTCTATGGCGTTTTTTTCGTCGGGCTGAAGGCCCTGCCAGGAAAGGAGTCGGGAAGCGCTGCGCTCTCTTTCCGAAGACGGAGAGCAGGTTGCTGCTTGCACGAATAGCACGAGCGAGGTGGGCCAAATGGCCTCTTCGCGGTCATCTTTCAGGCGATAAGAGCCGTCCGACGCCTTGCTGGCGGCTAGTGCGGATTGGGCCTTCGATATCACCTCCTGATGCCTACCAGGATGCAGCGACAGGGCCAGGATGGCTAGGCAGGTCGGCTCAAGATGGACTGCTCCGCCTGGGGCATAGCCCCACCCGCCCTGGGGATGTGCCTGGGTTTCGAGCGCGTCCAAATAGGGCTGCAGGTCATGCACCAGGGGAATTCCTCATGAATATAGTGAACACCTCGTCTCTTTCTGCAGTCTAGTACAAAAATAGGCTGCGGAGCGCGGCTGACTTCTAGGTTGTTCTCGTGAAGCGCCATAAAATCCCATCAGCAGGAGCAAGAGATCCATGAAAAGCGCTCACTTCGATTGTTTCAGTGGTATTAGCGGCGACATGACCGTCGCAGCGTTGATCGACGCGGGAGTGTATGTTGCAGCTATCCGCCAGGGCATTGATTCCCTGGGGTTACCCATTCAACTTCATGCTGAGAAAGTGCGCAAAGGCGGTTTTGCAGCAACTGCCGTTCGCATCGAGGCAACGGACGAAAAAAGCCATCGTCACCTACCTCAGGTCGAGGCGATCCTGAAGCGTGGCAGCCTGTCGTCCAAGCAATACGATCTCGCCATGCGGATCTTCCGCAGATTAGCCGAGGCAGAATCGGTCGCCCATGGGTTGCCGATGGAGAAAGTGCATTTCCACGAAGTGGGCGCGTTAGACAGCATTGCCGACATCGTGGGCGCTGCCATTGGCCTGGACCTGCTGGGCGTCGAGCAGTTCACGAGCCGGTCCGTTCCCACGGGCAACGGCATGGTTCAGTGCGCCCATGGCTTGATGCCGATTCCTGCCCCGGGAACTGCGGAATTGCTCAAGGGTGTGCCGCTCGCTCCGTCGTCCATTCAGGCAGAATTGACGACGCCGACGGGAGCGGCAATTCTGACAACGGTGGTGCAGCGTTGGATCGACTCTCCGGTGATGAGAGTCGAGCGGATAGGTTGCGGTGCAGGACAGCGCGACTTCCCCGAACAACCAAACTTGCTTCGGCTCTTCGTGGGCTCGGACAGCGTGTCCGCTGAGATAGATCAAGTCTGGGTGTTAGAGACGAACCTGGACGATTTGCCCGCGGAGGTCGTTGGCTACTGCTACGAGCGACTCCTAGAGGCTGGGGCGCTCGACGTGTTCACCACTCCCATCTTCATGAAAAAGAACAGGCCGGGCGTGCTACTAACTGTTCTAGCGCCCGAAGCCGTTTTGCTCTCTCTCGAGGCCATTCTATTTCGGGAAACCACTACGTTCGGCATCCGACGATATCCTGTGAACCGGCATAAGTTGCAGCGGCAATCCTGCACTGTGGAAACTTGCTGGGGACCCATTCAAGGAAAGCTTGGTTGGCGGCAGGGGATGGCGGCTGTATTTTCTCCCGAGTACGAAGACTGCGCCCGTGTCGCGAGGGAGCGCCATGTAGCACTCCGTGAAGTTTACCTGCAAGCACAGCGTGCTTACGACGAACAGGTTGGTAGGGGAGAGCAGTAAACGATGCTGCTTGTTTCACATGGGGCGTTGAGCTTACCAAAATGGCACGAATACCCTTCCCATAACCTGGTCACGGGAGCCAGCAATGAGCCACGAAGAACCGGTACATGATGCAGTACACGAAGAAGAGCCGGCCGGCCTAACCAATGAGGAGAGAACATGGGGAATGCTCTGCCATCTCTCGCCGTTGCTAGCATACTTCGCAGCAGGTTTGACCTTCATTGGCCCTCTGGTTTGCTGGCTAATCAAGAAAGACACCTCGAAGTTCGTAGACGCGAATGGCAAGGAGGCTCTCAACTTCCAGATTAACATCCTGGTTTATAAGATCATCTGCATCGCGCTCATGTGCATCGTCGTGGGCTTTGTGCTTCTTGGCGTGGTAATTGTTTACAACATTATCTGCTGTGTCATCGCTGGCATCCAAGCCAACAGCGGCCGTAGCTTTCGATACCCCTTTATCTTTCGTCTCATCAAGTAAGTCCCGATCGCAGAGCAGAGGCCGCTTTCCATGTTGAGTGCCAACGAAGTCCGGCAGCAGTTCATTGACTTTTTTGTGCAGAAACACGGACACACGTTCGTGGAATCCAGCAGCGTCGTGCCTCTGGACGATCCGACTCTTCTCTTCGCTAATGCCGGCATGAATCAGTTCAAGGACGTGTTCCTGGGGATCGGGACGCGCCCTTACAAGCGGGCCGTCAACACGCAGAAATGCATCCGCGCCGGTGGCAAGCACAATGACCTCGATGACGTGGGCAAGGACACCTATCACCACACCTTCTTTGAAATGCTCGGCAACTGGTCGTTCGGTGACTATTTCAAGAAGGAAGCGATCGGGTGGGCCTGGCAACTCCTTACGGAAGTATGGAAACTCGATAAAGAGCGTTTACACGTTTCGGTTTTCGAGGGAGATGCTTCCGAAGACTTGGCCGCAGATGACGAAAGTGCGGCCCTTTGGCAGTCCGAGACGGACATTTCCCCATCCCATATCCACCTCGGAAACAAAAAGGACAACTTCTGGGAAATGGGGGAGACCGGCCCGTGCGGCCCGTGTACGGAGATCCACATTGATCGAACCCCTGACAAGAGCGGGGGGAAGCTGGTCAATGCCGGCCGGCCTGATGTGATCGAGATTTGGAACCTTGTGTTCATTCAGTTCAACCGCGGCGAGGATCGCAAGCTGACGCCGCTGCCGGCCAAGCATGTCGACACCGGCATGGGCTTCGAACGCATCACCTCAGTCTTGCAGGGCAAAAACAGCAATTATGACACCGACCTGTTCACCCCAATTTTTGCGGCAATCAAGGAGATCACTGGTGCTGCTCCGTATGGCGGCAAACTGGCTGACTTCAAGGACACTGCCTATCGGGTGATTGCGGATCATATCCGCACGCTCGTCTTCGCGCTGACTGATGGTGCTGAGCCGAGCAACGTGGGGAGAGGGTACGTACTCCGCCGCATTCTGCGTCGTGCAGAGCGCTATGGTCGCCAGTATCTTGGCGCCAAAAAACCATTCCTCTGTGAGGTGGTTCCGACGATCGTCCAGATGATGAGCCCGGCGTTTCCCGAACTCCAGCGTAACCCGACGCGTGTGGCCGCGCAGATCCGAGAGGAAGAAGAAAGCTTCATCCGCACCTTGGATCGCGGAATGCGCCTGTTCGACGAGGCGGCGGACCGGGCACGGACGTCCAAAACGGCTCGTATCAGCGGCGCCGACGCCTTTCTGCTTCACGACACTTACGGACTCTACATCGACATCACCGAGCAAATGGCGCGGGAGGTGCAACTCGAAGTAGATCGTCCGCGCTATGAGGAATTGAGAGAGGAGGCGAAACGCAAAGCGCGCGGCTCCCGCAAGAAAGTGGCCATCAGCGCCGTGAGCGGCGCTCTGCCCAGGACGGATGATTCACCCAAGTATCAGAGCTTGTCCACCGCGGGGAGCACAATCCAGGGCTGGGTCATGGACGGCAAGGTGGTCCGTTCGGGACGGCTGAGCAACGGCGAAGAGGCCGCACTCCTGCTGGACCGAACGAACTTTTATGCCGAGCAAGGCGGCCAGGTCGGTGACAGCGGAACGATTGCGACGTCTACCGGACAGTTCGAAGTCGAAGATTCCCAAAAGCTGGGCGACAGCGTATTGCACATTGGCCGGGTCGTGGAAGGGCACCTCGAGGAAGGGCAGCGAGCGGCCCTCGAAGTAACAGGCGCGCGCCTCCACACGATGCGCAATCACACGGTTACGCACCTCCTGAACTGGGCGCTGCGGCATGTCCTGGGTGCTCACGTTGAACAAAAGGGGTCGTTGGTCGATCCCGACAAGATGCGTTTCGATTTCGCGCACTCGGAGCCGCTTTCAGAAGAGCAAGTCAAAGAAATCGAAAGGCTTGTTAACGAAAAGATCTATGCCGACTTGCCCGTCAAGCCGATCGTGATGCTTTTGGCCAAGGCAAAAAACATCGCTGGCGTGCGTGCTGTCTTCGGCGAGAAGTATCCGGATCCGGTGCGCGTGTTGCTGATCGGCGCCGAACGGGTCGAAGACGTCACGGCGGATACTTCCGTGGAATTCTGCGGAGGCACGCATTTGAACCACACCGGACAAGCAGGTTTCTTCAAAATCGTCGGCCAGGAAGCGGTCGGCAAAGGAATCCGGCGGGTCATCGGCGTTACGGGCCGTGAATCGACAGCCACCGTGCAAAGGTTGGCAGCTGTCATCGCGGGATTGACCGATCGCTTTCGTTGCAAGCCCGAAGACGTTCTCAATCGCGTGGACAGCCTGCAAGAGGAGATCAAGAAGCTGCAGCAGCAACTGAAAAAAGGAGCCTCGGCGGACCTCAAGGGCATCGCCGACATGCTTCTCGCCGAGGCGACTGAAATCAATGGCACCAAGATCATCGTCGGTGAATTGCCTGCGGGCCCGGAAGTGCAACTCAGGGAGCAGGTGGACCGCCTCAGACATAAGGCGGCCAGCGCGATTGTGGTCGTTGGCTGGGCGGAAGACGGCAAGGTTCAGCTCATCGCAGCCGTGACGGACGATCTGGTCCAAAAGGGCATTCACGCGGGCAAATTGATCGGCCAGGTTGCCAAGGTGGTGGGCGGCGGTGGCGGCGGCAAGCCGACCATGGCCCAGGCCGGCGGCAAAGAGCCTGGCAAACTACCCGAGGCCCTAAAGCTGGCCGTCAAGCTGGCAACGGAACAGTTGCAAAACTGACCGGCTCCCGGTTCCGGAAGCCACGGAGAGATTGTGGCTGCTTCAGAACAAAAAGGTCTCGAATCGGATCCCCGCTTTCCCAGTGGGCCCTGGACAGGTTATTTTCTTCAACCCTCGGTGCCGGGTCGAAACCTGATGGAGCTACACCTGACTTTTCGTCATGGCGAGATGACGGGCGAGGGGCGAGATTGGGTAGGCACATTCCTTGTCCGCGGCAGCTACCAGCTAGTGGATGGCAAATGCCATTGGACCAAGAGCTACGTCGGCAAGCACGACGTTTTCTACAACGGGTTTAATGAAGGGAAAGGCATCTGGGGCGTGTGGGAAATCCCTGAGCATGACATTTCCCTGCGTGGAGGCTTCCACATCTGGCCCGAGGGAATGGGGGACCCCACGGGATCGCATCTTACAGAGCAGGCCGAGCTGCCGACACCGGTCATTGAACCCATCGAAACGGAAGAACCGATCGCTGAGCCCGTGGGATAGAGCCCGGCGAGCGCGCCGGGCACGTCAGATCCTGGTAATTTCCAACTTGCTTTGAATCTTCCCGTCTGCGCTTTCCTTGCCTACGCCTGCCGGTTGCGGGAATAAGTGACGGCGACAGCCAAAAATGGCCGAATAAAAGAGGTGCCAACGTTCGTGTTCAGGTAGCCCCGTCAGGTGAGACGGTGCAGCTCGTACGGTCGGAGGCGATGGATGGACAGCCTGCGTTTGGCCCCAAGCCGGAACGTTCCCAGTACTGTTCCTTGTTGCCGTTGCGGGTCTGACGACCGGAAATGGGACCACATAGGGAGCAAGGCATATTGCCCAGAATGCCAGGAGTCTCTCGTCCTCGGCCTCGCAGAACCACTTACCGAGCACACTGAGAAAAACCGCTGTGCAGTTTGCAGCAAAGTCGGGACGGTGCGCTATCTCACATTTCCACTCCAGGCAACCACGCCCGTCGAGATCGACTTGTGTTCAGAACATCTGCGGGCGCTGATTGGACGCCGGCTCGGCCCGTACGCGTTTCATCAACTGCGCCGCAGGCTGCACGTGCTGGGACTGGGCGTGGAACTGATCTTCTTGCTTCATAACGCCTTCTACGACGAGCATGGCCGGGCCTTGCAGCCTGCCGCCGAGCCCGATTAGTTCGGCAGAAGCGCGCGTCTGCGGAGGAAGCAAGACCAGCCCAGGAAGCGCATACCGTCTTTCTCAACCTGGTCGAACCGGAACTCTTGTAGCCCCACGATTTCAAAGAACTGACCCAGTTCCTCTCGAAGCTCCCTCTCTTCTACAACCGGCGGTCCCGGGTCGTGGGGTTCCCGCGCGTTACCGGTGAGCACCAATCCCAAAGATCCTGGCTTCGTCAGCCGGGAGAGCGTTACCAAGAATCGTGAAACGTCGATTCGCCGGACCACGTGATAGCAGCCGCGATCGAAAAAGAAGGGAAACGGTTCACCCAGGTCGGGCAAATCGAGCAGATCGGCGGCGATCCAACGCACAGCCACCCCGAGTTGGCTCGATCGTTGCCGCGCACGTTCGATGGCCACAGGACTGAGATCAATGCCCGTTACCTCGAATCCTTGCGATGCCAGCCAGAGTGCATTCGTGCCGGTACCGCATCCCAGCTCGACAACCCTGCAAGGGCAGATGTTCTCTTTCTTCACGACGCGCTGCAGTTCCGCCGACGGCTTTCCCGTGTCCCAAGGAGTCTCCCCGGATTCGTATCTCTTATTCCACTGATCTTGTTCCGCCATATTCTGTTCCTTTGGGGGTCGATGCGTGGATGAACTTATTTCGGAGGTTGCCATTTGAGTTGGCGATCCAGAAAGGCGAAAGTGCCTTTGCCGTTGACCATGTGGCCGCCCGGGAAGAACTCGATTTCGGTGTGCTCCGGTATCCCGAGTCGAGAATAGAGGCGGCGAACCTTCGCATATTCGTAGGCGATCCACTCATCGATGCCGACGCCATCATCGTGGCCTCGTTCCACCATGAACGGCCGGGGGGCGATGAGGGACGCCATTTCGGCATAGTTGAACGAATTGCCGAGATTGAATTCGTACATTTCATATTCACCGGAGAACATATAGCTAGCCTTGAAATCCTGGCTGACGTTCTTCCAGATCCATTCGTTGAAGTCACCCGAACAAATGGAAAGGCAATAGCGCTCCAGGATGGCTGGCACGCGCATCGCTGTCTTGCCGCCATACGATAGGCCATAGAACGCGATCCGCTCCGGGTCGACGCAGGGAAGCTGGGCAAGCCAATCGAGCGTCCGTTCATGCTGGCGGACGATGAAAGAAAATAGCGACAGGCCGAGAGGATTGGCCTTTCTCTGGAGTACTCGGAAGTGCTCCTGGCCGATATAGGGATTCTGCGGCGCATAGACAATGTAGCCGCGATCGGCCAACTGAGCACCAAACGAATTGTAATAGGGCGTTCTGGTCTTGGGGTTCACGACGTCTTGCGGCCGGCCTTCCAGCCCGTGCTGGCAGACGACGACGGGACGACGTTCACCCGGTTGGAGATCCTTGGGCAAGAGGAGAATGCCGTAGGCGAACACATCCGGATACAGGTGCAGCGCGACTTCGTAGCCCTTCCAGCGGGGCTCGTCATACGCCAGGCGCGTCTGCGGGTTCATGGGTTCGGTTGGGTCGGGCAGCTTGCCGATGCCCTCTTCCCAGAAATAGTCGCGGTAAGGCTTGCAAGAGGCGCGCCATTTTTCCACGGAGGAAGTGTCCGCTCTGGCCCAGAACTCTTGCCTACGGAACTCCCCTTCGCGCATCAATTTCTGCGTGAATGCACAAAGCTGATCAAATTGGCGATGCTGTCTCGAAGATGGACCGAAGTCCTTTCGAAGGTCCGTGGGCCGGTTGCCGGGAGTCCTCAGCGCGTTTGGCATCGCTAGCGCACGACAAAACTCGACCAGCGTACGATTTTCGCCCGGGAGGGCACTCTCAAGGACCTGCAGATTGGACCGATTACCTTCTTTGAGCTTCTCATAGGCAATCGCTCGTGCGGCTTCTGCTCGTGCGGCCTCCAGTCTGGGGGAATCGATTTCTCCCGGCGCGGCGCCACCGCGTCCGCCGCGCGCCGGCGGGGGGCCTTTAATGGACGGAACGGCTGAATTCTCGATGATCAGCGACCGCGGTGCCACGAGCATGGCCACCCCCGCGTCTCCAAACTCGCGCACGAAGCTCCAGACATTTCGGTAGATAGGTTCTTTCCAAACTACTTCACGGGGCCCGAAATAGCCGCTTGCCACGGTTGCTCGGATCCGCGTATCGAGGGCCGCACTATAAAGTGCGACCATTCCACCTTCACCATATCCGATCACGCCGATGGGGCGCGCCTCGGATTGCCCGGCGAACCAATCCACGGCAGCCAGCACTTTCTGCACTTCGTAACCAATGATATGCCGCCCCATCTCGTAAGCCATCCGGTAAACGAACTCGCGGTGGGGTTGATTGGTCATGCGATACTTCGGGTTGCCAGACCATGTGTCCGCTCGATCGATGAGCGTGGGAACCAGCACCTGGCAGCCGTTCTCTGCCAGCAGGCGAGCAAATTGCGCACCGGGTGGTGTGCCTGGAGCAAGCCCTACGAGCATCTCCGGCGTCCAATCGGCATCGGGGATGGCGACAACACTTGCTCCGGTGAGCCTTGCCGGCATCAGAAGCAGTCCTTCCGCGTCGACTCCATCGAAAACAGGCCAACGCACGGCATAGACTTTGTACCCGGCGCCTTCGGCAACGAGCGCGGGGCTGCTGGTTGTGCTCACATAATCCAAATCTTTCACCGGCAGGCGTGAATCGACAACCCCCAGGAGCTGCCGAAGACGTTTTCTGTTCGGCTCTACCGAGCGAGCATAAGCATCCGCGGAGGAGTAATCGGGCTTCCAGAACTGCTGGCGACGTTCGACCGCCGCGTCCAATTCATGCATCAAGTAGCGATCTATTCCCGCAACCATCTGCGCCGCCAAATCGCCCTCGCGAGTAAGCGGTTTGGTCCCCGACAGGGGCTGAGCAAGAACAAGGGTTACCGGCCAGAGCAGGAGCAGAAATAGAGATGCAGTTCGGCGCGGCTTCATCGTGGGACCTCGTTGGCGGGAATTCAGGCGGGAATCTTCGCGCTGGCTATCTTAATGCAGCCATTGTGGGCTAACAACGTCCGGAGTACACCGGCGCGGGAAATTAGGCCTGTCTTATTCTGTGTGGTCTGCCCAACATCGTGCAGTTTGACTCCAGGAAAGATCAGCTCGAACCCTCGCGGACCGACTCATCTCCCTGTGCCCGGCGGGCGGCCTGTTCGATGCGAACCAGCTCACTGTCTTCCCAGGCCGCGCGATCCTCGATGGGTTCAATATGAACGCTGACTTCCATTTCCGGCATTGCAGCCTTTACGGAATCCTCTATTCTCCCGGTGATCTCATGAGCTTTGTGTACGGTCATTTCGCCAGGGACAAGCAGGTGAAAGTCGATGAAGCGGCGCACCCCCGCTTGCCGGGTGCGCAGGGCGTGATAATCCATCCCCGGTTCGAGCTGCCCTTCGATGGCGGCACGCACGATTGCCTGCACCTGGACGGGAAGCGCGTGATCCATTAATCCATTGAAGGAACGCCTGAGAAGGTCGAACCCTGTCCAGAGAATGTTGGCCGCCACGATCAATCCCATGGCCGAGTCGAGCCATGGCCGATCTGTCAACGTGACCAGAACAAGACCGGCAATGACAGCGGCCGATGTCCAGACGTCGGTTGCCAGGTGGCGGCCTCCAGCTTCCAAGGCAATCGAGCCCATTTTCCGGCCGGCGCGGAGAAGGACCCAGGCTACCACCGAGTTGATCAAGGCTGCGGCCAACGCGATGACGGCTCCCAGACCGAGGCGATCAAGGGGTTCTGGGGTAAGAAATCGTCGCAGGGCAAACCAGCCGATACTGAAGGCGGCAACCACGATGAGGCTGCCCTCCAGGCCGCTGGAGAAGTATTCGATTTTCTCATGCCCGTAAGTATGCGAAGGATCGACGGGACGAGCTGCGTACCACAGGGACAAGAAGGCCGTCAGTGCCGCGAGCAGATTGATCGCCGACTCTGCAGCTTCGGAAAACAGCCCCACGGAGCCGGTCAGGTAATAAGCTGCCCACTTCATGGCGAGCGTTATCAACGCCGCCAGGATTGAGAGCAGTATCGGAGCTTTCCATTCGGAGCGCGCCATGCCGGTACCAGCGTCAGCCAGTCTTGGGGAGTCGCAAGATGCTGAAGGTATTCTAGCTTGGCTGAAGGGATGGCGGGAGGTTCACTTCTTGGCGGCGAGTTCCGACATGCGTTTCTCGGCCTCGGCAATCCTTTTCGGATCTGTTTCGTGCGTTGTGATGTCGCGATAAAGCTCCATCGCGTGGCTGCGCTCCTGGAGATACTTGTCGTAGAGACGAGCTGCGCGAAGACGGGCGTCGAACTGGGTATTAGGATTCCACTGGAAACACCGCTCGTAGTACAGGGCCGCCCGGCGATATTGCTTGTAGGCTCGACTCTCGTAGATGTCGCCTAGTTGGTAAGCGGCATCGTCGATCTTGTCGCTTTCGGGGTAGAGACTGAGGATTTGTTGGAAGAGCAGCTCGGCGCGGCGCTGGTTATCGATGTATTCTGTGCCCCCCCAACCCTTGTCCTTGTACGTCATGGCCTTGCGGTAAAGATCATTGGCTCCCGGAATATTGTACTTGGCCTCCAGCCGGGGCGTGGGCACATCCAGTTCGAGACGATAGGCCTGCTTGGGAATGCGGTGGAACTGGACCAGCTCATCTTCTGCCCATTTAGCTCGTTCCAAGTCACCCGTTGCAATGTAGTGAGAACGGAGTTGCTCTAGGGCCAATTGGTAGTCGCGACGGGCGTTCAGCACCCGTTCGACCTTTGCGATGTCCGTAGGCATACCAGGGTCCGGCTTGATGCCGGGTGGCCCAGCTGGGGCAGGAGCCTGAGCAACGGCAAGTGTGCCGACTTCTGCTAGAAACAGGATGAGCGCACATGCGAGAAAGCGGTATCGCACACCAACCCTCCTTGGCGCGGCCATCGACAAGGCTTGCTACCCGCTCGTCCCGCGAGCGAGCTGAAAACTGTGCTTGTGCCTTTTGCACTTAAGCGAGAACGGGGCGACCTTCGATGCGCCCGAAAATCATACGGCCGGCATTGGTCTGGAGCACGCTGGTCACCGTGATGCCAACTTCTTGACCGAGCGCCGAACGCCCTTGCTCTACCACGACCATCGTGCCATCGTCAAGGTAGCCTACACCTTGCCCAACCTGATCGCCGGGCTTTACGATTCTTACGTTCAGGACCTCGCCCGGCAAAGCAACCGATTTCAGCGCGTTCGCGATTTCGTTCAGGTTGATCACGTCTACGCCCTGCAATTGGGCAATTTTGTTCAGGTTGTAGTCATTCGTCACCACGCGGGCGCCAAGCACCTTGGCGAAGACCACCAGCCTTTCGTCGACCTCGTGGACGTCTTGCAGTTCGGTAAGGTTTGCCTCGTGTACCTGAAGCTCCACCTTGGGATTGCTCTGCATTCTCTTCAGAATGTCCAAACCACGCCGGCCACGGTTGCGCTTCAGTTTGTCGGAGCTGTCGGCAATGTGTTGAAGTTCTTGCAGCACAAAACGGGGCACCAACAATTTGGTGTCGATGATCCGCGTATCACAAATATCGGCAATCCGTCCGTCGATAATTACGCTGGTATCCAGCGCTAGCGGTCTTCCCCCCTTTATCTGTTTTTGAAATTCTACATAGGGGATGATAAACCGGAACTCGTCCTTCGTTTGCAACAAGGTCGAGACGGAGAAGTAGCAGCAAACGACGGTCACAACCACACGTAATGGCTGCGCCAGCGAGTTCTCCAGTGAGCTAGTAACGCTCAGCAAGGGCTCCATCGCCATCGAGAACAGCGCGCTAAGCACCAAGCCCAACAATAGACCAAAATAGACCGCAGAGAGAGTGGTGATCTGTTTGTTGCGAATGAAGAGGTCTAGACCGATCGCCAGGACGCCCACGAGCAGAATTGCGCAGAACGACGCGATACCTGCGCCGGAGTAGCGATAATAAACGAGCGCGTATGTCGCCACCCCAATGATGATGGCGGCAAAGCAACCTCGCAGTATCCAAATTAACATGGGCCAAACCTCCAGGGAAAGTGCAAGCGGACAGCTTACGTATAATCGTACAGGCATGGAATGCCATGCGGGAGTCCAATCAGCTTACACATTCGTATAGGGCTGAAAAAGCCTCAGATATTCATCTTGTGCGTAGCGGTCCGTCATCCCAGCCACATAATCGCAAACCGTGCGCTGCAGTTGCCCATCCTTCGCCCGCTGGGCATAGCGATCCCGTAATTGCTCGGGCGCGCGACAGTACTCGGCAAATATCTGCTGAACGAAGCGCCGGCCCTTGGCGGCCATGCGCATGACGCGGTAATGCCGGTAAACTCGGTCGTGCAAGAATTCCTCCAGCCCTCTTTTGTACGCCTGCACCTCGGGGCTGGGTGAAACGAGGGGGCGGGGGCCCTGCCGCACGTCTTCCACGCGTTCGATTGCCTCTTGGTCGAGTCGCCTCCTCGTGAATGCGAGGATGTCGGTAACTTGCCAATCGATCAAGGCTCTGACAACGGTCGGCTGAAACTGTTCCGTCCCGATCGTTGCGTGTTCTTGCTGAACCTTTTCTTCTGCTCTGCGCCAAAACTCGACCTTGTGCAGATCGGACGTGGTGATGATTCCGACAGAGAGCGCGTCGTCGATGTCGTGAGTGTCATAGGCGAGACTATCGGCGGCATCAACGACCTGCGCCTCGAGCAGCGGTAGCCCGACAGAAAGGAATTGCTGGATCTCGGGAGCGTCGCGCCTGCTGCTGTGGAGCGCCAGCGACTCGAGGACCTCCCAGGACAGATTGAGACCCGGAAAGTCGGCGTAGCGATATTCCAGCTCCTCCACAATGCGCAGCCCATGCCAGTTGTGCTCAAAACCCCCGTGCTCGCGCATGCACTCATCCAGCGCGCTTTCCCCGGCGTGACCGAACGGCGGATGGCCAAGATCATGCGCCAGCGCGATTGACTCCGTCAGGTCCTCATTCAATCCCAACTGGCGAGCGATCGTTCGGCTGATTTGGGCCACTTCAAGCGTGTGTGTAAGGCGCGTGCGGTGGTGGTCGTTGGTTTGATTGACGAGGACCTGAGTCTTATACATCAACCGGCGGAACGCTGTCGAATGGACGATGCGATCACGGTCGCGTTGGTAGAGCGTTCGAAAAGGATGCGCTTTCTCCGGGTGGCGGCGGCCTCGACTGTTCCTGGTGCGCATCGCATAAGGAGCCAAGACCTCGTCTTCGCGATCCAGCCAGTCGGGGGGCTCAAAGAGCGTATTCTTGCGACTGCTCATAGATTCGCTGCCGAGTGAGTTAATTTGCATGCCAAGCTAGCAGCCGTTTCCCTTCAGTGCTGCCGCCAAAAGATCGTAAAGTGAGTCGAGGGATTGAACGATGACCTTGGTGTCCGCCAGTACGGGCATAAAATTGACGTCGCCCTGCCAGCGCGGGACCAAGTGCCAGTGCAAATGCCCCGGTAGGCCGGCACCAGCTACGCGCCCCAGGTTCACACCAATATTGTACCCGTCCGGGTGCAGGACGCGGTCGAGCAAGCTGACCATGCGCCGCAACGTTTCCATCGTTTCCAAAAGCTCGTCCGCACTCAGGTCCTCCAACCGCCCCTTGTGAGCCGTGGGTGCGATCAAGAGATGGCCGTTGTTATAAGGGAACTTGTTGAGAATTACCACAGCGAGAGGGGCGCGGAGCACGATGAGGTTGCGGCGGTCATCCTGCCCATCCAGACCCTGGCAGATAAAGCACCGGTCGGCGCCGGCTGGCACCTTGGCGGAAGCGACATATGCGAGGCGCCACGGAGCCCAAAGATGATCCATCGAGTTCTACCCACAATGTCGAGAAGATCGGCCCACAAATGAAGCGTAACACGGCGTGAAACGCGCGCCGGCCACGGAGTCTTCGTACCGGTTCTCATTCAGTTGGCAAGCCACTTTTCGCACTGGGATCCAGGTTACACGAACTATTTATGAAACCCCGTCGACAGATCGAACGCGAGTTTGGCGTTCCCATTGCAGGAGAGATCCTGGAGCCAGCACAGTGGACGCGCACCGCTCTTAAACGCTTACCCAAGGATGGGGTCCTAGAGTGGCAACATATCTTCGGCCGACGCGCGCCCGTTGTGCTGGACATCGGCTGCGGAAACGGACGGTTTCTCATTGGCAGCGCGGTCTGGCGGCAAGATCACGATCACCTTGGCAGCGACATCTTGCCGGTCGTCATCCGCTACGCAACCCGGCGCGCCAACCAGCGCGGCCTCGCAAACATTCGCTGGGCGGTGATCGACGGCAAGCAGTTGCTGGAACGTTTCGTCCAGCCTCATTCTGTCACCGAGATCCACTGCTACCATCCACAACCATACTACGATCCCGCTCAGGTGCACCGGCGTCTCGTGACCCCGGAGTTTCTGGCGCTCGTTCACCGCGCACTTGTTCCCAGGGGGTTGTTCTTCGTGCAGACCGATAACCCGGGCTACTGGAGTTACATTCAAAAGGTCGTGCCAGTGTTCTTTGAGTTTCAGGAGCGCACTAACCCCTGGCCTGATGCCCCCAAGGGCCGGACCAGGCGGGAGATAATTGCGCTGCGACGCGGGCTGCCTGTGTTTCGCGGCTCGGGAAATGCTCGGCCGGACTTGAGCGAAACGGAAGCCCGGGGCCTGGCAGAAATGCTGCCGCCTCCGGTTTTCGATGCGGACCGGCGGCTGCTCGAAGTGGACAGGATTGAGAATGCCCCCGATCTCTGAGGCATTAAGCCGCTGGTGCTGTGTCAATCCTCGACTGCCCCGTGCGTCAGCGCCGCACGCCAAAGAGGAAGAATGAAGATGAAGAGTAGGATCAGGAAGAGGATTAAGAGCAGGAGCACGAGAAAGAGCAGGACTTTATAGGCAGCGCAGACAGGACATCGTACTCTTAATCTGAATCGTGCTCTTCATCCTCTTCGTAATCGTAATCTTCCTCTTAAATCTTACTCTTCCTTCAATCTTTGTCCCGTAGTCGAAGACTGAGGGAACGCTAGACCTGCTCGAGTAATTCCGGAGGTGCCTCGCGAGTGCCTTTGCATTTGGGGTACTTGCTGCATCCCAGGAAATAACCTCTTCGGCTGGGCCGGAGCTTCATCGCGGCGCCGCACTCGGGACAAGTTTCAGTCACCTCCACGGCAGGTACTTCTTTTCGGGCTGGCGGGGGCATGGCAGCCTTGATTTGTTCCTTCAATTCCTCCGGTACAGGCTTGGTGCTTCGGCACTTGGGATATGCACTACACCCCAGGAACGGACCGCGCGCGCCGCGTTTGACGGCCATGGGCGCCCCGCACTTTTCGCACTTGACGCCCGTGTCGATCGGCTGGACCGGGTTCCCTGCTGCATCGACTTCCTTGGCATTGCGGCACTTCGGATAACCTGTGCATGCCAGGAAGGGTCCGCGACGGCCCTCACGTAGCACCATGGGCTTGCCGCACTTATCGCAAACGTGCTCCGTCGGCTTACTTGCCAGGACCGGTTTGCCGTCATTGTCAAAATTCATCGTCGTCCGGCATTCCGGATAACCGCTGCAGCCCAGGAAGGGGCCCCGGGAGCCCATGCGCTGAATCATCGGCTTGCCGCATGTTGGGCATTTGTGTTCGGTCGGCACGGGGGCTTGCTTCCCAGCCTCACCATTGACGGGCTTGGTGAAACTGCACTCCGGATAGCCTGAACAGCCGAGAAACTTGCTTCCGGTCTTTTTGCTGTAACGGACAACCAACGGCCGTTGGCACTGGGGGCATTTCTCATCGCTTTCTACCCCCTTCACAGACTGCATTTTGGTTTTGGCCAATTCGAGCGCTTGCCGGAACGGCTCCCAGAACTCCGTCAGAACCTCGTCGCGAGGAACCTTGCGGGCTTCGATCTGGTCCAGCTCTTCCTCCATGTGACCGGTGAACTTGAGGTCCATCACCGTCGGGAAGTGCTCAACCAGGAGATCGGTCACAACCATGCCCAGCTCGGTCGCATGGAAACGCCGTTCCTTCTGCTCGACGTAGCCGCGTTCCTGAATCTTGCTGATGATGGCGGCGTACGTGCTTGGCCGCCCAATACCTTCTTTCTCCAGCGATTTCACCAGAGAGGCCTCGCTATAGCGGGGCGGCGGCTGCGTAAAGTGCTGCGTCGACAACAATTCCAGCAAGTCCAGCGGCTGCTTTTCTTGAAGTGCAGGGAGGAGGGTGTCTTCTTGCTTTCCGCCGGGGGGAAGCACGCGGCGATAGCCGTCGAACCTCAAGATCTTGCCTTGAGACTTGAATATGCCTTCGCTGGCCCGCACCTCGATATTCGTAACGGCAAACTCCGCCGGCGTCATCTGGCTGGCAACGAAACGGTTATAGATCAGCGTGTAGAGCTTGAGCAGGTCCTGAGGCAAATAGCGTGCGACCTTTTCAGGGGTGTATTCAAGATCTGTCGGGCGGACGGCCTCATGCGCCTCCTGGGCGCTCTTGCCCGAGGCATAGCGGTTGGGCTGAGATGGGAGGTACTTGGCCCCGTACTTCTTATCGATGGTTTCGCGGCACGCCTTGAGCGCGTCGTCGGAGACGCGCGTACTGTCCGTACGCATGTAAGTGATGAGTGCCACCGCGCCATCGCTGCCCAACTCAACGCCCTCGTAGAGCCTCTGAGCCAGCATCATCGTCTTCTTCGCCGTATAGTGAAGACGGATGCTTGCCTGCTGTTGCAAGGTGCTGGTAGTGAATGGAGCTGCGGGTCTTTCCAGCCGCTCTTTCTCTTCTACCTTGGAAACAACGTAAGGAGCTTCCTGGAGGGCAGCCACGATCTCCGTAGTATCTTCTTCATTGTGGGACTCGAACTTCTTGCCGGCCCACTCGGCTAGTTCGGCCGCGAATGCGCCCTCGGGTACCTTTAGGGCCTTTTGCGTCGCCTCCTCCTGGGAGTCATCCTCTGTCTCTGTTTTCGCCGCGGCTTTGCTTTTGCCGGTTTTGGCCTTCGTCTTGCTCGGCTTCTTGACGAGGTCTTCCGGCGCCAGAACGGCCGTGATCTTCCAGTACTCCTCGGGCTTGAACTGCTGAATTTCGCGCTCGCGATCCACAATGAGCCGCACGGCCACGGATTGCACCCGGCCCGCGCTCAGCCCGCGGGCGACCTTTGTACGGAGGAGAGGGCTGAGCTTGTAGCCCACCACGCGGTCCAGAAAGCGCCGGGCTTCCTGGGCAGCGACCCGGTCCATATCGATGGTGCCCGGCCGGGCAAACGCTTCTTGAATGGCACGCTTGGTGATTTCATTGAACGTGACCCGGTGCGTGCGCTCATCTGTGAGTCCCAGGGCTTCTTTCAGATGCCAGGCGATCGCCTCGCCCTCGCGATCTGGGTCAGGAGCGAGGTACACATCTCCCGATTTGGCCGCCTGTTTCTTGAGCGCGGCAAGCACATCCTTGCGATCTTGGAGCGGTCGGTATGTCGGTACCCAGCCGTTTTCGATATCGATGCCGAAATCCTTCTTGGGCAAATCGCGAACATGGCCTTTGCTGGCGGCCACCTCGAAATCCGGTCCCAGGTATTTGTGGATGGTCTTTGCCTTGGCGGGTGACTCAACGATCACCAGACTCTTTTTCTTCCGTGCTGCCACCGTGAGGCTCCTCTGTGCGGCTGCGGCCTGGTTAGGGCAAGCTCGCTCGTATCGGGTTGACGTTGTGTTTCACCGCGAACTCACTACAATCGCTATTTTGGTTAGTCTGCCACTCACCCATACTACACGGCTTTGTCAAGTGTCAAGTCCGGCGCCGTTATTCATGGCCGAATCGTCTGTCATAAGTTGAGGATGGCTAATGGCTTTCAATCCGTTCCATACCTTCCGTAAACATCAGAAGGTTCTGTTCGCAGGGCTGACGATCCTCTGCATGTTCACCTTCGTCGCCATGAGCGGGGTTTCGGCCGGCGGCGACGTGTTTTCTGAGCTGGTGCGCCTTTTTGGAGGCCAGTCCCGCGGCAAGACAGAGGTGGCAAACCTCTACGGCAAATCGATCGATCAACAGGAGATCGTATTCCTGAGACAACAGCGCCGGCTCGCCAATGAGTTCATGGCTTTTGCTACCCAGGAGGCCCAAAGAAAACTGATCGACGACGTCTTAAAGACAGTACCGGAATTCGATAAGAATCTTCAGCAACAGCTGCAAAAGGTCGGGAGTTCTCGGCAATTAGCTGCTTATCCTGAATTCGGTCGATTGGCGGAATATTATCGACAACTCAACATGATGATACGTCGCCTCCAAATTCTCCAGACGAGCTTAGGCAGCGAGAAGAAGGATGCTTCAGCAACAAAAATTGCTGCCCTGGTGAATGTCTTCGAGCGTGAGATCCTACAGAGTCAGAACGAAGGACTTGAAGGGAGATCAGGCCTTTATTTTGGGGGCAGTCTTACACTCGATGGACTACTCGATTTCTTGATTTGGAAGCACCAGGCCGACGCCTTGGGAATTCAGCTCAAGACCGAAGACGTTAAGCTGGCCATCAACTTGGAGACCTGGCACTCTTTGTCCGGAGACGACGCCAACAAAATTCTGAATTACATGAATTCCCGGGAGAGCCGCATATCTCCCCAGCAGCTCCTCAATGCCCTGAACGATGAGTTTCGGGTACGCTTGGCCCGTGCCGCTTTCACCGGGTTCGATCCCGAAGGGGCAATTCGGACGCCCGCTTTCGTCACGCCCGCTGAACTATGGGAGTTCTACCGGAAAAATCGCACGATGGTCAGCGTGACCATGCTTCCTGTTCCCGTGAGCAAGTTTGTAGCGCGGGTCAAAGAGCAGCCGACCACAGATGAACTGAAGGAACTCTTCGAGAAGTACAAGGAGGTGGAATATGCTCCATTCAGGGCGACGCCCGGATTCAAACAGCCCAGACGCGTGCGAGTGGAATGGATCGAAGCGTCCACAGATAGGGGTGCAACTCAAAAGGCGGCTCGCCAAATCCTCCTCTCACTTCTCGCCGGGTCGGTTGGCCAGCCGCTGCAGGGTCCCGCTCTGCTTATTCCTATTCTCAACGAGTATGAGTACGAAAAGTCTGGCTTAAGGATCCCCGGCCTTACTGAATCCGGCTTCAGCCTGGTTTTTTATTCCTATGCCTATCAGCGGCGGGCGGATGCTGCTGCAAGCATAGTTGGCCAGTTCACGGGATTGCTTGGGACCGCAGGCAGCCCTCTCAGCAGCGTCATAGGTGCGCAGGGCAGTGCCGTGCTCCGAGAATCAAAGTCGCTGGCCAGGGCGGTCGAGCGAGAAGCACAAAACCGCGTGCCGACCGCACTCGGCTTCTTGGCGCCTGCTTTTATCGGCAACCCAATATCGAAAGCAGTTACTCTTTCTGCTTTGTCGAAACCGGATGCCTGGACGGAGCAATACCTCCCGCTGGAAGTAGTGCAGGCCGAGATCGTGGCGAAGGTCGAAGAGCAGGTCTCCAAGGAACTTGTCAACACTGCGCTGGACGATTTCAAAAAGGAACTCGACAAGCACAAGACGCAACGAGAGCAATTTGTTAAAGACGAGGCCAAGCGCCGCGGTTGGAAGTTTGGAGGTAGCGAACGCTGGGACGATATTTACGACGTCGTGGGCGACGCAGGGCTCAAACCATTGCGAGAGGCCTACCAGAAAAGCAACGGGCAGATCGATCCCAAGAACAAGCAGTTCGGAGAGCGATTCTTCTCCGACACGTTAAGCGGCCAGCCGCCAAAGCTTTATGATCCGGAGCAACTGGGCCGCGAGGGAAATATCTTCCTTTGTTGGAAAACCGCCGATGAGAACGCAAGGGTCCTGTCGTTCACCGATGCACTACCGCAAGTTGAGAAAGCTTGGCGACTCGATAGGGCACGAGCCTTGGCCGAAGCAGAGGCGAAGAACATCGAATCCGAGGCTAAAGCCGACGCGCTGAAGCATCTGCCCGCGCAGGCCAAGAAAGCGGGCCTAAGCATGATCGACGTCAACGCCGTCGCAAGATTGAGAAGGAAGCCGATGGCGCTGGCTGGTCTTGGCGACGATTACGAGTTTTATCAGGTTCCCGAGGACAAGATTGAATTTCCTGCCGGCGATTTCGTGAGCCAGGTCCTGGAGATGAAGACTCCGGGCGAAACGAGGATTCTTAGCAACGACCCCAAGGATACCTACTATGTTGCGGCCCTGACTCTTCGAGTCGAGCCAAGCGTTCGCGAATTCGAGAAGGACACCAGCACGTTGGCTATCCAATTCGAGAGCGCTTTGTTGGGAAGACTCGAGAGCGAGCGACGCGTGGAGTACATTAAAGGCGTGCTCGATCAGCTCCGCGCCCAAGCACGCTTAAGAATCGAAGAGGATCGACGCAGCATGGTGTCAGAGCGGGGAAACGATTGAATCTTTTCGCCCGATGCGATCTGACCGCGTAGAACGAAGTCATTACTCCTCCCCCAAATGCCAGCTGGGCAGCCCGCAACGCGCAGATGCATTAATCAATTATTAACATGCGGATTCGCGCGTTGCAATCGCCTTGCGCAGCCATTAAAACCAATATATTCGGTTCGAACGCCGGTTTTGGCTGAGAGAGAGGATGCGGCTGCACGATGGCGCTTTTCATACGCGTCTATTTCAATGCCGTCTTCGGGGCGCTAGGCGGACTCCTCGGCTGGATGCTCTTTGGCATCTTTGGCGACAAGAGTTCGAGCAGCGCGGCTCAGGAATTGTTTGGCGGCGCCCTGATTGGCGGCTTCATCGGCTACCTTGTCGTCAGCGTCGAGGCGATTCGTGATCGGTCGCTGATTCGCTTCTGCCGCTTGGCGTCTTATGGCGTCATCCTGGGGGCGGCCGGCGGGGCCCTGGGCATGTGGCTTGGGGAAAAAGTCAATTACTACCTCGTACATGGGCTCCTTACAGCGGGTACATTGCGCGCGATCGGCGAAGTCCTTTCACGCGGACTGGGGTGGATGCTCCTTGGATTAGCCGTGGGCCTCAGCGAGGGAATTGCGGGCCGCTCACTTGGCAAGCTCAGCTACGGCACGATGGGAGGCGCCATCGGCGGCTTCGTTGGCGGCGCTCTTTTTGGCTTGCTCAAGGCGCTGGAACGGGCATCAGACAGTAGCGGTCACCTCTGGGGAGGCGCCATGGGCCTGGTTATCCTGGGCGCTTGCATCGGTGGCTTTTCAGCCCTAGTGCAAGGGGTGTTTCAGCCCGCCTCGATTCGCGTTGTGCGCGGGTGGCAAGAGGGCCGCGAGTATCCCTTGCTCAAAGTCGATAACCTCCTGGGCCGCGACGAGGGCGCCGACATCGCTCTCTTTCGGGACAAACTGGTAGAAAAACGCCACGCCGTCATTCAACGCAACGGCAATCGATTCATCTTGCACAATAACGAAGCTCCCGCAGCAAACACCCGCGTGAACGACGAGCCGGTGCCGCAGTTCCGAAATCTCCAGGACGGGGACCGGATCCAGCTCGGCAACATCGTGCTCCGATTCCAAATGCGGGCGGCAAAGATTAGGGAAAAAGTAAACAAGTAAAAAGAAAGAAGGAAAATGGGAAAAAGCGAAGGCAGCATGCGCGCCGGTGCGCAGTTGCTTGATTCTTCTCCGTTTGCCCTTACGCCGCCATGAGCTTTCGTTTTTCCTAGTCTCTTATGCTCCTGTGCCCTCGCTGTCAGCACCCGAATCCCCAAGAAGCGCGTTACTGCTACTTCGATGGCGCGGAGCTGCGCTCCGGAGAAAACCGTGCGGCCGCCCAGAAGCTGACGCGTCTGCCTCATGAGTTCGTTTTTCCCTCGGGTCGGCGCTGCCAATCCTATGACGATCTTGCCCGCGGCTGCCAGGAAGAATGGGATGTCGCGCGCGGACTGTTGCGCCAGGGCGTCTTTCGTCAATTCATGGCCAGTGCCGGTCGAATGGACTTGGCACAGGCCGCTCAGGATGCCAAGGAACAAGCCGATTCGGACCTGGGGCTTGAGGCATTCCTTGGCCGGCTACCGGTTTCGATCGAGCAAGGACCTCGATTGGATCTCAGCCCGCGGCGCATCATCCTGGGCACACTGCATGTAGGCGATTCCAAACAAGTCCGCCTCACCGTGATCAATCAGGGCAAGGGTCTGTTGCGCGGCACGCTGGCCGTTGCCGAAGGAATTTCATGGCTGCGGTTGGGTACGGACAAGGGCAACGGGGAATGCGCGATCAAGACTGCTCATGAGCAGCAAGTAATTCTCCGCGTTGATACGCGCGCTCTGGCAGCGCCACAGAAGTACTCGGCAAAGCTTACCGTCATCACCAACGGCGGCATTGTGGAGGTCCCCGTACGGCTCGACCTGGCCGTGCACCCCTTCCCTCGGGCGCCGTTTCAAAGCGTCGGCACCCCCCGCGAGATGGCGGAAAAAATGCGCGTTCAACCCAAGCCCGCAGTTCCCCTGTTGGAAAGCGGCGAGGTCGCTCGCTGGTTTGCGGTGAATGGCTGGTCCTATCCGGTTCTTGGTCCGCCGGCGAAGGGCATTGCCGCGGTGCAACAGTTCTTCGAGGGCATGGGACTTTCCAAGCCACCTACAGTGCAGCTCGCTGAGCCAGAGCTCAGAGTCACCTGCCCCCACGGAGAGCCGGTACACGGGGAACTCCGTCTGCGCACCGATGCGAAAAAGTGGGTCTATGCCTGGGCTGAGAGCGACGTGCCCTGGCTTCGTATCGCGGACCAAAATGTAAGTGGACCGCAGCAGGCAGTTATTGCCTTTGATGTCGCTTGCGAAAGCCTGGAACCGAATCTGCTCCACGAGGCAAAAGTTGCCATCGTAACGAATGCCGGCCAGAAGCTAAGCGCTGCCGTCCTGGTGGAAGTGCATCGGCCTCAAGTGGCCCTGCGCAGACGAGTTTTCCGGCCGGTCTTGGTGGGTGCCCTTGCAGGGGTATTGATCCGCCTGTTGCTCGGTATTCCGGCCGATCTTTATGCTCGTGTGCTGGCCGCCCCCGCGAATAGTTCCCTGCCCCCGGGCTCCTACGCGAGTTGGTTGCAATCGCCTTTTGCAGAGCCAGGCTCGGTCAAGCACTTTGTCCTGGCAACCTGGTGGATCGGTGCTGTCCTAGGGGCGGTCATCTTGAAGCTGCGGGGCAGCCGCATTACTGACGTCCTCTGCGGCCTCATCGCCGGGGCCATGGCAGGGCTCGTCGGAAGTGCAACTCTGGCAGCCTTGTTGCCCGTTAGCGATCTGTTGGCACGTATGCTCTGGCCCTTCCTTGGCGCCAGGACAGGCCTCGCCAGTCATTCTGGTTCGGTCTGGCTTTGGACTGCTGCCTGGATCATTCTGGCTGCCGCAACCTGGTCGCTTTGGGGTGCCCTTTTCGGCGTTTTTCTCGCGAGCATGGGCGAGGCAGGAAGAGAGATTCTGCTGCGAATCGGTACGATCCTATCCTGGCTCTCTCGGCGCTTTGGGATGCGTGGTGCGGCGGAATATTTTGCGGCACAATGATTGGGGAGTAATTGCGAATAACTACGAAGGCGTAATGGGCTATTCCGACCAGAGAAGCTCAGTCAGTGGCTTCTGCTTTGGGGGCCTTGCCAGAGGTAACAACGGCAGCCCGCCATGCCATGACGCGGTTGTCCGGAGGGCGCTTTTTTGTGGAGAGGTTTATGGTATGCTAAAAATGATCGGACCGAGCGTCTTGCTGCTCAACTCTCCGCGTAAGCGTAGGATTCGCCACCACCGCTCGAAAAATCGGACGATTGGCGTGAATATACGGGTGGAGTGCTTCGTATTAACTTGAGAGGTCAACAACGATGCCGGCCAAGATCCATATCGAACGCATGATGTACCGGAACAGTATCGCCGTTCCGGGGGAGTCGGCGGCCAGCTATGCGCTTGTAAAGCTAATTCCCAGTGCCGACGCTCCCAGCAAACCGCTAGGACTTAACTTGGCCCTGGTGCTCGACGTCAGCGGCTCCATGTACGAGGAAGATGGGACAGGGAGCAGTCGTCTGAAGCGCGTCCAGCAAGCGGCCAGCGCTGCGATTGATAAGCTCAAGCCGGACGACACGATTGCCATTATCGCGTTTGGCCACAATGCTCAACTCGTCCTGCCCACGACGAGCGTCCAGGAGCGCAACAAAATCGACGAGGTCATCGAGCGCATCGACATGTTCGACGTAGATCCCGGCGGGACCTCCATGGATCAAGGAATCGAGCAAGGGCTTGCCGAAGTCGAGAAGAACGCGAGTCCCGGCCGGCTATCTCAGGTGCTGGTGCTCACCGATGGCGAGACTTCCGGCGAGCAACCTTGCCGCGAACTCGCCGCCAAGGCCGCGGAAAAGAAGATTCATTTCACGGTCATGGGGATCGGCACGGAATGGAACGCAAGTCTATTGAAGGACCTGGCTCGGCTAGCGGAAGGGAAGTGGTATTACATCGATGTCGATCAGGCCAAGGAAGCCGAGCGCATCTTCATGGAAGAATTCGGTCATTTGACCGCGGCAGGCTTCTCGAACGTTGAAATGCACCTGTGGCCCGTCAAGGATGTCCGGATCAAGCGCGTCCGCCAGGTCGTCCCGGAGATCAAGGAACTGCCGCTGGGCGAACCGGAAGATCGCCATCTAGTTGCCTCGCTGGGGACGCTGGAGAGAGACAAGGGGAGCCGCTATATCCTCGACCTGAGCCTGCCCAAAAGGCCGGACGGCAATTACGTGATCGTCCAGATGGAGATCAGCTACGATCTTGGCAACGGCAGGCGCGAAACCACCGGCAAAGTCCCCCTGCAGATTCAATACACGGAATCGGGGCAAGGCTATATCAACGCGGAAGTTGCGAAGCACATTGATGAGGTGCAGATTTACGAGTTGAACAAGAACCTCCAGCAGGCCATTTCAGCAAATAATCAGGCCGAAGCTCAGCGCGTGGCGGAGACCATCTCGAAGAAGGGCGAGCTGATGGGACCGCGCGCCGCCAAGAAAACGATGCTCGCGCGGCAAGTACTCCAGGAACTCAATGTGGGCGGCAGGGTCTCCAAGAAAACGCAGCTGGCCGTGGATGACGCCGCCCGCCTGGCCGAAGAGATGCCATTGCCTACTTAACTCGACCGTCATCCAGGAACTTGAGGGTGGACGGCCAACAACGGGGGTTTACGAGCCATGAAGTGTCCATTTTGCCAGTTCAGCAACGAAGACGGTGCCCTGTTCTGCGAACAGTGCAAATCAGACCTTGGCGTGGCGGAGCCTGTAGCAGTGGGACAACCGGCTGCAGCTCAGCAAGCCGGCTCTTCGGAACTTTCTCCCGGCGGAGATGGTTCTGCAGAAACGATTCCCTTGGCGCCTCATTCCGAGACTGTATTTCCGCTCGCTGCGATCGCAATCGAAGAAGTGATCACCACGGAGTCGGTAGCAATTGCAGAAGTGTCCGGACTTAGTTTGGTAGAAAACGAAACTCTGGCAAATCATATCGTGCCTATCGCCGAGGTCGCACCGCCTGCCACGCCCCAATTCGCGCCTTCGCAGGAAACCGCATCAGAACCAATCACAGCGTCAGCCATGGCAGAAGCGCCGGGGTCGGATGGCGTTCAGGCGGCCGCGCCTGCCGAGCAGGACAGACTTCCAGCTGACGCCAAACCGAAGCTGGTTGTCCTGCGCGGCCAACGTGTCAATGCGGAGTATCTCCTCTACGAAGGCGACAACTACATCGGCCGGTCTGACGACAAGGCTGTCGATGTCGATCTGGAAGACCAGGAGCCGCCGGACCGCATCTGGTCGTCTCGCCAGCACGCCCTGATCACGCTCGAGGATGGCAAGCTGGCGATCGAAGACCTGAACAGCACCAACGGCACCTTTGTAAATCGGTTGCGTCTCCATCCTGGCCAAAAACGCCCGCTGCTGCTGAATGACGTGATCCAGATCGGCACGGTCCAGATGAAAGTCAAGGTCTAAGCCTGGTTCGCAATGGAGGGCGAGAGGGGTCAGATTAGGTTCCCTTTCGCCTTTCCTTTTTTGCCGGCAGACACAATGAGTTCGGCAAGGATTGAGCCATGCCTCAGGTAACCCGTTGTCCCCACTGCAGCAAGTCGCTCCAGGTGCCCGACAACGCTGCCGGCAAGCCAATCCGTTGCCCGCTTTGCAAGCAGCTCTTTGCCGTTCGCGCTGCTCCAGTCCGTGAACCCGTCGCGGCCGTGGCGTCCAGCCAGGCACCGCCGAAAGCTCCCAGCATTACTTCCGGCCATACGGGGGCAATCACTGCCCCGCGCGCGCCTGCCATTCGTCCCAGCCCGCCGCCGGTGGAGGTTACAACTCCGCCGCCGAGCGAATGCCCGGCATGCAAAGCCAGGTTCTTGCCAGGCGCGACAGCCTGTCTCGAGTGCGGCTACCTCGTGCAAGGAGACGGCGCTTCCATCGAGCCGGAAGCGGCCCCCAATCTCTGTCCCAATGCCGCCTGCGGCGTCGCCAACCCGGCCAACGCCCGCGTCTGCCAGCGCTGTTCCTCGCCCTTGCCCATCCCGACGGGAACCGTGCTTCACAACCGATATCGCATTGAAGGATTGCTTGCTATTGGCGGTTTCGCGGCTGTGTACCTGGCTACCGATACCCGCAACGGCAACCGCTCTGTCGCTGTGAAGGACATGATCGGCACGGAAGCACAGGAATTCCCCATCAGGCTCAGCTTCTTTCAGCGGGAGGCTGAGATCCTCCGCTCGCTGTCCAGCTTGCCGGTCGTCCCGCGGGTTTACGATTTCATTCACAAGGGACAATCCGCCCAACTTGTGCTGGAGTACATCCCGGGGCAGGATCTTCTAAAGATCATGGAGTCCAGCGGAAACAAACCGTTCGACATTGAAAAAGTTATCGAATGGGGCAAGAGCATCTGTGACGTGCTGACGCACATGCACTCCATGAGCCCACCAGTGGTCCACCGAGACGTGAAGCCCGATAACATCATGCTCGCCGGGGACAAGGACTCGATCAAGCTGATCGACTTCGGGACCGCCCGCGACATGGGACGATCCTCGAAGACCCGGCTGGCGGCCAAGACGCGCGTCTACACGGAGGGCTATGCTCCTCCAGAGCAAATTATCGGCAAGCCGGAAGCGCGAAGTGATCTGTTCGCACTGGCCGGAACTCTGTACCATCTGGCGACCGGAAAAGCTCCGGAGGGTTTTTACACTGCCCGAGAGCTGGAAGCGCAGCTAGCCAACGCCAACGGCTCCATTCCGGCCGAGTATCGCTGGCTGTTCGAACTCATCAAGATCAATCTCGCGGAAGACGTCAACGATCGCTACTTCACGTGCCGGGAGGTCAGGGCCGACCTTGAGCGACGCCGGGTAAGCAAAGAAGTCGCCTGCCCCAATTGCCAGGCGGTGAACCCCGTTCGGCAGCCCTATTGCTGCAAGTGCGCCGCACCGCTCACGGAGGCCATGCCCCCCTGCCATGACTGTGCCAAAGCGAACCGCATGGGCAGCCGGTGGTGCATTCATTGCGGCCACCGTCTCAAGTGATTTCCCGGACCGGCTGGCGGCAAGTCTTCGATGCCGGCAGCTCCACCAAGGATGGGAATCGAAGGATTAAGGGCTATGACATCAGACGCTTCTGACCCGAGGCCGCCCCTGCCGAGTGGCCTGCAATCGATGCTGGCTCGGTTGCGAGGCATGGTTCAGGCCCTCAAATCGCCCGAGCCAGGAGAGCAGCCAGTGGGGGAACTCCTTCCCACCTGGGATATTGCCCAGGCACCAACCACGTCCCCCGCTCTTCATAAGGCGGGGTATAGCGTGTCCACTAGCGAGGAGCAGGAACCACAAATTGCGTCGGGAGCTCAAGACGGTCAGCCGCGTTCGACGGACGAACCGGCTGCCACGACGGAACTCCCTTCCATTCCTGAGCCTGGCCCGACAGCAAACGAACCCTCCGAGGCGGACGAGGCCACCCTGGGCCAGCCAGTTCCTCCTGCTGCCCAACACTGTCCTTATTGCCAGGCCCCCCGCACGGGGACCGAAGTCTACTGTGCCGACTGCGGCTGGATCTTTCCGGCCGCCGAGCCGGGCGAAGCTGTCCCTGCCCAGTCAGCCGAAATTCGTGTCAAGAGTCGCTATCGGCTGGGTCAACGACTTGGAACCAGAGGAGAAGTGAGCCGTTATCGCGGAACGGACACGGGTCTAACGGGTACCGAGGCCGCACCGGTCGTAATTCTACAAGCCCCAGTGCCGGTTGGTGTAGATGCGGTTGCCGCCACGGATGTACCGGCGGAGGTTTCGACCGCGCCCCCTGAAGCGCGCGTTCCCCTATCCGAGGCCAACACCCTTCTGTTAATGAGCGAAGTAGTCGCAACAGGCTCTCCCTGGCCTGGCCTTGGCTGGGAGCTAGCGATCCTCGATCAATTGCATAGCCCAGCCTTACCGCAGCCGCTCGATCATTTCGTCGAAGACGGCTTCGAGTACCTCGTCGAAGAAGTGCCGAGCGGTCAGTTGCTCTGGGATGCCTGGGATGACCCGGAAACAACGGCGGAGCAGCGCTTCCGCTGGCTGGAACAGATCGCTCAGGCACTTCACCAATTACACCAACACGGGGCGATTCTAGAAGGCTTCCGGCCCGAGATCGTGGCGATCTCAGCCGAGAGGCAGGCGAAGCTCACGGACTTGGCCGATCTGCTGCCGCTGCCTCTGCCACCGGATCCACCCATTCGGGCCAGCTACTACACCGCTCCCGAACTGGTGCTCGCCAGCAGCAGCGCAGATGCGCGCTCGGACCTTTATAGCTTCGGCGCGCTGCTCTACGCACTCCACGTGGGAAGGGAACTCACGGACCTCGATTTCGAGATGCAAGGCGTCCCCAAATCCTTCATACAACGATTTCCCGATGCGCATCCGCTGTTCGCACGGCTGGTGAGCAAGACGTTCTGCCGCGACGTCAACGCACGGTTTCCCACGGAAGATGCAGCCAAGGAAGATCCGACCGGCTTTACAGAGTTGATTCGCACACTCGATATCTGCAGCCGGGCGCTTGATCATGTGCGCCTGGAGATCGCCGCCTGGACCACCACTGGAATGGTGCGTACCAGCAACGAGGATGCGTTTGCTCTATTGCATGCCGTGGAGGCCCGTGAAGACAGGATGAGCGACTCGGCTCTCCTGCTGCTCGCCGATGGCATGGGCGGTTACGAAGCCGGGGAGGTGGCGGCCGATCTGGCAATCCGAACCATGCGGAAGTTTCTCTTGCAACAGCCAGCGTTTGCAAGCCTCGCAGGCGAATCGGGTCTCGACGGCGATGATGCTGAGCAGCCCAGCGGGGCGCTCATCCAGTTCAGTGTGGAGATCTACGAACAATTGTTGGCGACAGCCCTACGCGAGGCAAACAAGGCCGTCTCCGACGCCTCGAAAAGCAATCCAGGACGCCGGGGCATGGGTTGCACCGCGGAGGCCGTGTATGTGGACGGCCGCCACGTCGTGGTCGGACACGTCGGCGATAGCCGCACGTACCACCTTCATCAGGGGCGAATCATCCAGTTGACGAGGGACCAGACCTGGGTCAACCGCATGGTCGAGCTCGGTCTGCTCAGTACCGAGGAAGCCGAGGAGCATCCGCGGCGCTCGGAGTTGCATCAGGCGATCGGCGGCCACTCGGAGATCGAGCCGGCTCTCTATCACAGTCCGCTCAAACCCGGTGATTGGGTGGTGGTCTGCTCAGACGGTCTTTCGAATCACGTCTCTGCCGAGCTTCTCAAGGAAATCCTGCAGTCGTCCATGTCTGCGGAGTCCGCGGCCCGGCGACTCATCAACATGGTCAACTTCGCTGGAGCTACCGATAATGCGACGGCAGTGGTCGTGCGGGCGACCTAGTGCCTCTTGAAGACTAGCTTTTGGGGCCCGTGCACCAGGCCAGCGCGACACTCACAGAGAATTCCGGAAACGACAATGTCAGGTTATGTCATGTAAAAGGGGGGGTAGGCAGACAACTTGTCTGAATTTGAATGGAATCTTCAAGTAACTATCCTGAAACTACTTACGTCTCGACTTGGACCCTGGACGAATGTCAGCCCCACCTGTCATATGTCATGTGTACAAATGTCCATATTTCCAAGAGTTCTGAACGAATGCCCGTGCCCCCAAATCAAGACTTGACCACGCACTAGACACGGCCGATGTGCTAAACGATATGCCGGTCGGTTAGCGCACGAGGACCGTTCCAAAGCGTCTCTCCTAGCGGGGAGCATCAGTGCGAAGTACCTCGCTCCAGCGCTGGCGGACCTGTGTGGGAGAAGCAGTCCCCGTCGTCCCGATCTGTTGAACCGTAATCGAGGCTACCAGGTTGCCGAAGGCCGCCGCCTCGGCGAGACTTGCACCTGCTGCCACCGCACACGCGATGCCCGCACTCGTGCTGTCGCCGGCCCCAACAATATCTGTCGGTCCACTGACGGGATACGCCGGGATATTCACCGTGCCTTCACTACTCGAGGTCGGGTCCGCCAGGAGGATGCCTTCCGCACCGCAAGTGCAGAAGACCGGCCGGCCAGTCATTTGAGCCAGTTTCGCCACGCATTCGGCCGAAGCTCCCGACTGGTTAGACTTGCCAAGGACGGCACGCGCGCATTCTGCCTGATTGGGCTTTGCGGAAACGCCCCGGAATAGCCCGATCTGCTCCCGGCTGTCGGCGAGGATCAATTTCTGAGGATGCGCTTGGCCCAATTGAGTGAGACCAGACCGCACGCGCTTATTGATCACTCCGCAATTGGGCTCACTCACCTGGTCGAGCGCAAGCAGAGCATCCACCTGGGGCCAAGCTTCAGCCAACGCCTCCAAAACGAACTCTTCCCCGACGGCGGGCGTGGGCGTGCGATTCTTGATATCGAGTCGATTCAGTTCGCGTGCCGGCTGGCCTGGTTGCTCCAGCATGGGCTTCGTGTACGTGGGTGTACGCCGGTCTTTCAGGCGCATGACCCAGCGTGCATCCACCACCTTGAGGGCTCTCAACGCTTGGCCGAGTTCGTAGCCTTCGCCGTCATCGCCCACGACGGAGATTACGCAGACGCGGCCGACACCGAGCGCGACCAAGTTATTGATGATAGTCCCCGCCGCACCCGGCAGCGAACGGACTCTGACCACCTGAAACGCATCTAGACCTGTTTCGATCGAGGGTTCAGTCAGGCGGGCATCGAGGTCCAGGTAGCGGTCCAGGAAGAGATCGCCCACAACGCCCAGCGTAAGGCTTGGCAGCCGTTCGAGGATCTTGTCGACGACCTTGGTGCTGAGGATGTTAGGAACCTGGCTCATAGACCTTGGTGCTCGGCACGTAAAACGGCGTGATAAAGGCTCGCCACCGTCAGGCGGTGGTCGCCTTGCACATAAAAGCTTTCGCCGCCGTCAGCCACGGTGCGCACGAGGATCGTTTTCCAGGGGCGATAGTAATAGCGAGCGTCGGTTTTGGGAGCCTCTTTGTGCATGTCGCCTTCAAGCGGAACCAGGTCGAACACGCCGGTCGAGAAATGGCGAATCTCTTTGCCTTCCTGGCGGGCAACGTTTCGCGCCATCGACAATGCCTTCAGATAGATTTCCGGCCCCATGACGGCGGAGCCGAAATTGAGCAACACGCCGCCTTCCAACCCAGTGACGGCCTGCGTGAAAACGAGAAAATCTCGATAACTTGTCTGGCCGAGGGCCGCGCCGTCGCAGTTGGGGTGTTCGTGGATGATGTCGTAGCCAACGCCGACATGCACCGTAATGGGGACGCCTAGACGGACCCCCGCTGCCAGGACGCTGGTTTCTTTGTGCGGGAACGGGCCCTCAAGAATTGTTCTTCCCAGGGACTCGCCGAGCCCGAGGCCGGCTGCGGCGCCAGAGCGGATGGCGTCGTTCATTTTGCCGGTCTCTTCCCAGAGTCCGAACTCCCCCGTCTGGATATAGCGGGCAACACTTTCCGTCGTCGCTCCAATGAGCGCGAACTCCCAGTCGTGTATAGGCCCGGCACCGTTCATGGCAAGATGCGTGAGGATGCCGCGCTCCATCAGATCGATGAGATAACGCGAGACGCCGGCGCGCAGCACGTGGGCGCCCATCATCAGGATGCGGGCCGAGCCGGAACGTCGGGAATCCACCAGCCGCTGCGCGAGCACCGCGATGGCTGGATTGCTGAAGCTCGGCGGGGGCGCGCTCAAGGGCAGGATGTCCGCCAGATTCAGATCGTGTCGCCGCGCAGCCAAAGGTTGAATTCGTAGCCGGGAACGATCGAACTGAGGGTATGGCATCGCAGGTTCTCTCTCGAAGGCCTTCGGGTTAGCCTTGCAATCTATATCGCCGAGCTTGATTCGGCAGCGGCGTAGGACAGATTTCCCAATCTGTCCGGTCAGGTTGGAAACCTGACCTACTGCGACGGGCTGCTGCCTCCTTCTACGGGCGGCCTTAATCTTCGGCGAAGAGGTAGCGCAACAGGAGTTCGTGTTTGCGGTACTCGGGAATCACAATGTCCGCTCCCGCTTGGATCAAGCGGTTACGTTTCCATCGGTTGATGCCCCTGCGATTCTCTTCATCGCTGGCGACCGCCACGGCCACGCCGCCAACGCGTTTGATTTCTTCGATCTCCACGAAGCCGTCGCCGAAGCCGAGCAGTTCCTCACCGCGCAGATTGTGCTCTCGCAAGATGCGTTCGATAATCATTTGCTTGGAGAAATTCTTGTAGTCGTCCAGGGCGCCGTAAACGTGCGGGCCAAAATAAGGAGCAAGACCCAGAAGATCGCATTCCTGTCGCACATACTTCACGTCGGTGCCACTGGCCAGATAGAGCGCCAGTCCGCGTTGGTGCAGATTCGCGAGCAGCGCATGGCTGTCGGGCACCGTCCAGTCTGCCGGCCCTGCCTTGCGTGATTGGAGGGCACCCAGCCGGGTTCTTATCCTTTCCATGAGCAAATCATGGTAGCGATGCTTGTACTGGAGCGGCTCCAGAGGCCGGCCTCCGCGCTTCCGTACCTCGTCTGCCAGTTGAATCATCTGATAGATGGTCTGCCGGCCGTTAAGCCGCATCACGAAATCCTCGACCGCTTGCGTTAGCTCGGCGTTCGTCTCCGATGTCCCGGTCTCGCGGAGGACCTCGACCATCATCGGGATCATGACCTGTGGCCACCCCTCCCGGATAAGAGAAAGGGTGCCGTCAAAATCAAAAAGCACCGAACGGAAGCGCCCCCGGGGAATGTCTGGATGGAGGATTTCGATCTCGTCGTCCAAAATCGTCATGGGGGTCGCGGAATGCTCCGGTAGGGAGGAATCTTGACAAAGGCATGCGGGTGCGCCGTTCCTTGAACAGCACAATGCACACGCCCGCATTGTAAAGGATTCCGCCCGTTCCGACAAATCGCCGGCTGCCGCTTCTCATGGCCTCAAAGTCGGCGTTTTCGTTGCGAAGGCACCGAAACTGCTTTCGCCAGCTTCAAAATGGGTAAAGTGGTCATGAGTTGACCGGGGCACCTCGTCTATACTCGTGTAGAAGCACCACGGGTTTGTAAGCTGGTGGGCGCTGTCCACCCTACACATCCACGATCAATCTGCGTGCAATAAGCCGGTTCATATCGTTTGGCAGACGCTGTGCGCGCACAGTTGCGGAACAAGGGAGTGTGCAATGCGAGTCCTGCAGTTTTTGTCGGAGCAACAGATATCCTTCGAGCCACTGATCCACCCGCCCGCCTTCACGGCGCAAAAGCGTGCAAAATACCTTCGAATCTCGGGCAAACTGGTGGCCAAGACCGTCCTGCTCGCCGGGCCTGAAGGCTATGTGCTTGCAGTGCTGCCGGCAACGCACCACGTCGATACCGAGGTTCTCGCCCGCGTGCTCGGAGGCCCCGTTCGCCTTGCCGACGATCGAGAGATTGGCGAAGTGTTCAATGATTGCGAGTGGGGAGTGGTGGAACCTTTCGGCACGTTATACGGCTTGCCGACGCTCCTGGACGACTCGCTAACGGCCGATAGCTGGATCGTTTTCGAGGCACACACGCACGCGGAAGCCATTCGCATGCGCTGCTCAGACTTCGAGCGGCTGGAACAGCCGCGCCGGCTGCGCTTCGCACGAGGCTGAGCTGGCAGCCAGAGTCCTCTCGCAGCTCAAGATTTGCCTTCGAGCAGTTCCCCGAACCTCTGCTGCCGGTAGACGAAGGTCTCTTCGAGTTCGCGCTTCACGAGCGCCTCGGTCATCACCAAACCGATCAGGCCGCCCGGCGTTTCAAATTCGATCCGGTCCGTCATGAGCGTTCCCTGGTCGCGTACCTCAAGATGGTGAAAGTGCACCCATTTCTTGAACGGCCCCTCACGTTGTTCGTCCACAATCAGACCGTCCGGTTCAAAGCGCGTGATCTCACTGACAATCTTTTGGGTAACTCCCCAGCGCCGACCCTGCAGAGACACCACAGCTCCCAGGTGAAGGCGTGGCGGACCCTGCACTAACTGCATGTGATACTTGGGGGGTGTTACCTCAATCAGATTAGCGGGATCGCACAAGAATTCGAACACATGGGCGATAGGGCGCGCTATCATCAGGGTCGATGCAAACGTTGCCATTCGCTCCAAATCCTCCGCGGGTCTCGATTTGGTCAGGGCTCAGGGATTTCCACTCTCTGCGCCCGATGCCCTATAATGTCCCTGAATCAATCTTGCAGCATCCGTCGTGTGTATGGTGACTATTTCAAGAAATAGCAGAGGGCCCGGTAATGGCCAGCGCAGAAGTCCGCACGCCACGGAAGAGACACTCCTTTCTACGTTTCTGGTTGCCTTTGAGCATCCTGGTCCTCGGCTCAGCCGGCGTAACTACGATCGCACTTTGGCCTGCCCCTGAGGTGGAGAGTGCCAATCGCGTCTCGTCCACTATTGGCGCTGGAATGCTAGTTTTCATGTTGCTCATTGTATGGTTCCTCTTTCTGTCGGGGCTGCGCTGGTCGACTCGAATCGTGACGTTGCTCGTGCCCCTCGCTCTTGGGGCCGGTTCCATCCGCGGCGTCAGTTTCGACGGGGACATGAGGCCAACCTTCCGGTTCCGCTGGAGTCCAAGCCAGGATGAGCGCCTGGAAGCTTTCCGTAAAGGGCTCGCCACCCCTGCAGCAACCCATTCCGCTGCAGCTATCGAGCTGAAAGAGACGGACTATCCGGAGTACCGCGGACGAAACCGCGATGGCGTGGCAAATATGCCCACTTTGGCCAGGGACTGGAAGGCACATCCTCCGAGACTTTTGTGGCACCACCCCGTGGGGGCTGGCTATGCTTCGTTCGCGGTTGCTGGCGACGTTGCCGTCACTATCGAACAGCGCCGCGACAACGAGGCGGTCGTTTGCTACGATGCCGCGACCGGGCTGGAACGCTGGTCGCACGAATATCCCGCCCATTTTCAGGAGCCTCTGGGCGGGCCCGGACCGCGGGCCACGCCGACAATTTCCGGGGGCAGCGTTTATTCGCTCGGCGCAACGGGAATGTTAGTCTGCCTGGAGTTGGCGACGGGCAAGCCCAGATGGTCTGCCGACCTGCTCGAAGATAATGACAACGCTATGTGGGCCATGAGCGGCTCTCCCCTCGTGTTCGACGATGTAGTTGTCGTCAATCCCGGCGCGCAGCGAGCCGCCGCCAAGGGGCGCGCGCTCGTCGCCTTTGACAAGGCCAACGGCAACAAAGTCTGGAGCAGTGGCGATACTCGCGCGGGCTATGCCTCTCCCATGCTTGCAACCCTGGCCGGCCGCCGGCAGATTCTGATCTTCGACGGCGAAGGGCTCGGGGGCTATGACGCCAAATCCGGCTCGGAGCTTTGGCGTTATCCATGGGAAATCATGAACGGAATCAACGTGGCCCAGCCACTCGTCCTCGATGGAGATCGCATCTTCGTTTCGTCCAGCTATGGTGTCGGCTGCGGGCTTCTGCAAATCTCCTTGGACCAGGACAAGTGGTCCCAAAAGGACCTGTTGGCTGATGAGGCTGGCAACAAGAACAAGGCGATGCGCTGCAAGATTTCCAACCCGGTTGCTTATCAAGGGCATGTCTATGGCATGGATGACGGCATTCTGACATGCCTGAATCTAAAGACGGGCAAACGAAGCTGGAGAGACGGCCGCTACGGTCACGGCCAACTGGTGCTCTCCGGGGATCTGCTCGTAGTCCTCACCGAAAACGGCAAACTCGTTTTGGTAAAGGCAACACCGGAGGGCCATCAGGAACTAGCCAGCATTCAGGCTCTGGAGAAGACCCGGACCTGGAACTGCCCCGCATTGGCCGGTGGCAAGGTCTATATTCGCAACGACGCTGAAATGGCGTGTTACGATTTGACGGGAAACTGATTTGCCGGCCGGATTCATCCAGGACCAGTCTCGCGCAAAGACGCAAAGGCGCAAAGAGAATTGCTTGAGCACGTTACGTCGTTCTTCATACCCCAATGCGTCTCTGCGCGAGATGTCAGCTAGTTCTACGTCCACTGGAGAGGCAAGTTTCTCAGGCAAAAACCTCGGTCCCCGTGAGGGCCGGCCTGGAGAATGTAGACGCGTACGCGACGCAATCCTCGCGATCCTGAGGCGCCGTGGTGCCGCAGGAATCACAGGCCGCCTGCACTGGCCAGGTGCGACCGAACCGGTAACCGATCCAGCCTGGGAAACCAAAGACCAGCACGAATAGTGGCCAAACGACTCGGTTGATTCCACGCGCGCCAAATCGCACCTGACGACGGTAGCAAGAGAACGCGAACGCAATGGCCAATAACTGGGCAAATAGGAAGGAAGGAGCATAGTCCCGGAGCGATTGGATCAGCGGTTGGCGGTATATCCCAGAGCGTCCTGACTCCAACAGTTCCTGTTGCTTGAGGCCTTCAACAAATATCCCGAGCAATATCGGAGATGGCAGCACGGCCCATGCAAAACGGTGTAATGCTTCTGATTCTGCCAATTGCTTCAAGACAACGGATGCCTTACGTATGCTTCCGCCGCGAGCGACCCAATAGATTTGATGGTCGAATTCCATCGGCGTCCCGGTGGGAACACTCACCTGCATCAGGGCTTCCTCGGCAGTCGTTGTTGCAAAGTTTATTCGCATGTCGCGCAGATTCCCCGGTATTCGATAGCGTTGCAATATCCCGCCTTGTGCATCGAGCACCACGACCGCGTCGTCGGTCCGGGCCGCTAACCGTGGGAGGCGGAGGCGGCTAAGGTCTGGCACACCGGGGAGTTGGCCTATCGCGCAGAGGCCCTTCTCTTCAAGTGCGACTTGCACCGTCCGTTCTTGCAAATCCACGTGGTAGAGTTTGCCCGCACGGCCAAGAATGAACACCGAGAAATAGCTAGCTGGCAGCTGCATTCCTGGCTGATCCACCGAATCGAGGCTAATCCCCCAATCGGGCTGCGTGGAAACGACGTCGGCGGCCAATCCAAGGGAGCTTCCCTGAACGGGAATCCATTCCTCCGGAGGCAACGGTTCCTTCCGAATTCCAGCCGTCCCCATGTAGCCTATGCACGACCTGGTCTTGCAGTTGTAGCCAACAAAATAAGCACTTGGACTTGGACAGCCATCGGTAATGAAGAACCAGTGGACCGGAGGGGATCCGCCATCGGTGAAGGAGAGAATTCGTTGGTCCCAGGAAAGCGGTGCGGAGGTTGACGGAGGGCCGCCTGGTTCAGGGAGAATGGACAGGGGCATGCCCATGTAATTGGCATCCACCTTTTCTGGCGGCGCCACGATCTGTCCTTCCAGGTCCAGGTATTGCTTTTCGAAGATGCCGTCGGTGCGTACCACCCGAGGCGTTCCATCAGGCAGAAACATCAGCTGGTCCTTTTTTATCGGGCCCGTGAATTGTGCGGTAACCCCCAGGCACCAGCCCCCGGCAAGCGCCCACACGATCTGGAAGCCCACAGCAAGAATGCCAGCGAGCACGATTGCTTGTAGAAGTCCATTTCTTTTCATAACAAGCCTCGTTTCCTTTAAGCGTAATCCCTTACCCGTGCGACATAACAAACATTTGCCACGAGCAGCACTGAGAGAATCAAGCAGAGGGCAGTGCTGAGAAGCCACCAGAAGGAGCTATTGGCGAAGATAAAGACAAAGGCGCCCGCAGCAACCAGGGGCAATAGTCGCGTGCCAAACCAGCGGGCGGGCCGCAGGCCACTGAGAAACGACCCTAGGTATAAGAGCGGCATAGCGAGGTCGATTTGCCAGGCAGACATCGTCATCGACCAGGCGAAGGGGCTGGCATGGTGGCCAGGTGTTGCCGCCCACCAGCCGTAGAGCACGATGGGCAATGTAGAGCAAACGAGCAGTGTGCCACCGCCGACCGCTATCTTGGTCAGGAAGATCGCATTCCGAGAAACGGGCCGGTGCAACAAGAACAGATAGGTATCCTTACCCAGTTCCCATGCCGATTGGCGAAAGCCCAAGGCCAAGGCAAAGCCCAGCGACACGTACGTGTAAAAGGTCGTGAACTCTCCGCCGACAAACCGCACCTCGTGGGTACCGCCCGGCATCCCGGGAACCCAGTCGAACACCTTTCCGCCCATGAGGCTGATCACGAGTGCAAGGTAAGCCCCCAGCGCCACGACGGTGATGCCCAAGATTTCACGCAGCTCCTTGAACGCCAGTGCTCTCATGGCATTGTCCTCCTGACAAATCGGTGGTTCCTTGAGAAAAAAGCGGCAGCGCGCGCCGCGGGCCGCGCGTGTATTCGATGAACGCGTCCTCGAGATTCATATCCGCGACCTCGATACGGCATGGGTCCAGAGCTTCAATGGCTGCCCGATGTTGCGGACTGTAACCGACGAACACTAGCTCGCGGCGCGTGCCTACCCGCCAATCGTTTAGCAGGCCAGGGCAGGGGGGGAAGTCGGGTGGCTCCCTACCAAACTCCACGATCACTTTGCGCACCGTACGCTTAAAGTGTTCCGCCGGGCAATCGGCGCGGAGCACGCCGCCCACCATGATGCCGATGCGATCAGCCACACGCTCAACGTCTCCCAGCACATGCGAGCTAAACAAAATCGTTCGTCCCCGGCGCTGAATGATCTGAATCATCGACTCCAGGAAGTCCCGGCGGACGTTGGTATCGAGGCCGAGTGTCGGGTCGTCGAGAATCAGGAGTTCCGGATCCGGTGCAATCGCCAGTGCCAGCGAGACCTGCGCCCGTTGCCCCTTGGATAGGCGGCTGATCTTCGCCTTAGGCGATAGTGCGAAATGATCGAGGATTTGGTCAACAAAGGCCCGGTTGGCGCCTGGGTAGAAAGAGAGTGTGAACGCAACCGCCTGCTTGATGGTCATCCAGGTGTACAGCGGATGTCCTTCAGCCAGGTAAGCGATGCGCGCACGTGCTTCCGAGGGCAGCGCATTCAAGTCCTTGCCGAGAAGCTCCACCCGGCCGTAGTCCGGCTGAACCATGCCGGTGATCATTTTGAGCGTGGTGGACTTGCCGGCCCCATTGCGGCCGAGCAAGCCGTACACGGACCCGCACGGCACGCGCAGGTCGAGCTGATTGACAACCTTTTGCCCGCCGTAACACTTGGTCAGGCGGTGCGTTCTGATGGCGTCGTCCATGACAATGAAGTCCTCCTTTTACGCGACTCCCTTGGCGTTCCAGCAAAACTCGCGGACGCGACGGCTTACCAATGTGAGCACCTGCTCGGCTGAGAAGCCCAAATGAACAGCTTCGGTCAGCCAGCGGTCGATTTGTCCGGTCAAGCGCTGATCGCGCGCGGACCGAGTAAGGTCGTGGCGCGGCCGAGCGACATAGATCCCGCGGCCTGGCCGCCCGATCAATAGTCCTTCGCGCTCCAGCTCTCTATAAGCCCGCGCAACTGTGTTCGGATTCACCACCAGCTCGCTGGAAAGTTGTCTGACCGAAGGCAGTTCGGCATCCGATTCCAACTCCCCGCGGGCGATTGCCTCGCGGATTTGCTGGGCCAACTGCTGGTAAATTGGCTGATTGCTGCCTGTATCAATGTGCAAAGCCATGCGTTCGTCCTCCAACTGTATGAGGACTCTTACTACAGTTGCTGAAGAATTGCAATACCATGTTGGGGGATGCTTGCCCAAGCCAAAGCCAGATGACACGCATGCGAAGTATTAAAGGCAAATTGACGAAGTGAAACGCGCCGCACGGCATCGCTGCTGCGGGCCGTGGACGGCTCCGAATCGCTGGAGCAGCGAGGCTACTTCTTCTCTTTGTCTTTGGCGGACTGGCCCGACTCAGAGATTAGTTTGCTGAACTCCTTCTGCGCTGCGCGAAACTCGGGAGGCGGCTGCGGCAGGGCCGCGCCGAGATGGTCTACATCTTTGCCCTTGGGGCCTGGATCGACCAGACGAACCTTGTGATTGGACAAACCAGCGTTGCCTTTCATTGGCCCCTCCAATTTCTCTTTCTCGGACGTCGTAGGTGATTTGCGCTTCAGCATCTCCTCATAGGACTTGAGGAATTTCTGATATTCCTCCTCAGTCATGTTTGCTTCCTTGAGCACATCCTTGTTAACTTTCTTCTTGAGGTCTTCGAGTTGCAAATCGCCGGCTTTTTTCGAGGAACGAGTATCAGGTTTGAATGATGCTTCGCGCTCCGGGGGCGGTGGTTGGGTGGCTTTATCATTAGGATTCCTGCCGCCGTCCGGAGCAACATTAGTCGGTTGGCTGCCTCCCCGTTGTCCAGACTCGCCGCCTTGAGTCGCTTGGCCGTTAGATGGGTCGGAAGGGCTACCCTTCTTCGACTCCCCTTGTTTGGCCGACCCTTCCCCTGGCTTCGAACCGCTATTCTTGCCCCCGTTATCCTTTTCCTGGGATGAACTGGGCTCATTCTTCTGGCCCCGGGTTTCCTGGCCCTGCGCGCCACCCTTCTGATCGCTTGGAGTTTTTTCGCCGGCTTTCCCGCCCTGGTCAGTTCTTGGTTCGCCTTGCGAATCCTTGGCTGCTGCTTCGCGAGCTTCTTTGACTGCCTTCTCTAGAGCCTGCCGTGATTTCGGGTCCTTTGCCAGGCGGCGCATTTCATCGAGCGTTCGAACCGCGTCCGCGCGTTCCTTGCTGCTGCCAGCCTTTGCGGTCTTCATCAACTCCTGGATTTTTTCATCAGATAGTAGTTCTTTCCCGCCTGTGCCCTTGTCGTCACCGGCTCCCTTGGAACCGGACTCCTGCCCGGCTGGTTTTCCTGCATTAGCGGGGGAATCCTTGCGAGATCCCTGGTCGCCGTCCTTCGTTGGCGATGTCGACTTGCTGGGATCGTTGGAGTCCTTGCTCTTGCTCTTGTCGCCAGCCTTTGCGGCCCCCTCTTTGTCTGATGCTGCCGAGGACTTTTCTTCGTTTCCGCTTCCGGCACCCTCAGGTTGAGGCCTCTTGGTGTCCTTTGTGGTATCCTCTTGAGGCTTCTTGGTGTCCTTTGTGGTACCCTCGCGGCCGCCTTCAGCGTTCTCTGGTTCTTTGGTCTTAGAATTGCCTGAAGGGGCCTTGTCCTTTGAATTCGCCTTGTCTTGGGGGCCGCTACCGCTCTTTGGTTTTTCCTTGCTTGTTTTCCCTTCCTCGCGCCCCGCACCCTGCTTCTCTTCGCCTTTCTGGCCGTCCTTCATGGTAGGATCAGAGCTTGATCCTCGCTCGTCTTTATCGTCGCCGCTCTTCGCATCCGTGCCCGATTGTTTGGCGGGAGCTTTGCTCGAAGGGTTCGACTTGTCCGGCTTGCTGGCCGCCTTGTCTGCCTCGGTCTTGTCATCACGAGCGGATGAGCCTGAATTTTCCTGGGAGCCCTGTCCCTGTTTGCCGCTCGGGTTCTTTTCGGCGGTGTCCTCGGACTTTGTAGATTTGTCGGCCCCAGCACCACTCGTTTCTTTAGACTTTTCGTTGGCTCCCGGCTGACCTTCCTTTGCTTTGTCGCCAGGGGCATTTTTGCCAGCAGTTTTCTGAGCGTTGGATTGGTTTTTGTTGCCATTTGCTTGAGGTTTGTCTTCCTCCTTACCGGCCCCGGCTTGCCGCTCCGGATCGTCCTTACCTTTTTTCATGTCGTCTTGGCCAGCAGCCTTCTTTGGTTGGCCGTCACTTGCCTTGTCTGCTTCGGTCGATTGTTTGCCGGTCGATCCGTTCTTATCGCCAGTCTGGTCTTTGTTAGTCTTGGTCCGCGCAGCGCCCTCAGTGCCGGACTTGCCCTGAGTTTCGTTCGATCTGTTCTGTTCTTGGCCGGCCTCCTGTTGACCATCAGCTCCTGAGTCCTTTTTCCCAGACGTCTTATCCTTCTCCTTGCCTTGCTTGTCCTGTGGCTTCTGGCCTTCTTTGCCCTGGCGATCATCCTTGGCGGAATTGGCACCGGACTTTCCCTGATCCTTTTTGCTGCCATCAGAGTTCTTTGGCTCAGATCCGGATTGCTTATCTTTCGATTCAGTGGAATTGCCAGCCCCTGGCTGCTGCTGGGTGTCTCCATTCTCTCCAGGGTTATGATCACTAGCGGACGAACCGGTTTGTGGCTGCTTGGGACTCTTATCCTGGCTGCCACTCGGACTCTTTTCGTTGTTTTTCTGCTGATTTCCCTCGCCATTTGCCCCGCTATTCTCGTTCTTCCCCGACTTCTGCCCCGCGGATTGCTGGTCGCCCTTACCCTGATCAGAACTTGAACCTGCTCCAGAGTTGTCCTGGTTCTTTGACTCGCCCTTGTCGGGGTTGCCCGCCGACTTGCTCTCATCCTTGCTTCTGCCATCGTTCTTTTGAGCCGAGCCGCTGTTTCCTTTTTCCGGATTTTGATTCGGCGAGTTTTCTTGCTGGGGTTGGTCCTTCTCCTGTTGCGGAGAATCGGATTTATCATTGGCGTTCGGCTTGTCACCAGACTGGCTTTGCTTCTGCTCCTGCTTTTTGAGCGCCCTTTGCAGTTTCTCGGCCTGGTCCTTTGTCCTTTCGTCTTCGCTCTGGGGCTGCTGTCCCTGGCCTTCCTTCTTATCCTCCTGCTGGTCCTGCCGCTTCGACTCGTCCTTTTGCTGCTCGTTTCTGTCGCTCTTAGCGCCGTCCTGCTGCGCTTTTCCATCGTCGTTGCGTTTCTCTTTTTCAAGCTTCTCGTCCTGTTTCTTTTCGTGTTTTTCCTGGTCGTTGCGCGCCTGCGCCTTCTGTTGCTCTTGCTTGTCCTTGTTTGTACTCGGCTGCTCGATGGTGACCTTATAATGTTTGCTCTCACCAAGATTCGGTGCCGGGTAATCGCAGTTATCCGTCGCCTCGAGCCAATACTCGATGACCTGCCCAGGCTTTAGCGCCGCGTTGCGGCCCTGTTCCAACCGCAGTTTGTCCAGTTCGACAAAGTCCTTGTAGTCGAGCATCTGGGGGAAGCTGCCGTCACCAAGCCTCAGAGATTTCCCTTGACGATAGAGCTTGGGCTGCAAAACTGCCGTCTCGTCAAGCTTCATCCGCAAGGTCATGCCGGCAACGCCGAAATCGTCGCTAGCCGATCCTTCCAACTGCAAGACTCCGTTGGCTGGCAGCTTGATGTCCTCCCCGGGCTTCTGCAGCTGTACCTGCGGCGGGTGGTCTTGCAATACACGGATCGTGTAGGGCAACGGCTCAAGGTTGCGCTCGCCTTCCACGGATGTGAACCAAACCTGATAGGTGCCGTCCTTGTCGAGCGTCAGTCGAAAGCGCATTACATTCGGATCGTTAGGGACCAGTTCTGCCTGGATTGGCTTCGCTCCAGAAATCGTGAGCCTGCCGTCCTGGATGGCGCGGTTCGTCCGCGCTAGCAGCACCACTTCAGTGCCTCGGATCTCCTTGAGGTTGGGGTCACGGGTGGTCTGGTCGTGCCAGCCGAGAGCTGCAAGGTATGGTCGATAACGATAGGTAACTTCGAAGCCTGTCAGCAACGGCGTCGATCGAACTTGCACGCGATACTCCGGCGTCTCCGTATCTCCACCGGCGATCTTGTACCAAAAGCCGGTGTGCACGTCCGCCGCGGCGAGGCTAGTCACCCAGTGGTTGCTCGATGAGTCTCGCTCCAGGAGCCTATCCTGGTAACCTTCGCCGGGGGCATATCTGTACAGGAGTCTCAAGGCATCCGGCCTCTTCGGGTCGGGGACCTTGCCATCGACCCACGCGGCAAACGCCACGGCACGACCGACGGCGATGGTAATGTTCCCGCCCTCAGGCTGCACAAGAGTGATGCTCGTCCGCGAGGCGATGGACGCTTCCACAAACGGAGCAAAGGCACGGTGAATGAGTGAGAAGAATTGCCGCGGCCCCAAGACGAACAGGACGAGAAGGCCAAGGAAGAGGCCGAACGATGCCCAACCGAGCCACGCCGTCCTGCGCGTGCTAATAGCCTGGTCAAGGTCTGCTTCGGTGAGGTCTTTGGCGGCTCGGTAGCCGATGGCACTGCGAAAAGCAGGCGCGACGTTTTCGCCGCGTAAATCAAGCCAATTCACCACACTGTTCTTTGCCTCGGGAAGCGTCGCCTCCAATCGGCGGGCGGCGTAATAGGGATTGATGCGCCGCGACAGTGGCTTGATGAGCACCACCGAGAGATAGACGATCCCAACCAGGGCATAAAGAGCGAATGCGCCCTGGCGCGCCATGGGTGCCAGTGCGAGCAACCGGTCGGCGAGGACCATCACAAGGGCATACGCAAGGGTGAGGATCAGAAAGCCAAGGCCGGCTGCGGTCAGGTCGAGCATGCGGATGCGGACCCGCGCCCGGGTCAGCTGTGCCTCGACGAACGCATCGTTCTTTCCTTGTGCAGGTCGGCGTGGTTCCGCAGTTGCCGGGGAGCGACGTAGATCCGTTGCCATGGGTTATCCCTTCCGCTGTTCGTCTCCGTTGAAGCGCCCATTCCAGGATCGCTCGGCGCAGAATGCGCGCTCGTTTCGCACCTATCTCCCCATAGCGAGTATATCGCGCTTTGTTCGCCGCGCCCATCATCTTGCCCTGTTCGATAAGGCCGCAAATCTCACGATTCTCCTACAACCGCCTCCTTGTCCATCGCGGCGCCTTGGGTTAGTGGTTTGCCAAGTCCTGGAAGCGTTCGGCTTGCTTGCGTTTTGCTGGAGCGCCCGATAACGTAAACGACAGGATCTTTGACGTTGTTTCGGGGAATGCCGGACATGAAGTGCCTCACGGCATATACGATGTTGCTGCTAGTCCCTGGCCTTCTCGGGGCGAAAGCAGCCACGCTCCAGGATGCCAGGCAGCGCTACCTGCACGGTAATTACGAAGAAGCGCGCGAGCTTTATGAGCCACTTGCCAAGGAACCAGCCCAGAAGGTTCCAGGGACGATCGGATTGAGCAGAACACTGCAGAGTCAGGGTCAATACGACAGGGCCCTGGAAGTGGTCGAAGCTGCGCTGAAAGGTCTGGAGACAAGCGCCGATCTTCTTGCGCGCAGGGCCGAACTGCTCTACCTGCGCGGACGCTGGAGCGAGGCCGAGCAGTCGGCCGCAACAGCGTTGCGCTCCAAGCCCGACAACTTTCTGGCGCGCTGGGTACGCGGCCAAATCTACCGCGATCAGGCTGACTTCAAGAAGGCGGATGACGAATTGCGCTGGTTTGTGCGCGCGTACACAGATCGCAGCAGCAAGGATGACGACATCAAGGACCCGGAAGAACTGCTCTGGGTCGGTCTCGCGGGCGCGGAGAACGCCCGCTGGCACAATCTGTCAGATCAGTACCGCGTGATTCTCACGGATGTCTTTGGCGATGCGCTCAAGAACGAGAAGGGATTCTGGCCGGCCGAGTACCAGGCCGGCATGCTTCTGCTGGAGAAATACAACCGAGCGGAGGCGCTCGATGCATTCAACAAGGCGCTGACCATCAATCCCAATGCTGCGGAAGCGCTCGTGGGGAAGGGCGTTTTGGCCTTGCAGCATTATGAAGTGAAGGATGCCGAGCTTTACGCGGACCAGGCTCTCAAAATCAATCCGAATTCGCCTGAAGCTCTAAGCTTGCGCGCAGATGTCAGCCTCATGACTGGAGACATCCCGGCGGCGGTGCGAAGTCTGGATAGGGCCCGAAAAATCAGTCCGCGGAATGAAACGATTCTCGGCCGGCGGGGGGCTTGCCTCTATCTGCTACGGGACAAGCCGGGTTTAGACAAGCTGACCCAGGAGGTGACCACCTTCGATCCCAAGCCGGGTATCTACTATTACGAACTGGCAAAAGGCCTCGAAGGCCGACAGTATTTTGAGGCTGCCGAGGGGTTTTACAAGAAGGCGGCGGAGCTACGGCCAATGGTGCCGTGGCCCAACAATAGCCTGGGCCTCCTCTACATGCGCCTGGGCAGAGAAGATGAAGCCCGCGAAGTTCTCAATAAGGCATTCAAGGCCGACGAATTCAACGTGCTGGTCTCGAACACGCTCAAGGTGCTCCGGCACTTGAGCGCCTATCAAACGCTGAAGACGGAGCACTTCGAGATTCGCTTCGATCCCAAAACCGACCGTCGCCTGGCGCGCTACATGACAAGCTATCTCGAAAAGATCTATGCCGATTTGACGGAGAAATTCCACTACCACCCCAGTAGACCAATCCTGTTCGAACTCTTCGACAACCACGAAATGTTCAGCGGCCGGGTGGTCGCGCTCCCCGACTTGCACACCGTGGGCGCCTGCACCGGGCGCGTGTTCGCGATGGTTTCGCCACAGGGTAAGGGCATCCGGCGCCCGTTCAACTGGGGCCGTGTCTTGCGGCATGAGTTGGTGCACATCTTCAACCTCGATCAAACGAGCTTTCAGGTGCCTCACTGGTTCACGGAAGGGCTGGCCGTGATCAATGAAGGTTATCCCCGGCCGCAGATCTGGAATCAACTTCTCCGCGAGCGCGTGCCCGCCCGGGAACTGTTAGACCTGGACAACATCGAACTCGGATTCATCCGCCCCCGTTCGGCTCTGGAATGGAACCTGGCCTACTGCCAGGGTCAGCTTTATGTCGAGTACATGCGCAGTACTTACGGTCCCAAAACCATCGGAGAAATGCTGAGCGCTTACCACGACGGCCTGGACACCTCGGCGGCTATCGCGAAAGTCTGCCTGGTCGACAAGAAAGCTTTCGAACAGGGATACCGGACCTATCTCGATGTCGTCGTAAAGGAAATTCAGGGAAGGCCGGCCGAAAAGGCCATGTCCCTATCTCAATTGCAAAAGGCCCTTGAGGCTCATCCCGAGGATCTCGATCTGTCGGCGCGGCTGGCGGAGCAGTACCTGTTGCGAAACGACAAGAAGGAAGCGCGCAAGCTTGCGGAGACGGTCTTGGCCAAGAAAGGCAACCATCCCCTTGCCTCGTACGTAAAGGCCCGACTGCTGCTGGCGGCAGGCGATGACGATCAGGCTCGAGCCATTCTCGAAGCTAGCCTCGACCGGGAAGCGCCTGATCCGAAGGTCTTGCACGCGCTTGGCAAACTCTATTACGAAGCAAGGGATTTCGCAAAAGCGGCTCAGGTTTATGAACTCGCCCACCGGGTGGAACCGTATGAGAGCAAGTGGCTAGTTGAGATGGCGCGAGCTTATACCCAGGCAGGCGACCAGAACAAGCGGCTTGAGGTTCTCAAGAAACTGGTAGAAACAGATGCGGACGACCTGGATCAACGAAAACGGCTCGCGCAGCTTCTTTGGGACGCCAATCGCTACGCGGAAGCGGAGCGCTATGCCCGCCAGGCACTGGAAATTGATGTGCGCGACGCCGAGGCGCAAGAAATCTTGCAAAAATCCCTTGTAAAGCAGAATAAACTGGAAGAAGCGAAAAAGCTCGAGGAGTTGCTTCGGAAATAGCCAGCGAGGGTCGGCAACGGCTCCTCTGGGGCCTGGAGAACATTCTTGAATAGGTCTCGCAGCAGCTTCTTCCACCTGGGCGCAAAACGGCAACCTCTGCCTGGGCGAAGAATAGCCAGGATCAAGTGGCTGTGAAAAAAGCGCGCACAGGCGATTTATAGCTCGATCCTGGCTACGCAAGGGGTAAAATGGTCTTTTCACTCGCACAGTTCCAGAAAGTGATTCGTGAAACCTACGATAGCAAGGATCGGCGCCGTGGCGTCGAAGGCACGTTCATGTGGTTCATGGAGGAAGTCGGCGAGTTAGCGAGCGCGCTGCGGAGCGGCACACTGCGTGAGCAGGAAGAGGAGTTCGCCGACGTGCTGGCCTGGCTGGCCACCATCGCGAATATCGCAGGTGTCGACCTCGATGCCGTAGTACAACAGAAGTATGGCACCGGCTGCCCTGGCTGCCGTCAGGTCCCCTGTGTCTGCGACCAAGCGGAGAAACCCTAATTAGCAGCAGATTACCTATGCGCACTTTCAATATTGCATGCTTGGCCTTGATCGTTTCTGGGCTGTTGCCGGGCGCGGGCGTGGCCCAGACCAAGGGACAGGTTCAAATCGACGGCATCATCGTCGGCTTTCCGACCGATGCCACCAATGGTTCCTCCAAATCGGGCGCATGGACACCGGTCTATGTCGATTTAACCGCGGGCCCCCTGGGATTGTCCAAAGCAGAACTCACCGTGGAGACCGACGATAGCGACGATGTGCGCAGCCGGTACACGATTGCGGTTCCGCCGTTGGACCCCAAGGAACAAGTCAGGGTTGTAAGCTACATCCGCCCAGGGAGTTCCAGTGCCGAAGTAGTCGCCACAGTGACGAGCGACGGCCGCCCGCTGGCCAACCCCTACAAAGTAACGGCTGGCTCGATAAATACCGACGAGCAGCTCTTTTTGACCATTGGCTCCCGCTTGCCGAGCTTGAACAAGACCTTCAATCCAACCAAGGACGGTGAGGATTCCAGCAAGGGAACGACTCTCCCAGCTCGTGCTCTGACGGTTGTGGACGATGTGCGCATGCTGCCGAACCGGTGGTTCGCCTACGAACCGGTTGACGCAGTAATTATTGCTACAGGCAACCGCGACTTCGTCACCGCATTGGTCAATGAACGCGAGGACCGCAAGAAAGCTCTCGCGGAATGGGTGCGCCGTGGAGGGAAGTTGATCATTTCGCTCGGCAAGAACCAGGACATGCTCACGAACCTCGAACCCATTCAATCGCTCTTGCCGGTCGTTTCCACCGGTACACTTCAGTTCCCGCGGCTAAAAATGGTCGAGCTCTACGCGGGCGCTGTACAGCGTCCCTTCGAGAATCTGAGATCTAGGACTGGGGATACCCGACCACCCGTCGAGATCGCCAAACTCGAGCGGAAGCCTGGTCGAGAGGTCGACGTGCTGCTGCCACAGGGCAGCCAGCAGGGGCCCCTTCTACTTGTGCAGGGCGCCTACGGGTTGGGCCGGGTTACGGTGGTTGCCTTTGACCTCGATGCACCGCCTTTCACGACTTGGGATCCCAACGCACAAACACAATTTTGGGAAAATCTTCTCAAGGACATCGGCGCCCCCAAACCCAGGGAAGTGGCGAACCAAAACCGCATCGGTTTTGGTGGTTATGACAACCAGAATTCAGATCTGGCGACTCGGCTGGAGACGAACCTGGAAGATTTCGAAGATGTCCCCGTCATTTCGTTCGGCTGGGTGGCCCTGTTCATCTTGATCTACATACTCGTGGTTGGGCCCCTGGATTATTTCTTTCTCAAGAAGGTCGTCAAGCGGCTGGAATTGACCTGGATCACCTTTCCGACGGTGGTCATCACGATCAGTGTAGTCGCCTATTTCACGGCTTATTCGCTCAAGGGCAACGACCAGAAGATCAATAAGATCGACCTCGTGGATATAGACTTGCAAACGCAGCAGGTCTACGGGAACACCTGGTTTACGATTTTCAGCCCGCGCATCCAGCACTATAAGATCGGCCTCGAACCCGCGACTCCTACCTGGGTGGCGGCGCCCGCGCCGGGCAAACAAGATTCAAGCGTTACACTGAGCTGGATGGGACGTCCGGAACTGGGCTTTGGCGGCACCGGCCGAACTAGTTCCCCGGGACTCTTCCGAAGGGCTTACGATTATGCGCCTGACGCCATGGGCCTGCTTGGTGTGCCGATCCAGGTGTGGTCTACGAAGTCGTTCTCCGCAACCTGGCGGGCAGGGATCGACCCGGCAAAACCTCCGATCGTTGGGGACCTGCGTCATCCCAAAGAGAAGCCAGAGGCGATCTCGGGAACTATCAAAAGTGAATTGCCTATCGAGCTGGATGATGTGGCACTTTACTACGGCCGCGGCGGCGCAGGTAGATGGTATTCGATCGGCAGATTAGTTCCCGATGTTCCTCAACGTGTAGACAATATCTTTGCGGACGGCTCTCAGGCCAAGGATATGAATGCCTGGTTCTTGAGCAGTCCGTCAGGCACGCAACGCAAGAGTTCTCCAGCTCCGAATCGCTATAATCAGACCACCACCAATGAAGCCACCTTCACCCTGTTGAAACGGATCATGTTCCATCAGGAAGACCCCAATGCAGCCCGCGATAATCCATTACGTTCCCTCGATCAGAGCTGGCGAATCCATCATAAAGACGAGGTAATCTTGGTCGGCCGGGTCGCACGACACGACGGGCCTGCTGAAGTAGTGACGACGGGTCCGGAATCGCCCACGCGCTTGTGGTTGGGCAATTTGCCCGCACCGGATCAGAGTCGGCCGCAAATGGTCGGCACAATGACTCAGGAGACCTACGTACGCATTATTTTGCCGATAGCTGCTCCCGACGAGAAATGATACGGCGGTTGGAGCTGGAGTTCCCTCTCCGGCTTCCCTGTAACGAAAGCGCTTTGCCCCAAAGACTTGAGGCTGAATTCCATGATTGAAACGCGCGATTTGACCAAGATGTACGGCGATCTTTATGCCCTGAACCGGCTCACGATCAAGCTGGAACGTGGCGACGTATACGGCTTCATCGGACCCAACGGTGCCGGCAAGACCACCACCATGCGCATCCTCGCCACGCTCTTGAATCCGACCTGGGGCGAAGCGTCGGTGTGTGGCTACTCGATTTATAATGGCGCCAAGGAAATCCGTAGGCTGATCGGTTACATGCCCGACTTCTTTGGCGTCTACGACGACATGAAGGTGATTGAATACCTCGAGTTCTTCGCGGCCGCCTACCGGATCAAGGGACCAGAGCGGCGCAAGAAGTGCGACCAGGTTCTGGACCTCGTCGATTTAGGTTACAAGCGCGATGCGCTGGTCACCAGCCTGTCGCGCGGCATGACCCAGCGCCTGGGCCTGGCGCGCGTCTTGTTGCACGAACCGCAGGTGCTGCTTCTGGACGAACCTGCCAGCGGCCTGGACCCGCGTGCACGCATCGAGATGCGCGGTCTTCTAAAAGAACTGCGGAACATGGGCAAGACCATCCTGGTTTCGAGCCACATCCTTCCCGAATTGGCCGACATCTGCAACAAAATCGGCATCATCGAACGTGGCAAACTGCTTTTTGACGGAGACGTGTCTTCGGCCATCCGCCGAGTCCGGCAGCATACAGTTCTCGATGTCTGTGTAGCGAATGGCATGACCGAGGCGGCACGGGACCAGCTGCAGACTCAAACCGAAGTCCTCAAGATCGAGCTCAAGGACGACGAGATCATGCGCGTCACTCTCAATGACGACGTGCACGACGGCAGTTTCATCGCCGACGTCCTCGTGAAAAAGGGCTTCCGGCTCAAGATGCTGCGCGAGGAGGAAATCGACTTGGAAGACGTGTTCATGGCAATCACGAAGGGAATCACAAACTAGGCGCGGGTAGTAGCTCGTAGACAGCAATCGGTAGGAGCAGTCGACGATTGGGTTGCTACTTCGCCCCAATCGCTGCGAACTCTTGGCTATTCTCTGCTGAGCATTTTCTCACAAAAGCATGCGCATTCTCGTCACAGGTGGTGCTGGTTACATTGGCAGCCATGCCGTACGTTTGTTCCTCGCCCGCGGTCATGATGTGTGGGTCTATGACAGTCTGGCCGAGGGACACCGACGCGCTGTTCCTGCCGAACGCTTGATCGTGGGGGACCTGGCGGAAGTCGCGCGGCTGGACCAGGCGCTGGTGCAGCACCGCATTGAAGCAGTCGTCCATTTTGCGGCGTACACCTATGTCGGCCAATCGGTTCGCGATCCCGGCAAGTACTATCAGAACAATCTCGTCAATACTCTGAACCTGATGGAGTGCATGCGTAAGCAGCGCATTTGGAGGCTTGTCTTCTCCAGTACTGCCGCGACCTATGGCGTCCCGCAAAAGCAACCCATCACCGAAGAGGAACTCCAGCAGCCCATCAATCCATACGGAAATAGCAAGCTCGCTGTCGAACGGGCTCTTGCCGATTATGCCAAGGCCTATACCTGGGGCTACGCGGCTCTCCGCTACTTCAACGCTGCCGGTGCCAGTGCGGACGCATCGATAGGTGAAGATCATGACCCGGAAACGCACCTGATTCCTCTGGCCATCAAAGCTGTCTTGGGACAAATTCCTGCGATCGAAGTCTTCGGCACGGACTATCCGACGCCCGATGGCACTTGCATCCGCGATTACATTCACGTGGACGATCTGGGCGAAGCTCATCTCCTGGCCCTGGAGAGACTCGAGCCCGGCACCGGGATCCGCTATAACCTTGGCATTGGCCGCGGCTACAGCGTTCGCGAGGTCATCGAGACCGTTGCAAACGTCACTGGGAAACCTGTCCCGCTGAAGGAAGGGCCGAGGCGCGCGGGTGATCCGCCTGTCCTGGTGGCTTCTTCCGAAAGGATTCGGCGCGAGCTGGGCTGGCGTCCGCGCTACCACGAGTTGCGTTCCATCGTCGAAACAGCATGGCACTGGCATCAGAGCCATCCCAAAGGGTATAACGATCGGACAACTCTGCCCCGTTAACTGGGCAGCAGTCCTATCAACTCTTCCATGCTCGAACTCAATCAGGACAACACCCTGGATTACTTGCGTGCACGCGGCTGGATTGGTCCCGGGCCTGCCCGTGTGGAGCCTTTGGGATGGGGCGTCTCGAACGCCGTCTTGCGTGTCACGACGCCGGAACAATCGTTTGTCCTGAAGCAATCGAGACCGCAATTGCGGACACGTGATGCCTGGTTCAGCGATTTGAACCGCGTTTATCGCGAAGAAGAGGTGATGCGCGTCCTCCACGGACTACTGCCGGGATTGACGGTTCCGCAGGTCCTGTTCAGCGATCGCGACAACTTCGTCTTCGCGATGAGCCTGGCGCCGCTCCATGCACGAGTCTGGAAGGAAGCCTTGCTGGCCGGAGAGGTGGACCTTTCTGTCGCGGAGCTCGCGGGGCGAATCCTCGGCCTGATTCACCAATCGACAGCGCAAGATAAGTCCCTTGTGAAGCGGTTCCAGGATCACAAGGTATTTGTTCAACTTCGTGTCGAGCCATTCTACGTCCGTATTCAGGAGCGACGTCCGGAGGTCGCCTCCGCGGTGGCGCCGATCATCGAGCGCATGCTTTCCACGAAGGAAGCACTCTGCCATGGAGATTACAGTCCGAAGAATATCCTCACGCATGACCAAGGATTTACCCTTGTCGATTATGAGACGGCCCATTTTGGCGATCCGACCATGGACCTGGGCTTCTTCCTTAGCCATCTCATTCTCAAAGCAGTGAAGAATGCACCGCAGTATGGCGAGTATTTCGACCTAACGCGGCATTTTTGGCATGAGTATCACCGTGTCGTGCATTTCCGCCCTGCAGCCGAGCTGGAGTCGAGAGCCATCGAGCATTTTGCGGTGTGTGCGCTGGCACGCGTGGACGGCACGAGTCCTGTAGACTATCTTCCTGCGGAAGCAAGCAAGGAGGTGGTGCGTCGCTTTGCACGCAAGATCCTATTGGACCGGCCCGCGTCCTGGGACGACTGCCTGGAGATCTGTAGTGCTTCCCTGACGGGAAAACAATGTGTCCCCCATGAGTGATCCGCAAACCATCAGCCGAGTTCACGCCCGCGAAGTACTCGACAGCCGGGGCAACCCGACAGTGGAAGTGGAAGTGTACTGCTTGGGCGGTGCAATGGGACGAGCGATTGTTCCCAGCGGAGCCAGCACCGGAAAACACGAAGCAGTCGAATTGCGCGACAGCGAAGTGAGCCGTTACGACGGCAAAGGAGTGCACCGAGCCGTATCCAATGTGGTGCAGCATATCGCGCCACACCTCGTCGGCAGGCAGGTCACTAACCAACCAGAGATCGATCATATACTCTGTGAGTTGGATAGTACGCCGAACAAATCGCGGCTTGGCGCAAACGCCATTCTTGGGGTTTCTCTCGCCTGCGCCCATGCCGCCGCCGCTGCCCAGAAGATCCCGCTCTGGCAATACCTGGATCGAAGTGGCAAGGCAAAACTGCCTTTGCCGATGGTAAACATGATTTCCGGTGGCTTGCATGCCGGCGGCAATCTCGATTTCCAAGATTTTCTACTCATGCCGATCGGCGCGCGCTCATTCTCGGAAGCTCTGGAGATCACGGTTCGAGTGTATCGCTTTCTGGGCGCAACGCTTCTCCGGCATGGGTTCGAGGGGGTTTTGGTTGGAGACGAAGGAGGTTACGGGCCTAGGCTGCGCAGCAATGAACAGGCTATCGAAATGGTCCTCGAAGCAATCGAGCGGGCGGGGTATCGTGCCGGCCGGGATGCAGGGTTGGCACTCGACGTGGCCAGCAGCCACTTTTACCGGGACGGAAAATACTGGTTAAATGCGACGAAAGAAAACGCGCTAAGTGCTGATCAGATGACCGACCTACTTACGCGCTGGGTGCGCTCGTACCCCATCCTCAGCATCGAAGACGGCATGGCCGAGGACGATTGGGAAGGCTGGCGCGCTTTGACGGCGACACTGGGAAAGAGCGTCCAACTTATCGGCGATGACCTGTTCGTCACGAATCCGGCGCGCCTCCGGCAAGGGATAGCGGCAGGAGTCGCCAACAGTGTCCTGGTGAAGGT
>DATGZX010000381.1:0-51159 GCA_035296965.1 Gemmataceae bacterium
TCGTTCATTTGCAGGTATGCACTTCCGGTCGTTCGATGCGTTCCATCTCCACCGGGTAATTGTCGAAGGACATGGTGTAATACTGCTGAAACAGGGGGCGCAGATACTCTTCAATTCCTTCATCGTAGCTGGGTTGGACGAGGAATTCCCGGCCCTCGACGACCTTGCGGATATCTCCCTCCTCGACCACGATTTCGCCTCCCTTGATCACATAGCGCGGCTGCCGGAAGATAAGGCCGTCGTCGGGATGCTCATGATAAATAGTCACGTCCGCATCGGCGCCCACGCCCAAGTGGCCTTTCTGTTTTAGACCCAGCGCTCGCGCAGGACCCGCGGAAGTAATGATGGCGATGTCCGATAAAGTGTATTGCCGGTCAAGGTCCGCAAGGAGGGTTCGCCTGAGCGCCTTGGCCGGCAGTTTCTTCAGACACTCGCGCCGGTGGTCAACATTCATCAGGAGATGGATGATTTCCGGATAGCGCCAAAAGCAGGCCCCATTGGGATGGTCCGTGGTCAGGAATATTCGCCACGGGTCGTCGATGAGCAGCAGCAGCTCCAGGCCGACGGCCCACTGCACGGCGTTGACCAGGTTACTCCCCTTGTACGTATAGGGGACAATGCCGCAGCCGGTCTCGTTCTCCACATCGAGATTGCCCCATTTGCGTCCGGTCAGTTGATAGAGCAGATGCTGCCAGGGGCCGTCCGCGGTGATCGTCACGGAGTTGCCGAACAAGATGGCACCGGCGTCGGTGGTCAGGTTCGGCTGCGAGTTGAAATACTCGGCCACCTTGGCCGCTTCGGAACGCATCGTGTGCCAATCGTCGCCGCCATAGGCATGGAATTGCAAATGGGCAAGGTGTGCCCGATGGCCTTCCAAAACCTTCATGGTTTCGAGCGTGGTCGTGAAGTTGCCTGGAGCACCCAGGTTGTTGCAATGCAGGTGGAGTGGATGCGGCAGGTGCAAGTCCTCGACGATTCGAGCCAGACTTGCGATGATCTTTGCCGGCGTCACCTTGTGGTAGCCTGTCACGGGCTCGGAGAGTATCTTCGCGTCTTTCCCCCACTTCCAGGCGGCCACGCCACCGGGATTGACCGCCTTGACCCCGTAGGCCTTGGCTGCCCAGATAAGCCAGGCAACGACATGTTGTGCACGTTCCGTTTCACCTGCTTCCAGGAGATCCAACACGATCTCGTTGTTGGCCATCAGCACGCAGCAGCCCTTGTCGACGATAGGCGTATCGCGGAGTTCTTCATGCGTATGCTTGGCAGAAAGCACCGGCACCGCGGCCTCGATGACCGTGGTCCAGCCCATGCCGGCGTACAGGTAGCCGGTTGCAAACGTGGTGGGAGTGGGTCCGCCTAGGCCGGCGCGCCGTTCCGGAGTGTGCAAGAACGGGGTCGCTTGCCGTTGATTCTCAGGCGTCATCGCGCGGGCAAAGTTGAGCGCGGCCCCGGCCACATGCGTATGAATGTCCACCCCACCGGGAAAGACGATCATGCCGGTGGCGTCAATCGTCCGGCCGCCCTCGACCTCGGAAGCGATCCGGCCTTCAGAAATGCAAATGTCACGGACGGCGCCATCGATGCCGTTGGCGGGATCATAGATTTTTCCGCCTGTTATGCGAAGCATGGATTCTCCGGTTGGCCCATGGCGGTATCACGGACTAACTGCGTTTCCGCCGTGGCCTACTGGCCGCAGCTTGCTTCTTCTTGGAGCCACGCCCATTTCGATGGCTGAGATGTGGAAGAATCCATTCTCGAATCAGCTCTTCTTGAGAAACACCGCGCGCTTTGGCGATCTGCATAACAGTTTCTGCCTCGCGGGATTGCAGGCGCACCTCGATGGGAATTCCCTTCACGAACACCGGCTCTTCGACCTCTTCTAACTGTTTCTCAAAGTCCGTCAGGTCATGACTGTCCCAGAATTTCGCCAATTTCTGGACGGAATCAGTTTTCGGAAGTTTGCGCTTGTTCATCGGTTCTTCCATTTTCTGAAGCGCTGCTTTTCTTTGATGGTCATTTCTCTTGCCGTCACAGGATAACCTTTGCCGTCTCCGAATCGGATAATCACGCAGAAGAGGTAGCGGCCCGCCTGGGTCTGCCCCAGGACATAGTATACCGGATTCTCTCCTTCAGACTTTGCCCGCTGCACCATGGGCTTACCGAAGCAGACCTCCTCCACTTCCTCCGGTTCCACCCCATGCCGGGCAATGTGATCTATTCTTTCTTGGGGCCAGACGAACTCGTGGATTCTCATGTCGCGATTGTACGCGGCACCCCTGCTGCGTCATCCCCAGTAAGGACTTGGAGGGTGGCGACTAGGTGGTTTTCGCACCCACCGCTAGCCTGATCCGCCTGATCACTTCCTCGTCGGTCGGATACGGCGACTGCAAGGCGGGTCGTAGCGGCAACGGTACCTCGTCCATGCGATAGACGGTTCCAGGGGCGCTGATGCCCGTCGCGGCCGTGGTGATGTGCACGCGCGCCAGCCGGCTTGTGTGGGTGACTTTGGGATCCAGCACAATGGTGGGAATGCGGGCCAGATGGTCGATGCCGGGCTGAGGCATTGTCGCACCGGGGTCGGCGCCGAGAACGAGTGCTGCGTCGTTGTCCCCGCGGACCAATAGATCGACCGTCGAGAATTCGCCCGGGTTGAAGCGCGGGTAGCCACGGCACAGGTTGACGCCGAATGGATATCCCGTTGTCCAGCGCATGACCATGTCGGATCCGGTGACATTGCCATGTCCGCGCATCGGCATCGCCACAAATTTGGTGAAGGCGTTCAACTCCGCCACCAGCGTCAGGACGGCCGCGGAATTCATGTGCTTCCCGCGGGTCATCGATAGCCCCATGCCAAAAAACAGCACGCCGAATCGAGCACGTTTCATGCGCTCGACAAGGTCCTGCAACTGCTCGACCGTGAGCCCAGTCTCGGCCACGCTCTCTTTGTTCACGCGCTTGTTCTTGAGGAGAGCGCGTAGCGTCGTGACCACCTCGAAGTCCTTGCCGGGCCGAATCTGCAGGAAGATGTCCGAGGCTTTTTCACTCGGCGTCTCGCGAATATCCACCAGGACCATCGTTCGGCCCTTGCGTCCATTGGGAACGAATTTGCCCTTCTGGGTTAGCGTGTACTTGGTGAAATGCCGCGGATGGCATTCCGCCGGATTGCCCCCCCAGTAGATGATGAAGTCGGCCCGGTTCTTGACTTCGCCAAGCGTGCATGTGACCTTGCCGCCCAACTGGGCGGCGATTTCTGTTGGGCCGTGTCAGAGGGACGTGTGGCTATCGATCACGCCGCCGATCAACTCGGCCAGCGACACCGCTTCACGCTGCGCCTCGCAGGTGATGTTGCTGAGGCCATAGACCAGAGGCATGTTGGCCTGGTGCAGGTGATGGGCGGCCCGTTCGATGGCGTCATCGAGCGGGGCCGGCTTGCCGTCGATCAGGGCATCGGGATAGAGGCGTTCCGCGGTGTGGTTGCGGAACCAGGATTCCCCAAGTACACAGGCATTCTTGGTTTTGGTGATGCGCTCGCCGTCCGCATGCAATTCGATGTCGTCACAGACGCAGCCACAGAAAGTACAGGTCGCGTGCTTCACAACGGTCAGGTTCATGCCGTTCTTTCTCCTCACCGACTCGTGCGTTCGTCCGAACCGGACGGAATCACAAACGTTCAGCCAAGCTCTCGGCCCAGACAGCTCCCCTTGATGCGGCGGGGCATGTACCGTCCGGCTTCAATTTCCTCCCAGGCCTGCACATCCACTGGCGTAACAGCGCCGTTCCCTTCCAAGCGAGGGATTCTCTCAAGGTCCGGGCCGTGTTCGTGCGGCTTCTGCTCGCTCATAGCTTCTCCATCTAGGTCCTGACCGGCTCGACTTCGACTTCCCATCCCTTGGACGTGGGCATTCCCGTGCCGTCGGTGCCGCCTCCCATGAGCCTGCATGTGGGCGGGCCATAGGGAACAAAGAGCATGCCCTGGGGAACCTTGCCCTCTTTGCACTGGAAATTGGCCTCGCCGAATTCACACCAAACGCGGACCGTTTCACCCGGCGCGATTCCCAATGCTTTCATGTCCTCTGGGCACATTGTCAAGGAATTGACGATGGCCTGGTACTCGGCGTGATCTTTGCCGACGTTGATCTGCTGCCCCTGTTTGCTGGTGCGTCCTGCGTTGAGGATAAAGCGCCTACCGGCCATCGATCCGCCTCTCGTCCGTCAACACGCTGGTGGGTTGGTGGTGCATCTCGATGATTGTAGTGGAGAACGCTCCAGTGATCGAGGCTATCTGGGCGCATTCACGTTTTTGTGGCGGGCATATCTCGTTACATTGCGACTCAACCCGGGGGGCGTGTACTGACGGGAAAGAGCGTGCTGTCTACTCACGCACACGCCGCCGGCTCGCGGCCAATCGTTTCGTTCCCAAACTCTGTTTGTAGAAACTCGATGGCATGGAACTTATCCATCCGAGCACTGATGACGAGACAGCGTCTGCCCCAACCGCTCGGGATTGGATTCGAGGGCGCAAGATAGGGGCCGGATCCCCGATCGCTGCGGGCATCCGGCCAGTGTCAGGACGATGGCCAGGATGGCGCGACGACATCCTGGATTCATGACGACAATGCGGAGCGATCAGGCGGAGTGCCGTTTGCGGCGCCGGCCGACCGCGACGACTGCTTGCAGACCCAGACCGAGTAGCACGAAGGTGGAGGGTTCGGGGACTGTTTGACCAAGCGGGATCACCTGGACCAAATCGTCGGACGGGATGATGCCGATTGTGCCGTCGATGATTGGGTTGCCATTCGCGTCGACGTTGGGATTAACAAAGAAGAGGGCACTTTCGAAGCCAGTGCCGGAGTCGAAGATCGTGACATCCAGCACCGTGCCGCTCCAGGGACCAACCGCGCCGGCACCGATCTCGGGTCCCTGGATGGTAACGAAAACGTCGAAGAATGAGTGGACCTGGAAGTCTTGCGTAAGCTCATTCGTCGAACTGGTATTGTTCAGGGTGACTCCACCCGGCGTCGTCAAGTCGCCGGCGGCAGTCCCTGAAATGGGCGTGGCCACACCCAGAGTGCCGTCGGTAACTGGGCCGAAGACCGTCGCCGACACGCTTGACGACCCGGGCGGGAAAGCCACACCGAGGTTGACATCGATCAAGCCGCCCGGCCCGGAGACCAAACCACTCGTATCGACTTTGATTTCATAGCTCAGCAGCCCGGCATGCGCGGAGTTGGAAAACTCGGCCCCGGCCAGCAGCGTGCCCAAGGCGAGTGAAATCATCATGCGAATGCTCATGCAATCACCTACTTTCTTTCTCGAGGAGATCACGATCCCAGAGAGCCGAGGTAGTAAGACGTTGTGTAGCTTCCGGGGGCGACGTTCGAGTTGAAGACTGCGGTCGCGCCGGTGGTTTTGCCGGCCGCCAGGCTTGCGATGTTGACCTCGAGATACGGCATTCCACCGTAGGTGCCAGCGGCATTTTCGAGGATAACGCCGGGGGGCAGGTTGAACAGGACGAAGATCGGCCCGCTGAACGCCGACGAACCGGCATTGGTGAGATTGATCATGCCGCTCCACAAGCCGGTCTTGGGATTGTGGATCAGGCCGTACTTGTTGATGGCGATCTTGCCGGTCTCGACAGCGAACGTGCCCAACGTCCCGGTCGCGACCGGTGTCCCAGCGAGGTCGGTGACCGGCGAGCCGCCCAGGTTCACGGAGTAAGTGCCGTTATCGGCGGAGGTCCATTTGCCGCCCGGCGGCGTGATCTGGTACGTGACGGTGAAGGATTGCGCGTTGCCCGACGCGTCGGTCGGCCCAATCGGCACCGTGCTGACCACTGACGCGTTAATCGGCGCGCCGACGCCGCCGGGTGGACCCACTTGCACCACAGCGCCCGACAAGCTGGCCGCCAAGATCTTGGTGGCGCTCGTGTAGGTGACGGTGAAGGTGTAAGTGGTCTTGCCGTAGTCGGCGACGGCCACATTTTGCGCGCTGAGCGTCGCCGTCGGAGCCGCAGCCGGTACCGCGCCGAATTGGAACGCACCGATATCCCAGACCCCTGCGGTCGGGACATAGCCGCGCTGGTCGGTAGAGAGGGTCACGCCGTTGATGGGATTTTGGCCGGCACCGATGGCCAGGCTGCCGGCCGTCAGGGCGATGGTTTGTGTCGGGCCCCCGTTGTTGGCCAGGCCGGCGGGGTCGAGTCCGGAGGCTCCAATGAAGGAGCCTCCCCCATTGATGACTCCTGTTGGAACCGACCCGAATTGGCTGTTGGTAGCGGTGGCCGTGCCACCAGAGCTGGTGAAATCGTTGCCGGTGTTGTCGGCGAAGAGCGAGTTGTAGGTGTTGACGGTGCCGCCGACCTGGTCGACGCCGTCCTGGTTGAGGGCAACGGTGGCGTTGTAGAGGCTGCTCGAGCCGCTGGAGATGTACATGCCGCCGCCGCTGGAAGCGGCTAAGTTATCGGCGATAGTGCTGTTTGTCAAAGTCAGCGAACCGTCGTTGAAGATGCCGCCGCCGAACCCGCTGGCGACGTTGTTGGCGATCGTGCAATTGGTCATGATTAGCGTAAGCTGATTATCGACGCCGCCGCCGTCGATGGCGGTGCTATTGGAGACCGTACAGTTGGTCAACGTCAGGGTTCCGGAGTTCATGATGGCGCCGCCGGTCAAGGAAAGGCCCTTCGTCAGAGTGAGCCCGGCGATCGTGGCTGTCGTGCCTGGGTCGACAGTGAACACTCCGCTGTTACCGTTGCCGCTGATCGCCAGTATGTTTGCGCCGGGGCCATCGATGGTCAGGTTTTTGGTGATGTCCAGCACTGCGCTGGTCAAAGTGATGGGACTGGTCACGTGGCCAGCGGACAGGTCAAAGGTGATCGTGTCGCCGGCGGCGGCATTGGCGATGGTGTCGCGCAGCGAGCCCGAGCCGGTGTCGTTGCTGTTTTCGACCATGTCGACGGGATCGGCCTGGCTTCTGACGGAATGCACACTGGGCGACGGTCCGGCGATGCTACTGCCGGCATACAGCCCAAAAGGCGCAACCTGAATCAGGGCCCCAAGAGTGCGGTGGCTAAGGAGGGTCCGGTCTTCCAGGACCTCCAGCCGCGGCCTGCACCAAGCGGGAGGCATCCTCCTTCCGCGGCGACCCTCCTTGGCCAACCCATTCAGCGTCTGTGTTGCCGCTTTCAACCAGGTCGACGCGAAGAAACGAGCCATTAGGCGACCTCCGGATCTACGAGAGTTGTTCGCCTGGAACATCCGCGCGATCAATGCCTATATCTGTGAGGTTCCGACCAGGAATGGACTAACTTGTGCATGAGGCGGCACGGCGAATCCTTTGGACCGAAGTGCACACAACCACCCCTTCCTTCGCATCGCGAGGATTCGTCGCGGATTGCAACCTCCTCCTTTGTCGGGAAGGTTGGCCTGCCCGCATAGCGAGCTTATTTCCTACGCCGCTCGATGCGCTTGGCCACTGCCGTGCGGGATTGATACTCGCCGGTCCGACAGCGAGGTCGATGATTCGGCGCAGGAACATGCGTCATTCCGCAGTCCCGCCGATTTCACCTAGTTTACCTATTTGAGCAAGTCGGAGTATGCGTGTGGTCGAAGCAGTTGTCAAGAATAAAACAAAACAACTTGGCGGAAGGCGGCAGCGTGGCTTTGCACCAACACATAACGAACACTTTAACGCACTCGCAAACAGGGAAGACGGGAATTCGCTTGCCCTGACCGCGCGAAGTACGCTCAAGTCTTCGGAGCAGGGATGTGAATCAAAAAAGATTCAGAAGCTCGCTAGAAGCTCCCCAGTTGCAGACGTGCTGGACCGCAAGCAGCTACCTCAGTAATAGAGATTGGCCCCGAAGTCCGGCAGAGCGCCCCGTTCGATGGTATTGATCCACTCCTCAGCTTTCGGGCCGCCGTCATCCCAGAAGCCCAGGCACAATCGCATGTACTGCACAATCGTCGTACGTTCGCCGCGTTCCAGCAATTCTTTCGCCAGCATCATGTTGGGGGCGCCAGTAGAAAGGTGTGGGGTGCCGGCAGTCTTTCCCGATTCCAGCAGGTGCAGCTTTGCCTGTTCGACATCACCTGCTTGAAGAGCGAGCCTGCCGAGAACCAGATGGCCATAGTGGATGTTGCCGTGGTCGTCGCTCTCACATGCGCAGTGTTGCGGGCCCTCTTCGACCAATTTTGTCGCATAGAACCTGGCCTTCTGTTGCTCACCGGCCTCCAGGGCAGCTACGGCAAGATCCGAAAGGAACAGAAATTGTTGAAATTCACTATCCGCCATCTGATAAGCGCATTCGTGCTCGGCGAACGCTTGGGTCGCCGTTCTGGCGCTAGTCACTCCCGTCTGCTGCCTTGCAAGCCGGCTGTAGAGTCTCCCCAATTCTGTACACCATTGCGGGTTTTGCGGTTCAACTGCCTGGGCCTTGCGATATAGTTCTTCGCTGAGAGTGCCATCGTGACCCCAAAAGAACTGGGCGGCATTTCCAAGGATGGTGGCGTTGGTGGGGTTCACCTCCACTTGAACAAGCCACAACTGCCTTGCTCGATCGTACACCTCTCCATCGATGCTCGGATGAAGGTCTATTTCCGCGCCTGCGATCACCGCCGTTTCGGGAGCATGTTCGACGATCCAAAGAACGTGTTGGTATCGCGCGCTCTTGTCAGCAGCAGACTCGTGTGCCAGGAAGTAATAGCCAAGCAGAAGGACACGAAGGGCCGCATCCCCCGGATTCTGCTGCGATTGCAGCTCGAATCGTTCTGCCTCCTCCTTTCCCATAGAGGATCCGTGGTGCCTCAGCGCGTGCAGCGCGAGCACACGCACTTGTTCGTGATTGTGCTGGATGGCTTTGCGCAAAACGGGGAGCCCCATCTCGGGCTTCGGGCCATGACAGAACAAGTTACGCGAGACCCAGGCACTCATCTCCGTATCTTCGCTGCCGAGAGCCGCCAGCATCGCAGGCAAATTCCACCGGCGCGCGCCCGCCTCGCTCGCCGGCAACTTCGGCCGGTATTTCCCCGTGACAATCGGGCGATCGCACCACGGACAGGTTCCCGAAAGCAGGAAACGATGCGTGCCCCGGCAGGTCTCTTTCAGCCGCATGAGCCTGGCTCCTGTTGGTTTGATTCAGCCTGACCCGCGTTAGAATCGGTGCCAAATGGCAACCGGACCCTTGGGAACAGCAACCGAAGAACATGCAGGGCCACATTTACGCGCTGGCACCCAAGAGGATTGGTCCGGTCCCTTTCCGGTTTACCTATGATCTTACACATCTGTGCGAGGCTCTGTTGCCCCCGCACTCAGCCGGACCAGCGCTCGGCGCGGGTCTCCGACCCCGTCGCGGATTTGACCGTAGGTCTCCACGAACCTGGGACAGTTCCACCCAAGGAGTGGAGACCTCCGGTCTGGCGAACGACGGGGGTCTGAGACCCGCGCCGAGCGCAGAGTTGGGGAACAAGAGCAGCATTCATCTTCCTCCAAACCCAGGATATGATGCCTGAAGGCGGGCCCTGTCCTGCTGACGCCACGGGTTCTCTGCGGAATCGAGGTCCTATGCGCTGCTTCAATTGCAACAGCGAATTGCCGAAGGATGCCAAGGCTTGTCCGCGGTGCGAAGCCCCGGTGATGGATGAGCCCAGCGAGGAAGAAATGGAAACCGTGGCCGAGCTTTTGGGCGATCTGCCGCCCGAGGTGGCCGCTGATCTGCGCGAAGTGTTTCTCGAGAGCGCGACGGCCGAGGAGTTCGCCGATCGCATCCTCGTCGGGGATTGTCCCCGTTGCGACAGCCAGAACACCAGCCACTGCGAGTATGATCCCGAGATCGCCGAGCTGCTGGTGGGCCGCTGCTACGATTGCGGCCAGCTATGGTGCACGGAATGTCGCCGGTTGCTGGAGAGATCGTCCCCTGTGTGCCCGTGTTGGGAGGAGGACGTTCCGGAAGAAGACGAAGGCGGGCCGGAGGCGGGGCCGGAATGAAAATCGAAGAATCTGTTCCCATGACCGGGGTTTGGCGGCGCAGTGCGAGGGTCTGGGCCAGCTGTGCGAGGGCCTCCTGACCCCATACCCGACTAGACCGCAGGTCTCCCCGAAGCGAGAGCAGACTTTGATCATCGGTGAACACAGAGGATAAAGCGTTTCTTCCGCTCACACATTCGCGGGCGCGCTGCTGGTTGAGAATTGTCCCGTTGCCAAACGCTGGTAAGTCTGGTTGGGAACGCCGCGCCCGCTTGCTATGCTGGGATCGGCCTCTTTCATTGGGAGGACAAGGTATGCCAATTGACGTGCACGCTTTGGGCATCGATCGTCTGACGGTTCCCGAGCGCCTGGAATTGATTGAGCAGATCTGGAACAGCCTGCCGGAAGCGGTTGAGCCCGGTGAGGTGCCCGCTGCACACCTGGCTGAACTTGCCAAACGGCGCGCCCTGGCAGAAGCGCGGCCCGGCCTGGGCAAGCCCTGGCGCGAGCTTTTGGGCCGGCTTGAGGATAAGCCATGAAGATCCCGGTCATCCTTCGGCCGGAAGCGGAAACCGACATTCAAGAAATATACGACGCTCTGGAACAAGCCGGTACAGGCATTGGCAGGCGGTTCATCGCTCGGCTGCGTGACACCTTGGAGCGAATCGAAGCAATGCCAGAGATTTATGCGGTTATTTGGCAGGACGTGCGTGCCGCGCGCCTGCGGAAATTTCGCTACATGATCTACTACATCGTCTGCGCCGATCGAGTGGAAGTGTCGGCCGTGCTCCATAGTTCGCGTGACGAACGCACTTGGCAGTCGCGCGCATAACAGCTTGCCGGAAGTATATTACTGCCGCGTCCGCGCGATACGGCGTGATGTCCACGGCTGCCATGCTTCCGAAATGATGCCATGAACACCGAACCGCGCCTGAACCAGGTTGCTGACCGGTACCGTGTCCAGGGGTACCAAGTTATCCTCCGACCCGGACCAGATGATCTGCCCGAATTCGCTAAGGATTTTAAGGTCGAAATCGTGGCCAAGCGAGCCGACGGCTGCATCCTCGCCTCGGCCAAAAAGAATCAATCGGACCTGGAAGCCGACGGCGAAATCCCGAGATATGCGGAGATCACCGAGAACCAGCCCTGCTGGAGATTCGACATCATCGTCCTTGGGTTTGAAAGCCAGCCGATTCCGGACAAAAGAGAAGCGAAGGAGCCCTCGGAAGAGGACATTCGCCGAGCCCTGGAAGATGTCGAACGTATGCTCCAGGTGGGTTTTATCCAGCAGGCTCTCATTGCCGCCTGGGCCGTTCTGGAAACTGCAATGCGCAGGAGGCTTCAGGCCGAAGAGGAAGAGGTCGGTTGGGGATCGTCTCCACGGACGATGCTCAACGAACTCTACTCGGGCGGCGTGCTCCAGAGCAGTGCTTTCAGAGAACTCGAAACGCTCTACCAGGTGAGGAGCGCGCTCGTTCACGGGTTCACAACGCCAATTATCGAGAACAGTGCCGTTCAGTTCCTCGTCGATACTGCCCGGATGCTGTTGGACGAGTCGCGGGCTGCAAAAAAGACCGCGTGACGATGGTGTGTCGAAGCTGCGCTGATTTGATTCCCGGGAGGTAATTGGCGTTAAAGCAACCCTGGCAGCAGTCAGTTAATACACGCTGAGCCGCTTTCATCGACTGTGAAAGCCTCATCCCAGAACCACTGAATGGAGACCTTCGAATCAGCGAAGCTGATAAGGAAGCGGGCAGTCATGGGTGAAGCCACATTTCCACAGCCAGTGAACGAGGTTGTTTCGACACTTGCTGATATATTCCGGCATCAGCGGCGGGCGGAAGTTGTTGAGTTGCTTGAAAGCGCGCACGCACAGTTCGATCAGACCGAATTCGACAACTGGAATGGCGGCACCTATACATGGGCACTGCGCCTTCAGGTTCCCGTGCAGATCTTCGCTTCCGTTGAGTCGCGGCTCCCAAGCATCGAAAAGGAAATCGCCGCGAAGCTATCGTACTTCGATCGACAATACCCCAACGACCCCCTGGGCGAGGTGACTGTCTCGCCCCTTGTGGCAGGAGCGGCGCCGTACGGCCAGCGCATGGTGGCGTCTGACAGGGAAGTGCGTCACCTCTGGTTCGACGGCCGGTTTCGTTTGTTCTTGAGTCATGTGTCGAAGCATAAAGTTGCAGTCTCGAATCTCAAGGATGCCCTGTGGATATACGGCGTGGATGCTTTTGTGGCGCACGAGGACATTGAACCCAGCCTCGAATGGCAGCGAGAAATCGAACTGGGGCTTCGGTCGATGCACGCGCTGGCTGCGCTTATCACGCCTGACTTTCATGTCAGCAATTGGACAGACCAGGAGTTGGGTTGGGCTCTAGGCCGTGGTGTTCTCGTGGTGCCATTGCGATTAGGCGCCGACCCGTATGGACTGGTGGGCAAGATTCAGGGCGTGCGAGGCACATTTGAACAGCCCGACGCCCTGGCCGCGTCGGTCGCAAGCACATTGCTCGCAAATCCGCAAACTCACGGCGAAATGCGGCGTGCCTTGATCAACGCCTTTCGTGAATCGTCTTCTAGCGAGATAGCGAAGCTGCTCTGTCGACTCTTGGTGGGCGTCACGGACGTCACTGACGAAGAGAAAGCCGTCCTTTGGGAAGCCTGCGCCGAGAATACCCAAGTCGCCAAAGCAGTGGGAGTGGCTGACGCGATTTACACGGCATTTGGTGCGCCGCCCAGACTGAAATCAAGCGAGGTGCACGATGAAATTCCGTTCTGACTTTTGCAAGAGAACTGCGTAATCCAATCGGAAGACAATTGCCGGAGAAGGAAAACCGCGGAAGGGAAAAACAGTATGCAGTTCCTGCCTACAGGAATGTAAGCAATCAGAATTGGCCACATCCGTGAGACCTCGCGTCCCGCCTCAGTTGGGAATCTCCTCGGCGCCTCGGTTACTCCCTTGCTGTTCTCGATTCCACCATGCTAATGTCTGGGATGGCAACAGCGTGATGACCCGAAGCAGACTCATTTTGTCTGTTCCAGGAGCGGCAGGCGCATGAAATTGCCAGGACTTCTGGGGCCGGTGTTCGCCTACGAATGGCTCGCCACGAGCCGGCGCTGGCAAATGTACGCGACGCGCTCGGCAATCGTCGCGCTGCTCGGCATCGGGCTGGCCTTCGTTTGGTGGCGTTATGTGCCTGGCTACGCGCCGACCATCCGATCCCTGTCCTCGGCAGGGCAATTCTTCTTTAACGCATTGATCGGCATCCAACTGGTGATTGTGCTCCTCGTCGCGCCCGCGGCCACTGCCGGGGCCATGGGCGGGGATAAGGCGCGCGGGGAGCTTCTGCAACTCCTCACGACCGATCTCTCTAGCGCTGAGATCATCCTCGGCAAACTGGGCGCCCGGATGGCGCCCGTGCTGGGGTTGCTCGGCTGCTCCCTGCCTGTGCTGTTTGCCGCAGTCCTGCTGGGCGGCGTCTCGCCCGAGGCGTTGCTGGGGGCTTACGCCGTGTTGTTGGGACTCGCGGTCGTCGGGTGCTCGCTGGCTCTCTTGCTCTCGCTCTGGGGTACGACAGCTCATGAAGTGCTGCTGGCCATTTATTTTCTCTGGGCTTTCGTATTCCTCCTGCCGTTTATGTGGGCGATTGTGCAAGGCTACGGGTGGCTGCCTGGAATGCCCTTGTGGTTGGACGACATCGACCCGCTACGCATGACGTTTCTGTCGTACTTCAGTCCCGGCAGCCCCTTCCTGGAGGATCAGACTGCGTACCTGGTAGGATGCTTGGCCCTGTCGGTCGCGCTGGTTCTGTATGCGGTGGCGAGCGTGCGGCGCGCCGTGATCCGCAACAGCAGTGCTCCTGTCTGGAGGAAGACGGCGCGCTGGCTAAATTGGTCGTCGCGTCTTCCCGGCCCGTCGCTTGATAGTCACCCCGTGCTTTGGCGTGAATGGCGCCGGCGACCGTCTCGATGGATCCGCTGTGTTTGGCTCGCGTACACTCTCCTGGCGCTACTTTTTAGTGTGTTGGCGGCGGCGGAACGACTGAAATCCACGGCATATATCGCGATGCCGCCTCTTGTGAATGGCATTCAAGTTTTCGCTGGGCTGTTGCTGGTCAGTGTGGCTGCCTCAGCGGGACTAGCGGAAGAACGTAGCCGGGGCGGGCTCGAGACGTTACTGGTCACGCCGCTCTCGACCCGGTCGATTGTTTGGGGGAAATGGTGGGGCGCATTCCGCAGCGTACCTGGTCTGATCGTATTGCCGGTCCTCGTGGCTTCTTTTTGTGCTTACCAGTCAGGAAGCTGGATGCCGGTTATCTTGCTTGCCTTTATGATCCTGGCCTTCGGAGCAGCGCTGGCAAGCCTTGGCGTGGCCTTGGCCACGTGGCTGTCCCGGCCGGGATGGGCTCTGACGTGGTGCGTTGGCATGTACGTGTTCAACACACTTGGTTGGATGCTGTTGACCGTCATGTTCTTCAAGGGAAGGTCAGAAGTTGTCGGCTCGGCTAGCCCGTTCTGGTCTGCGGCGATCCTCACGGCCTGTTGCGAACGCGATGGATTCCTGTCCGGCGACCTTTGGTACGCACTCGGCTGGAACCTGGCGTGGTTCGTCGTTTATGCGATCGTGGCCGCTCTCCTTCAATGCTGGACGCTCAGGAATTTCAATCGACGGCTGGGGCGGATGGAGGAAGGGTCGAAAAAGAAGACAGCGTGAATTTCAAACCGTAGTTCGCGAAGTTTCCTTATCCTGGCCCGATCGGAAAGACACGCTATTGGAATCGCATCAACTCGAGCGATTCAGAGCGGCGCGATTAATTCACTCCTTACGTCTAGTCACACAGATCGTAGTCACCGCGAGGGTCGATGAGACTCGCCGAGACTTGCTCTGCGCGCGGGCATGGCGAATTCTGCCACCGCTCGAGCCCGCCCAACCTCGGGTGTTCCCCTGCATCTACGCCCCGCGGTTCATCAAAGAGTCCCGGCCGCGCCTCAGATTCCTCCATCTCAGGGCGCGAGTGAGTTCGTTTCCAAGTGTTGGATTTCCAAGCCATCGGAATTCGATGGCTGCCGGGGATGCTCCGTGCGTCGTGGATTGTGAACCCTGCAAGTCTGCCCTCGTGAAAACCCGCTGAGCAAAGACGCTCAGGAACGCGCATCTGCGCGACGGGCGCAGATTCTACGTCGAATCGGTTCCTTGCTGATCGTGACCAAGGAGTTTTCACCGTGCTACCTACCGGCTGGCCGAAGATGCTGCCCAAGCAAAAGATTCTTAGACGTGCACAAAGCCCCGCACGGGCTGCTCGTCAAAACGTGCCGCTGCGCGTCGAGACGTTGGAAACACGCATTCTATTGACCTTGCCAACGGGGATTGGCTACTACCCCTTCCAGCTCCAACACGCATACGGTTTCGACCAAGTCACCTTCCAAAATGGGACAATCAAGGGTGACGGTACCGGGCAAACCATTGCGATCGTCGCCCCCAACGACGACCCCAACATTCAGAGCGATCTACACGTCTTTGATCAAACCCTGGGGATCCCCGATCCGCCCAGCTTCACGAAACTCGCCCAGGACGGGAGCACCAACTACCCCACTACCGACCCGACTGGCTTTGCCGAGGCGGAGGAGGCCAACTTCGTTGAATGGGCGCATGCTCTAGCTCCGGGCGCTAAGATCATCCTCGTGGAGGCCAATGACACGCAGATTGCCAATCTCTACGAGGCGGCTGTACCCACTGCAGCCGCGCAGCCGGGTGTTTCGGTGGTCGTTTTTCCTTTCGGGAACCTCGAAGCATCGGTTGAAACCAGCTTGGATAGCTTGTTCGTCACTCCAGCCGGCCACACGCCAGAGACCTTCATTTCGGCCACCGGCGACGCGGGCTTTGGGCAGGCGCAGTATCCCGCTTTTTCTCCGAACGTCCTGGCCGTTGGCGCGACCGAAATTACCCTCGATTCGAGTAACAACATCCAAAGCGAACCAGGCTGGCACCTCAGCGGCGGCGGCCTCAGCGCTTTCGAACCTCAGCCGGCTTATCAGAAGGGCGTCGTCACACAGAGCACCACTCAGCGGGCCATCCCTGATGTGGCTTTTGCCGGTGGCTTTGACGACAACCTCGGTCTGGTCGATGGGATGGCCGTTTACAATACGTTCCCTCTGCAGGGATTCCAAGCTTGGCAAGAGGACGGTGGCACGGAGGCCGGGGCCGTTGCCTGGGGAGCGATCATTGCTATTGCCGATCAGGGGCGCGCGTTGCAGTCGCTGCCCGCGCTCGACGGCGTGAAAGACACCCTGCCCAAGATCTATAGCCTGCCGGTGACTGATTTTCACGACATCACCACGGGAAACAATGGCTCGCCCGCCGGACCCGGCTACGACCTGGTGACCGGGCGCGGCACTCCGATCGTGAACCTGATCGTTCCCGGATTGGTGGGAAGCTCCAATCTGCCGCCCAACATCGGCTATTACCCTGCCCAGATTCAGCAGGCCTATGGCTTCAATAAGGTCATCTTTCAAAACGGCACCGTCGTGGGTAACGGGACAGGACAAACCATTGCGATCGTGGATCCCTACGACGACCCGAATCTCGCGAGCGATCTGCATACCTTTGATCAGGCCTTCGGCATCCCAGATCCACCTAGCTTCAAGAGACTCGCCCAGGACGGCAGCACCAACTACCCCCCGCAAGATCCGACCGGTTTCGCCGAGGCAGAGATGTCCGCGGACGTGGAATGGGCTCACGCACTGGCTCCAGGCGCAAGTATCACCGTCGTCGAGGCGAACGACAATCAGATAGCCAACTTGTTTGACATCGCCCTACCCACCGCAGCTGCTCTGCCGGGCGTATCAGTTGTCGCGTTTCCGACGGCAGACGCTGAGTCGAGCGTTGAAACCAACCTCGATAGTCTGTTCACGACGCCGGCCGGGCATACACCGGAAACCTTTGTGGCGCCTACGGGCGAAAGCGGTTTTGGACAGGGTGGATATCCTGCGTTTTCCCCAAACGTCCTCGCGGTCGGCGCTACGGAAGTGCAGCTCAATTCGCAAAATAATATTCAGACTGAAACTGCCTGGCACCTTACCGGCGGGGGCATCAGCATCGTGGAGCCTCAGCCCGCATACCAAAAGGGCGTCGTTACCCAGAGCACGACCAATCGTACCATCCCCGACGTCTCGTTCGCGGGCGGCTTCGACGACAATCTGGGCCTGATAACGGGGATGGCGTCGTACGATTCGCTGCCACTTGAGGGAATACCCGGCGGATGGTACGAGAATGGCACGACGGGCATCGCCTCCATCGCCTGGTCGGCCATTATCGCGATCGCCGACCAGGGACGTGCATTGGCGGGGCTACCAGCGCTCGACGGCGTCAATGATACCCTCCCCTTGCTCTACAAATTGCCGGCTGCGGATTTCCATGACATCACAACGGGGAGCAACGGCTCGCCGGCCGGTCCCGGCTACGATCTGGCGACTGGCATTGGCACGCCCATCGTCAATCTGGTCGTTCCCGGATTGCTTAACATCCCGACGAACACGATCGCAGGCGTCGCGTTCAACGACCTGAACGGGAATGGCAAGATGGATGCGGGTGACCCAGGGATCTCGAGCCGGACAATCTACATCGACCTCAACAACAGCGGCACGCTCCAATCCAACGATCCGACGGCAACCACCGACGCGAACGGCAATTTCACGCTCCCCGATCTGCCGGATGGCACTTACACCATTCGCGAGGTGCTGCCAGCAGGTTGGGTGGGCACGACCGCTGCGCCCCTGGTCACGGTGAAAGGCGGCCAGGTGGTGAACAATGAGGATATTGGCAGCTTTCAACTGGTGAATATCGAGGGCGAGGTATTCAGTGACCTCAATGGCAACGGCATCAAGGATGCGGGTGATCCGGGACTGCAAGGCTGGACGGTGCAACTGCTGAGCGGCACCGGGACCGTTGTCTCGACCGCCACGACGGACGCCAACGGTGATTACACCTTTACCGGCGTTGGGCCCGGGAGCTTTACGATCAAGGAAGTCCTTCAGGCAGGCGCGCTGCAGACGGCCCCGGCGTCTCCTGGTACATTCTCGCTATCGACGAGTAGCGGGACCAATGTGTCCGGCGATAACTTCGGCGACTTTATTCCGGTTTCCCTGGGTGGCGAGGTGTTCAACGATATCAACGGCAGCGGCGCCAACGTCACGGGTGACCCGGGCCTGCAAGGTTGGACCGTTGAATTATTGAACCAAACGGGCGCTCTACTCGCCAGCACCACGACCGATAGCAACGGCCACTATACGTTTGCCGGTGTCGGGCCAGGCACGTTTACAATTCAGGAGGTCCGGCAAGCTGGCTGGACGGAGACCTTCCCAAGCCCTTCAGGTACCCACACCGTCACCATAGGCACCGACAACGGCGCCAGCCTGGATTTCGGCAACTTCCAGGTGGCGACGATTACCGGCCAGGCATTCAACGACGTCAACGGAAATGGCGCGAAAGACCCAGGCGACACTGGCCTATCCGGATGGACGATCCAGCTCTTGAACGGCGGCGGTAGCATACTCCAGACGGCCGTCACGGATGCCAATGGCAATTACATATTTACCAACATCAGTCCCGGCACGTTTGCGATCAAAGAGGTCTTGCAGTCAGGCTGGTTCTTGACGACGCCGGGTGCCGGCGGAATGTATACCGTGACCACCGCCAGCGGCCTGGTTCTTGGGAACGAGAACTTCGGCGATTTCCAATCTGCCACGATCAGCGGCGAAGTATTCAACGACCTTAGCGGCAACGGCACCATCAGCGGCGGCGATCCAGGCTTACGGAGCTGGATGATTCAGCTCTTCAATGCCAGCGCCAAGCTGATCACGAGCACCACCACGGACAGCAACGGCAATTACTCTCTCGCCGGTGTCGGCCCGGGCACCTATACAGTCGCCGAAGTATTGCAAACGGGGTGGTTGCAGACCTTTCCGGCCGTTCCCGGCTCTCACTCCGTCACGACGACCAGCGGCGGGACAGAAGCTAATCAGAACTTTGGTAACTTCCAGGCGGCAGCGATCAGCGGTGAAGTTTTCGTGGACCAAAACGGCGACGGTGTCCTCGGTGGTTCGGACACTGGGCGGCAGGGCTGGACGATCCAGCTGCTGGACCCCGGCACGGGCGCGGTCCTGGCGACCCAGACCACCGACGCCAACGGCAACTACAGCTTTACCGTACTGCCTGGCACCTATCGCCTGCGCGAGCTTGGACAAACCGGGTGGGAGCAGACCACCACGAATCCGAGCGACATCACCGTCTCAAGCGGCGGCACGACCGCGGGCGTGAACTTCGGGATTTTCCAATTGGCTGTCATTGCCGGCACGGCCTTCCAGGACTTCAACGGCAACGGCCTGCTGGATGGGAACGACACCGGTCTCCCTGGTTGGACCATCCAGATTGTCGATCCCGTCTCGGGCGCCATTCTGAACAGCCAGGTCTCAGACGGAAACGGCAACTACAGCATGGTGGCCGGGGGGCCGGGATCGTATCTGGTGCGCGAAGTGGCCCAATCCAGCTGGCTACAAACAACTAGCTCCATCGTTATCGCCGTCACGACCAGCGGCACAATCGCCAGCGGCCAGAATTTTGGCAACTTCCGCTTCGCCTCGATCAGCGGCCTGGTCTTCGTCGATAACAACGGTAACGGAATCCGAGACGGGGCTGACTCCGGCGCGCCGGGCTGGACGGTTCAACTGCTGAACCCAAGTACCGGCACAGTGGTCGCGAGCCGGATTACCGACGCTAACGGCGCTTACGCGTTTGCCAATCTAGGTCCTGGAACGTTTAGAGTGCGCGAGGTTTTGCAATCGGGCTCGATCCAGACTAGCCCCAACCCTGGTGATGTCAGCACGAGCAGCGGCAGTAATACCTTTGGCGTGAGTTTTGGCGTTTTCCAATTCGCGGGCATCCGCGGAACCGTATTCTCCGACCGGACCGGCGCCGGAGTGCTAACAAACGGCGATGCGGGGCTGGCGGGCTGGGGCGTTCAGCTCTTGAACGCTGCCAATGGAAGCCTCCTGCAATCCCAAACCACGGATGTTCAAGGCACCTACCAGTTCAGCAACCTTGGGCCTGGAACCTATCTCGTCCGCGAGGTTCTGCCAGCCGGCTGGGTGCAGACGACCACCAGCTCGACCGACATCCTGGTATCCAGTGGAACGACAAGTGACGGCGGCGCTTTTGGAAACTTCCAGCTCATCAGCTTAAATGGGCGCGTATTCATGGACCTGACTGCCGATGGAATCGACAGCCAGGCGAAGCCTGGATTCAACGGCTTCACGGTCGAGCTTTACAGAGACGTTGCCGGCACCGGCCAGCTCGTTCCAGGCACCGATCCTGTTGTTGCCCGCACGGTCAGCGGCAGCGCGGGCAGGCAACCTGGCCAGTTCTCATTCAGCGGCATTGGGCCGGGCAAATACATCGTCGGCGAGATCGCTCAGTTCGGCCGCCGGCAGACGGCACCGACGCCTTTGGGCGCCTACTCCGTGGTCGCGGTCAGCGGCGGCAACGTCACCGCGCTGGACTTCGGCAACCTGGCGTCGTCTAACCAAAGTTTCATCTACCAGGTTTACCTGGATCTGCTGCATCGCCAGGTCGATCCCTCGGGCATGCCGTTCTTTTCGGGCGAGCTCGACCAGGGCGTCTCACGGGCCCAGGTCATCCAGAGTATCGAGAACAGCCTCGAGTACCGCACGGATCAGGTCGAGGCCCTCTATCAGAGTTACCTGGGGAGATCTGCCGATCCAAGTGGGCTCGCCTCCTCCCTCAATCTCTTGCTCAATGCATCCAGTTATCTGCCATCTCAAGTTCTGTACCTTCAGCTCCAGGCCAATATCCTGGGTTCCGCCGAGTACTACCAAAACCGCGGCGGCGGCACCAATGAGGGCTTCTTGTCCGCCCTCTACCACGACGTTCTGGGCCGAGCCATCGACCCTAGCGGCGCGATCACCTTCGGCGTCGCTTTAGCCAACGGCATGTCGCGGACCCTGGTCGCCAAGGCCGTACTGTCGAGCGTGGAAGCGGACCAGCGGATCGTGGAAACGGACTACATGAACTACCTGCAACGTCAAGCTGACCCGCTGGGCATGGAGGTTTGGGTGAACCTGCTCCGTCAGGGTGGTGGATCCGACGCGGTGACCATGGCCATCATCGCTTCGGATGAGTACTTCTCGCGGGTGTGAGCGGCGAGCGTGGCCGACGGGAACTTGGATAAAAAGGCAGACTCCGCGATGTCGAGCAACCGCTCACGAGCCAGTGAACTTGACTCTCCTTACCGGCCACGCTTCGCGCCGGTCTGCTGGGCAGGCACCATAAAAAACCAGGCTCCGTCCCGGTCTTCCCAGAATTGCTGGAAGTCAAGGGGTCCGTTTGCCGAAGCCCCAACGAGGTCGCGAATCTGAACACTGACTGTGGCTCTCTGCGACTGAATCGAGAGGACCGTTACGTCCACTGGGATCTCCTGCTCAGTTTGTCCTTCCAGAGAGCGGCCAATCGGTGGCGGGGAACGAACGGACCACTTGTAAAGGTTGCGGTCCTCGCCGGGCTTGACGAGAAGTCGCATGCGGGACCAATCTTTTTTCAGCCAAGCTTGGGTAAACAACTCTGCGCGCGGCTTCAGTTCGCGAGGCAATTCCATGTCCGACGTAGTCGCCGGCCGGGAAAACACCCTGACTGAAAGTAAGAGCAACGCAGCTAGACCGGCAACTGGGAGCAACCGCCGGATGACAAAGCGCATCGTTCGTGCTTGGTTCGATCTTGCCGAATGGACCTCCCCATCAACCCACTTGTTATCCTTGGTTCGGATGACCTCCACCAGGCTCCCGCTCGGATCAACCCGAAAGAACCGCGAACAGCGGCGGCAGACGTGAAGGTGGCCTAACTTGTCCCAGCGGATCGCACCCTGCGCGCCGCAGAAGGGACAATCCACTCGTAAAACGCTGCCATCTGGGGCAGGATTAACCTTTCTTGGAGGACGGCCGTATTCCTCGGCTTGTTGCGGCCGCCTTGCCCGTGATTCTTTTTTTTCTTTTAGGAGTTTGCGTGCTTCCCTTAGCTTCGCGCGCGCGTGCGGATGAGCCGAATTGAGTTCGATAGCCTTTGAGAAATCAGCGATGGCCTGGTCATAAAGCTCCAGCGACGTGTGGACCAGGCCTCGATTGTAGTGGGCGGCGGCGTGGTCGGGCTGTTCTCGAATGACCTCGGTCAGCTCGTTCGCCGCCTTGCTTAATTGCCCTTGGAGGCGAAAGGCAACGGCCCGGTTGAAGCGGGCGCGGGCCCGTGCGGCATCCAGCTCGAGACAGCGCGAGTAGTCGGCCACAGCATCATCCAGGCGGCGCAGCACCGCGTAGGAGTCGCCCCGGTAGAGTAAACTTTCGGCGTCCCGGTCATTGATCCGGAGTGCGGCGGAGAAATCCTTAATGGCTTGCGCAGGTTGTTTGCGAATGAGATAGAGCTGTCCGCGCCGCACGTAAGCCTCTCGATGGGCCGGGGCGCGCTGAAGGATCTCGCTGTAGAGGGCAATGGCCCGATCGTATTCCCTTCGATCTCGGCTGCCTTCGGCCTGGGCGTACACCGACTGCACGCCAGGGGACTCCGGGGCCTCGACCGTACCATCCAAGCGTGGCCCCGCCGCAGTGTCTCTAACTGGGGCCAGATTCGCATTCATTTCCCGCGATTTCGAGGGGTGGCCGTACTTCAAAGTTTGTTGGGCCAAGACAGGGCTCGCCCTGGAGACTCCAACCGGGTTGCCGCCATTGGCGAGCGAAGGGCGGACTAGCGGGAGCACCTCCAAAGCCTGAGGGGCCTGGGCATCGCTTCGCGCGTCTTCGGATTCAGAAGTGTCGTTGTGAGAAGTACCGGGCACCAGCTGCGGTTCCGCGCCTTCGCTCCGTCCAAGTTGCTGCAGGACCCAGGTGGAACCGGAGCGCTCCTTAGAGTCGTTCAGCGGCTGGGGGAGCCGGCCTTGGCCAAGGGCATCGAGCGCCTCAGCGACGAGCTGCGCCTGCTGGCTGACAAGTTCGAGCTCCTCATGGACGGTGGCCAAGTTCTTAGGGAGGACCAAGTAACGGCAGCGCGAAAGCTGCTGAAGGTTTGCGCGGGCAGCCGTCCAGCAGGCGAGTTCGCTGCGCAGCTTTGCCGCCAGCTCGCGGGCTCCGGCCTGAATAACGCTGGCCATTTCGTCGCGGAGGGCCGACAGGTCGCATGGGCCGGCAGATGTGGGAAGGTGTTCGGACCGCGCTTTCAGGATGTCAACGACCACCCCGCAGAGAAGTTCAAGGTGATCGATATCCGGTCGTCGGGCGCGGAAATCCTCGCCCGGCAGACGGCACTCCCTCCGGCCAGTAGCAGTACCCTGCGATCTCAACAAGTCCGCGGAGTGGGCCATTTGCCTCTTATCCAAGCCTCCAGAATGCCAGTCAAAACGGAAAAGACCTCGCCCTGTGCAAGGGCCTCTGGTTGCAATACGGTGGCGGGCAGTCCTGGGAAAACCAGCAACAGACGCGCGGTCACCAGGTCAGTCTTTGATCAGACGCGCTACGGCGCGGCCGACATAGACTGACCCTGGGCAGCTCTTGGGAAATCGTCGTAGCGTCCGTCAGGGACCGCTAATGCCGTAGGCGCGTGAGAATTCGTCCACGGCGTGACCGTTCCACAAAGCGTTACTGCCCAAGGGTGGGAAGGGCGCGACGAACGTTGTTTGAAGCTGGGGGATGCCATTTACCAAGATGTAACCCAGTGCATCCAGAGTTTGGGCTTCGACGTGCCCATCCAGGAAGACGACGTTGGCCATGTTGAAATGGTGTGCTTCTGCAGGGGAAAAAGGCACAACGATGTCAGGCGTTCCCTCGTCTGGGCCGTAGGGATTCCAGCCAGCAGGGCCGATCCCCGAGGTGATGTTGAAGGGAGCCTGCTGCCAGTACGGCGAGTTGACCGACAAATTGTCAAATCGCGGAACAAAATGCGGAGGATCGAGCGTCATGGAGTGACCGCCATGTGGGTTCGCACCCCCCCGACTGTCCCCGAAAGCGATAGTCCGGGAGGGCTCCTGGACATCCTTGACTGGATAGCGAAGTGTCGGGGTAGTGTTATCGCCATCGACCATGGTGCGGTTGTTGCCAAGATAGCCGAAATTATAGCCATACGAACCGCTGCGAATGCTGAGAGTCAGATCCCCCTCCGAACTCAAGGCCGCGGGATTTTGCATCGACGGACATACGAAAACCTTGTTGGAGAGAGGCACGTTCGTGTAGGTCGTGTCGGCATTGCCGGCGGCCAGAATATCGTCCGGGCTTTGGGGGTTGCCCAGGTAGGACGCCAGTATCCACTGCCAGCGCGGGCGGTAGACGCCATAGGCATTCGTTATAGGAGGGTATTCGGCGCGGTACTGGGGAAAGGCCCCGTTCTGGTCGCGATACTGGATTACTGCCAGGCCCAGCTGCCGGAGGTTGGACCGGCACTGCGTCGATTGGGCGGCGCTCCGCGCAGCACTAATGGCGGGCAGCAGAAGACCCATGAGCGTGACGATAATGGCGATGACGACCAGCATCTCGATCAGCGTGAAACCAAGCCGATGGCCCTGGCGCCATCGTGGGCTAGCCGCTTCTGAACAGCAACGCATGTTGAAACCCTCTCGGACGACAACGGGATCAACCTCCAGACGAGCGGGAGGACGCGCTGGGGTCACCCTCTTGGCAATTCCCATACCAAGAAGCACATTCGCCATAACCTCAATGCGAACTGGGAGATGAGTGAGTGACAGCGCATGCCCGCGGGAGCATCATGCTTAGTTTGTGTCCCAAGGTGGTGAGAGGATCGCCAGCAGAAATGCTGTGGGACGGCAAAAGGAGGTGCCGAAACGGTAATCAACCCCGGCAGTTTGGCCCTGCCAATCGGGTCGCTTACCCCGGCCCCTTCGTGCCTTCCCCGCCGGCAGACGTGCCGGAAAAGACGTGGCAGACTTTGTGCAGCCAGCCTTGGATGTCTTGGCTATAGGAGTGGGTGCTCGTCCGCTCCAGACTCGCGGGGCTGGGCGTTGCCCGGCGGCCGGTGATGCGGTCGATGCGGATGCGATAGAAGACAGGAGTCAGCGGCCCCAAGGGGTCGCGGAGGCGACTGGACTCACAACCTGCTTTCCACCAGCCGGCGTTCTTGTTCAGGAGCTCGAGAGCGTGGAGCGATGGGTCCTTCCATGGCGGCAGATCCTGGAGTTCCTCGTAGTGCCCAAAGATGATGACGCTCGTCCATTGGTCGCTGTCCTCGACCTCGTCCACTTCCAGGCAGACGAGGTGGTTGTAGCGCATCCACTCGATCTTCTGGCCGGGCGTCGTAAAGGCGTATAGGTAAGGTTGGTCATACGCGAAGTAAATGGGGACAATGTAGGGCTGATTCTCGTGCGCGCACGCCAGCCTGCCCAGCCTGGTTCGAGTGAGGATGCTGTGGCATTCGGCCTCCGTCATTTCCTGGATCAACATCGCCCACCTCCTTGCACTTGTTCGGTGGAGCCCGACGCTCTAAGAGCGTGTTGAAAAAGGGGTCTGACCCCTTGAGTTCTGCAGAGCCTGGTACCTCAGAAATGAGCGGAGTGCCTCGATTCTCCAGGGGGTCTGACTCCTTTTTCGACACGCTCGAAGGAAGATCCTCCAGAGGACACGCTTCCGCAACACGTGCATCCTACGCATTACAAATGATGATGCTTGCCGACAGGTTTGACGGTACTCGCTTGCGGCCCCTTGTTGCCCTCTTCCTCGACGAACGTCACCTCGGTCCCAATCTGCAAGTGGTCGAAGCCTTGGTGCAAGACGCTGTGACGATGGAAGTAGATCTCCCGGCCTTCCGGTGTCTTGATGAAGCCGTAACCCTCATCGGGGGAGAGCCGGCTGACGCGAGCATGGGGTGCGGTTTCCAGGGTCTTTATGGAACCTCGCCTACGGCGCGCGTAATCCTCCAACTGACGGCGGGCAGAGTCGAAGGCCTCGCGGAGTGCCACGTGAATGTCCCGGTCCTGGGTGTGCTGACTTGGCTCGCGCGTAACCGCGATCTCCTCGTCCGGCACGGTGAGGTCGATGCGCACCTCGTAGAGATTGCCGCGCTCGTGATGCTGGCTCGCCGGTTCCACGACGACCCGGCAGCCCATGATGTGGTCCGCGAACTTGTCGAGCAGCGCCGCCTTCTGGCGAACGATGGCTTCGATCTCGTCGGAATGTTCCATGTGGCGGAAGGAAATCTGCAAAGGAACTTGCATGGCTGTGAACTCCATTAAGGCCGCTTCCCGTGCTTGGGGAGCGGCAGGCAGAAAATGGCCGCCACGTCGGTGCCACTGGGGAGCTGCTCCGGCTGGACCGCATACACGGTCCGGCCGTGCGCCAGCGTGTGGGCAGCGGCAAGGTCCAATAGGTCCACGTCTCCAAACAATGCCTGCTCGTGCAGTTCAACTTTGCCCGCGGTCGGGTCCAGGACTCCCCAGACCTGACGGCCGAGGGCGACGAACAATGTCTCTACCCGCCCCTCGTAGGCTGCGGCGACGACCGCCGCTAGATCTCCCGAAGCGTGCTCGGTACCAGCCAGCTGTCGATACTGGGCGGCAGCACCCTGCTGCGCCGCCTCGAAGACGGGCTTGATGAGCGTCCAGGCCCGATCGTGCAGTTCCTTGTTGCTCAGCCGCTCCGGATTGCCTTCGATTCCTCTCTCCAGGAGGTGGGCGTAAGTGTTGGCCTGTCGGTAGATTGGCTGCAGATACTCCACCGCCGCCAAGATCAGAGGGGCCTTCTCCTCGCGCAGGAGCGGGTGGAGGCCCCGGTCGATCTTCTGGAAGTAGTGCGCTAACTCGTCCTTGGAATCGTCGATCCCCACCCCGTGGCCGTGGAAAATGCCACCCCAGGAGCCCGCCCCCACCCCGGCGCGGCGGCCGAAAAACGAGAACGGTTCCATGTTTTCGTGGGTGAGGAGGGCCTCCGCCAGGCTCCGCGGCGCGCCCTTCAGATCGAGCTCGCTGACGCTATAGTGGGTGCCCTGAAGCAGCCGAACTGCGTTCTGACTTAGCGCCAGAACAAAGAATCTGCCGTTCCCGCTGAGGAGCGGCAGCAGAGGAATGACAGAGAACTGGCTGGCAACCACCACCCCATCCTTGAACGCCAGCGGGAGCCGAAACAGACGCAGAAACTTGGGCGCCAGAAAAGCTGCCAGGCCGTCGCTCTGGTTATTCCAGAACGTGTTGTCGTCCAGTAGGCGCCGGCCGGGAGCCAGCAACTCCCTGACCTCGGGGGCACGCCACCCAGCCTTGGCCAGGCGCTCCTCGGCCTCCGCCAAGTGGTTTCGCCAGCGGATAGGATCTTCCTGCGCCCCGCCCCGGTGAGCGGGCATGAACACCGATATGCACGGCGAACGGTGCTCTGCCAAGAGGGTTTTGAGGTCGTCTCGGGTAAATAAGTCCATGACCAATCTCCATCTTCTTCAGCAGCGGCCTTCATTCGCGCGCATCCACGACGTCGGCAGAAACCTCGGGCGGCTGCGCCGCTGGCGTTCTTTGCCGGCCAGCGGGTGCGAACTGGCGGAGGATCTCGAGGACCTGCTCGTCTTCCACCTGAGTGAAGTCCTCGTAGAACCGGCCGATGGCCCAAAATTCTTCCGGGGCGAGCAAGCAGACCACCTCGTCACACCAGCGGCGGACCTCCACCAAGCGATCCGGGGAAGCGACCGGGACAGCGACAATCACTTCCCGCGGGTTGTGCGTCTTGATCGTCTGCAGCGCCGCGATCATGGTGGAACCGGTGGCGATGCCGTCATCGGTCACAATCACCGTGCGGCCCGCGACCGGCGCCTGCGGCCGGACGGCGCGGAACAACTTCTTCCGTCGCGCGATCTCGACCAGCTGGTGCCGGCGCTCTTGTGCCAGGTAATATTCCATTTGGTCAAGGAACGACTGCGAGTGGTGATTCAGATAGACGCGGCCATCCTCGGAGACGGCCCCGATCGCCAGCTCCGGCTGCCCCGGTGCTCGCAGCTTGCGCGACAGGACCACGTCCAGGTCAGCCCCAAGTTCCTGGGCCAGCACGGCACCCGTGACCACGCCGCCGCGGGGGATGGCCAGCACCAGCGGGTCGTGCATTTCACGCCCCTTCAACGCCTCCGCTAGCCGGCGGGCGGCATCCTCGCGATTACGAAACACGGCTGGCCCCCTTCCAACGGTCGCTCCGGCGTCTCCTGCCCCGCTGGGTGGGGGCGTCGCTCGCCGGAAAGGACTCCTCGAACACTTGCAAAACCGGATCCATTATAAGGTCCCTCGTTCCTGCCTGCCCCGCTCAATGCTCCGCGCGGCGCTTCTTCTCATGCCCTCACTAGCGGCTGGATCAGGGCGGAGTAGTCACCGGGGCGAGGCGCCCAACGAACCATTCCTTCGCCAGCAGGGCGACCTCCTCCAGGGCACCCGGTTCCTCGAAAAGGTGCGTGGCGCCTGGGATGATGACCAGTTTTTTCGGACAGCGCAACAGGCGAAGCGCCTGTTCGTTCAGCTCGATCACCACGTCGTCGTTGCCGCCGACAATCAACAAGGTTGGCGCCTGGACGGCTTGGAGGTACGCATGGGCCAGGTCCGGCCGTCCCCCGCGGGAGACCACAGCGCCGACTGCTGCCGGGTTGCGGGCCGCTGCCACCAGCGCGGCCCCGGCTCCGGTGCTGGCGCCGAAGTAGCCTAGGCGAAGGGCACAAGTTTGCGGTTCCTGGCTCAACCAGTCCGCAGCGCTCTGTAATCGTTCGGCCAGCAATTCGATGTCGAACACCTTCTCCCGGTCCTCGGCCTCTTCTTCTTCCAGAAGGTCGAGCAGCAGCGTCGCCAGGCCGCCCTCCTCCAGGACGCGGGCGACAAACTGGTTGCGCGGGCTGAAGCGCCCGCTGCCGCTGCCGTGGGCGAACGCTACGACAGCCTCCGCGCCTGGCGGCACCCTCAAGAAACCGTTCAACATGCGCCGGCCGGACGGGATCTTGACTTTGCGTTCCATACGCTTTGTACTGGCGGCCATCGCACACACTCCCTCTTTGCAATAGACTCCGGCGTAACCAACGTGGAATTTCGAGTTCCCCCAAAGTCACTCTCTAGTCGATTAGCTCTGCAAATCGGATGCCGCCTGGCTTCGAGCTTGGTAGATCGTGATGGCCTATGTCCTCTGCGGCCCGCGCCTGCCCTTCGTGCGTGTCAGGCGCGCGAATCCGCCCGGTAGCCTGTGCGATTCCGCTCGACCCTGCTTATGCTTCGCGGACAGGTCTTTCAAAGAATGACGGCGGCCGCGTCGCGGATACCCTCGGCGGCGCGCCGCGCGAAAAGAATTGCAAAGACGAGAGTCTGATCCAAACCGTCCGGATGGACGTGGCGCAGTTGAGCGTGTGGATCATTACAGTGACTTGAGCAAGAGAGAACGGGATTTCTGTTCCCAATAGGTTCCCCCAGGCAGCCGGCTGACCTGGCGTCAGTCAGAGTCACGCTTCAAGCGCTCTCTGTTCGACCGCCTCGACCGGAAGGTTCGCCAGCTCGAGATGCCGAACAGTGATCAACACCGGACGAACTCCGTGCTGCGTCGCCAATGTCCACTATCTGTCGTTCAAGAATTCCGGCGAAGTCAAAAGGTCGACGGCAATGGCGTCCTGAGTTGTTCCGCTGTCGTAAACTCCCAACCAATGCTGGGCACCGCCCGTGTCCGCAGCGCGGTGGAGCAGTTGCTCGTAATAGGCGTCGATCACGTCGAGCCGATACTCTTCGGATGCCAGGAAGGACGAGATCACGACCGACCGGGTTACGCCGCTCTGCAAGCGGGCCGACCAGGAGGCGAAGCCGGGGGCGTCGGCGGCGCGATTCAACAAGTCCTGATAGAGAGCATTCAGGAAGCTCGCATTGCTGGCGTGCGCTGACATGAATTCAGGCGCTTCCATGATGCCCAGCTCGACGCCCTCCTCCGTGGCGCCTGCCGCGAACCGACTGAGCCAGTAGGCCAGGCCCATCGGGTCGGGTTGGCGGGCAAGGAAGGTCTGGTAGTAAGAGTCAATCTGAATCGTTCGATGTTCGGGCGAGGCCAGGATATCCTGTGCGACAGTCGCGAAGGAAGTACCGCCCACGATGTCGCTTACCCACGACTGGAGCCCACCCGCGTCGGGCGCTCTTCCGAGCACGGCTGAGTAAGTTCGCCGAACAAACGAATCGGCCTGCACATACAGGGTGGCCGGCGTGATGTTCAGGTGGGCGATGCCGTTGAGCGTAAACGGCTGGCGGCCAGGGGCAGTGATCGTGTTGACGCCAATCGTCTCGTTCAAGCCGGTGGCATCGAAATTCAGCGTATCCTGACCGCTGCCATTGACGGTGATGGCGGTACCCGGCGACGAGGTCGCATTGAAAGTATGGACGCCGGTTCCATCATTGAAAGTCAGGCCGGCCACGGCACTGCTGTACTGCACGGTTTCGGAACCGCGCGTGACCTGCGTCTGACCGATTGAAACAGTGTCGTTGCCTGCCAGATCGTTGACGACCGCCTGGTCGGATCCGTTGCTGTTGCTATCTTGAAGGACGGTGCTGCCCGCGCCGCTCAAGTTCACGGTGAAAGTGTTGTTGCCGCCGTTGCCATCCAGCACGTCCGAGCCGCTCCAGTTACCGACGGCGAATCGATTGCTGCTTGGACCTCCGGTCAGCTTGGCCCCGGAAATCGCGACCAGGGTGATATTCATGCCATCGCTGGTCTGGAGAGTTGTGTTGCTCAGGTTGAAGTTCGCGTCCTTGGTGGCCGCGACCGTGGCGGATGAACCGCCGGTGATGGAACCGCCGCCGGTCCAGCCGCTGACGTCGAACGTGCTGACCGACGCCGTGGTAACGAGGTGAACCAAGCGGATGCCGCTCAGGCTCACGTTCATGCCGTCGCTGCTGCTCAAGAGCGAATTTGTCAACGCAAAGCTGGCCAACTTGCTGGCACTCACGGTATCGTTGGCCATGCCGGCAACGCTGCCGTTGGTGGTCCAGCCGTCGAGCGTAACCGTATCGGCACTGGGGCCAACGACGATGTTTGTGGCGCCAATGCCCGCAAGCGTGAGGCTCAAGCCGTCCGAGGCTGTCAAGGACGAATTCGCCAGTGCGACGTTGGCGTCCTTGGTCACATCGATCGTTGCATTGCCGTTGCCGGTCAAACTTCCGGTGCCGTTCCAGCCGCTCACGATGAACGTGTCCGCGCCGGAGACCCCAAGGTTCGCAATCCGAATTCCGGTCAGGGAGAGATTCAGGCCGTCGGAGGCTTGCAGCGCGGCATTGGTAAGCGTGAAGTTCGCGTTCTTGGTCGCGTTTACCGAAGCGAAACCCACACCCACCAGGCTGCCGCCGCCTGTCCAACCGCCAACGGTGAAGGTGTCGCCGGATGCCGTGCCCGTCAGGTGAGCGGTGCCGATGCCGGCAAGGGCAAGGTTGACGCCGTCGGACGCGGTCAGGTTCGTGTTGGAGAGAGTGAAGTTGGCGGCTTTGGAAGCAACTACCGCATCGTTGTTGCCAACGCCGGTAAGGCTGCCGCCACCGGACCAGCCGCTGACGGTAAATGTGTTGGGGCTTGGCCCGCCGGTCAGGTTCGCAGCGCTGATGCCTGAGAGGGTTAAGTTCATGCCGTCGCTGGCGACCAGGGAGGTGTTCGCGAGTGTGAAATTCTGGTCCTTGGCGGCAATAACCGTGTCCGTTCCGCCAGCGCCGGTAAGGCTGCCGGTACCGGTCCAACCGCTCACCGTGAACGTGTTGGCACTCGGGCCGCCGACCAAATTCGCGATGGTGAACCCGGACAGACTCAGGCTCATGCCGTCGCTGCTGCTCAGGCCCGTATTGCCAAGCGTGAAATTGGCGTCCTTGGTAGCCGCAACGGTTTCGGTACCAGCGCCGGCCAGGCTGCCCGTACCCGTCCAGCCGCTCACCGTGAACGTGTGGCCGCTCGTGGTGTCGGTCAGGTTGGCCTTCGGAATCGAGCCGTTGAGGGTATTGACGGCTCCGTTGATAGTGATCCGGGAGTTGGTGAGCACATAATTGGCGGCATTCGTGGCAAAGAGTGTATCGGGCGTGACGGTGGTTCCTGGAACTGTGCCGCTGCCATTCGTGAGGCTGCCGCTCCCGCTCCAATTATTGAGTGTGAAATTGTGCCCACCGGCCGTGTCCGTCAGATTTGCCTTGGTGATGTTGCTGAGACTTAGCACATGCCCGTTGATGTCGTCGCGCTGCAACTGGGTATCGCTGAGAATGAAGTCAGCGGGGCCGACGTCGATTACCGTTCCGCCCGTCGTGTCGGTCAAGGTGCCCGTATTGGACCAACCGCTGACATCAAACGTGGAGCCGGTCCCGGTCAGGTTGGCGACATTGACGCCGACAAACTGGATCGTGCCGCCCGCGGAGCTGGTCAGGCCGGCATTGGTCAAAACGTAATTCACGGCCGCGTCGGCAACGATCGTGTTCGCCTTGGTGCCGCCCACGAAGGAAATACCGCCGCCGCCTGCTGGGAGGCTGTAGATGGAACTATCGTCGGTCAGGGTGTTATTGCCGACTCCAGCTCCGAGGATCGTGAAGCTCTTCAGTTCTGCGGCAGTCACGCCCGAGGCATCGATCGTAATGCTGTCATCATTGCTGCTATTGGGGTCGAATACGCTGTTCTGCCCGCCATCCAGGGTGACCTGGGGAACGTTGCCGAAATAAACAGGTTCGATGGCCACTCCCTTGACTGTTCCCGCAATGCGGCTGAACTGCCCGGTCGTTAAATTGGCGTTCGTAATTGCGGTCTGATCCGGCGCCGGCAAGGAGCTAAGCGCGGGGCTATCCACGATGATGTCAGCGCCGTTATTGGGCAGCGCGATGATCGCCGAGGCCTGGTTGAAGAAGTACATGGGAGTAAGCTCCTGGAAGTTGATAGTTTGGGATTGGCTGCCCAGTGTCGTCTGAACGGTTCCGCTACCTGGGGTCGTCGCGCTGGGGGTGTATTTGAGAGTCGTGCCGCCGTTGACAACGAGCGAATGAGCGCCGCTCGTGCCGCCGTTGAAGTCAATCTGGCCGTTTACAAGCCCGTGCGAGTTATCCACGGTGAGAATATCGTTGTCGGTGGAGCCTTGAACGGTGATGGTGCCGATAGCAGCGGGGTTGCCAAGGAAAACCGCTACGCCGTTGAAGTCCAGCTCGAGCAGTGTGCCGTCCATTTTGGCCGTGTACTGCTTCAGTGTCCCGTCGCCTGATTCGACGCCGGAGGCAGGATTGGAATTTCCGTCGAGGAGGACATTGAGCGTACCACCGGTGGCGGTCACCTGGTCGAAGTTTTCGAAACTCAGGTTTTGATAGCCCGGGGTCATCAGGGTACCAGCGCCGGGCCCGTCGATGTGCAAAGTGCTTGCGGGTAGGCCAGCCAGGTTGATTTCGATGACCTTGGGCTCTCCATTGGAGTTAGCGCTCGCAGGCGCATCAATCACGATCGCAGTGTCGGGGCTCGGGGCGACCAGAACCGTATCTGAATTGCGCTGCGTCGAAGCGAGATTGATTCCTGCCAGGGTGACTTGCTGGAGGTTGTTGTCCCAAACCACCGTACCGTCTCCCCCGGTCAACACATCTGGCAGAAGGGTGAAGGTGGCATTGGGTTGAGGGCTCGTGAGCGTTGCCGTGTGCAGTGCGTTGCCGCCGTCTCTAATGAAGGTCGTGCTTGGAGCGGCGAGCGCGATGTTGTAAGTGTCCAGGATGCTGCTATTCCCTTGGAGCACCAGGATTCCTAGTAGCTCGTTGGCCGGGTCGTTTAGATTGAATTGTGGCCCGTTCACATTGAAGGTGGCTGCGTTGCCGTCAGCAAGGAAGATCGTAGTGCTGCCGGCCAGAGTGCTTCCAATATTGAACCTATCGTTGCCGGTGCTGGAGCCCTTGACTACGACGCCGCTGGTAGCTGCGATGTCGAAGAAGCTGCCGCCATTTGCAGTGTAATAGATGGCCGCTGGGGCAAAGCCCGTAATCTCCTGGAAGGACTGGCCGTTGACCGTGGCTGCATGCTCGACAACATCGAGACTTCCCGGGCCGCTGAAATTGCTGATCACAAGCCTATTGGCGGTGGACGTGCCCCCATCGATTGTCAACGCACCGAGGATGCCACCCAGATTGCCGCTGTTCTGCAAAACTCCGTTGGGGCTGTCCGCATCGGACGAGACGTTGAACGTATCGGTCCCGCCTCCGCCATCAATCGCGGTGGTGCTTGCAGCCAACGTGGCGCGGACGTTGAAGGTATTGTTGCCCGTGTTGGAGCCGATCAGCAAGACGCCGTCATTGACGACCGCATTTGTGTAGGCCCCCCCAGTGGCGGTGAAGTAGACAGGCGCAGGGGCAAAACCCGTAATTTCCTGATAGGACTGGCCGTTGTAGGAAGCGGCGCTTAGCACCACTTCTGCCGAGGCAGCGCCGCCATAATTGCTGATGACCAGGCGGTTGGCGCCGCTGCTGCCGGCGTCGACGATCAGCGTGCCCTCGATGCCGAGCAGATCGCCGTTGGTGACCACCACACCCTGACTGGAAGCCGCGTCGGAAGACACGTCAATTATGTCGGCGGCGCCGCTGCCCTGGATGCTAGTGGTCGAGCCGGCCAGGGTGCTCTGAACGTTGAGAGCGGTCGGGCTCGTTGCGCTGGTGATCAGCAGGATGCCGCCATCGCCACCGTTCGCGTTGGAGAAGCTGCCCGACGTGCTGGAATAGTCGATTTCTCCCTGAGCAAAGCCGGTGATGCGGCTGCTGGTAATGGTAACGTTCCTGGTGGTACTGTCACCACGATCGCCGACAACGAGCCGGTTATCGGTGCCGCCGCCCGCGCTAATCGTTAGCTTGCCCAGGATGCCGGTCAGGTCGCCGCTATTCGTCGGGGCATCCGACGAAATGTCAAAGGTGTTGTCGTTCCCGAAGCCCTGGACGGTCATCGGCGTGCCCGCGGTGACGACTCCGATGTTGAATACGTCGTTATTGTCATCGCCGTAGATCAACGCAGAACTGCCGAAGAAGCTCGCGAAAAGATCAAATGTTGTGGCCACGTCCGGGCTAAAAGTAACGCCGTTGTCAAAGTCGCCGTGGACTGTGATAGTGCCTGACGGCTGGCCCGCATTGCCGCCCTGCGCCGTGATCGTGCTGCCTGCGCCCAAGTTGACGTTGTTTCCCACGCGGAGGAGGATGTTGCCGCCGGCTGTGATCGAGGACGCGCCCGTCGTGGTGAGGTTTTCGGCACTGTCCTGCTCCTCCGGGACCGTCAGTCGAACGTCGCCAGTCGTCGACGTAACGGTACCGACATTCAAGCTCTCGGCTGTCTGAGTGATGTAAACGCCCAGGTTGGCAAGAGCGTTCAGCACGCCCGGCGCCGAGTTGGAAGAGTCGACGTTCAAATCTTGCGCCACACTGCCAATGCCACCGTGCATCGCAGTCAAGCTGACGTTGACGCCAAAGACGTTGGTCTGGTTACCGTTGCCTCCGTCGAGTATCGAGCCATCGGCGACCAGCACCACGTCGCCAAGCGGCGCGGAGATTTGACCCACGCGGAGGTCGCCATGGACCTCTTCGAGGTAAACGGCTTGGTCGCCGAACGCACTGATGACGCCCGTTGGGGAGCTGGAAGTGTCAATGGTCACCGGGCTGGCTGACGCACCGATCGCGCCGAGAACGGCATTGAGCGTGACTGCCGGTGCGCTGATATCCGTCGTGCCGTCGGTGTTGCTATTGTTGATGTTACCGGTCTGGTTCGCCACGGTGACGCTGGTTGCAGCATCGAGCTGCCCCAGGTTGACGTCACCCGAATCGATCAGCAGATCGATGCCCCCGGCGGTTGAGACGAGGTGCCCGACATTCAGTGCCGCCGCGCTCTCGATGTAAACGTCGTGCCGAACAGTCCCCGTCAGATCCCCTGAGCCGAGCTGAATAACCAGCCGGCCGTTAAGCGTACCGGCGCTGCCGCCAACCTCCAGGTCAAGCGCTTGGCTACGCACAACGACACCGGCATTCTCGGAAACGATGTTGCCGTTGGGTACATCGAGTTGCGCAGCTTGCCCGGCGACGGCCCGGGCCAAGCGCAGGTCGCCGCCCACTTGTTCCAGATAGAGATCCTGCCCCGCCAGGGCCAGGGCCACCTGGCCGCCGACCTCAACAACCAGCGGGTTGCTGGCACTGCTGCCCAGGTTGCCGATGCCGGCAAGCAGGGTGAGATCGCCAGAGGTTTTGATCTGTGTCGAAGCAGTGCCGGCACTGACGATGTTTCGTGGCGCCGTAATGCTGACTGGTCCGCCGGCAACGACCCGGCCGATTTCCAGGTCCTGCGTCGTGCTCTGTACATACAAGGCGCCCTGTACCTGGGCGTTCAGCGAGCCCGATACGGAGACGAACAAAGGTGCCGTCACCGAAACGAGAATGCCCGTGAGGGTCGCCCCAACCGGCTCTTGACCGAACTTGAAGGTGATGGTCTGGCCGTTCAACATTCCCTGTTCGACAACATCGCCGGGCGCGGCGGCAATTGCGAGTGCCGCGGCCTGGTTGCTGTTAAGTGTTCCGTTAAACAGGTCTGTGTACAAGATCGCGATTGGTGTTCCGAGTTGTCCGACACTATCACTCTCGTCGTTCAAGTTCACGACCAGCCCCGAGACGTTGGGTGTGCCGATGCCAACGGGCGTTCCCGTCGTCGGGTTGAGCGCCGTGTCCTCGACGAAGGTGCTGAGCTGATTCTGGGTCCACGTGTGATTCTGCGTGAGATTCGTTGCTTGGTTCGGAGTGGCGGCGTACTGGAAGTTGCGGTCGAACGCCTGGAAGTCCGCCTGCTGCATCCAAATAGGCGTGTTGCTTGCGTCGACGAAGTTGCTGTTAAAGAACGTTACGAGGTTCTGAAACAGCCTGCTGGCATAACTCTGAACCTGTGCGTCGGTCGGACTCGATTGCGACAACTCAGCAGCCACCTGTGGACGATAAAGCGCCACGGCTGTCGCATTCAGGCTGAAGGTCCCGTCGAGTTGCCCGCTAACGACGCCTACGCCGCTCGGGTCGGTCTCGGTCTGAACGGCCAGCTTGAGGTACAGGGTTTTGCCGTCGAGCGAGACAGCGTCGACGACGAACGAGCCGTTGTTGCCGGCGCGAGTGGCGCCGGCGATCTGGATGATCTGGCCCGCCTCGAAGCCGTCGGCCATCCAACTGCCGACTGAGCGCGTGAGGGTTGGATCGTTGGGGAAAAGGGTGTTCGCAACGGCAGGGGCGAAGCTCACAGTCGGTGTGCCGGTCACGCCTGGTACCACGATAACGGCGACTCCGCTCGATTTCGTTTCGTTTTGAATCTGAACATTGGCGCCCGCGCTCAGGTACAGAATCGTGCCGTCGGCCGAGACGGCATCGATCGTGAACAAGCCGTTGTTATCGGCGTGAGTGGCACCGGTAATCTTGATGGTCTGTCCCGCCAGGAAGCCATCGGCTGCCCAACTGCCGGCCGAGCGCGTGAGCGTCGGATCATTGGGGAAAGCGGAGCCCGCATTGGGTGGGGCGAAAACCAGGGTCGGCGTCCCAGTCATCGCGGCCGCACCAGCCTTGACAGTGATCGTGATGGCGTCGACCTCGCTGGTGACAGTCACGCCGGTCGATTCCGTTTCATTTCGAATTGCCAGCTTCAGATACAGGGTCGTGCCGTCGGCCGAAATGGCATCGATTGCGAACGAGCCGTTGTTGCTGGCCTGGGTGGCGCCGGCAATTTGGATGCTTTCTCCTACCAGGAAGCCATCGGCCGTCCAACTGCCGGCCGAGCGCGTGAGCGTCGGGTCGTTGGGGTGGACGGAGTTCGCGGCAGGCGTCGTGAAAGTCAGGCTTGGGCTCCCGGCCACCCCAACCACGACGGTAACGGTGACCCCGCTCGATTCGGTTTCGTTTTGGATGTGAACATTGGCACCCGCCCTGAAATACAGGATCGTGCCGTCGGCCGAAACGCCATCGATTGTGAACGAGCCGTTGTTGCCGGCCTGACTGGCGCCGGCAATCTTGATCGTCTGCCCCGCCTGGAAGCCGTCGGCCGTCCAACTGCCGGCCGAGCGCGTGAGTGTTGGGTCGTTGGGGAAGGGAGCAGAATTTCCCGCCGCCGGAGCAAACATCAAGATTGGGTTCGAAGTCACTCCCGCTTCGACGGGAATTTGCAATCCGCCCGAGTCTGTTTCGTTGTGGATCCCAGGGATTAGGTACAGGATCGTCCCATCGTGAGAGATCGCATCGATGGCAAACGAGCCGTTGTTGCCGGCTTGACCGGCACCGCTAACGTGTATGATCTGGCCAACCTGGAAGCCGTCGGTTGTCCAACTGCCCGCAGAGCGTGTGAGCGTCGCATCGTCGGGGAAAGGAGCGGCGCCGCCAGGGGCAGGAGCGAAGCTCAAACTCGGGTTTCCGGTCAGGCCGGCAGTGACGCCGGAGCCGCTTCCCGTCGAAGCAGTTTCGTACTGGATGGCCGCCTTCAGGTAGAGCGTTGCGCCATTCGACGAAATTGCATCGATTGTGTACAAGCCTTTGTTCTGCGACGAACCCGTGACCATGATGGTCTGTCCCGACTTGAAGCCGTCGGCTGTCCAGGTGCCTGCCGAGCGGGTGAGAGTGGGGTCACTGGGGTAAGCCGAACTCGTTGATGGTGGTGCAAACATCAGGACCGGGTTGCCCGTGACCTCTGTCCCATTTTGGAGGAGTTGCCAGTATTGTTGGTAGTTGCTCCCTGCGAGGTTGTCGAATGTGGCGATGGTGTTATTGGCGCTGGTGTTGTCAAGGAGGTGCAAATTCTGCCAGATTTGGGCAAGCTGCGCCTGCGAAAGAACCTGAGCCGCCGTTTGCCCGCTCGCGTCGAGAATGTTGCCAGTGGGAACGTCAATCGTCACATCACCGTCAAACGAGGCGATGCTGCCGATCAAAAGATCGCCACTTTCACGCGTCAGGTTAATATTGCCCTGGGCGCTGGCGCTCACGATTCCACCTGCGGAAACCCCTCCGACGATTGAGCCGAAGGCCGCGATCAACATCGGCGCGTTGATGCCGATTCCGCCCGTAGTGCTCGCCAGCGTGATGTCATTGCCGGTGACGTTAACTGCCCCGGACGGCAACCCAGATACCGCATCGAGGTCCGTCAGGGACGTAATGACCACGTTACCGTAGCCGCTCAGAGCATTGCCGGCCGTGACCTGGTCGATCAATCCCCCCGAATTCAATTGCAAATACACACCTTGATTGCCGGCTGTGGCATTAAGGACGCCGGAACCCAGCACTGCGGCGAGCGGCTGGGCGGCGCTGCCGATGCTTCCACCGCTGAGGCCGGAGTCATTTGTGGTGATCGTGAACAGGTTGGAACTGCTAATGATCCATGGGGCACCCGCAGTGCCCAAGCCAGTCACCGTAAAGTTAAGGGAGGGAACCGCGGCGTTAAGCGCGCTCTGTAGCTGCGCCGCTGTCGCATTGTAGGCGATGGCAGCGGTAGTGAAAGCGCCATCAATTGTAAGTGTGAAGCTGCCGCCAGTGGCGGTATTCCACAGTTCCTGGGCCCCGTTAGGTGCGGCCTGAAGCGTGCTGCTCCCGCCAGTTAGGCCGACGACTACCGGGATGATCGTGGATAGACCTGTGCCAGTGACGAGCCACGGGTCTCCTAGCGTGCCCAGGCCGGTTACGGTGGCCTGGACGCTGGGGTCCATGGCGTCCAGGGCCGCCTGCAACTGGGCGGCGGTTGCGTTGTAGGGGAGAGAGGCCGTTCGGAGCACGCCGTTGACGCTCATCTGAATCGTGAAGTCGCCTCCCGTGGCAGCATCCACGATCTGCTGCGCGCCGGCGGGCACCACCTGGAGCATGCTGCTTCCTGCGCTCAGGGAGTCGTTGGGTTTCAAAGCTGTGAAGCCGGTGCCCACGATGATCCACGGGTCGGCGGCAGTTCCCGAGCCGGTCACCAACACCTGGACGCCCGCGAGAGAACCGAGGGCTGCCTGCAGGATGGCGGCGCTGGCGTTGTAGGGGATGTTGCCAGTTGTCTCGGAAACACCATTGATCGTTGCCGATAAGGTGAACGTCCCGCCAGTGGCGTTGTTCGACAGACTGAGCGCCTCGACCGGCAGAGATTGGAGGGTACTCTTGCCGGTGAGCCCAGAGTCATTGGTGGTGATCGTGGCCAAGCCGGAGCCACTGATGAGCCAGGGGTCGCTCGGCGTGCCCACACCTGTTACCGTCGCCGTTACGGCGTTGGGCGTGAGGGCGGCGAGCGCCGCCTGCAGGACAGCGGCGCTGGCGTTGTAGGGAATAATGCCCGTCGTTTCCGCAACGCCGTTGACGGTCGCGGAAATCGTGAACGTTCCGCTGGCGGCGTTGTTCGATAGCTCCAGCGCTCCAGCCGGCACGGACTGCAGCGTACTGCTGCCGCCGGTGAGCCCGAACGGGACGGGCGTGATCGTTGATACGCCTGTGCCGCTGATGAGCCAGGGGTCGGCAACCGTGCCCAGGCCGGTCACGGCCGCATGGACGCTGGAACCCAACGCGTCGAGGGCGGCCTGAAGTTGCGCAGCGGTTGTGCCCGCGGGAAGGGTCGTGAATAGGGTCTGGCTATTGACGATCATTTGAATCGTGAACGCGCCGCCGCTGCCGCTGGTGGAGAGCTGTTGAGCCCCGGCGGGCACGTTTTGCAAGGTACTGCTGCCACCGGTGAGCTTGGAGTCGTCCGTGGACAACGAGGTGTAGCCGCTGCCGCTGATCACCCAGGGATCAGTGGCCGTGCCGGAGCCCGTCACCAAGACAGTGACCCCTGCCAGGCCGTTGAGCGCTGCTTGCACTTGGGCGCCGCTGGCATTGAAGGCCAGGGCAGCCGTCGTCTCAGGCTTGCTGCTGACGGTCGCGGTGATCGTGAATGTTCCGCCGGTGGCATTGTTCCATAGCTCTTGAGCCCCGGCAGGAGCGGGTTGGTCCGTTGTGGTTAGGCTAGAATCGTTGGCGGAAAGCGCGGAGAAGGCATGGCCCACGATAATCCACGGGTCGCTAACGGTACCCGAACCGGTGACCGTGACGACCACGCCTGCCAGGTCGTTCAGGGCAGCCTGCACTGCGCTAGCGGTCGTGTTGTAGTCGATCGGGTTGGTAGTTTCCGTCTTGCCGCCGACAACCGCGGAGATCGTGAAGGTGCCGCTGGTGGCGGTGTTCCATAGTTCCTGTGCCCCGGCCGGAATCGTCTGGACAATGCTGTTATAAGTCAGCCCAGAGTCATTGAGTGACAGGGTCGAGACTCCGCTGCCAAGAATACTCCAGGGGTTCGCGCTCGTGCCCGCGCCGGTCACGGTGACTTTGACCCCCGCCAGGCCGTTGAGCGCCGCTTGCAACTGGGCGGCGGTCGCGTTGTGGCTAAGTGGGGCGGTCGTCTCCGTATTGCCGTTCACCGTGGCGGTGATCGTGAACGTACCTCCCGTCGCGTTATTCCACAGCCGCTGTTCTTCGGGAAGAACCGATTGGACGGCGATGCTGCCGCCGACTAAGCCGGAATCGTTCACGGTGATCGTGGCTGCTAATCCGCCGATGAGCCAGGGATCGCCCTGTGTGCCCGAACCCGTGACGATGACGTTGACGCCCGCCAGGCTGTTGAGCGCTGCTTGCAGTACGGCGCCGATGGCGTTGTAAGCCAATGGCGCCGTCGTCTGGGTCTTACCGTTGATGTTCACCGAGATCGTAAACGTGCCGCCGCTGGCATTATTCGATAACTGCAGCGCCCCGGCGGGCACCGTTTTCACGGTGCTACTGCCGCCGATTGCCTGGAGGGTTAGACCATTCGACTCCAGGGAAGCGCCCGCTGTCTCGGTGATATTACCCTGGGCCGTGATGCTCGTCGTGCCAAGCGGATTGACGATCTGACCCTCGATAATGACCGGGGCGTTCGAGGTGATCGTGATGTCGCCGGTCGCCGTTCCGAAAAAGTTAATGCCGATCGGGTTATCCGCCTTGACCGAGCTGGTCAGGGTGAGGGATGCAAGATCCGCGAAATAATATACCCAGGGATCGACATTGCCGCCGCCGCTTGGGGCTGAGAACCCAAAGTGGTTGTCGTGATAATTGACTGGCTGGCCGTAAGCGAAGCTGTAGCCGGAAATGCTTTCATAAAACGCGGTGTTCTCCAATGAGCTGTTAGAAATAACCTGACCGACCGACGTGGACGTCGCATTACCCGAGGAATCGAGAAACTGCCATGGGTTATTGGGCTGACTTGTGGGGAAGTTCCACACCCATTGACCGTCATTTGAGACCGTTCGGCTAAGGCTGGCCGTTAGGGTCCACTGCCAGCGCGTGCCGGCCGAGGGGTCGTAGCTCGCCGAAGATCCATTCACCGTGTAACTAGGTGCGCTGTTTTGCAGATTCGCAAGACTTTCGTTGACCGAACCCTGGTGAACGGCGATGTTTTGCCCAGATTGGTAAACGTAAAGCGTCTGAGTCTGCTTGAGCGTGTCGATGATATCGACCTGGCTGACCGCGGCGTTCGTTGAAGCGCCGGCATAGATGTTCTGCACAACCAATGGGATACCGGTCTGATTATCGACGGTCACCTGGCCGAGGCCGCCACGGACGTTGATCTGTCCAAGCGTGTTGACGCTGATGATGTTGCCATCGAGAGCCACAAAGCCGCCGCCGGAAGAGGCCGTCAGGTTCTCCACAGTGATCTGGTTGGTCTGCGCGTTGTAAGTGGCGGTAATTTGGGCATCGCCCGGCGTCAGCGTGGCCAAGGGGATGTTGAACACTGGCCCTGCGCCCCCTTGGTCGAAGAGGAGTTTATCGAATGCCAGTGCGCCATCGAGAGTGGCCGGCAGTTCGAGGGACCAGATGGTCGGTTGTCCGGCCGTGATGGACCCGTCAATGTCAATGGTGTCGGCCTTGATGACGATTTGCCCGCCCACAACGTCGGCGCTGGCCTGAGGCCCCGATTGGTCGGAGTACAGATAACCAGTGTTGCCGGAACTCTGCACCAGCGGCTCGACGGGCACCACGGGGAAATAACCCTCGTTGAATTGGCTGGAGCTGTCCGAGGAAATGGCATAGGCCTGGCCGATGGGACTCAAAGTGCTGGCCGTTCCCGATGTTCCGTCGTGCGGGATGCTGCCGACCCACGGAAGATCATCGCCGAAGTAGACGTAGCTGTCGCCCGCGCGTGGGACGAACGTGAAATTGCCCTGATCGGTGGTGTTCGGCGAATCGCCGGCGGCGCCAATTAGATACTGTGTGAAGCTCTGGGAGTCCGTGAAAGACCCGTTGGCGTTGTATTCCGCGTTGGCGACCCAGGCGATGGCGTTATTCGAATTAGGAACACCCGAAGCAGGGTTGCCGCCTGGCCAGAGCATGAAGTTTTGCCATTGCGCGAATGGATCCCCGCTGGAGTGATAAGGGTTCGGAGAAGGAATCTGAACGACCTCCGCACCGTTGGGCACATTTACAGTTTCTTGCTTGACCGCAATGACGGCTCCCTGGGCAAATGATCCAGTGTCGTTCGTGATCGTCAGGCTTCCCCCAAGATTTTCGATCGTGCCGCCCACCACTAACAATGGCCCCGCGTTTGTTGCAGAGGTGCCCACCGAACTGGGGTAACTGTTCGTGATGCTTATAGCCGGCTCGCCATTGCCAGCCTTCTGATTGAGAGTGATGCTGGTTCCCGCCGCCGTGGCCCCTCCGGTGAAGAGAACTGTGGCCCCTGGCTGGTTAGGAATCGCAATGGTCCCGAGGATGAGGTAGTCGGGGCTTGCGTTGCTGACAGTGATGGTGGGCCCGCCGTAGGCGTCGATACTGCCGCCGCCTTGCAGATGGCCGGCATTGACCGTTACCGTTCCGCCCGCGGCAAATAACGCCCCAAACTCCAGGGCGGTGACATTAGTCGATGAAACGTTGCTGTCCAGCACCTGGGCCTCCAGGCCAGTGTAAATACCGTTGATGTAATTCGGTGCATTAAAGTTCGAATCGACCTGATACGTATAAGGCGTGTGCGGATTGCCGTCAGGATTCGTGCTGACATTGCCGTTACCGTCGATATTGATCGTAAGCTCGTGAAAGATACCAGCGGTGATGGTGCCGTTTTCCGTAACGGTGGATGAAGCCGAGCTCGACGGCGTGCTCGTGCCGTCTGTGGCGGGGATGAATCCGAGTTCGTAGCCGTGCCCTGTTCCGTCGGCTTGCGCGGTAGGCACGCCCGGGAAGGCGCCGATCGTTGTGTTTTGACCGCTATTGATGTGCGCGCCCGCGTCGATGGTCAGGGAAGCGTTGCTCACGAGAGTGGTGCTGGCCGTCGCGGCTGGAATGGCGATCAGGCCGCGGACGTAGCCAATGGCGTTGGCGGTGCCGCTGATCACCGTGAAGAACCGCCCAGCGGGGTCGTTGCCGGCCGTCAGATTCACGTTGCCGATGGCAGTCATCGTGCTGGCGCCTACCTCCACGGATTGATTGGAGGTCACGTTGGTGCTGGCATCAGCCACGCCGACGGCAGCCGCACCGTAAGTGGTAACCTCGGAATTGGTCTGGGCAAGCACTGATGTGTAAGTGCCGACGCCGATATTGCCTTGACTGGTAAACATTCCTCCAGAGCCAATTGTCACCTGGTTATTCAGGGTGGCCGACAGAGAGGAATTGACGCCTGCGCCTTCGATGGCGCCCCCGGTCGTCAACGTGACCTGATCGTTCGTGTTCACGACGCTTGACGCTACCAACGTAATACCGCCGGGATTTGTGTTCGGATCGGTTCCTGAGTTGATGACCACACTATTGCCGACGGTTATGCTGGCGCTTTCCGGCGTCGAGGCGTCGATGCTGGATTGGCTCACTGCGGCCGTGCCGTTGAGCAGGCCGCCAGCCCCGGCAGATGAGCCGCCGGTCGATTCCAGGAACTGGTTCTGGGCCGCGATCGTCACCGTGCCGTTGGCCGTGATAGTCAGACCATTGCCGACGGTTACGGCCGCCGAGGTGTTATCGGTATTGGTCGCGAAGGCACCGCTCGCGCCCGCGGCGGCGGCGTTCGTCGAATCCGAATTCGGCGCGTAAGTACTGGTGTTGAACGCCATGATCATGACGTTGCCGGCGTTGATCGTGCCGCTGCCGCTGCCCGCCTGAACGGTCGAGTTATCCGTCGTGGTCGCGCTCGAAGCGTCGCCTGCGAACACACCGCCGCTGCCGGCCGTGCTTGAAGCCACGTTGTCATCGGCACCCATCGCCATCACGGAGATCAGGCCGGTTCGGTTCGCATTGGTGCCGACGCCGTTTCCAAGACCCGCGAAAGTAGAAACCCCCGAACTCGCAACAGCGATGTCGGCACCGATGCCAACGAAGCCCACAGCCACGCCGGTCGCGTCGGCCGATTGCAAGGTCTGATTGGTGGCATCGATATTGACATCGCCATTGGGGAGCAGCACCGAATCGCCCGTGTACGCCTGAACCGTGCCGTTGCTGGAGGTCTCTGCGTAGGTCGCATTGGCGCCGACCAGTGTCCCCCCCGCGCCGGCGATGGCCTGTGCATAGGCGCTGGGGCTGCTCCCGGGCTGTTGGAGCGCGCTGATCGTCAGCGACGTCGCCGCAAGCTTGACTCCCTTGGGGTTGACCCCCTGCGGCGGGTTATTGGTGCCCACAAAAGCGACGACCGTGGCGTCGTTGTCGGCCGTCGAATAGGAAGCGCCCAGACCCACGGCGCCCACGGCCACACCCTTGCTCGTGGCGTTGCTCGCCGGCGTCTCCGATGCCATGACGGAGATGGCGCCTGTGGTCGTCAGATTGGCACCGTCGCCTACCGATGCTTGGACGCCGGGGTTGATGGCAGCCTGCGAGTCGTTGACCGCCCCCGCGCCGATGCCTGCCGCCACGGCGATGGCATCCGTGTATACGTTATCAATGGAAGCGGCCGACACCGTGATGCTCCCGACTGACTCGCCCGACTGCTGGCCCACTTGGACGTTTGTGTCCAGATAAGAATCGGTGCTGCCGCCCGCCGTCCCCAGGGCAATCGCGGCGCCGGCGGCTACCCCGCCGATGGCTCCCCCGACGACGTCCGCGTTCAGAGTTCGGTTGGCAGATGCCTCGACTGTCAAGCTGGCGGCCTGGGGAATGTGTGCTCCGCTGCCGACATAGGCTGCCTCGGTGCTCGTGTCGTTGAGGACGATGACCTGGGCTCCCAGAGCCACGATGCCCGCCTGGCCGGCGTAAGCGTTGCCGGTCACGTTGTCCGTGAGGGCCGCATTCACGAGGATATTGCCAGCGGAGCCCGTGCTTACAGTAGCGCCCTGATCGATGTAAGCGCTCAGGTGACTCTGAATGTTGACCACGGCCACCGAGCCGCCTATGCCCGCTACACCGACCGAGATGCCGCCCACCGTGACGTTGAAAGTTACATTTTCCTTGGCCAGGACGCTAACATTGCCTGTGCCGCCCTGGTTTTCGCCGGCGCGGACGGTAGCGCCGGCGGCGATGAATGCTGCCGTGCCGCTTGGTGCAGAAGTCGACATGGCGCCATTGACTGCGCTGCTCGTGCCAGTCGACGGTATCATCTTCGAAGCGGTTTGTACGTTCGTGCCCACGAGGTTCGAGCTTGGTGAGCCGCCCGTCGATTGGTAACCGCTGAGTTCGGAGTTGAGGCTCCCGGTCTCGCTATCAGCCCCGCTCGTTGTGGAGCCCAGGCCCGTGCTGCCGCTTTGCAAGCTATTCGTGGAATCACCGCTGCTGTCGGAGTAACCGGAGCTGAACGAGCTGCCGAGCGTCCAGACGGACACGGAGCCGGCAAGGGCCGCAATCCCACCGGCCGCGCTGACAGCGTAACTGGAGACATTCTTGATCGAAAGCGCAGTGACGGTGACGTCCTGTGGCGCGTGCACCTCCGCGTCGGAGCCAATATAAGCCGATGTGTTGTTCTGCACAAAGCCGACGTCGATGCCGCCGCCAATGCCGGCGATGCCGCCCCCAATGCCGCCGCCGAAGCCAAAGACCGTGGCCGAGTTGGCCGCCGACACGTTGACCGAGTCGGCAGCGTTGGGATTGACCAGCGAATTGTTGACCACCGCATTGGTATCGATGTAGGCCTTGGTGGTCGAGCTCACCAGCTCCACAGAGACGCCGCCCCCGAGGCCGACGTAGAAACCGCCCCCGCCGGCGACCGAGACGCTGAGGATGTTTTCGCTCGATGACGCCTGGACTGCCAAACCGTTGAAGCTGGCCAAGGTCGAAAACCCGGGCTCCGGTTCGCCGTCGGCGGAGGCCGAAGAGGAGGCGTAGCCGCCGTCGCGGATCGAGTTGACGAGAGCGGCGGAGTTGCCCGCGGCGTGCACGACGGCCATCTGGCCGACGAATGCCTCGGTGTCCTTGGTGACGACGGTAACTGCCACGCCGGCCCCGATGCCGCCGGCGCCGATGCCGACCCCGATCGCACCAGCGATCGTATACGTCTTGGTGTCGTCGCTGGCGTCGATCAGTATGTTGCCGCCGGCGTTGGCCGATGCCGCAAGACCGCCCGGGTCGTTCGCGTTCGTGCTCGGATTGTTGCCAATGTAGGCGTAGGTAGTGTCATTCAGGACGATTACGGAGACCGCCCCGCTGACGGCGACGGTGCCCGAACCGGCGGCGGCGGCTGTAATAGCAAGAACGTCTTCTTCCCCCCGGGCTCGAACCGTGATGTCGCGCAGCGCGTTGACCGAGGCTCCGTCATCGATGAATGCCTTGGTGGCATTCGTGACCACAATCACCCCAGCGTCCGGGCTGACGCCGACCGCGCCGGCCAGGCTGATCCCAGCCGCGATGCCGAGGTAGGAGTAGTCGTCGCCGGCCGCGACCAGGACCGACTGGTTCGTGCCGTCGCCGCTGTTGTTGGCGTTCACCTGGGCGCCCGGGGCAATGTATGCCGACGTGTGCGTGGTCAGGACGTTGACCGCGCCGCTGATATTCACAGCGACCGAGCCGCTTGCGCCACCGCTGCCGCCAATGACTTCGAACTCGTCTTGGTTCACTGCCGTGACGGCAACCCCTTGCATGCTCGTGGTTTCCGGAGTGGCAGTCCGGTCACTAGTGAGCCGCGGGTTGTCAAGCTGCGACGAGCCGGCATCCGGTAGATTGGCGTTCTCACTGCCCGGTGCCACGGATCCGACGCTGCCACTGGACTGCGTGTAAGGGACAAAGTTAACCGTAAACAGCCCGTCGTCCGCGCTGAGGGGATCCATAGGGACAAGGGCCATGGCGTGGACACTGGCACCGGGACCGATGAAGGCCTCGGTGGTCTTGGTCACAATGGGGATCGCCGCGGCAGCCCCGATGCTGGCGTCGCCGCCGCCGCTGATATTGCCGGCGAAACCCAGCATGCTGGTAGCTTCGTTGGCGGCAACTTCGACGTTTCCACGGGCGGTCACATTGGTCGGACCCCCCACAGCGTTCTGATCTTCCTCGTCCAACCCGATGAAGGCACGCGTGGTGACGCTCAAAACATACACCCCGATGGAGCCGGCGATGCCGACAGAACCACCGACGCCCAGCGACGCGACGACCGAGGTGATCGTCTCGCTCGATTCCGCCTGAACAATCACGTTCCCGCCGGCATTGACGCTGGCAGTGGCGATGTATGCCTGCGTGTTCTTGGTAATCACGCCAACGTCTATGCCAGCGCCGATGCCCGCCGAACCTCCACCCGACAGTGCCCCGGCCGTGCTGAACAAGGTCGTGGTGTCCGAGGCCAGGAGCGCCACATTCGGTGTCGTGCCGCTGCGGCCTGAAGCGTCAACCGAGGCGCCGTGATCAATATAGGCCCGCGTCGTATCGTTCCAGACGTTGATCGTCGCTGAGCCGGCCACTCCTGCGGATCCACCTGCGGCGCCGGCGACGGCGATTGTCGTAATGTCCTCGGAAATGGACCCTGTGAGAGAAAGACCCGTACTACCGTGACTCGAAATCGTGGCGCCTTCTCCAATGCTCGCTTCGACATCGTCGGTCTTCACGAGCGTGGTATTGGAGATGCCGACGCCCGCAGAACCGCCGCCACCGACACTTCCTGCAATGAGGTCGATGGTCTCGTCGGCGGTCGCCGACAGGGTCAGATCGCCGCCAGCGGCGACCAAGGCAGACTCATCGATATGCGCGGTATCGGTTGTGGAGGGAAAAACGTAGACCGAGATCGAGCCCGAGACTCCCGCGGATTCTCCGACGCCGACTTCCGCCGCCAAGGAGGTAATATTCACCTCGGTGGGCGCCATAATACTAATGTCGCCCTTCGCGCTGACGGAGGCGGAGCTAGCGATGTAGGCTTCGGTGTCGCGGAAGAAGACGCCCACGTCGAGCCCAAGGCCAACGCCGGCCTCTCCGCCGCCCGAAATTCCGCCCGCGCCGTCGACGATCGTGAGGTTGTCCAAGGCCAAGAGCGTCACGCTCTGATCGGCGTTCGCGTTCCCGCTCTGGTTGATCTTGGCCGACTGATCGATGTAGGCCGTGGTTTTCTCGAAGAAGACGTTTAGGGTCACCGAGCCGCCGACACTAACTTCGCCAGACAAGGCACCCGCAGCCGCCGCCGCAGTGGGCTGAATGGGCAAACCATTCAGGCCCAGCGGGAGACCGGTAAGGGGCAGTCCGCTGGCGCTCTTGAGGTTGCTGAGAACCTGTGTTTCCCAGGACAGTACCCCGTCCGAGGGGGCAATGGATGCCGTGGCTTGCACCGTGAGCGCGTCGGCTGCGTTCGCTTGAGTGCTGGCGCCGATGAACGCTGTCGTCTGGTTGCGAACCACATTGACCGCCACGGAAACTCCCACCCCTGCGTTCTCCCCTCCAAAGGCAGCGGAGCCATCGATGTTACGCAGCGTGAGGTCGTTGCTGGCCTCGATGGTGAGCGCACCTTGGGATGTCACGGTCCCTTGGCTGCCGATGGATGCTTGCGTGCCATAATTGCTGGCGTCGTTGCTGCCAAAGTTGATGACATTGACGCCAAAAGACCCCGCGACACCGGCATCGGATCCGCTCGCCCCGGCGATCGACCAGGTGCGGAAGTCATCGGGCTGGACAACTCCCGAAACGGTGGGCTGCAGCGCTTCAATCGTAATGCTTGATCCGCTCAGCGTGACGTTGTTGCCGGCGATTGCGTGGTTTGTCACACTGACGACATTCAGGCTCACCGCAGCGGCAATGGAGTTCTTTTGCGAATTGCTCAACGCCGTCCCCAAGGCTGAGGCGCCTCCCACCGTCCCGTTGGTGGACATGACACTGAGGTCCCCGCCGGCAAGCAGATGAACGCCGTCCGCAATCGAGGCGACGCTGGTCGACGTGCCAACGTTTATGCCGATGGCGGCGGCAATGCCTACGGTGGCTTCGCTGTTGCCCCCCTGTGCGCTTGACTCGCTGCTCGCGCTCGTTGAGGAGTCGCTTGGGTTGGCGTTGTCCTGAAGGGCCTGCGATTGCGTCGGCACGCTGGCATTATTCGTCGGAGCATTGGGCTCATTTTCCCCGTAGGTAGCTTGTTGCTGCGTGTTGCTGTCGGAACTCTGGTCCGAGGAATTGGTGCCGCCCTCACCGGCTACGCCATTGGCCAAATAGCTGGCCGTGGTCGATGAGGTGATGCTTGCCGCACCCCCCGTTTGCACATCTCGACTAAGCGTGGCGGTGGCGGAATCGCTCACGATGTTAAGCGCCAGGGACACTCCAATGCCCGCGCTGCCGCCGGTCGTTGTATCCCCCTGAGCTGTTGCGGTGGTCGTTCCGGTGTGGGCAGCGGAGATTTCGAGAGCGCCGGAAAGCACCAGGCTGTTGCCGGATCCCAGGCTTGCCGTGGATTCGCTGCTCGCCACCGCCACGGCGACCGACGGCGTAAGCGCCACATTGCCGGTGGATCCTCCCAACGTGGTTGTCACGATCGTCTGGTTAGAAGTCGCCATCACTGTCGCGTTGTGACCGTTCAGAAGTTGGACGCCGTCCTGCACTTCCGCGTCACTTGTACTGGTGGCCGTGTTGACCGCTATGGCGGCCCCAATCCCGACCTTGCCCGCGACAGCGTTGGCCGTAGCGCTGGCGGTTTCACCAGAGGTGTTCTGGGCCGTCAATGTCAGGTCGCCGCCTCCCAGCGCCAGTGTTGTGGCCGGGTTGCTCGTGGCGCTGTTCTCGATCACCGCTTCGTTGGTGTTCGTAACCAGGTTCAACGCCAGCGAACCCGCCACGCCCACGTTACTCGCACCGG
>DATGZX010000382.1:0-3698 GCA_035296965.1 Gemmataceae bacterium
GAGCGCGGTTGTTGACCTGCTACAGCCGAGCCCACCTCGGCATCTCCTTGGGCAAGACCCAGAATCTGCTGCACGACTTTTTCGCCCTGACGGTCAGCCGAGCAGGCCTGCTCGGTCACTTGCGCTGGGGTGGCCAACTCTTTGCTCCGGTGGTCGATGAACTTCTCGAGTTGCTCCGTCAATCCCCCGTGGTTCAGGGAGATGAAACCGGCTGGCGCATCAATGGCCAGACCGCGTGGGTCTGGTGCTTCCGCGACCCGCGGCTGGCTTTGTTTCTCATCGACCGCCACCGCAGCCGGGATGTCATCGTCCGTGTCTTGAGAGAATCGTTTGCCGGCACTCTGGTCAGCGATTTCTACGCCGCTTACAACGGCCTGAATTGCGCCAAGCAACGCTGCCTGGTCCACCTGCTCCGCGAGCTGGCTAAACTCCGTGAACAACTCCCCTGGCAATCGGTGCGAGCGTTTATTCAACCACTCATCGACCTGTTTCAGGACGCCATCCAGTTGGGCAAGGACCGGGAAAAGCTCGGCCCCGCGGCGTTTGACCAAGCCTACCGGCAGCTCATCGATCGGTTCGACGACCTGATGATGCGAACCCAGACGCGTCATCCCGACTGCGTGCGGATTTGGAAGCGGTTGTTCCGACATTGCGACGAGCTGTTCACCTTCCTGGACGACCCGCGCGTGCCGGCCGACAACAACGGCAGCGAGCGGGACATACGCAGCCTGGCGGCGGCGCGTGGTGACGGCGGCACGCATCGCGCCGACTGGAGTGCCTCGGCTTTCGCCCGCATCAAGAGCGTCATCGTTACCGGTATGAAAAATCAAGTTCGCTTCATCCAGTATGGGATCGAGGTAGTACGTGCCAAGCTGCAGGGCGAGCGTTTACCACTTCCGTTGGCCGCCGCACCGGACACAAGTTAACCTCTCCGCGCCGCGTTCCAGACCTCGCCAAGATCGACACTGACAATCTCTCAGCCCCGATCCACCGCCAACCTGACGCGGCCACGATGACGTACGCGCAGAAACGGCTTACCAGTTACGACGGGGCAACGTATTGCGTGCTTGGACATCCATGGCCGCCCTCCTGGCAAGAAAGATCTGCTGATATCCTCCTCAATCCTCTTAATTACAGTACGTTCAGACCTCCTGACCTGCGACCGCAGTCGCTTTTTCGGTTTGAGACGTATCCACCTTAGACGGGATGGGGTTGGGGCGATGGTAGTCTGAGAGAGCAAGAGTAGGGGCCGGGAAGTGGAAATGGTACCTTCTTTGATCGACCAAGATCACCTGGCACTTACCAGGAGGAAGGTACCATTCCCCAAGCATTATTACCGCTTATCGCCCACGGTGCTACACGCATCAGCGACCTGATCAGTGTCGTGCGCGAAAACGGCCAGTGGACGTACTTCTGCGGCGCCTACCCTGTATTTCAACACCCTGAGAACGACCACCGTGCGTTCCGGATGTTCACCGCCCAACTCATCTGCCATGGCGTCTGCCGGCTGGTGGATATTGTGCGGACCTTCGGCGTGTCGAAGAGTTGCGTCATTCGGAGCGTCAAAACCTATCGCACCGGCGGCGTGGGGGCGTTTTACGTACAGCGAGCGACCCGCGGCGCCGCGGTGCTGACGCCCGAGGTCACGGCCCAGGCACAACCGTTGCTGGCAGCGGGTTGGAGCCCGAGAGAAGTCGCCGAGCACCTGGGCCTGAAGCACGACACACTCCGCAAGGCCATTGACCAGGGGCGAGTGACCAAACCCTCACGACTTCAACCGACGGAGTCAGCACCGGAAAACGGCTCCGTGGGACAACCTCCCATTGGCACCGACAAATCCACGCGAGCCGCCCAAGACGCCGCAGCCGAGATGGGCACAGCGTGCACACGGCCCGATGAACGTGTCTGGGCGGCATTGGGTCTTCTCGACGGGGCGTCGACTCGTTTTGAAGTCTGCCGCGACGTTTGCTTCGGTGGCGTGCTGTGTGCCTTGCCGGCTCTGGCGGAGAATGGCCTGTTTCGACACATCCACGATTGCCTGAGAAAACTACGCGGCTACTACACCACCCTGCATGTGATCATCCTCCTGGCTTACATGGCGCTGTGCCGCTTCAAGGCCGTCGAGCAGTTGCAATACCAACCGCCCGGCGAGTTGGGCAAACTGTTGGGGCTGGACCGCGTTCCCGAGGTCCGCTGTCTGCGGCATAAGCTCGCCGCCCTGAGTATCGACGATGGCCCTGAAAAATGGGCCGGGCTGTTGTCCCGAGACTGGCTGGAGGCCGCGCCCGAACTGGCTGGTGCGCTGTACGTCGACGGACACGTTCGCCTCTACCACGGCAATCAGACCGCGCTGCCCAGACGCTATGTCTCCCGACAGCGGTTGTGCCTTCGGGGAACGACCGACTACTGGGTCAACGACATTTTGGGCCAGCCGTTCTTCGCGGTCGAACGGCCGATCGACCACGGGCTTCTCGAGGTATTGCGCACCGACATCGTGCCGCGCCTGCTCCAGGAAGTCCCGGGCCAACCGACCGCGGAGGAGCTTAAGGCCGACCGCTATCGCGCACGCTTCGTGATCCTCTTCGACCGCGAAGGGTACAGCCCGGAGTTCCTCAAGGAGATGTGGCAGACACACCGCATCGCCTGCATTACCTACCACAAGTTTCCCAAGGGCGAATGGCCGACCGCCGAGTTCGCAGAGATCGAAACGACGCTGCCGAACGGCGAGTCGGTCCGGCTAAAACTGGCCGAGCGAGGCACGTGGATCGGCGACCGGAAGAACGGACTGTGGGTACGGGAGATCCGCAAGCTGACCACCAGCGGGCATCAGGTGAGCCTGATCAGCACGGCATTCGCCGGGTCGGCGCCGCAGGATTCTGTGCAGTTGTTCAGTCGATGGTGTCAGGAAAACTTCTTCCGCTACATGATGGAACACTTTGCCATTGATGCACTTAATGAGTATCGCACGGAGGAGATTCCTGAGACCAAGCGGCCGGTGGTGAACCCTCGGTGGCGAGAACTGGACCGGCGGAAGCGCTCGGTCAAGTCGAAGCTGACCCAGCGGCAAGCTCGCTTTGCCGAGCTGACGTTGCACCCGGAATCGGACGAGCCCGCGTTACCCAAGTGGGAAAAGCGCAAAGCGGAATTGGTGGAAGAGATCGAGCAGTTCGAGAAGGAGCTGATGGACATCAACGATAAGTTGAAGACGACGCCCGGCCACCTGAAGTGGGACGAGTTACCCGAGACGGAAAAGTTCGAGCGTCTGGCACCCAGTCGTAAGCAACTGGCAGATACGGTGAAGATGATCGCCTATCGCGCCGAGACGGCGATGGCATCAATCGTGCGGGAGAAGCTGGCCCGCAGCGACGACGCCCGTAGTCTGTTGCGAGATTTGTTTCTGTCGACGGCCGATCTGCTGCCTGATCAAGAGCAGCGGCGGCTGCGTGTAAGCGTCCATCCGATGTCGAATCCGCGTTCCAACCGGGCGATTGCGCATTTGCTGGAGCAGCTCAACGCGGCGGAGTTCAGCTATCCCGGCACCAACCTGCAACTGGTCTACTCAATCGCAGGCCAGGCCCAGACTGCGGAATTGGCTCCAGAACAAAATCCCGCAGATCAGGAGGTCTGAGCCTTGCTTGCGGGTTTCCTCCGCGAGATCTTCGTCGACTGTCAGCAGGAACGACCAGAAGCTGGCGGAC
>DATGZX010000383.1:0-114758 GCA_035296965.1 Gemmataceae bacterium
CGGCCTGGCCGCTCTGGTCGAGGGAGAATCCCCACGCGAGATGAAAACGAAACTCCAGGCATTCCTCGCGCCCAAAGCCCGCGCCAGCGAAGAACGCTCCGCCGCCTAACCTCTGGCACGCACCGGTCGATGAGGTACCTGGTCCCCAAGGGCCGTCTCGCGAACGGGTCCCGACGGGCAATAAGCAGAGTTTGCAAGCATTGCCCTCTTAGACCGGAGTTTGGGAACGAAGGCAAACCCCCGGAAGGCGGAACTGCGAATCCACGTGGGATGAATAAGAGAGCCCTTGGTTTTCTGGCAGCGCGCGAGCAGGGGGTTGAGCTTCCGCTCTGCACAGTTTAGATCAACGAACATGGAGAGCAGAATTACCTGCTGCACAGGGCCGGATGCCACTTCCAATATATCCTGAGAGGGACTTCTATTCATGGTTAACGAAGCCACACATGCAGGCGCCGCTCATGAACCGGCAAAAGGCGACCGCCATGGTGCCGGCTCCGCGCAAAACCAGGCGGCGCACACGGGGCATGATCACAAGGGACACGGTGGAAGTCACGGAGATGGACACGATGGGAAGCAACATGGCGGATCATGGATTATCACATATTGCGACATGGTCACGCTACTCATCGCCTGCTTTATCTGCATCATCACATTTGCATCCAGTGAGAAAGAGAAGTACGGGAAGAAGAGGGATTCATTGCTATTCGGCACAGGTGGGATTGGTATCGCTGGGCCGACTGCAGACGGGCTAGATCTGGACTCCGTAGTGCAACGCGAGCGCCCATTGACGGCGCGCCTGGGACAAAACGGATCGGAAGTACTCCCCCTTCACAGCAGCCCTGGGTTGGAGGCCGCCGCAGTGGCGATTCGCCAGCTCGAAGGCCCCGTGCTGGGCACCTTGCAAGACAGCTACTCGCTCCAGCTCTCTCTCAAGCTCCTTCTCGGTCCAGACAACAAGCTAACGGACGTTGGCAGGGGAATACTACAGGCGATTGCGGCAAACGTCCGTAACCTGCCATACGACATCTACTTTCAAGTGGCCGACACTGAGGCTCTACCCAAGGCTGTCCTGTTCACAACTTTTCTGGGTACGCAGCAATCCATTCCTCCCGGAAGGATGGGCATAGGCGTGCGGCCTGGGGGCAATCCCTCGCCGGATTCGGTTTGGCTATTTTTTTCGCGGCAGCAATGATTCGCACGAGTACCGCAGAGACAGCGGCGAGGGCCGGCACAAGCGCCTTAGACCTGTGTGACGGAGATTGGTAATGGCACGAGTGCGCCGGAAATCAGTTGATGGGCACATCAATACCGAAGGCTGGATGATGTCCTATGCGGACATGGCGACCATCTTGTTAGCCATGTTCATTGTGCTCAGTACGCTAGGTAAGGACCAAACGGGAGTAAATCTCTATAACGGGACCGGCTCCTTCCGCAAGGCGCTCGATGACTTCGGCCTGCCGGGAATGTTTGGGACCTCCTCCCAGCCGGTCCAGTTCAGCTATTCGGCTCCGCACTATGCGATAGACGAACCGCAAGGTGGACCAGGGAAAGGACAGGGGTCTGGTACAGGGGATGAGGGGCCGCCATCGCGGACGATTGACGGAGAGCAGGAGCAGATGCAGCGATTCCTCCAGGAGATGGGCAGAAGGTTCCCCGTTGAGAAGGTGCCCCGGACCGAAGGGCAGGCTGTCATCGATTTCTACGAGCGGCTGAAGAGCAGCCCGCCGTATCTGTTGCCAAGTCAGTCGGAAGTCATTTGGCAAACCATCTCAGTGCTGCAACGGAATAACTTTCGAGTCTTCCTCGTCGTCTGGACGCCCACGCCAGCAGCAAGTGCGTGGGTTCGCGCTGCGAAGCAGGCTCAAGTTTTGGTTGCAGAAGTAGCCGAGACGGCTCAGCTCAGCGCCCAAGCCAGGAGCCGCCTTATCCCTTTGGGAAATGCCTGGCGGTATCCCGACCTGCAGCGGCCGGTCATGTCGCTGGTGATAGTCAAGACCGAACCGGATGGCAACAATCATTGATCTCTTTCTGGCCAGTCCACGGGGCGTGAGATCCCAGGAGGGGTCGAAGCCTGAAGTGCGCAATGAAGCAGGGGGCTGACCAGCGACGGCCAACCCCCTTCTTCATTTATAGCAAGCATGAGTCAATCGGGGCGAGCGGATTCGAACCGCTGACCTCCTGGTCCCAAGCCAGGCGCGCTAACCAAACTGCGCTACGCCCCGAGCAACGCTCCAATGATTCTATCGACCCAGCAATCCCGGTGCTCTGCCATTCCTATCGCGATGGGTTCTTGGGTTCGGCATCAGGCGTCTTCTCTGATGAAGCCAAACCCATGAACCCGTCTCTTCAGACCTGGCACTCCCCTGGACGGTCCGCGGTAGCAACTGTCGGATGCGCCACAAATGCTTAGTGCTTGCATGGGCCGCGTAAGACTTCAAGAAGCCGTTCGAAGTCGTCATTCGTTTCGAACCCCAGAATTATCTGCCCGCGGTCTTTGCCACGGAGACGGATCTCGACGCGCGTTGCGAGCATGTGGCGAAGCTCATCCTCGATGGACTGCACGTGTGCGGTCTTTTCAGGCCCAGACGACCGAGGGCTCGTGGCCGCCGGTTCCGTTTTCTGTTCCTTGACCAGCGCCTCCGTGGCTCGAACCGAGTGACCGCGAGCGATGATCTCCTTGCACAGGGATACCTGCCGGTCGCGATCGGTTACCGCCAGGAGCGCCCTGGCGTGCCCCGCGCTGATCTGGGCGACGCGAACTGCCGACTGCACTTCGGGAGGCAATTCCAGGAGGCGAACGAGGTTTGTCACGGTGGAACGATCCAACCCCAGGCGCTTGGACAATTCCTCGTGGGTCATGTCGAAGCGTTGGAGGTACTCCTGGAACCCCTGCGCCTTCTCGATAGGATTCAGGTCGGTCCTCTGGATGTTTTCGACCAGGGCGGCTTCGAGCACTTGCTGGTCGTTAAAATCCACGACCCTCACAGGAACTTCGCCATATCCGGCGGCCTGGGCAGCTCGAAGCCGGCGTTCGCCCGCGACCAACTGGAATCGCTCTCCTACCTGGCGCACTACCAGCGGTTGCAGGATTCCGACCGTCCTAATGCTTTCCGAGAGGGCGGCCAGCTCCTCGTCGTCAAACGCTTTGCGCGGCTGGTACGGATTGTGATCGATCCGCTCTACGGCCACGCGGGCCTGCCCTCCAGCCGCTTCCATGCCAACGCCGGCCGCATTCATCTCACCGGCGGTGCTGGCAAGCAAGGCGTCCAAGCCGCGTCCAAGCCGACGTTTTTCCATCGTCGATGATCTCCTTACCGTGGGCACTCGGTCTCAAATCCATCCGAGAAAGCGGCATTCTAGCAGCTACAGCTGAAACGAGACAATGGTGCTTTGGCCGGCACGCCAAGCCCAGGTGTTTCACGTGGAACAATCGCCTCTGTTCAGTTAACCGCTACAGATTGGCCTAACGCTAAGTTCAAGCATGCCTCGAAGTCAAACCTCGGGCTCGGGCAAGCCGCTGGCGGACCCACAAAACGGGTGGAAATTGGTTCGCATAGGGATCGCTCCTTGGCGGGAAGGATTGCAGATGGGCTCGTGCTCTCAGAATGTCCTCGGTCGTGGAACGGCTCAGCTCCCACTCGATGATGACCGGAACTTGATAGCCAATCGCGCGAAGCCGGGACCAGTGCGCTGGGAGATCGACCTTCCCAAGGTTGCCGGCCGACGGTCCGATTTGCCACGGCACTATCATGCAAGTTGACTTGCAAATGTATTTACTTGTGGATGCTTTGCGACCTGTCCGGCGTCACGGTCCTGTCGCCTTGAGTGCTCCCAAAGGCTGGCGCACCCTCGCACCAGTTGGTCTTTTTCTCTTCATGGGCGCTCGGTTAAGATCCGTGCGCTGACGACACGGAACCGTCAGTTCGGGCCAGGGAAGGCCTCGGAAGAAGAGGTACAGATGAAGGGACTCATCGCGGCGGCAGGGCTCTGCACGCGCCTCCAGGACTTGAGTGAGAAACGCAACAAAGTCCTTCTTGACCTGGGCGGCGAGACTCTGCTGGGCAGCATTCTCAATCACTTCGGACAGGCAGGCATCACAGAATCTTTCGTGGTCGTCGGCTTTGACGCCCCCGCCGTTCGCGCCTTCACCAGGCAGCGCGCCACTTGCATCCTGAATCCTTTTTATGAGCAGTGCGGCATCCTGGGAAGCATCTGGCAGGCCCGTCCCCATCTCGACGGGCAGCCCTTCGTTTTCACCACGGGCGATCACTATTTCGCCTTGCCACGCTTGCAGGCGTTCTTGAATGACGAGCCTCAGGCCGATGTGCTGGTCGACGTCGAGCTAAAAGCGTGCGACGACGAAGACATGAAGGTCTACATCCATCGCTCCGGCAAGCTCCACAGCATCAGCAAAACCGTACTGGAAGGCATGGTGCTGGGCGAATTCACGGCAACGGTGCGCTTCAGCGCGGAAGGCAGCCGCCAATTCTTCGAGACACTGGAAAGACACGTCTGGCAACACGGCATCCAGGGATACCTGGCGGACGTGCTCTGCACTTATCACCGCAAGTGGGAACTCACCTTTCACCTCAGCTCGGATCATCGCCGCATCGAGGTCGATTTTCCCTGCGATCTGGCGAAGGCGCGTTTGCTTTATCGTGAGAACGAGACCAGCAAATTGAGGAAGGCAACCTAGCTCTTTAACACCCTTCGCCCCCTGCTTCGGGCGTATGCGTCCTATAGGACCCATAGGTCCTATGCCGCAAACCTTCGGTTGATCGGGGCAGTACTTTTCTGATTACGGTTTTCGAAGTTCGATCTCCCTTCTCTTACGGAACAGAGGACCCATGAACAGAGATCCCATCCTTTTTCGGGTCGACGGCACGACGCAGTCCGGCTGGGAGCGACTAGCGCGCTGCCTCGCACTGGCCGCTGCCCTGCAACGGCGTCGGCGCCCTACCTACTTTCTTTCGCAATTGGACCCCGCGTCCTTGGCGATGACTATCAAACGCGCAGGGAATGATTGGCTGGATGCCGACTGCGTCGCCGGCGCGGAACACGATCTCAGCGAAACACTGCAAGAGGTCCGTCGCGTACGCGCCGGTGCGGTCGTTGTCGATGCGGCCAATGCCACCGAGGATTACCTGGCCGCCCTCCAAGCTACTGGCACGCTGGTTGTTTCCTTGGACCACCTGGCCACGGTCCGCTTTCCCTCGCAATTGGTCATCAATCCCCTTCTCGGACCGGGTCGCGACGCCTACTCCTTCGACCCCGGGACACAGTTGTTGCTCGGCTCACGCTTTGCACTCGTGCGTCCCGAAATTCGCAGGGCTCGGCCGGCACGAGCGCAGGAACCATCCCAGCCTTTCCGGGCCATGGTCGCTTTGGGCGATGACGACCCAAATCAGCAAACGGCCGAACTGGCCCGACTCCTGTTGAACGCACCCAAAGTGGAACGAGTCGATTTGATCGTCCGCCCGCAACACCCAGGGCTGGGCGCCCTTCAGGAAATGGCAGCCGCAAATTCCGAACGTCTGACCGTGGCGACCGAACCTGCAGAAGTGACCGCGCGCGTCGCGCGGTCCCATTTCGCCATCAGCGCCGGCGGCGGCTGGTCCCTGGAGTTGGCATGCGTGGGCGTACCTCAACTGTTGATCGTTCAGTCCGAATCCCATTGGCCGACCGCCCAGCGATTGGAAGAAGAGGGAGCGGCCACTTGCCTCGGCTGGCATGAAAATGTCTCCGCACAAACCATTCGCATGGCTATTCAGAACCTGCTGGGTGATCCCCTGGAGCGCCAGGCGATGTCTCGATGCGGCCGACAGCTCATCGACGGACGCGGCCCGGACCGCCTGGTAACCGCGCTGGAGGTCATGCTTCATCCGTCGCGTCGCGTGGCGCTCAGCCAGGCTGCATAGGCTGATCTCCTTGCGCGACTCAAGAAATAAGAAGTAGGGGGACAAGAGAAGCCTGACCGGCGCTTGCCATGAGGCAGCAACCGGGATTATGCTTCTCTTGTTCCTCTTTCTTTTTCTCCCCTCACGCGGGGATTGGCAGGCATGGACAAATCAGAAGTCGCCCGCATTTTGGACGAGATCGGCACCCTGCTGGAACTGCAAGGTGAAAACGCTTTCCGCTGCCAGGCCTACCACAATGCCGCTCGGGCCCTGGAGCAGCTGGAAGAGGACCTGGCCCAGGTCGTGGCGACCGGCCGGCTGGGCAGTATCCGCGGCATCGGTGAAACGCTGCGCGAAAAGATCACCACGCTCGTGCAATCCGGCGCGTTGCCTTTGTATTCCGAGCTGCGCGCGAAGACTCCCGCTGGCCTGTTTGACCTGCTGCGCCTTCCGGGTGTGGGGCCAAAGAAGGTGAAGGCTCTCTACGACGAGCTTGGCATCGACGACCTCGCCAAGCTGAAGGAAGCCTGTCTGCAAGGTCGCGTCGCCGGGCTCAAGGGGTTCGGCGCCAAGACTCAGCAGAAGATCCTGGAGGGCATCGATTTCCTTGGGCGCACCGGCCAGCGAATCCGGCTGGACGAAGCCCTCGATCTGGGCTTGCACCTTTTGGAGGGCCTGCGGCCTTGCGCCGGGATCCAACGCATGGAGCTGTGCGGCAGCCTCCGTCGCCGTAAAGAGACCATCAACGATATCGATATCCTGGTCAGCTCCGAACAAGCCGATCCAATCATGGAGCGGTTCACCAAGCTGCCCGAAGTCGTCCAGGTGGTCGGCCGGGGCGAAACCAAGTCCAGCGTTGTCGTCGATCGCGACCTTGGGCGCGGCCGCAGGGTCACGCTGAATGCAGACCTGCGCGTAGTTCGGCCCGAGGCGTTCCCGTTCGCTCTGCTTTACTTCACCGGGAGTAAAGAGCATAACGTGGCCGTGCGCGCTCTCGCCCAGCAACATGGTCTGAAACTCAACGAATACGAACTCGTCGGCCCCGGCGGAAGTGTTGCATGCAAGGACGAAGCCGACATCTTTCGCGCCCTGGGCCTGGACTATATTCCTCCGGAGCTGCGCGAGTGCACTGGTGAGATAGAAGCGGCCGCCGAGCACCGGCTGCCCGTGCTCCTCGAATTGAATGACCTCCAGGGGACCTTCCATTGCCATACGACATGGAGCGATGGAACCGCCAGCATCAAGGAAATGGCTCAGGCGGCGCAGAAGCTCGGCCTCAAGTATCTGGGCATCGCCGACCACTCCCAGTCGCTTACGGTCGCCTACGGCCTCACGCCCGACCGCGTGCGCGAACAGCAAGCGGAGATCGATGCCGTAAACGCCAAACTTGAGGGCTTCAAGCTCTATAGGGGTACGGAGTGCGACATCCTCGCGGACGGCCGCCTCGATTTCGACGAGGAACTGCTGGCGACGTTCGATTATGTGGTGGCTAGCGTGCATTCGCATTTCAATCAATCCTCGGCCGACATGACCGCACGCATCATCCGGGCAATTGAGCATCCGCGCGTCACCATGCTTGGCCATGCGACCGGCAGACTTCTATTGCGGCGCGACGGATACAAGGTGGACCTCGAAGCAGTACTGCAGGCAGCGGCCAAGCACGGAACGCTCGTGGAGATCAACTCTCATCCCCAGCGGCTGGATCTGGACTGGGTGCACTGCAAGCGCGCCAAGGCGCTTGGCGTTCAGTTGGTAATCAACCCCGATGCTCACAGTATGCCGGACCTGGCGTATCTGCGTTACGGAGTCGATGTGGCAAGACGGGGCTGGCTGGAAAAGAAGGACATCTTTAACACGCAATCGCAGGAGCAGGTGGATGCGGCGCTAAAAGAAAAGAGAGGGCCTGGGGCATAGGCGGGACGCGTGACCGGGGCCGCAAAATGAGAAGACTTGTGTGGATGAGTGGCCGGCGCGTGAGCGATCATGCCAAGTCGGGCTGCACAAGCTGGACGTCTCGCCCTGTCTGTTTGAGCAGCGCCTCGGCAGCGAGATAACCGCTGCGGACAGCTCCTTCCATCGTGGCGGGCCATCCTGTTGCCGTCCAGTCGCCGGCTACAAAGAGATTGCGGATCGGAGATAACTGCAAAGGGCGCCACTCATCGACGTTGGGAACAGCGCTAAACGTCGCGCCGTGTTCCGTCACCGTGCGGGCACGCAGCAGAGATTCCGGCTGCGCGTTTGGAAAAAGGCTGGCAAGCTCGGCGGCGATACGATGCTGCACTTCCTCGTGACCCAGGCCGCGAAATTGCCGTGAAGCACTTACGACCACCTGCACGTAGAATTCCCCAGGCTTGACCTGTCCTCGATTGAAAACCCATTGGCCCGCGCAATCAACCAGTACCACGTGCGGGAGATCCGTCACCGGCCGGTCATACCAAAGGTGCACACTCGTGATCGGAGAGGTTTCCAGGTGCTTTAGCTTTCGAAAATAGTCATGAGTTTCAATTAACTTGGGCGGCAGGAGATCGAGCAATCGATCGAAAGGGACCGTGCTGATGAACCAGTCGGCGCTGCGTGCTTCGCCGTTACGCAGGATCGCCTGACTTACCTGATTTTCGACAACCTCCAGCGACTTGACCGCACGCTGCATCTCCAATTCCACTCGATGCGCTGCCAGCCAGTTTTGCAATTCCGCGCCGTAGAGCTTTCCGAGCGCGACCGTGGGCAATTCCACTTCGAAGCCGCGCCGGTGCCGCATGAAGCCATCCACGAACACCTTGCGCGCGTAGCGCAGGCCGATGCGATCGGGGCTTTCATTGAGCGCGCTGGTCAAAACCACGCCCCAGAAGCGTTCGACCGTGCGCGTTGTCTGACGATGTCCTGCCAGCCACTCGTGAAAGGGGGGATCTCCGTCGGGAGCACTGAGCCGCAAACACATCAGTCCCCAGGCAATTCGCAGCTTTTCTGTCATGCTGAGATAGTGAGCGCGCAAGAAACTGCTTGTCAGATGCAACGGTGCAGGGAAGCGGCCAGCCTGAAATCGGCTGACCCTTCGATCAGGCGTCATGAAATACAAGGTTGGCTGCGACTCCAGGTGATGAGTGATGCCGACCGTGCGACAGAAGTGCGCGAAATTCGTGCAGCAGCCCATGCTGACATGTTGACAGGCGTCGATGAGCTGCCCGGTGGAAGCATCCTGGAACGAACCGGCGCGGCCTCCCAGCCTGGCGCGAGTTTCAAGGAGGGTGATCGCGAACCCATGTGGCGCCAGGGCAGTTGCCGCTGCCAAGCCAGCCAGGCCTCCTCCTACAATCAGGACCCGGTCGTTCGACTTCATGTCCATCCCCACCGCGCCGGCATTGCTTGCACGACCAGGCCCAATTTGCGCCAACGGCTCAAACTGACTCTACTGGTAAAGACATCGTAGTCGCGTTCGACAATTTCGTTGAGCAGGCCTTCATAGGTGCGGGTCATGACCTGGAAAACGGCCCGGCCGGCCGGCGGCAGAAGTGCTGAAAGCGGCCGCGCGGCCGCATAATACTCGCGGGCCCGGCCTACCTCGAATGTCATGAGCGCCCGAAAATTCTCGTTGCGAATGCCCTCGCGCAGTTGCGCTTCGCGATAACCGAAGCGCTCCAGGTCTTCACGCGGCAAATAGACTCGGCCGCGCTCGGCGTCTTCGCGCAGGTCGCGTAAGATGTTCGTGATCTGCAGTGCGACTCCGGCACTTTCGGCATAGACCTTGGCGCTCGGTTCGGCAAATCCCCATATATGGATACACGCCAGTCCCACTGCGGAGGCGACCCGGTAGCAGTACTCATAAAGTTCGGCAAACGTGGCATATGATGTCTGTTCCAAATCCATCTCCACGCCGTCGAGCACGGCATCGATATATTCCCGAGGGATGGCATGCGCCCGCATGGTGTCGTGAAACGCGGCGTGCAAGGGATGCTGGTAGTGACCTGCCAACGCTTCGTCAAATTCCCGGCGCCACGCGGACAGCGCTGCACGCTTTACTGAGGGCATTTCCAGGCCGTCGATCAGATCATCCGTGACGCGCAGAAAGGAGTACAGCGCGCACATCGATCGGCGTTGGGCCACCGGCAAGACGCGAAACGCATGGTAGAAATTGCCAGCCTCCCGACGTGCAAGGCGCTCGCAGAACGAATAAGAGCGAGCCAGCAGCCGAGTCATGAAGCAATCCGTCCGGTATGAGTGGCAGACGCATTAGATAGCTGACGCGGCGGGCTCCCGAAAGAGGGCCCCATTGAGTCGCCGAAGCAGAGTGCCGGCGAGCAGAGCCGCCTTTTCCCACTTGGCCAGTGCCGGCCTGGCCGCCAGGACATTGTACCGGCAGCGCTCGATCTTGCGAAGGAGGGCCAATCCGCCGCGTATGAACAACTCAATATCAGGCCTGATCTCGGCCCGAACGCGCTCCAGGAGCGGGAGCCCTCGGTAGAAGAGGTCCCGGGTTCGGTCTACTTCAAAACCCATGAGCTGTACGAAAGCGGGATTATAGAGACGGGCTTGCAGATCAGCCTCCCCATAGCCGCAGCGAATGCGGTCTTCTTCGGGAATATAGACACGATCAATATCAAGGTCTCGAGCCACGTCCTGCCAAAAGTTCGCCAGCTGCAGGGCCGTGCAGACGTGGTCGGAGAGTCGAGCGTTGGAATCGTCGTAAGACTCGCACAGGTACAACACGAGATGGCCGACAGGGTTGGCGGAGTTGCGACAGTAGCCAAGAAGTTGCTCGTAGGTTTGATAGCGCTTGACGATCTGGTCCTGCTCGAATGCGAATAGCAGATTCAGGAACGGGTCCGGCGGTATCTGGAACTTTCGGACCGTTTCCTGAAGGGCGACCATGACCGGATGGCGTGGCTCGCCCTGGTAGCAAGCCAGCAATTCCTCGCGCCACCAGCGCAGCAAACGCAAGGCGCCAGCACCGCCGCCGCACTCATCCGCCAGATCGTCGGCCCACCTGCAATAGGCGTAAATAGCGTGAAAATGGCGTAGAAGACAACGCGGCAGGAGCACGGAGGCGACAGTAAAGTTTTCGTAATGCGTGCGCGTGAGCCGGCTGCAGTAACTCCGGGCATCGGCCAGCCCGACCGTTTCGCGGGGCCTGTCAGGCCCGTAGCGATGCAACTCCTTGGCGAAGCCATTGTGCATGCGCGGATTATATCCCGGCCGGCGCAGTGGCGAAAGACAGGGCTGGAAAGCCTGGGATATTTCGCAACCGACACCAGCAGTCAAGGGACGGGGGAAGAGAGTAATCCTTGCAAGAGGGGGAACTTTTACCGACCGCACTGGGGCATCTCAGAAGGCATTGCACCGCTTACCACCAAGACTTGCTGGGACCGGTGCTTCTCCTGCAATTTGTCGAAAAAGATGTTGGATTTTGCCTTTGCCGGACGTATATTATGGAGGCTTATGAGGAACAGTATCGGAAGGTGCGCGAATTTAGCGAGTGATTTTGGAGATGTACTGCCCGGTCGAGATCGATTCCCTTCCTCCTCTGCGTTTTTTCGATGGCGTTTCACGTCTTCTGTGTGAGCAGCCTCTCCCGAAAGATCCCGAGAAGGTGGGCAACACCGGCCTTGCGATTTGGCCAGGCAGTTGCATGGACTCCGTACCCCATCCAACTCTCATCAGAAAGACCAAGGCTGGAGAGAGGTAGGTGATCGGCACCGACGTATTGCCTCGGGTCGCAAAGAAACTAATACCGCGGCGGTTGTTTCGGACGGGGTCTGATTTCGACTGGTCCGCCGACGCCGAGGCGGTGGTGATGGCAAAGCCAGGTGGATCCGCGTGGGCATTGCGGGAGCCGCGGATCGGATATTTGGGTTTTTTAGGTATGTGTGCCCCGTGAAGGCTTAATGAACTCGCGCTGAGACAATCAGCACGACAGATTACCCCCTGTCACGATAAGTTGGTTCGCTGCGGCGGACGGGCACGGAAAGGTTCTTCTGATGGCGAAGAATATTTACGTCGGCAACCTCACGTGGGAGTGCACTGCCGACGACTTGCTGGCCCTGTTTCAGGAGCACGGCAGTGTGGCGCGAGCCCAGGTAATCACAGACCGTGAAACCGGACGATCGCGTGGCTTCGGGTTCGTCGAGATGGACGACGATGGCGAGGCGCAAAAGGCAATCGAGGCCCTCAACGGCACGGACTACCAGGGCCGGCCATTGACTGTCAACGAGGCGCGTCCAAGGGAGGAGCGCAGCGGAGGCGGCCCACGTAGCGGCGGCTATGGCGGTGGCCGGGGCGGCTACGGCGGCGGCGACCGGGGTGGTTCCGACCGCGGCCGCAGATACTAAGCAGCTACGGACGACCCGGGGCCGTCGCTCGCCGACGGCCCGGGTTCGTCTCGCTGAAGAATCGGTTTCAGCGGATTTGAGCGGTGCCCAAAGACAAAGCAATCCAGGTCGAAGGAAAAGTCAAAGAAGCCCTGGTCAATACGCAGTTTCGGGTCGAGTTGGCCAAAGGTCATCAAGTGATCGCGCATGTCGCGTGGCGAATGCGCAAGAATTTCATTCGGATCATTCCCGGCAACGCGGTCACGGTCGAACTTTCGCCTTAGGATCTGGGCAAGAGACGCACTGTCTACCGAGCCCGCTGATGGGCACCAACTTGATCTTGACTTCCCCTGCCAACTGCATCACCCTAGCATTCAACTCTTTCCTTCACCTAGACCATGGAGGGTCCGATCATGTTTTACCCCACGGAATCCAAACCTCAGGGATGGCGTGCCGTCGCGGTTTTCGATGACCGCGGAGATCGTCTGCTTTATCTCGGCCGCTCTTCGACGCAGGTGCGCGCCGGCTTTGGGACCGCGTTCAATGAGGTGCTTGACGAGGAAGAACGCGACCACGTTCGCTCGATTTCTTTGCAGCGCTGGCACGGCGCAGCCGATGCCGGTCGCTGGATGCACCAGGCCAATCTGACCGTCCCCACCACGGTCAAGTTGGCGCGCATTGCTTGATTGAATGCCGTGCAGCAAGACTTTGTCTCACCAATTCTTCCGACCGCCTCTGTCGCCCTGCGCCATTCGCCAGTAGCATGGTGAGTGTAGACCGCGGATGAACGCAAATTCGAGGACTGGATGTCGATCCGGTTCGATCCGCATTCATTTCCCGAAGCGGCGTTCGCCCGCGGTCTTGTTCGATCCCTTGCTGCCAGAATGGATCCGAGGGGCGCCATGGTCCGTTCCCCGCGCAAGCAAATCGAAGAGCTGCGCAAGCAAATCGAGTATCACTCCAACAAATACTACATCGAAAACGCGCCCGAAATTAGCGATCTCGAATTCGACCGGCTCATGCGGCAACTGCAAGAGCTGGAAAGCCAGCATCCCGAGCTGATCACTTCCGACAGCCCGACGCAGCGCGTCGGCGGCCAGCCTATCGAGGGCTTTCGCCAGGTGCGCCATCGCGTGCCGATGTTATCGATCGACAATACGTACAACGAACGAGACCTGCGCGAGTTCGATGCCCGCGTCCGCCGTGCGCTCAAGGACGAAATGGTACATTATGCAGTCGAGGAAAAGATCGACGGCGTGTCCGTCTCGCTGCTCTATGAAAAGGGACTCTTGACGCTAGGAGCCACCCGCGGCGACGGCACGCTCGGCGACGACGTTACCCATAACCTCCGCACCGTTCGAGACATCCCTCTGCGCCTTCGCACGGAGGGCCGCCACGTTCCGGAGCTCTTCGAAGTCCGCGGCGAGATCTACATGACCAACTCCGAGCTGGCGCGCTTGAACAAACAGCAAGCCGAACGGGGCGAACGCACATTCGCCAATACCCGGAATGCTGCCGCCGGCAGTCTCAAATTGCTGGATCCATGGGTCGCTGCCCGCAGGCATTTGCGTTTCTTTGCGCACACAGAAGGCGTGCTTGAAGGGCCTCGCGTGGCCAGGCACAGCCAATTTCTCGAGATAGTTCAAGCGTTTGGCATCCCTGTCGTGCCGCACGGCCCCATCGTGCAAGGCATTGATGCCGTAATCGATTATTGCGAAGAGCAGCTTGAGGCACGCCATAGCTACGATCACGAAACCGACGGCACAGTGGTCAAGGTCGATGACTTTGCCGAGCGCGAGAAGCTTGGGTACACGTCCAAGGCGCCGCGCTGGGCCATCGCCTACAAGGTCGAGCTTTGGCAAGCCGGTACGCGCATTGAGGACATTTACGTGCAGGTCGGCAAGACAGGCGTACTGACGCCCGTGGCCAGCTTGAAAACGGTTCGAATTGCCGGCACCAAGGTCTCGCGTGTGAGCTTGCACAACACCGATGAGATCGCGCGCAAGGATATCCGTATCGGCGATGCCGTCATCGTGGAAAAGGCCGGGAAAGTCATACCTCATGTGGTACGCGTGGAACTGGAGAAACGAACCGGTCACGAAAGACGCTTCCGCTTTCCCACAACGTGTCCTGCTTGCCATAGCCGCGTCGCGCGCGATGAAGGCGGCGCCTATATCCGCTGCCTCAATCCTTCATGCCCGGCCCAGCTCAAGGAGCACCTTCGCTATTTCGCGAGCCGCAACGCCATGGACATCAGCGGTCTGGGGCCGGCCATCATCGACCAACTCGTGGACAATGGTTTGGTCCGAAGCTTGCCCGACCTGTACCGGCTGCAGCCTGCTCAACTCACGGAACTCGAACGCATGGGCCGGAAATCGGCTCAGAAGATTGTTGAGGAGATCGACGCCAGCAAGAAACAGGGGCTTAGGCGCTTGCTTACGGGACTGGGCATTCGCCACGTCGGCGAGCGGAACGCACGTCTGCTCACGGAGAAATTCAGCGATATCAAGAGCCTGCTGAATGCATCCGTGGAAGAACTCGCCAGGGTCGCGGGGGTCGGCGAGGTTGTTGCGAAAAGCGTTCGGCAGTTTTTTCAAAACGAGACCGGTCGCAAGACCATCCGGCAGTTGCAAGAGTTGGGCGTGCAGATGAGCGAACGGCCGCAAGCTGAATCTCGAGCGAGCGAAGGAGAACTCGTAGGCAAAACGGTTGTCGTGACCGGCACCCTTGACCAGTTGTCCCGCCATGAGGCGGAAGATGCTGTTTTCAGGTCCGGCGGCAAGGCTGCTTCCAGTGTGTCGCACAAGACAGACTTCGTGGTTGCAGGAAAAGACCCAGGGAGCAAGCTCGACAAAGCGAGGGCCCTGGGCATCAAGATCCTGAACGAGAAGGAATTCCTGAGGCTCCTCGGCGACAATAATTGAAAGATCCCTGCAGGGAGACAACCAAGGGAGTGCGCGATGGAAAATCCTGAAGTCGCCCAGATCTTTGAGGAAATTGCCGACCTTCTCGATATCCAGGGCGAGAATCCGTTTCGCGTGCGCGCGTATCGTAACGCGGCACGTGTGATTCGGGATCTGTCGCAGTCCCTTGCGGAGATGGTAAAGGACGGCAACAAGAACCTGGAAGAGCTGCCGGGCATCGGCAAGGACCTGGCCGGCAAGATCACAACCATTGTCGAAACAGGCGATCTACCTCTGCGCCAGGAGCTGCGCGGGCAGGTGCCGGCCGGATTGCGGGACCTGTTGAATGTTTCGGGCCTCGGCCCCAAGCGTGCCCTGGCGCTATTCAAGAAGTTCAAAGTTTCGTCCCTCGATGATCTGCGCCGAGTTGCCGAAGGACATCGCATCAGGAAGTTGCCCGGGTTCGGGGCCAAAACTGAAGAGAAAATCCTCGAATCTCTCAAGAATCTGGAACAGGAAGGCCGGCGCGTCTATCTGGCGGAAGCCAAAGTGTACGCCAACGCTTTACTCAGGCACCTAAAGGGAACGCCGGGGATGAAGCGAGTGGACGTGGCCGGGAGTTTTCGCCGGCGCCGCGAAACCGTGGGTGATCTGGACATGTTGGCAACGTGCAGCCGGGTTGAACCGGCGATGGATCGCCTGGCAGCATATGATGGAGTCGCAGCAGTGCTGGCCCGCGGCGAAACCAAGATGACCGTGCGCCTGAAGAGCGGCCTGCAGCTCGATCTGCGGGTCGTACCTGAGAAGTCTTACGGGGCGGCCTTGCAGTACTTCACCGGTTCCAAGTCGCACAGCATCCTGCTGCGCCGGCGCGCGCAAGAACGCGGCTTGAAACTCAACGAGTATGGCGTTTTCCGCGGCAAGAAGTCCATCGCCGGGCGAACCGAGGAGGATGTTTACGAGTCGCTGGGCCTGCCCTGGATACCTCCCGAGCTCCGCGAAGCCCGAGGGGAAATCGAGCTGGCCTTGACGGGTCGATTACCAGCTTTGGTGGAACTCGACGATATACGAGGCGACCTGCACATGCACACGACTGCCACCGACGGTCGGGCCTCGCTGGAAGAGATGATTCAGGCCGCAAAAAAGCGCGGTTATGCGTACATCGCCATCACCGACCATTCCAAGCGCGTCACCATGGCGCGCGGCCTAGATGCTCAGCGCCTGCGCCAGCACTGGCAGGCGATCGACAAAGCCGCCTCGAAAGTGAAAGGCATGGCCGTCTTGAAAGGCGTCGAGATGGATATTCTCGAGGATGGAACGCTCGATCTTCCGGACGACGTGTTGAAAGAGGCGGATTGGGTGATCGCCTCGATTCATTATGGCCAGAATCAGCCGCGCGAACAGATCATGCAAAGGCTCCTCAATGCCGTCCGCAATCCTTACGTCAGCGCCATAGGCCATCCCACGGGCCGGTTGATTGGCAAGCGCAAAGGCTACGACGTGGATCTGAAAACCATCTTCAAGGCGGCCGCCGATTACGGCTGCCTGATGGAACTCAACGGCCAACCGAGCCGACTCGACCTGGACGATGTTGCCCTAATGGCAGCGAAAGAACAGGGCATCCCGATCGTCGTAAATACCGACGCTCATGCCGTCGAAGAGCTTGGCTTCATGGAATTCGGCATCTACCAGGCGCGTCGAGGGGGCCTTGAGGCAAGGGACATCGCCAATACCCGCAGCCTGGCACGCTTTCGCGCGTTGCTCAAAAAGTGAACGAGATGCGACCATGAGTGGCAATTTGCCGGATGATCTGTTCCGCTCAGTATTGTTCACCGATCTCTATGAGCTGGCCATGGGGCAGGCCTATCTGGCCGAGCAGATGGATCAGCAGGCGGTATTCGAATTGTCGTTTCGCCGGATGCCGGCCGGCCGCAATTATCTTGTCGCCGCCGGCCTCGACGACGTGCTCGACTACCTGGAACATCTGCGGGTCACGGAAAACGACCTGGCTTACCTGAGGGAGAAACTCCATTTTACGGACAGCTTTCTGGAGCGATTGCGGCATTTCCGCTTCACAGGCGACGTGCTCGCGATCCCGGAAGGAACGCCGGTGTTTCCGGGTGAGCCTCTTGTCCAGGTGGTCGCGCCGATTTTCGAGGCGCAGCTCCTTGAAACTTTTGTGCTGAACCAGGTGCACTTGCAGACGCTCGCTGCTTCGAAGGCTGCCCGTGTGATCACGGCAGCGGCAGGCCGGCAGGTAATCGAGTTCGGCGCACGCCGGGCCCATGGGACGGACGCAGCTCTCAAGGTTGCGAGGTGCAGCTACCTGGTGGGGGCTGCGGGCACGTCGCTCGTCCTGGCGGGGAAGATCTATGGCATCCCCCTCTTCGGAACGATGGCGCACAGCTACATTCAGGCTCACAAGGACGAAGCGGGCGCGTTCGCAGAATTCGCGCGGATGTATCCCCAAACAACGCTGCTGGTGGACACGTACGATACGCTCCAGGGGGTGCAAAAAGTGATCGATCTTGGCCGCACACTAGGCAACGCTTTCCGCGTGCATGCCGTACGGCTCGATTCCGGCGATATCGGCGCGCTAGCCAAGCAGACGCGCGCTATGCTCGATCGCGCCGGTTTGCAACATGTGCAAATCTTCGCCTCCAGCGAGCTGGACGAATACGAGATAGCCAGGCTGATTCAATCCGCCGCGCCCATCGATGCATTCGGCGTCGGCACCAGGCTTGCCGTGATCCAGGACGCACCACATATCGATATGGCTTACAAGCTGGTGGAATACGCAGGAGAGCCGCGCATGAAGCTATCCGCGGACAAGATTGTCTACCCGGGCCGGAAGCAGGTCTTTCGCAAAAGCGAGAACGGGCGCATCGTTGGTGACACCGTCGGCCGGTACGAGGAGAAGCTCGAAGGAGAACTGTTACTACAGGTCGTCATGCGTGCTGGAAAGCGTCTGCCTGCTGGCAACGTCAGCTTGGAAGATGCGCGCCGATACGCTATCGACCAAAACAAGCGCTTGCCGGAATGGCTGCTGAGTCTCGATCAGTCTGAAACCCCCTATCCCGTTGCGATTAGTGAGGGGCTATCGCTCGAATTGGATTCGGTTCGCCAACTACTTCGGCCGGGCTAGTGCTCTGTTATTCTCCGTGAGCGCGGGGAATGGGTTCCTCCTGCCTGCTATTCGTCCGTGTCTTTCAGGGCCCCGGCGTCCAAATCGTCGCAGCAATGTACCGTTCTGGTCCTGTTGTTTTGTCCCAGAAATAGTACACGGTGACAATTTTCCCATCCAGTCGCTGCACGCTGCGCGGATAGCCAATGTCCCGCCCGCCGCCGTCGTTGCGCAGAACGATGGGTTCGCTCCATGTGCTGCCTCCGTCGTTGCTGATCCTCGCGAAAATCCCAAACGGTTTTGCCCGGTGGCCATAAGTGAGACAGACACGGCCATCTGCGAGTTTGAGAAGGTGCGGCGGGTTCCCTTCGCCAGTGTCCGGGACCGGCCTGCCAAGAAACGACCAGGATGCGCCATTGTTCGAGGATGCCCAGGCTTCGATCCAGCTCTGTGGCTTCTCGTTGTCTTCAGCCCGTCGGATAGTCGTCAGCAGGCGCTGCGGAGATAGGCGAGCTGTCGACGGCATGATCGCATATCCCTTGGGTTCGGGGCCGATGTTGGCAATGAACTTCCAGGTTTTCCCTCCGTCCACGGTGCGCGCGCAGATCGGCCGTCCCTCGCGGTTGTCGTGCTTGGCGGCGGTCAGAAAAAGCATGCAGTCGTGCGGCCCATCAACAATCATATCGGTGCGCGCCGCGATCCCCGGTTGCCCGAACAGTGGTAAACGGAATGGCCCCTTCCAGGTGTGGCCACGGTCGTAAGAGTAATAAAACCGCGAAACGCCTGTGTGGTTCCCAGCCATCCGGCAGGTCATGGCGAAATCGGGATGCGTGAAGTTGATATCTCCCGGACAATCCAGCGGTTCGGGCTCCGTGGCCCCCGGTGGGACCGTGCCATGGCGCATTCCTTTGGTGCCGACAAGTACATGCTGCCTGGCGGGGTTTTCAATGCTCCAGGTCTTGCCGCCGTCTTTGCTGCGTGCGAGCAAATGCTCCTCCGGCTTATCGTGATCGATGTTGTGCCGATTTGGCCCCAGGTCCTTGTGATAGCCGGCGCTGAAACCAACCAGGATCTCGTCGCCCCACGACCATATGCCGTGGTTCGCCGGCCAGCCGCCGAAGCGACCCGGCTCGTGGTAGATCATCACATTTTCGATCATGTTATCCGGGGAGGGCGGCGAGGTAGTGCAGATCCCCGCCGCTGTCATGGCTGTCAGCAAGCAAAGCGTGCTGGAAAGGATGAGTCGCGCTGACATCTGCGCTCCAGTCTTATTTTCGGTCGCTTCGCGTTAGACCCGATGGACGGCCGCAGGTACAATGCGAACCCGGCTACTTTCGTGGGAAGCGCTCCGAGGGTGCAATGCAGCCAGATCAACCGACCAGGATCACTCCGATTGTCACCCAAGAGTCGCTTGCCAGCGATACCGGGCCGGGATTGGCGCGCAAGCTTGGCCTGTTTGATATCACCATGCTAGTCATGGGGAGCATCATCGGGACAGGCATCTTTGTCGTCCCGCACAACATCGCCAAGCTCGTTTCGAGTCCGTTACTAATCTTAGCCGCCTGGGTGCTAGGCGGCTTGGTCACTCTGGCAGGCAGTCTCGTCTACGCCGAGTGGATGCGGAGGCGTCCCTATGTCGGCGGCCAGTACGCCTATTTGCGGGAGGCGTACCACCCGGCGCTCGCATTCGTTTACGGCTGGTCACTGCTCTGGGTTGTGCAATCGGGCGGGATGGCGGCGGTGGCGGTGATCTTTGCCAAATATTTCCTCGAAATCATGCAAATATTTGCGCAATGGCTGGGCGGCAGCGGCAATAATGAGACCCTCGTCAATGCCGTGACTTCCTTTGTGAGCTGGCCGTTCGCCAAAGCGACGATCTCCACAGTGGCCATCGGTGCTTTGACACTGCTCAACTGCACCGGGGTCCGCACCGGCAGCACTGCTCAGAACATTTTCATGATCCTTAAAATCCTGGCGATCACCATGCTTGTCGTCTGCGGGCTGCTGTTCGTGGATGGGATTTGGTCCACGAACCTCCTCGATGGCACCGACCAAAAGCTTAACACGGTCACGGATCCTTCGAACGCAGGCAACGGATGGCAGATCACCGCGTTTATTGCTGCCATGGTCCCGGTCTTCTTCGCCTACGGCGGCGCGCATACCACAACTTTCATGGGCGGCGAGGTTCGCAACCCAAGGCGAGATTTTCCTCGTGGGTTGGTACTGGGCGTCTCCGGGGTGGTGGCCCTTTACCTGGCTGTGAATTACGTCTGTCTGCGGGTGCTCGGGAGGGAGCAACTTGCTTTGACCGAGACACCCGCCTCCGACGTGATGCAACGCGCACTTGGCAGTCCCGGCGCCGCGCTGATCGCACTCGGCATCGCCATCTCGGCGCTAGGTTTCTTGAGCCAGGCAACTTTGACGTCGCCACGCGTCTATTATGCGATGGCGAAGGACGGCCTGTTCTTCCGGATCGTGGCCTGGATTCACCCGCATACGCGCGTGCCAGTGGTGGCTATTCTGCTGCAGGGTCTCTTTGCCATTGTGATCGCAGCATCGGGAACCTTCTGGCAGATATTGAACTATGTCATGTCGGTGGAACTCATCTTCCTGTCGCTTACAGTCCTGGGCCTGTTCATTATTCGCAAGCGTGATGCGTGCATGGTTGACTCGGCAAGCCTGAACATGCCGGGACATCCAATCACAACGCTCTCATATGCTTGCATTAACCTAGCCGTCGTCGTTAACCTGTTTTTTAAGGAACCGGTCAATTGCTGCATTGCCATAGCGATCGCGCTTGCCAGTCTTCCGGTTTACTTGGCGTGGCGAATCGTGGGCGGGCTCTCAAAAACTACTGTGGATAGAGCCGATCCAGAGAAGGCCTGAACAGGATGCTCCTAATGGGGAACAATAGATATGCAGCGGACCGTGCGAAACAGTCTGCGAAAACATAGCATTGAGTGCTGTCATGCTAAGTTTATGGGCCGCCTACTGCCCTTGGCCCGGTGTATTCGGTTTCGGAGGCAATGTTTCCTGCGGAGTCGCGACCTGCGCCATTCCATCCACCACTCCTGGGCCGGGCACAAGCACGCGGCCGTTTTCTCTTTCGCAGCGTAGCTCCCACCCACCTCCCAGTGCGCGATAGACGTTGATCAGGTTGAGGGCCACATTGCCTCTAGCAATCGCGAGTTGGTCTTGTTGCTGCACGCGAGTCACGGCCAGGTTGAAGACGGTGTTGAAGTCGATGACGCCGGTACGATACTGCGTCTCCCCAAGCTCCGTGGCTGCAGTGGCTGCCTCCACACTTCGGGCCAGGGCCTCGGCCTGTTCCTGAGAGCGCAGGAAGCCGCGTAACGAGGTCTGTACCTCTCGGCCGGCAGTGAGCACCTTATTCTGATACGTCGCAATCAGTTCCTGCGTGCGCATTTGCTGCAATCGGACATTGTTCGAAATGCGACCGTAGTTCAGGATGTTCCATCTGAAATTGGGCGTAATGCTGCCCATGAAGCTGCGCGACTCGAAAAGCTGAGAAAGGTCTTGTGCTTCCCAGCCAAGCGTGCCGTTGATAAAGATGCTGGGGTAGAGGTCTGCCTCGGCGACGCCGATTTCAGCGCTCTCGGCTGCGACCCGACGCTCGGCCTGGCGAACGTCGGGACGCCGCCGCAGCAAGTCCGCGGGGATGCCGGTCGCGACCCATTTCGGCGTGCTCGGCACCGGGTCGGCACTTGCCCCGGGAGCTGCCCCCAACTCCGGCTCGAGATCCCGAACCGGTATGCCCAGCAAGATACAAAGCGTGTCGTTGGCCTGCCCAAGCGTAATCTGCTGCGCGGGAATGCTCGAGCGGGTTTGTTCCAGGACGGTCCGCGCCTGTTCCACGTCGAGGCGGGTCGCCTTCACGCCAACCCTGAATCTCTCTTCCGCCAGGGCAAGGATACGCTCCTGAATGCCCACATTCTCTTGCGCAATCTGGATGCGTTGTTGGGAAATACGGAATTGCACGTAGTTCGTCGCCACGTCGGCCAGCAGGGTTACCAGGGCATCGTCATAGCTGTCCAGCGATGCATCGAGGTTAGCGTTGGCAGACTCGATGGCTCGGCGAAAGCGTCCCCAGAAATCCAGCTCCCAGCTGAGATTGAAGCCCCCAGACATATCGGTAAACCAATTTGTCGGAACCTCACGGCCGGGAATCAAATTGGAACCGGGAAGCCCTGCCAGTACCGGGAGGAGGGAGGCAGGATTGTTGGCTGCGTTTCGACTCAGGCCGACCCTGCTAATTTCCCCTGTTGCTTGTTGGGTTTGTGGAAAGAAGGAGCCGGCCGCGATCGCCTGTTGCGCTCTCGCTTCCAATACCCGAGCGCCAGCGCTGCGCAGCGTCAGGTTTTGCTGGTACGCCGTATCAATCAGGGAGCTCAGTCTGCCGTCCTGAAATACCGTCCACCAATCCTGCAAGTGACGGTCTTGAACCCTCGGATCTCGGGCCTCGATCCATTCCGGAGCCACGGGCCCCTGCGGCTGGTCATAATTGGGCCCGACCTTGAAACCGTTGCGAATCCATTCCACAGGCCCGGTGGCCACGCAGCCGCCATTGACGAGGATCGCACCGGCAAGCCCGGCCCGACCCAACCAGCGCCGCAGGGGACGTGCGCCGCCCAGACCGTACTTACTCGGGGAGCTGGCGCGCCGTTCCATTGGCTCGTCTCACTGGATTGATTCTTGGCGAAATGACGCAGCGCGCGCCCAGCATGCTCGATAAATCGAGAAGAGCTTACGCCAACGGAAATATCGACCAAATCTTTGCAAACGGTTGATGAAAACGTGGGAACTTGATGGAGATGAGAGTCTTGTTAATCGGCTCCTCTTTGCCCAGAATGCGAAGTTTATTCAGCCCCCACGTGGGCGCCCTTCTCGGCCACGGAGCGTTTCATGAGCAGCACCAGAAAGACCAGTGCCACCCCCAGGACGGCGAACATCCAGAAGACGTCGAAGTAGGCGAGCGACGCGGCCTGCTGCTGGCGGAGATTGGCAAGCACTTGCAGGGCCATCTGTTGCGACTGGGCTGGATCGCCCGTCTGCTGCAGGAAGAACGCTCGACCGCCATCGAAAAACGACTGCACGTGTGGGTTCAGGGAGTCAAGGTTCTCGCCCAGACGCGACAGGTGAAACTGTTCGCGGCGTTCTTGTATAGTCTGGGCCACCGATGTGCCGACGCTGCCCCCTTCGTTGCGGAGCAGAGCCAACAAGCCGACCGCCGCCCCGCGCAGATTTCGGGGCGTGTATTTGAAGGCTGCCACGTTGAGCGGAGCGAAGATCATCGACAGGCCGACGATCGTCACCACTCGCGGCCAGACCACCTGCCACGGGCTGATGTACAGGTTCATCATTGCCATCCAGTAGTTCCCGGTAGCCAGGAGGAGCAGGCCACAGGCCATCAGCCAGCGGGCGTCGGTGCCCCGACCGAGGAGAGCGCCGACAATCAGTAGCACCACGACTGAGAAAAGGCCAGCCGGCGCCAGGACCAGGCCGGAGACATAGGCGTCGTAGCCGAACAAGGACTGGAGCAAGCCCGGCAGGGACGTGGTGTAGCCGTAGAGTACGGCGTATGCACAGAAGATGATCACGCAGCAAGCAGCGAAATTGCGCTCTCCCAGCGGCCGGAAGTTGACCACCGGGTTGCCGATCCGCATCTCCCGGAAGATCAGGAAGCCCAGCCCCAGCACAAACAGAATGAGCAGAGTCTGGACGCGCCAGAACGGGTCGCCCAGCCAGTCCCACTCCTGCCCCTTGCTGAGCATAATTTCCCAGCAGGAAATGGCCAGCGCCAGCAGCCCCAGACCGATATAGTCGAAATTGAGGGGCCGGCGGCGCAGCTCCGCCCGCTGCTTCTTCAGGTAGTCCGGATCATCTACGAGGAGGTAGCACATCACTAAGGCCACGGCGCCCACCGGGATGTTAATGTAGAATATCCAGCGCCATTCGTAGAAGACCGTGAGATAACCGCCCAGCACCGGGCCGACCACCGGCGCGAGCAGGGCCGCGACGCCGAACATCGTCTGCGCGGCCCCTTGCTTCTCGGGAGGGAAGCTGTCGAGCAGCACGCCCTGGCTGGAGGGCTGGAGTCCGCCGCCGGCCAATCCCTGAATGACCCGGAACAAGATTATCTGGCCTAGGCTCGTGGCCATGCCGCACAGGGCCGAGGCAATCGTGAAAATAGCGATGGATAGCAGAAAGTAATTGCGCCGGCCCAGGTGCGCCGAGATCCAGCCGGAAATCGGCAAGATCGTGGCATTGGCAGCCAGGTAACTCGTGAGGACCCATTCGCTATCGGTGACGGCAGCGGACAATCCGCCCGCGATGTAGCGCAACGCGACGTTGGCAATCGTCGTGTCCAGGACTTCCATGAAGGTGGGCACAACCACCGCAGCAGCGACGAACCACGGATTTACGCGCGGTCGAGCCGCTGCTGTCAGGGAAAGAGTAGCGCTCAAGCTGCTTCTCCATCAGAGAGACGAGATTACCTTCCGCCAGGTATTCTTCATCCTCACGGGACAGCGGGCTCTTGAGGCAGTGGTGCATAAGGCTGCAACACGTCCCCCGCGTGCGGCCCGGTGGGTGCTTGCTTGTAGTAGACGTAAGGCACACACGATAGGCCCACGAACAAGGGCTTCTTGTCAGGATCGTAGTTGTTCAGCTCGATACGGACAGGGAGGCGCTGCACAATTTTCACGAAGTTCCCTGTGGCATTTTCGGGCGGGAGCAGGGCGAGAGTTGAGCCGGTCCCCATGGTGAATCCAGTAATGTGCCCCTCGAACTCCCGCCGGCTACCGTACATATCCACCTCGATGCGAACGCGCTGGCCGATGCGCAGGGCGGCCAGTTCGGTCTCCTTGAAATTGGCGTCGATCCAGATCTCTGTCAGCGAGCGGACCGCCATCAGGCTCTGCCCCACCTGGACGTTATTACCGGGATTAACATTGCGCCGCGTCACCACTCCGTCGATCTCGCTCAGGACGGTGCAATAGCGCAAGTTCAGGAGTGCCTGGTCCAGATCACGCTGCGCTTCCTGGAGCTTGGCATCGGCTTGCTTGGTGGCGGGCGCCTCGGGTATGAGTTGGGCGTAAATGCGATCGAGGTTGCCCTTGGGGTCTTGCTTGTAAAAATCTGCAATCACTTGTTTGGGAGTGGCATTCCAGGAACTCGGAAAGTAACCGAACTGGGCGGCGCTTTGCATCAACTGGCCGAGTGCCTGGCGCACACCGGAGAAATTCTGATCGAGGTCGGGAGGCACTTCAGTCAGTTCGTGTCCCTTGGGAGGCTGCGCCTCAAGGCCAAGACCCACCCGGATTGCATACACCTGCTGCAAGGCCTGCTCAGCGCCCGCTTCGTCCACGGCTACCGTTTGGCGGCGCAGGTCCAGGTCTTCCTTGCTGATGCCGCCGCTCGGGGCCAGCTCCTCGCCGCGTTTAAGATTGGCCTTTGCCAGCTCCAGGGTTGCCATCCGGCTTTTGAGTGTCGCGACGGCCGCACGCAGGTTAGCGACTTGATCATTCACTTCTTCAATGGTGTGCTCGAGCTTGAATCGATTGGCGCGGGCCTGGGCAACTTGGGCCATGACTTGAGCCTTGGCAGCTGCCAGATCCGCTTCGGCCCCGACCAGCGCTGCTTTCTTGATGTTGACAATGACCTGATAAGGCTCCGGGTCGAGTCGGACAAGCACGTCGCCCTTTTTCACGCGGTAGTTGTCATCCACCAGCACATCCTTCACCTGCCCAGCGACCCGAGGCGCCACGAAGGTAACATGGCCGTTCACATAGGCATCATCCGTGGAAACAGTGGTCAAAGTGATCAGGATCCATGGGATCATGAGGTAAGCCACGCCGGCCACGGCAAGGACGATAATTCCCACGAGCAGCCACTTGCGCAGCGGGCGCGCCGCCCGCTTCGGCGCCGGTGGAGAGACGATCGTGGTGACAACCGCGGGTGCGGCGGGGCGGTCCTGGCCGGGGGCCTGATTTACCGCCGGGGATGTTACGGAATTTGGCACGTCATGGGGGGGCCGGTCGCTCTTGCCTGTCATGGTGGTGCTTTCCCCTTGGTGAGTTGAGTCATCTCCATGTTTGGCGCCGCGGACGAGATGCCTTCGGGCGCGAAGGATGATTCGCCGACCCGGCGTTCCGGCTCATTGTAGTGGATTAGCTTGGACTGGCGGAGTTGTCGAATTGCTCTTCTTTTTAGGGCCCGGCCCTCGGATGCGCTCCCCGGCAGGCTTTACTGGCTCCTCACAATCGACCCCGTCGCCGCGGCACCATTTGCGCGTCGGGCTGAGCCTCGCAAGCAGGACATTCCACGGCAGGGTTCGAATCCAGGTCGCAACTCTCGTAGAGCAAGCTGGCAGCTTGCTCCTCCGCAATCAGGGGCAAGCTATCAGCTTGCCCTACAAGCCCTGTTACCCGAGCATCATGGCTTTTTAGCCAGGCCCATTCCACGGCGGAGCTCAGGAGTGAGGGACACCCTCAGGGATTGGCCAAGCGTCCTAGGAAGAGGATGGATCCCGATTGCTGGTCCTGAATGAGAAAGAGGAACGGGTGGTCGGCACGAAAAATAGGCTTCACTCGCATCGCCAGTGCTTTGACAGCCACACCGGTGGCCGCAGCGGCCTCGGTCCCTTCCTCATTGACGTCAACGAATGCCTTGTGGATGACTGCCGAGAGAAACAGATCGCGCTTGCCGTCCATCCCGGAGAAATCGGCACTGCTGGAGAATGCGAGCTGCATTCCCATCGTGGAAAGCGTCTCTTTCAGTCCGAACTCGGAGGTGAGCTTGAATTTCGGCAGTGACATGATGACTTCGGTCTCGCGCATTTTGTGCAGCAAATCGACGAGCTTGGCCGCCGAGAGAAGTTTCTCGAATTCAGCCAACCCATCCGGTTGCTTCGGCAACAGCGCGATCATCGCCAGGTCCTTGCCCGCGTAAGGCAGCTCCAGAGCTTGAAAAGTATCCCCATCGAGGTACTTGAACTTGCCGGATTGGTTCATGAAGGGCGCGTTCACCTTTTGGTCCGCTGCCACTTGGAAGGGCAATTCGCGAGTTTGCTCTTTCTTGAATTGGGTTTGCCAGTTGCCTTTGAAATAGATCGCATTGGTCAGGACAAGGCGAGTGTCAGAACCGATCACGCCCCGCGGCAAAAGGTCCTTGATCTTGTCCTCTGTCTGCTTCTCGACCCAGGTGTTGATGGTTTGGCGCGCTGCCTCGGTGGCGCCCACGAAATCGACATCGTGTACCCCGGCGCCGTAATCGGTTTTGGTCAACTCGACAAACTCCGGCAGAAAACTGTATCCTTGCTGGGCCCATAGGGCGTTGGCCACGCTGAGGCGATAACCCTTCCCCTTCCCTTGCTTGTTGAGGTCGCGGAGGAGGGCGCCGAACGCAGGATGCATGCCCTGACCCTCCGTCTTGAAGTGCAGCGTGGTAGCCATTTCCTGGGCTGTCTGGCCGCGCGCCCCGGCATAAGTCATGGCCAAGGCGGTCGAGATGCTGGCAGGCGAGAAGAACAGATTGCCCGGCCGAGTACTCAGCCTGGCGTAAAGATCCAGGGCAAAGGCGTTGTTGGCCTTCGCGATTTCGGTCTTTACGCCGCCAGGAGAAGCCGGTGCGCTCTCCATCCAGCCATACGCTAGGAAAACCAGTGCGGCGAACCCGAGTCCGCTGAGACAAACAGTATTCATCGTCGGTCCTCCTCGATACCTTGACCAGTGCCAGGCCCTTCAGTTAGACGAAGCATATCCTTTAGAGTTTGCCATGAGTTGTGGGCTTGATAGTCCCGCTCACGAAGATCGCTGGAAGGCTTCTTCCGCCGGCCAGAGTAGTAAGATTCTCCGCGGTAGCCTAGAAAACAGGCATTGGGATGGAGCATCAACATGAAAAACGTGACCGCCTTGGGCAAAATGACGATTTTCTATGTTCCCTCGCACAAGCTCGATGCGCCGAGTACCGTGGGCGAACAAACCGCGCGGGCCAGGATACATGACTTCCTCATGCAGCATTATAAGGCTTATACGCACACCCCGTCCCCGGTAAAAGGATTTTGGCTGAGTCGGGAACGGGTCGTCTTGCACGACGTGCTCGAACGCTTCGAAGTCTCGTTTGGCTCGGAGAGCGCCTTTCGCCGCCTCGTGCTTTTCCTTCACGAACTCTGCCGCATGCTGGGGGAAGAAGCTATCTATCTCACTCGCGGCGAACAGAGCTTTCTGGTAAACCGTGACAAGAACCCTTCATCTTGAGGATAGGCCAGGAGCCAGGGATGCGAACGAGAATGGGCGGGGAGCTTCTCGCTCCAAGGCTCTGCCATGAAACGGACTGCCAGGCTCCGCCAGCCGTTGGACGGACGAGCAAGGCGTGATCACTCACGGTCAATTCTTCGCCGCGGTAGCACCCTCCTCGAGCAGCAAGGACACGATGGCGTCGAGTTCGACAAGAGGATGGCTGCCGACGAGCCTGAGCCGGACCTTGCCAGAACGGTCAAGGAAGAGCGTCGTGGGGAAGGCCAACGTATCAGGTACGCAGTTTTGGGTCTTGTCGTCGCCGATCAGGCAAGGATACGACACATGATTTTTCTTGACGAAGTCCCGAAGCGCTGCCAAAGCCACGTTCGGTAGGCCTTGCTCGCAAGCGATGCCAACGACCGCAAGGCCGGCGTCGCGATGCCTCTGCAGCAGTTCCACGAAGTGCGGAATTTCCTCCTTGCAGGGCGGGCACCAGGTTGCCCAGAAATCCACGATCAGGACTTTGCCCGTGAAGTCTTTCTTGGTCACATTTTTGCCGTCAATATCGGGCAGCGCGAAATCGAATGCAAACGGTTCGTGCTGGGCAAGTAGTTCCTGAGCGTGCTGGCGCGCTCTAGCAAACATCTTGGCCGGTGGTTGCTTGATAAGCTGCTGGAACTCGGGAAGCTCGCGCAGCGATATCAATTCCGGGTCCCGGCCCAGTCTCTCTAGATCCGCAAAACCGTAGTCGAGCGCTTCCGTAAGGGCGGCCATGGCTTCGTCCGGGTGGCCGGAAACGGCTTGGGCGCAAGCCACGTTATAAAACACACGAGGGGCCAGGAGCTTTTCCGTTTTGTTCAGTTCGGGATAAGCAGTGCACATCTGCCTCATGTAATTGCTTGACCCGACATACCAATCCAGCGCCGTTTTTTTGTCGCCCCGCTGGCCGCTGACCATACCGAGGTCTTGGGTCGCCTGCACCATCAGCAACAATCCTTCTCGATTCGTAGGGTCAGCCTGCAGCAATCCTTCCAGCGTCGTCAAAGCAGACGCCGGGTCTTCATGCTGCATTTGCTTCTGTGCACGGGCTAGCGGATCGTCATCGGACTTGTCGGTGATGCTTTTGTCCTCCCTCGCGCAGCCTAGGAAGAGCACGAGAGCAATCGACAAGCCAAGGATATGTTTGGACATGGGTCGTGACTCCATTCACCCGGGTAACCGTTATTCAGGCTTTGCTCCGTCAATTGCCAATATGTTGGGCGGCCGACAGATCGTTTGACCAGGAAGAGGAACTTCCCTCGTTCGTGTTTCGAGGAGATTGAGTCACGCAAACAACGCAATATGGCTGCGCGATCAACCGGTTGTCAAGTGCGGCTGGGTCGTTCCCATTTTCACGCATTCTACTCAGAATGATTCGCCAACCACTAGCTTCGAATGATTCCGGCTGAGGAAGCTGCTACCTGCCTCAGATCGAAAAACGTTGAAGGCGGTCGTAGCCTGGCGTAAACTCATGCGCTGGCGAGGTGACTGGAGCCCAAATGCGGCTACGACAAGGTGACGTGTATGTCTCGTCAACTGGGTTGGCAGCAATTGCGCGGTTGGTGGCTGGTCTCTCTTGCCTTGATCGCTCTGGGTACCACGGCCACCGCGACCACCATCTACCTCAGCCGACCAACATCGATCGAGGCGACTGCAAAATCGGCCGACGCTGTTGCATCGGCTTCACCACCCAGGACCTATCGATCTTCCTTTCAGATTCAATATTTCTGCACGCGCTGCCACGCCTATCCTCCTGCCGACTCGTTCCCTCGATTTGCCTGGAAGCAGGAGGTTGAGCAAGCTTACCAGTTTTTTGCGCAGTCCGGATTGGCTATGCAGGCCCCGCCGTTTGAGCAAGTACTCGGCTACTACCAGGACAACGCGCCTGTCGAGTTGCCCTTGCCTGCCATTGTGAGGGCAACGAACCCGATGCCTTTGCAGTTTCGGCGCACCGACGTTGCTCCACCTGTGGAGGTCACCGCGCCGGCCGTGGCCAATGTCAGTCTCGTGCATCTTTTTGACGAGCGCAGGTTGGACGTGCTGGCTTGCGACATGCGTGCTGGCCTGGTGATGGCTCTAAGCCCGTACGCGCAGGCCCCGGCCTGGAAAGTGTTGGGCAGAGTACCTAACCCGGCCCATGCGGAAGTCATCGACCTCGATGGCGATGGTGTGAAGGATATCCTGGTGGCCAACCTGGGAAGCATGGAGCCCACCGACCGCCGCACCGGCAGCGTTGTGTGGCTGCGCGGGAGTCCGGATGGCCGGTTCACGCCGGTTACGATCCTGGACGGGATCGGCCGGGTTGCAGACGTCCAGGCTGCCGACTTCCGAGGCGTGGGCAAGCTTGATCTCGTGGTAGCCGCATTCGGTTGGCGCAAGACCGGCGAGGTGATTTATCTGGAGAACCGGACCACGGACTGGTCGCACCCTGTCTTTGTGCCGCATGTTCTCGACGATCGCCATGGAGCCATTCACGTGCCCGTCGGCGACATCAATGGGGACGGCCGGCCCGATTTTGTCGCCCTTATCAGTCAGGAGCACGAGACCATCGTGGCCTTCTTGAACGAGGGCGGCGGCCATTTCCGCAAGGAAACCATTTATGCGGGACCGCACCCTGCCTATGGGTCGACGGGGATTCAATTGGCAGACCTCAATGGCGACGGCAAGCTCGACGTGCTTTACACCAACGGCGATTCGATGGATGAGCCCCACGTTTTGAAGCCCTACCATGGCATCCAATGGCTAGAGAACCAAGGGCGCTATCCCTTCGTGCATCACCCGATTACCCCGATGCCAGGGGTGCACCGCGCAGTTGCAGCCGACTTTCGCGGCACGGGCAAGCTGGACATCGTGGCCGTGAGCTTCCTTCCCAGCTCTCATTTTCCACAGCGCGCGCAGCTTGGTCTGGATGCCGTGATTTACCTACAGCAGATTGCGCCCGGGCAGTTCGCGCGTCATTCTTTGGAGACCTCGACGTGCGACCACGTGTCGTGTTTCGCGGGCGATATCTTCGGTAGCGGCAAGATCGATCTGGTGACCGGTAATCTCGTTTCCGGCCCGGCCAACTCTGCGCTGACGATCTGGAAGAACTCCGGCGAAGGCCGTTAAGCGGAAGAAATCTGCGACCGGTTCAAGGTCGGGCGTCCAGATGGTTCTTTCAGTCGCAGCCAAACAATTCATCGGCGGCCGCAATCTGCCGGTTTTCAAGGTTTGCAATGGGCCGAATCGCTTGTTCAGATCCGAATTGTGACATAGAATTGTCAGAGTAATTCCATCGCAGTTGGTAGGTGTGGGGGTCGAGCCGGCAATGCTGCCGAGTTCTGCCCTCTTTTTGTTGCGCGGCCCTTTGGATCAGGTCGAGCGCCCAAAGTGTACTGGCAATCGTCCTCTCTTCTCTTCAGTGCATCTCCGCAAGAAATGGACTTCCCAGCCTGTATACGCGATGCCGTCGGGGATCGGCCGGAGAAGGAGTCGTTCCATGCCCGCATCGTCCCGTCCCAGGATCCTCTATGTTGACGACGAAGAGGCCAATCGTCGCGCATTCTCGTGGATTCTGCAGAGTGAAGGCTTTGAGGTGAGCGAGGCGGCTACGGGCGACGAGGCACTCCGGTTGGCAGCCGAGCGGCCTGACCTGGTGATCCTCGACGTCAACCTGCCCGACATCAACGGCTTCGAAGTCTGCAGGCGACTCAAATCCCATCCGGCTACCACAACCATCCCGATACTGCACATTTCCGCGATATTCGTGAAAGCTGGCGACAAGAAACAGGGACTCGAAGGCGGGGCCGATGGTTATTTGACCAAACCTGTCGATCCCGAGGAGATTGTCGCTCACGTCAGGGCCCTGCTGAGAATCCACGAGGCGGAGGAAACTGCGCGGACGATCGCCCGGCAGTGGCACGCTACATTCGATGCCCTCCGCGATGCAGTGGCCGTTCTCGATGAGCATGGCACGATCATTCGCTGCAATCGGGCTCTGGCCCAACTTCTTGACAGTGACGTAGCCGATTTGCTGAATCGAGACTATCGTGATGTTCTTCAGACAGCGTTGAGCCCGGTTGAGGTCGATTCCCTGACACGGTTCGTGCGTGCAGATTATCGGGAGGTGAGCGAAGTCCGTCTGGCAGACCGCTGGTATCTTCTGACCGTGGATCCGGTGCTTGACGACCGAGGCAGCACTGTCGGCAGTGTCCATTTGCTTGCCGACATCACCGAGCAAAAACGCCTAGAGGAGCAACTACGGCAGGCGCTCAAGATGGAAGCGCTGGGCCGGCTGGCAGGAGGCGTGGCCCATGACTTTAACAACCTGCTGGCAGCTATCACCGGGAATGCCGCTTTGGCGCTGGCTGAAATGGCTGAGTCCGACCCGCACAAAGAAGCACTTTCCACGATTGAGAGAGCTGCCTGGCGGGCGGCAGAACTGGTTCGGCAGCTTCTGTCGTTCTCTCGGCAATCTGCACTCCGGCGCCGGCCGGTGCAACTCAACGACTGCGTCACGGAGACTTTGGCCTTATTAGCGCGGGCCATCGATCCGCGCATCCTAGTCGAGGTGCGTACGTCGGCCGACCTTTGGTTGGTGCAAGGAGAGCCTAGCCAAATCAATCAGGTGCTGATGAATCTCTGCCTCAACGCTCGCGATGCCATGCCCGAAGGAGGAAAACTCGTTATCTCCACGCAGAATGTGGAGGTGGACCGGGCGCTGGTCCGGCGTCACGTAGACGCCCGACCGGGACAGTTCGTCCGCGTGCAGGTGGAAGATACCGGTCATGGCATTCCGCCGGAATCGCTGGCACGCATCTTCGAACCCTTCTTTACGACGAAGGAGCCAGGCCGCGGTACCGGCCTGGGCCTGGCGACGGTTTTCGGGATCGTCAAGCAGCACCAGGGCTGGGTTGAATGTTCGAGCACGGTCCGCCAGGGCACACGATTCGAGTTTTACTTGCCTCGCGAAACGCAGCCGAACTCTCCTCCCCTGGCAGCCTTACTGCCAACCTTTGCTCGGGGTCGGCAAGAGACGATCCTACTCGTCGACGACGAACCTACAGTTCGCGACCTGGGCCGTAGCATCCTGCAGCATTATGGCTATGAAGTCCTGGTTGCTTCCGACGGTCTGGAAGCGATTGAAATGTACGAACGGCTGCGAGAAAAGATCGACTTGGTTATTCTCGATATCACGATGCCGCAGCTCTCGGGACGCGACGCGTACCGGCGCATCGTGCAAATCAATCCCAAGGTGCGCGTGCTTTTCGCCAGCGGCTATTTCGGAGACCAGCCCGTGGCCATAGGAGCGGAAGTTCTTGACACGATCGATAAGCCATACCGCGTCCATGACCTGGTCAACAGGGTTCGGGCGATCCTGGACCGCGATTTGAGTGAAGCTGCTCCTTCATCGGACAAGGCCTGAAGAAGGCGCGCATCAAGCGGTCCTTTCAAGAAGCTCAAGGCTCAGAAGAACATGCCCATCTCTGTGCCAGGACGGTGCGCAATGCAGGTTGAGTATTGCAACCCTGGGAATATCCTTGACAATAGAATGTGGCGGCGAAAGCTTCTATCTGGTCAGACCACTTCGGCATGAAAAGCAGATGTCGAAAGTTCCGCCTTGGCCCGCGAAAGAAACCTACCCAACGCGTTATTCGCTCTGCTGGGCTCCCGGAGTTGATTGATGCGACCGAATCTCCCCCTGGCCTGCCTTGTCGCCCTGGTGACCTTGACGTGCACTTTTGCCTGCCTGCCTGCCGACGAGACCGCGAAAAGCCCCGCGCTGCCCCCGCCCGCACGACGGCCCGTCGACTTCATCAAGGAAATCCAGCCCATCTTTGCCCGGAACTGTTATCGCTGCCACGGCGACAAGAAGCAGAAAAGCAGCTACCGTCTGGACGTGAAGGCGGTGGCACTCAAAGGTGGCGACATCGGCCGAGCCATCATTCCCGGCAACAGCGCGGACAGCCCTCTGATTCACTACGTGGCCGGCCTCAACCCCGATCAGCAAATGCCGCCGAGCGGCACCCGGCTAACTGCAGAACAAATCGGCTTGCTGCGTGCGTGGATCGACCAGGGTGCGACTTGGCCCGAAACGGCGGCAGACACGCAGCGCGATCAGCAGAAATGGTGGTCGCTCCGGCCCTTGTCGTGCCCGTTGCCCCCAAAACTGAGTGCAACGAACGCAAGCTGGGCGCGCAATCCTATCGACGCCTTCATCCTCGCAAAACTTCGGGAAAAAGATCTGGCGCCGGCACCGGAGGCGGAGCGCCGCACTCTGATTCGAAGGCTCTATTTCGATCTCATCGGCCTGCCGCCAACATTCGAAGAGAACGAAGCATTCGTCGCCGACCGGGACCCGCTTGCCTATGAAAAACTGGTCGACCGGCTCCTCGACTCTCCGCACTACGGGGAGCGCTGGGCCCGCCACTGGCTCGATGTAGTCCATTTCGGCGAGACGCACGGCTACGACAAGGATAAGCCCCGACTTCATGCTTGGCCATATCGCGATTATGTCATCCGGGCCTTTAACACGGACAAGCCGTACTGGCGGTTCGTGCAGGAACAGCTTGCCGGCGACGTTCTCTTTCCGGATACGGTAGACGGCGTGGAAGCCCTCGGTTTCATCGCGGCGGGCCCCTGGGATTTCATCGGCCATGCCGAGGTTCCGGAGACGAAGATCGACGGCAAAGTCGCCCGGCATCTGGATCGGGACGATATGGTGGCGAACACGATCAACACGTTCAGCAGCCTGACCGTGCACTGTGCTCAATGCCATAACCACAAGTTCGATCCCATCCCGCAAGAGGACTACTACAGCTTGCAAGCGGTGTTCGCGGCCGTGGACCGAGCGGATAAGACGTACGATCTCGACTCAGTCGTGGCACGCGAACGTCGGACATTGACCGCCCATCTGCGGGATCTGGAACAGCAAAAGAAGGAAGTCGATCGACGGATCAAGCGGCTCGGCGGCCAGAAACTCGCGAATCTCGACCGGGAACTTGCAGAAGCCGCCCGGCCAGCGGGGGCGGGCCAACGGCCGGAGTTTGGCTATCACAGCGCGATCGAGGGCGAACCGAACCGTGTCAAGTGGGTGCAGGTGGACCTGGGTCGCAGCGTGTCGATTCAAAAAATCGTGATCACCGGCTGCTACGACGATTTCAATCAGATCGGCGCCGGCTTCGGCTTCCCTGTTCGTTACAAAATCGAGCTGGCCGACGATCCTGAATTCAAATCCAGGAAACAAATTGTCGCTGATCACACCGGCGCGGACGTTGCAAATCCGGGCACGGTCCCGCGAGTCATACCCGTACATGGCGGAGCAGCGCGCTATGTGCGTATGACGGCCACAAAACTGGCGCCGCGTGTGCACGACTACATTTTTGCACTGGCCGAGCTGAGCATTCTCGATGGCGCGGACAGAAACGTCGCTCTCCATGCCGGCGTGACGGCTCTCGATTCCATCGAGGCACCGCCGCGCTGGGCCAAGGCAAACCTGGTGGACGGCATCGCCTTCGGCCAGAACGGCCCTGGGCCGGCTGACATTTCCAGCCTGAAGGCTCGGCGGCAAGCGCTACTGGATCGTGCTCTGGACGGGCGGACCAAGTATGAGTTCGACGAGGTAGTCAAGCGTCTCGCCGAAATCCAGCGCGATCTCGCCCGGTTGCCGGCGCCTATGCAGGTGTACGCGGGCACCGTCCACTACGGCAGTGGGGCATTCAGGGGCATGGGAGCAAACGCCGGCCGGCCGCGGGCGATCCACATTCTGCTAAGAGGCGATGTCAAGAAGCCGGGCAAGGAAGTCGGGCCCGGGGCCTTGAGCGCTGTTACCGACTTGCGGGCGCGGTTTGACATACCGCCCGGACAGCCCGAGGGCGAACGCCGGGCCGCGCTGGCTCGCTGGCTCACGGACCGCAAGAACCCTCTGACCTGGCGCTCTATCGTCAATCGCGTCTGGCTTTATCATTTTGGCAGAGGCATCGTCGACACCCCCAACGATTTTGGCCGGATGGGCCAGTTGCCCACTCATCCCGAATTGCTTGACTGGCTGGCAGCAAACTTCCGGGACGGTGGCCAGTCCCTCAAACAGTTGCACCGCTTGATGGTGACGAGCGCCACCTATCGCCAGGCTTCAACCGTCAATCCAGAGTTTGCACTCGTCGACGGTGGCAATGCTTATTGCTGGCGCATGAATCGGCGCCGGCTCGACGCGGAGGCGGTGCGCGACGGCTTCCTTTTCGTCAGTGGCAAACTGAACCTGGCCATGGGTGGGCCGAGTTTTCAGGACTTCGTCATCGACAAACCCGAACATTCGCCCCACTATGAATATGGTCTGCACGATCCTGACGATCCTAAAACCCAACGGCGTTCAGTGTATCGGTTCCTGGTGCGCTCGCAACAAGAGCCGTTCATGACCGCCCTCGATTGCGCCGATCCGTCGATGCTAGTGGATAAGAGGAACCAGACGATCACGCCGCTGCAGGCTCTCGCCCTCTTGAACGATCAACTAAGCGTCGTCATGGCCAAACATTTCGCCGAGCGTGTGGCCCGCGCTGGCGGTGATACAGCCGATCAGGTGACGACTGCGTTTCGGCTAGCGCTGGACCGATTGCCAAAACCCGATGAGCTTTCGCCGTTGGTCGCGTACACCAAGCAGTACGGCTTGTCCAACACCTGCAGAGTGATCCTCAATCTCAATGAGTTCATTTTTGTGGATTGAGAAGCTGACTATATGGCCGTGCGTGAATCGGCTGCTGGGGTTTGTGGGGCACGTTTGTAACGTGCCCAGACGCCGGCCAGCACGTTGAAAACGGGCCCCACAAATGCTGCCGAATTACGCACCGTCATATAGCCACGGGAACCGCGCCTAAAGGAAGTCGCCGCCATGCCAGCTAACAATTCTCCATTCCACAGGTCCCAGCTCCAGTCGGGTTTGATGGATCGACGAGAGTTTCTTTGGACCTCCGGCGGAGGGTTGGGTGGGATCGCGCTTGCTAGCTTGCTCGGCTCTCACGGTTTGCTTGCCGCGGACGGGCAGAGGAGGCCCGGGGCCAAGCGGGTCGTGCACCTGTTCATGGCCGGCGCCGCTAGCCACATCGACCTGTTCGACTATAAGCCCGAGCTCATCAAGCGGCACGGCCAGCCTTCCAATTTCGGCGAGCCGGTCGAGGCGTTCCAGGATGGGCTGGGCCCGTGGCTGCGGCCGGTTTGGGACTTCAAGCCCTACGGCAAGTGCGGCAAAATGCTCAGCGACGTGGTCGCGCCGCTCGGCGAGGTGGTCGACGACATTGCCTTCATCCATAATGTCGTCGGCAAAACTGGAGTCCATAGCCAGGGCACGCTGCTGCAAGCGACCGGCTTCAATCGTCCCGGGTTCCCCGGCATGGGCTGCTGGGTCAGCTATGGCCTGGGCAGCATGAACGAGAACCTGCCCACATTTGTCGTCCTGCCCGACCACCGCGGTTTGGCGTCCAATGGTTCCAAAAACTGGGACAGCGCCTTCCTGCCAGCGCAGCACCAAGGCACCGTGATTTACCCGGGCGCGCTCAATCCTATTTCCGATCTATTTCCCGCCAAGCAAGGCACGTTCATCACACGAGGCAGTGATGCCGCGGGCATTGCGCTCGCGAACCAGCTCAACCGGAAACATGCCGCAGCGCGCCCCGGGGACGATCAGCTGGACGCGCGCATCCGCAGCTACGAATTGGCCGCGCGCATGCAGCTGGCCGCTCCCGAGGCACTCGATCTCTCCAAGGAGCCTGAGCACATCCTCAAAATGTACGGCCTGGACCACGGCAAGAAGGCATTCGACAAGGAGATCAATGCGCTCGAGGAAGCGGACTATTTTGGCCGTAAGTGCCTGGTTGCAAGGCGTCTCTTGGAACGCGGCGTCCGTTTCGTGCAGATCTGGTCCGGCAACGACAATGGTTTTCCGCGGCGCAACTGGGATTCACACGAGGATGTGCAGCGCGACCACGGGCCGCTGGCCATCGGCATGGCACGCGGTGCTGCGGCACTGATCAAGGACCTCAAGCAGCGTAGCCTGCTCGACGACACCGTCATCCTCTGGACGACCGAGTTCGGCCGGATGCCCTCCTCGCAAGGGGGAAAGGGCCGAGATCATAACCCCTATGTGTTCACGAACTGGCTCTGCGGCGGCGGCATCAAGGGCGGCATCAGCTATGGGCCCAGCGACGTGTTGGGCTACAAACCGCTCGACCGCCAGAATCCGACCGAGGTCTATGACATCCACGCAACCGTCTTGCACCTTCTGGGAATCGACCACGAGAAGCTCACTTTCCGCCACGACGGCATCGATCGACGCCTCACCGACGTGCACGGACATGTGATACCGCAAATCCTCGCGTGATTCAGGTTATATCACTGCGCGTAATTCGGCAGGGGCGTAGGACAGGTTTCCTAACCTGTCCGGTCAGGTTGGAAACCTGACCTACTGCCGAATCGCACACGGTCATATAAGGCGCGCCCCTGAGTGCAAGACAGCACCCCCTTACAACCGTGCTGCTACTTCGCGAAGAACGGGAAGAGCCGCGCTAGCTCTTTTTGGTCAGGCCGGCGGCCATACTCGCAGATTTCGAACGCCTCCGCATATTGGACAGCCTCGGCCTTGTCCTTGCCGTACCAGTCAGCCAACCTGTTCCGAAAGCGCTGGGCAGCTGCCTGAAAACGCGCGGCATGGTTCGCGCGCACCTGGCGGCGGCGTTCTTGCTGCTTTGCCGGTTCACTGGGAATTAGCTCCGCAGACCCCAACGCGCCACCCTCGTAGAACTGCGATTCCAGCGTGTCGAGTGCATCGAGTTTCTTTTCGATGACAGTGTCGATGGCCACGGCGATATCCGGCACAAATGCGTTGGGCTTCTGAAACGCGTCAGGATAGAAGAGAAAAACAGGATTGGCCTTGAGCGGAGGCACGTCCGGGCAGAAGTGCGGCACCGTGACCATGAATGCGGAGTCCTGCACAAGAACACCCGTGTAACGGTGGTCGGGATGATAGTCATTGGGGCGATGGCTCATGACGATGTCGGCGCGCCACTCCCGGATCAGACGCGTGATGGCCCGGCGGTTCTCGATCGTCGGCATCAACTCCCCATCATGGTTGTCCAGGACCTCCGTGGTGATCCCCAGAATCTTTGCAGCATGCTCCACCTCGGCCTTGCGCCGCCTCGCCAGCGGTCCTCCCGCATCGCGCCAGTGGCCGATATCTCCGTTCGTCACCGAGACGAACTTGACGTGGTGTCCCTGGGCAGCCCACAGCATGGCCACGCCGCCGGCGCGAAGCTCGCAATCGTCGGGGTGGGCTCCAAAGCAGAGGATATTCAGCTTGCCGTCCTCAGGCGGCGAAGAAAAATGCGCGGCGATGCGTTGGTCCGGCCCAGGCGGCGCACCGGTTGTTTCTGTCCGCCAGAATCCCAATACCGCGACGGCCAGCAAACCAAGTACAGACAAGAACACCCATCGATGCATGACATGCTCTCCTTTTCAACTCCTTCGACAACCAGCCTGGGGAGTATTCTAGACGGCTCAGGGCTTCGCTGCCTCACGCGGATTGAGCAACCCTCCCTGGCTTGCCCCTTCCGCCCATCCCTTGAAGCGCGACGGTTTTCCGTTTCAACCAGGCCCTCTTCTTTTGCCCTCCTTTTCCGTACCTCAGATTTGCAGGCCGGCAGTTTTCGATCGATTCAGATTTTGCGCCATCTGAGATTGACGAATCGAGGGACGATCCGCATATGTTCCATGGCATGGAGGCGTAGGTCATGAAGATAGGCGCGCACAAGCAAACGGCAGAGGCGAAGCTCCGAGGGATTTGCTCCGGGCTCTGCTCTGCCGCTCTGCTGCTGGCAATGATGCCGGGATGCCAGGGCTTTCATCAGTACCGGCCGGTGGTGGTGATGGCCAGGGATGCGGAGACGCAACAGCCGATTCCCGGAGCGGAAGTGAAGATCTCATATCCAACTACGGAGCCCACTTTTGCACCTTCGGATTCATACAGCAGCACAGGAGAGAGCGGCATTGCTCGATTGCGAGCCGCGCCGTACGGAGAATCCGGCATCGCGGTGAGCGTGACCGCCAAGGGGTACATGTTCGAGGATAAGTATGTGCCGGTGTCAGCCGTGGAAGCCATCCAGCCGGCGGGCTGGTTCGAGACCGTTGAGAAGCGGCCTGCCAATTTCGTTGTGGACGTCTATGCGGAGCCCCGGCCGTTCGTGGAATTGGTACTTCCGGTCGGCTTTCGCGGCTTCGTCAAAGCGGACGTGAAGGTGAACGACGAATTGCCGCTGGCGCGAGGCCAGCGTAATTTCACGTTTGTGACCTCGTCGACTGGGGAAGCGGAGGTAGTCGGGCCGGCGCTGCTGAGGCGCGTCTCGCCTGCCGATTTCCGCGCCAAGTTTGCCGATGGCACACCACTGACCCGATCCTCCAAGGACTCGGAAATCGCCCTGTGGTGGCTCAGAAGCGACGGGCATACGCAGCATTTCTTGGTCGGCTCCAAATACGAATTCGATATGCTCGGCAAGTCTTATCAAGGGGATTCGGAAAGCCATTCACACGGCGGCAAGGGTGATTCCGGCGGTGGTCGGCGCGGCGGCCGCCGCGGCAACCAGTCGTCCAGCGACTCTGGCGGTACAAACTGATTGCGGATCAGGCCTTTTGCTCACTCCAGGACTCATCGCTGCGCTCACGGAGCCGCGATAATGCTGCGCACCTCGAAGTCACCCTCTCGGGATGACCGGGCACTTTCCAAGGCAGGCGCTTCGCGCAAGCTAGCTTCAGGGTCGCAGATGAAGATAACCAACGTGGCACAATTCTGATGCGCCTGGTGATAGTCGGGACCCATAGACGGCCATTCAGCGCGGCACCACGCACATCAGTTCTTCGATTCTGATTCTCGCAGCGCGCCGTCAAAAGCGGATCCCAGATCGAACACATTGTCCTCGGCCAGTGTCGCCTTGATCGCAGCGCCGGTCTTCACTTCCACCGGAAGGCACCAGCAGACCGATTTTCCCTTGATCTCTACGACCTTTGTCACGATCCATTTCTTGCCATCCGACTCGTTCGAGGCCAATGTGGCAAAACGACTTGATTTTAGCTGATAGAGACGATCCCCACGTATTTTCCTGAAGATGACCGCATCCCAGTTCGTGGCCATCGCTTCCTGGCGTTCGACTCCCTTCACCGCCTCGTTTTCGAGCCGAGCCGCTTTTCGGTTGGCCTGCCATTTCTTGACGGATGCCTTGAATCCAGGGATGGGGTCCTCATCGAAGATGGCATAGGTCACTTCGACCGGCGCCGAGCCGGGGACCCGAAGAATCAATTGGATCCGCCAGGTCCTGCGAAACCCTTCCGCGATCTTCTTATTAGATTCTGTCGAGGTTGCAGCTTCTCGCATCGCGCTATTAGCAGCGGATCCCAGATCGAACACATTCTTATCCGTCAGCGTCACCTTGGTCTCTTCGCCGTACTTCACTTCCACCGGGATGCACCAGCACACCGGTTTTCCCTTGGTCATCCTGACCTTTGTCACAATCCATTTCTTGCCGTCTTGTTCGTTCGACGTTTGCCCCCCATTGGGATTATCTGAGGTCAGTAGATAGAGACGATCTCCCGGGATTTCCTTGAAACCCCAGTCCCACTGCACCGATGTCCATCCTTTGCGTTTATCCTCACTCGCGGCATCGTTTTCCGCTTCTCTCAATTGCTCTTGGTAAATCCCGTGAAACTTCTTGATTCGGGCCTTGAAGCCTGGGACCGGGTCCCTGTCGCAGACAGCCCATTGCACTGCGGACGGCAACAGATTCGAGGCCTGAAGATTCATGGCTATTCGCCAAGTCTCGAGTTGCCGGGTCTCCCTCTTCTGGTCCTTTGCCGGGCTATCCGTTCCTGACGGCTTGGCAACGGCCGGTTGGCCTATTCCCTTGTTCTTATCAGCCTGCGCCACAATGGAGTCCCGTCCCTGATCTTGCTTGGGATCACCTGAACGGGGATCGTCGTCTGCCGGGGAAGTTTTGGCGGCGAAGGCCACGGCCATCGGCACGGCTGCCACGGCCAGCAAGAGCAAGAGGCGACCAACGGTGAAAGGCCTGACGGGGACCGGATTTTTCAACATCTTGATTCTCCTTGATAACGAGACGACCGAGTTCGCGCCTGTCGCTACGGGAGGCAGGGCCATCGACTGTTCGGACAGGTAATCTAACGTATCCACCAGAGCCGTGGCATACGCCCTGCCGCCGTGCGGCACGGCGGCGAGGACCACGCCATCGCAGCAGTGCTCTTCCAGTTCTCGGAGCACGTGACAGGCCCACCAGACCACGGGATGCCACCAGAAGAGCGTGCTGATGGTCAGTTCGAGCAGCCGGATCCAGTGATCTCGGCGGCGAATGTGAGCCAGTTCATGAGCGACAATCGCTTCCTGGGCTGCCGCGTCCAGCCGTGCGAACAGCGCGGCGGGAAGAACCAAACGGGGCCTGCCGCCAAGCCACCAGACCATCGGCGACAATCGAACAGACACCATCAGAACCTCGGGCGTCCAGCTCAGACCGAGCCGTCTGCCGATCTCTTCTGCCATGCTGAGGATGGTGGGAGGAGCAGAGAGGGCGCCACGTAGCAGTCTCCGAAGGCGCAGGATGCGGCAAGCCTGTCCGGACGCGAACAGGGCGATGCCGACGACCCAACTCCAGGTCAAAACGGTCATCCACGACAGCCCCTGCCGGTCTGCGACGGCAGAGGCAACGTCGACAGGGGCCACACTCCGAGGAAAGTCTCTATCGTCCGAGGCGCGATGTTCCTGCCCGCCCAGACCGACGGAAGCATTTTCGTCTTCTCTGGAAACCTCGACAGACGGTCGATCGGCGCTGCGCTGCCCGGCTTTCTGCTGTTCGGGCGCGGGGGACTGGAGGTTCGCCGTCAGGGGAACAGGGAGGATGACCAGCGGCGGCGTGACGAACTTCAGAAGCACCATTACCCAGAGAAGATGCAGCCCCGCGGGATTTTTCCACATCCGGCCCAGGAGAGCAATGACCACGGCCAGGACAGTAACCACGAGGGAGTTGCTGACTATGATTTCCCAGAAGGTGTGCATGACAGTCCTCACCAATTCTGAGCCAAGGTAGCCGGCCTTCTTCTACGACCACAGTTCGCCAATGAGCTTGCGGAGCTGCTCACGGTCGTTGCGAGGAATCGCCTCGGAGCGCAGCAGCGTTGTCACCAGCGGCACTAGGGCACCGCCACAGAGCCGGTCGGCAAGAGCTTTCAGACGACTACGGAGATACTGATCATGGCTTACACGCGGGCGAAATCGATGCGCCCGCTCCCGGCGGTCCCGCTGGACGCACCCCTTCGCTTCCAGCCGCTCAAGGAGCTTTTGCACCGTCGCGATCTTGGGGTCCGTCGCTTCTGTGTACAGCGCAGAGGTGAGTTCTCGGCTCGTCGCCTCCCCGCGTTCCCAGAGGACTTGAAGGATGGAAAGCTCCACGTCGGTGATCTGGTCCAGCTTCATCGGCAACGATCCTTTTTATTAGACAGACAGACAGACAGACAGACAGACTGACTGTCTTATTTCCGATTCTACCGTTCGAGACCCCGCCGTCAAGCGGTATTTCTGTATTTTCCTAGCCCTAACCGTTTGCCGGCAAACTTGACATTTCTCCCGCCATAAGCATATACATTAGAACACTATTGATGCGCCGGCCCCTACTTTCCCAGCTGCGGACCGGCCTTGTTGCAGCTGTAAACCATGTCGAAACCTTGCGGCGTCGCCCTGCACGTGCACAGCTGGTATTCGCTTCTGGAGGGAGTGGATGGACCCGAAGCTCTGCTCCAACGTGCAGCTGCATGCGGCTACACGACGCTGGCTTTGACCGATACGAACAACTTGTACGGGGCAGTCCCCTTCACCGAGGCTGCGCGACGGCATGGCGTGCGGCCGATTTTGGGGGCTTGTCTGCGCCACCGTGGGCGGCGCTGCACAGTACTCATTGCCGAACCGGCCGGCTACCACAGTCTCTGCCGCATCCTCAGCCGGCTGCATCTGCACGATCCGCCTTCCCTGGCTGGCATGCTGATTGACAATGCAGAAGGTTTGCATGCCCTGGCCGACGATGTCGAGCTGCTTGATCCCCTGTTCGAGGCGTTCGGGCCGCGCCTGTGGTTGGAAGTCATCCGGCCGGGGCGTTCGGCGGCGCAGGAGCGCCGGTTGCTCGAGGCGGGCAATCGTTTGGGGATCAAGCCGGTCGCCAGCGTGGCTGCGCATGCTGCCGGCCCGGAAGGACACACTGCGCTGCGCCTGCTGACGGCTGTGCGGCAAGGGCGCCTCCTCGATCAGGTTCCCGCCCAGCTGGGCATCAGCCCCGCTCACCACCTGGCCGACGCCGAAGACCTTTATCAGCGCTTCAAGGACCTGGTCGAAGGCATTGTCAATGCGCAGGCTCTGGCCGAGCGCTGCCGAGCGGACGTGCTGCCGCGCGGCCTCATCTTTCCACCCGCGCCCGTGCCGGAAGGCTGCAATGCACTCGATCATCTGCGCCAGCAGTGCGAACGCGGTTTAACCCAGCGCATGGGCAGCGACGACGCGGCCGCCCGGCCTCGCCTGGAGCAGGAGCTGCATGTCATTGCCTTGCGCGACCTGGCCGGTTACTTCCTTGTGGTCGCCGAGATTTCCGACGAAGCACGCCGGCGCAACTACGGCATTGCCCTGCGCGGCTCGGCCGGCAATTCCCTGGTCTGCTATCTGCTCGGCATCACCGACGTTAACCCGCTCCGGTTTGGTTTGCCCATGGAACGGTTCCTGCACGCCGGCCGGGTGGATCTGCCGGACATCGATCTCGACTTCGACTGGCGCATACGCGACGCCATGATCGCCTGGGTGTTCGAGCGTTTTGGCCTCGAACACACGGCGATGATCAGCTCGCATTCGTTCCTGCAACCACGCGCAGCGTTCCGGGAATCGGCCAAGGCAAACGGTCTGTCCACCGAGCAGGTGAGCACGCTCCTGGAGACGCTGGACGAGCGGGTCGAGACATTGGGCGAGCCGGTCTGCGGCGGTCCCCTGGGCCGCGTGCCGAAATCCTTCCCGCTGGAGCCGGAGCGCTGGCCGCGCATCCTGGAGGATGCTCGACGTTTACTGGGCAGGCCGCATCACCTGTCGGTTCATCCCGGCGGCGTCGTGCTCACGCCGGAACCAGTGGAAAACTACGCTCCGCTGCAGCGCGCTCCCAAGGGCGTCGTCATCACTCAATTCGAGAAGGACGCCGCCGAGCATGTCGGCCTGGTCAAGATCGACCTTTTGGGCAACCGGGCCCTGTCTGCGGTCACCGAGGCGCGCCGGCTCGCCCAAAATCTATCGGACGAACTCTCCCCTCTCCCCTGTACTCAGGGGAGAGGGGTTCTGCCGGCGGACGAGGATGACCCGCAGACGGTCGAACTCTTGCAGCGCGGCAACACGCTGGGGGTCAATCAGCTCGAATCGCCTGCCATGCGCCACTTGCTGACGCAGATGCAGCCCCGCGGCCTGGTTGACGTCATCCAGGCCCTCGCGCTCATTCGGCCGGGGGCCGCGACGATTGGCTGCAAGGAATTGTTCGTGCGCCGCCGCCGGGGCGTGGAGCCGGTGCAGTTTGAGCATCCCTCTTTGGAGCCGGTCCTGGGCGAGACGTGTGGGTTGATGCTCTACGAGGACGATGCCCTGGCGGTCGTGCAGGCGCTCACCAACTGTTCGGCGACCGAGGCGGACCGCTGGCGGAAGCAGATCACCAAATGTGTAGACGATGCGGAGGCGCTCACGCTGTCGCGGGCGTTTTTGCAGGCATGCCAGCAGAACGGCGTCGCACGCCCCACGGCGGAATCGCTGTGGGTGCAACTTGCCAAGTTCAACGCTTACTCTTTTTGCAAGAGCCACGCCGTCAGCTACGGCCTGATCGCCTGGGAAGGAGCGCGGCGCAAGGCTCATCAGCCCCTGGTGTTCTGGACCGCCGCCCTGAACAACAATCAGGGCATGTATCCCCGCCGCGTTTACATCGAGGCCATCAAGCGGGCCGGCATTGCGGTGCTTTTGCCTTGTGTCAACCGCTCCGGGCGCGAGTTCACGATTGAGAACGGAGGCATTCGCACCGGTTTGGCCGTCATCGCCGGCCTACAGGAGGAAGCACGGGAAGCGATGCTGGCGGAGCGCGAGAAACACGGTCCCTATCGTGATCTCGCGGATTTCCGCCGCCGGATTCAGCCTGGCCCCGAAGCCCTGGCCCGCCTTATTCGCTGCGGCGCGTTCGATTTCACGGGCCGGTCACGGCCGGCTCTCTTTCTGGAGGCCGACCTGCGGGAACAACAACCTGGCGATGGCCTTTTCGGCGCGGGCCCTGCTCTGGACTGGTCGCCCGCCGATTACGATGTCGAACGCCGGCTGCGCGACGAGTGGGAACTGCTCGGCTTCGTCGTCGGCCCGCCGATGGCATCTTTGTTCTGTTCACTGCTGCCTTCGGGGCTGGTGCACAGCACGGCGCTGGCCCAGCACATTGGCCGGCATGTGTGCGCTGCCGGCGTTGTGGCAACGGCACGGCACGCGCCGACGAAGCGCGGCGAAAACATGCAGTTCGTGACGCTGGAAGACGCGGAGGGACTGTTCGAGGTGACATTGTTTCCCGGCACCTGCCCGCCCGTCGCCTATCTGAGCATAGGGCCATACCTGGTCGAGGGCATAGTCGAAGATCAATACGGCGTGATCACGATCACGGCAATGCGAATCGAACGCCTATTTGCGCAGGGAATGCACTGAAGGCGGGTACTCGCGCGTAAGATAGAATGATAAGTCCTACGCGACCTATTCAGGGCCCCGCACATGCAAGTTTGGATCGGCACCTCCGGCTACTCCTATCCCGACTGGGTGGGCGGCTTCTACCCGCCGGGCACCAGCACGCAGAAAATGCTTGCCTACTATTGCGAGCATTTTCCCCTGGTTGAGCTGAACTTCACCTTCTATCGACCGCCCACACCCATAATGCTCGCACGCATGGCCGACCGAACGCCGGCCGGCTTCCAGTTCATCGTGAAGATGCCACGCACTATCAGTCACGAAGAGCGGACCGAAGACGTGGCCGGGTTCAAATTGGCCATCGAACAAATGCGCCAGCGCGGCAAGCTGCAAGGAGTCCTGTGCCAGCTTCCGCAATCGATCCACCGCGAGAAAAAACACGAGGCTTGGATTGAAAGGCTCAGCAACGAATTCGGGGAGTATGGTTTGGCGGTCGAGTTCCGCTATCGCTCCTGGGCCGCTCCCGATGTCCCGGCCTGGCTGCATGAGCTGAGAACGGACCTGGTTGCGGTCGACGTGCCCGACATCCCCGCTCTCTACCCGAGCGGCCTCGTGCAGTCGGGACCGCACATCTATGTTCGGTTCCATTCGCACAATGCCGACAACTGGTATCAATCCGACGCCGACCGTTACAACTATTCCTACGACGACGCGGCATTGAAGGAGTGGATAACCGCCATCAACCAGGCGGAAGCTTCCACGGACCGGGTATTGCTGCTATTCAATAATTGTCATCGCAGCCAGGCGGCCGAGAACGCGGAGCGGATCCGCGTGTTGATCCAACAGTTAGCGCCGCAATGGGCGATAACCGCGCCGCCAACCTCCCAGTCGGTGCGCCAGCTTTCACTTTTCGATCACGACTGATTCGCAGCCAGGCACGCCTACGTCGAACGGCCGGCTTGACTGGACTACAATCAAGACAGGAGGTGACGATGAAGCTAAAGGTACTGATACGCCCGGAAGCCGTGGGTGGGTACTCCGTAAGCGTGCCTGCCCTCCCTGGTTGCCGGTCGCAAGGCGAGACGCGTGACGAAGCTATGCAGAATATCAAAGAAGCGGCCGAACTCTGGCTCGAGGTAACTGCGGAGCGCACGCAGAAGCAAACCATGGAAGAATCGGCCGACGCAGAGTTGCAGGAGATCGAACTGTGAAGCCGGTCTCCGGCAAGCGGATGTGCCGAATTCTCAGGAAACGAGGATGGATACTGGTCCGCTCAAAGGGCAGCCATCAGGCATTCCAGCGGGCAGGAAACCCAATCACGATCATCGTGCCGGTGCATGGAAACAAGGATCTGAAACCAGGAACGCAACGAGGCATTATGAAGGATGCCGGATTAACAGGGGAAGATATATGACGCTTTGGCCGACCTCAAAAAAGTGATCGCGGAATGTCCATCGGACGTTGATAAGGCCTCTCCACAATAGCTAGCGGGTTCGTGACGAAGACCTGCACAACTTTTGATTGCCAAGGACCTGACAGTGGGCGCGCGAAGGCAATGGACGAGCCTTCATTTCACGCCGCGTTGGCTGTGTCGCCGTCATAGGAGTCTTCGACAACTGCGCGGACAAAAACAGACTAGTGGAATAAGATTGCTAGAGGCGCATGCGTATGTCATATTGTCTTGAGCGAAACGATCCTGCCTCCTATGCCTGCCAGGCCGGCTTCGTGCCGGAAGACTAGCAAACGACGGAAATTGAGCGAAATTGGTGGCCCGCGCCGCCCCAAACTCCTTGCCCGAGCAAGGGCCGCCTGCCACCAAGGAAATCATCATGGATCAGGCGAGCACCTCAAACTCACGTTGGACTCGGTTTCGCCCGCTGGGAGCGTTCCTGGTCCTGCTCGGCTGCGCGCTCGCAGCGGCCCGCGAGGCTGGTGAATCCACGCCTACCGAACTCGCCCGCACCTACGCCGACCAGGTCCGCCCGCTGCTGGCCCAGCATTGCCTCAAATGTCACTCCACCAAGAAACACAAGGGCGACCTCGACCTGGAGCGCTTTACCTCGCTGGATCTGGCGCGGAAGGATGTCCGCGTTTGGCAAGGCGTTTTGGAAATGCTGGAAAACGGCGAGATGCCTCCCAAGAAAAACCCGCAGCCGCCGACAGCTGACCGCCAGCGCTTGGTTGCCTGGGTGCGCGACCTGCTGGATGCAGAGGCACGCGCGCGAGCTGGCGATCCCGGCCGCGTGGTGCTGCGCCGCTTGAGCAATGCCGAGTACAACAATACTGTTCGCGACTTGACCGGTGTCGATCTGCAGCCCGCCCGTGATTTCCCTGTGGATGGGGCCGCCGGTGAAGGCTTTACCAACGCAGGCGATGCCCTGGTCACGTCGCCGACTCTCCTGAACAAGTATCTGAACGCCGCCAAGGAGATTGCAGCGCACGCGGTACTTCTGCCCGAGGGCTTTCGCTTTTCGTCCGCGAAAACGCGCCGCGACTGGACGAATGAGATCATCGCTGAGTTACAGCATTTCTATGCGCAGTTCTCCGACGGCGGCAAACTGCCCCTCAAGCCATATCTGCTGACGACCGTGCAGTATCGGAAGGCGCTTACCGAAGGCCGCATTACCGTGGAGACGGTGGCCGCAAAGGAGAGACTCAACTCCAGGTATCTTCAGATACTGTGGAGACTCTTGAATGAGAAAGAGTCTTCCTTCCCTCTCGATGAGATTCGCGCTGACTGGCGGTTAGCCGAGCCGCGGGATGTTGATCGACTCGTGGCCCAAATCGCCGGCTGGCAAGACCTATTGTGGCGTTTCGTGCTCATCGGCAGCTATCGCTACGGGAACACGATCCGGCAATTGCCGAACAACCCGCCCCTGACAGAAACCCAGACCCTTAGGCTAAAAGTCAAGCCGGCGCCAGGGCAGAACGAGGTGGTCCTGTATCTGTCGGCCCGAGGGTTGCTTGGGGGGAACGCGGAGAGCCAGGTCGTCTGGCGACAGCCGCGGCTGGAAGGCGACAATAAGCCGCCACTCCTCCTGCGGGACTATTCCCAGTACGGCCCCGCGTATGAAGTGGATTATCGGGCCCTCTTCGCTGATACCGCCCGCTATGTTGCCGCGACATTGGAAGCGGCCAACAATCCCAAGCGCTCGCTAACAGAGTTGGCAAGGGCGCACGGATTGGATGCCGAGCTGTTAGGCCGGTGGAACGATTTGCTGGAGTTGGAGCAACAGAGCGGGCAAGGATCCGGAGATAGGCTTCCAGGAAGAAGAGTGCCGGTAGCGCCGTTGGTCTTGCTCGACGCCAAGCTCCCCAAGAATGATCAAAAGCCAGCGATCAACGGCTGGGTGCCACGTGGTTCCGACCTGCCTGTTGTAATTGCCAACGCCTCGGATGTGACCGAGTACGTGCCTGGCCGAGTTGGACCGCATCACGTTGCCGTGCACCCAACACCCACGCGCTTCGTGGCGGTATTGTGGGAAAGCCCACTTCAGGGTCGAGTGCGTCTCAACGCGAATATCGTCCATGCCCATCCCGGCTGCGGCAATGGGGTTACCTGGTGGCTGGAATGCCGAAGGGCCGACCAGGCCGCCGTCCTTGCCGACGGCGTGCTTAATGTCGGCAAAGCCGCCGAGGTGCCGCCGCGTGAGCTGCGCGTGCGTAAGGGAGACCAGATTCTCCTGGCCGTGGATCCGCGCGATGCGGACCATGCATGCGACCTGACCGAGGTCGCTTTGAACATCGTCGAGGTGGACAAGCCAGGCCGAGCCTGGAACCTTGGCAGCGACATTGCCAACACGATTCTGCAAGGCAATCCCCACCCCGACAAGTTTGGTAACCGGGACGTCTGGCGCTTCGTCCATGGACCGGCGCGGAAACCGGGGGAGGCGCTACTGGCCGGCGCTGGGTTACCGGCTCGGTCGATCCTGGATCAATGGCGGCAAGCTGCTTCGGACCCAAAACGGCAGCCAGGCCTTGCCCAGCTCGCGCAACAAGTGCAGACCCTGCTAGCTGGACCTCGTCCCACTCAGGAAAAGCATCCCGATCGCCTTCTCTATGACCTTCTCGTATCGCTCGACGGCCGCCTGCTTTGTGGCATCAATCTGGCGCGCCTGCCCAAAAATCGGTCCGAAGCCGCCGCTCATTATGGCCTTGATCGTGGGCGGTTTACGAACGACGCGCTCGTTGTTCCTGCAAACTCCATGCAAGAGGTGCGCTTGCCGGCTGCACTCTTTCGGGATCATGTGTTCGTCGTCGAAGGCAGGCTCGACCCGGGCGGGCCGGAGCGCGTCGTGCAGTTTCGGGTGCTGACAGCACCACCACAGGCTGGGAAATTCGCGCCTGCCCCCCAGGTCGCCAAGAAGGCGGCAAAGTCAATTGCGGCTGTAGACGGCAAGAGTCCGTTTGTGATATCTCCCGGCGGCAAGGTGGCGGAGCAATGGGCTCGCGGGCTCGAGGAGTTCCGTCGCTACTTCCCGCAATTCACCTGCTATGCACGTGTCATTCCCGATGACGAAGTCGTGTGTCTGAAGCTCTATCATCGCGAGGACGAGCCTCTCATCCGGCTCTTCCTCGACGAGGATCAGAATAACCATCTCGATCGCCTCTGGGCAGAACTGCGCTTTATCTCCCAGTTCCCCGTGACCGAGAACAAGCAGTTGCCACTCTTCATTGGCTTCGTGACCCAGGATCAGCCAAAGGAGTTGCTTGCCTACTTCGAGGGCCAGCGCGGAAACTTCCGCAATCGAGCCGAGGATTTCGAGAAAGAGTTGTTGGCGGCTGTCCCTCGTCAACTCGACGCACTCGTTGATTTTGCGGGGCGGGCCTACCGTCGGCCGCTGCAGCCGCGGGAGAGGCAAGAGCTTCTTCGGCTCTATGCCACGGTCCGCGACAAGGGGATGAGTCATGACGAAGCCTTCCGCACGGTGCTTACGCGCGCTTTGGTCTCGCCGTCGTTTCTCTTCCGCGTCGAGCAAGTTTCGCCGGGTAACGAAGCTGAGCGAGTCTCGTCATGGGAACTGGCGACGCGGCTCAGCTATTTCCTCTGGGCGACAATGCCCGACGCCGAGCTTTGTCGTGCGGCTGTCAGCGGACATCTGCAGGACGCAAAAATCCTCGAGGCCCAGGTCGCCCGCATGCTCAAAGACCCCAAGGTGCGAGGCCTGGCCGTGGAGTTCGCGACTCAGTGGCTGCACGTTCGCGATATCGAACAGAACCACGAGAAGAACGAGAAGCTGTTCCCAACCTTCAACGACGAGCTGCGGCAAGCGCTGAATGAAGAAGGAGTCCGCTTCTTCCAGTACCTGTTCCAGGAAGATCGTCCGCTACTCGAGATTCTCGACGCCGACTACACATTCCTCAACGGCACACTAGCGCGTCATTACGGCATCTCCGGCATTTCCGGACCGGAATGGAGGCGCGTGGCTGGTGTGAAGAAAGACGGCCGCGGGGGAGTGCTGGCACTTGGCAGCGTGCTGACGAAGGAATCGGGCGCATCCCGTACGAGTCCGGTATTGCGTGGCAACTGGCTGGTGGAAACGATGCTGGGTGAGAAATTACCCAAGCCGCCGCCCAACGTGCCGCGGTTGCCCGAAGAGGAATCCGCTGGCGAGGCGACGGTGCGGCAGATGGTGGAAAAGCACGCGCACATCCCCGAATGTTACGTCTGCCATCAGCGAATCGACCCGTTCGGCTTTGCCCTGGAGAAGTACGATCCGCTGGGTCGATACCGCGCCAAGGACCTTGGCGGCCGGCCAATCGACACCAATGTCCAGCTCAAAGACGGCACGAAGTTCGAAGGGATCGACGGCTTACGCAACTACTTGTCAATCCAGCGGCGCGACGAATTCCAGCGGCACTTCTGTCAGAAACTGCTCGGTTACGCATTGGGTCGCTCCGTGGGTTTATCCGATCAGCCGCTTCTGGATGAAATGCTCGGCCGACTGAAAAAGAACGATAATCATCTGTCCGCCGCCGTGCTTGCCATCGTGGAGAGCAAGCAATTCCGGTATCATCGAGGACGGGAAGCCACCAAAGATGAATAGTCCACGCGAGGTGCTGCCTCCCCAAGTTTTGGTTCCAGCAAGGAGATGATCGATGAAGTCCTGGCAAGACCCCAACCCGCATCAGCTAACTCGCCGTGCCTTCTTGCGTGGCCTGGGCGTGAGCATGGCGTTGCCGTGGCTGGAATCTGTGCCCGTGTGGGGTGATGAACCAATCCGGGGGCGCTCGTCGACAGCGCCGGTCCGTATGGCCGTGCTGTTCGCGGGCAATGGCTTTCACGGCAAGCAATGGTGGGCCAAGGGCGAGCGCCGTGGCCTGGAGCTGGGCAAGGTTCTGCAACCGCTCGAGCCGTTCAAGGAAAAGATGCTTTTTCTCGAGGGCCTCTATAACGCTGAGGCCGGCAAGGGCGGCATTCACAGTGCCCAGACCGGCAACCTTCTGACCGGGGCAGCCCTGGAAGGCGGCGGCGGCATTCGCTCCGGAGTCAGCGTCGATCAGCTTCTTGCTCAAAAGATCGGCCGAGAGACCAAGGTCCCCAGCCTGGTGCTGGGATGCGAGCCCTCGATCTCGGCCCTGCACAAGGGCTACTCGATGATCTATAGCTCGCACATTTCCTGGAGTTCGCCGACGACAGCCACGCCACTGGAAATTTACCCGGCGCTGGCGTTCGACAGGCTCTTCCGCGACGACGTGGGCAAGGGCGACGCCAGCGTGCTCGATCTTGTCTCGGAGGAGGCCAAAAGCCTCAGCCAGCGTGTCAGCTACACGGACCGCGGCAAGCTCGACGAATACCTGGCGTCGGTTCGCGAGGTGGAACAGCGCATCCAGCAGGCAGGCAAGCAGGGCCGGCTGCAAGGATGGCGGCCCACCCTCGATAAGCCGAACCTGCCGCGCCCTGCCGACGGCGTGCCTCAGGATGTCGATCAGCACATGCGCCTCATGTGCGACATTCTCGTGCTTGCCTTCCAGACCGACACCACGCGGTTATGCACTCTGAAGCTAAATAACGATCACTCTTCACAGCGCTTCCCACACCTGGGTGTGGATTACATGATCCATCACCTGCTGTCGCACACGGATAACGCCGATTGGCTGAAGGTCAACCAGTTCTTCACGCAGCAGGTCGCGTACATCGCAGCCAAGCTCGACAAGATCCAGGAGGGTGAACGGACGGCCCTGGACAACAGCATGATCCTCTTCCTATCGAGCATGCTGCACGGCAGTACCCACGATTGCTCGCAATTGCCCGTGGTCCTGCTCGGACGCGGCGGCGGTCAGATCCAAACTGGGCGAACGCTCAACTACCTGGGCAAGCCGAACCGCAAGATGTGCAGCCTCTACCTGGCGATGATGGACAAGACGGGAGTAAGGCTCAACGAATTCGGCGATTCCAGGGAACGGCTGGCGGAGATCTGAAAGACGGTCCAAGTCCGCTGACATCATTCGCAATGTCATGTTTTGTCATGTAAAAGGGGGGCACCCAGACACGGAGTCTGACTTGGCACTGGTGACCGTAACATATTGTCATCACAAGCCTTGCATCATTACCGAAAGGTCCAAAGCCAGGTTCGCCGGCCTGTCAAATGTCATGTGAACAACAATACACATATTCGTCCTTGCATTCTTCGTTTAACCGCGAGCCAGCGGCGAGCGCGTGAACAGAAGGGGGGCCATCGCCGTCAGTCCACGCGCTTCTCTTCGAGTCGCGGCTAAACAATATCGTGACGTTTCCGGAAACGGAAATGTTCACCTCCGCCCCTCGACAATGCCTCCGCCATCGATCATAATAAAGGTTGGTGCGGCTCCCGCGTTGGGTGCCCGCCTTCCAACCGTTGGCGGCCAAATCATTTTCCACGGCTGCCGACCAGGACGCAGGAAGCGTCCCACATCATAGGCTAGGACCGCGCGGACAGTTTCGCAAAAAGGTGTTAGGACCCTTTTCAGATCCAAGCTTCCGATCACTTCGATCCCTGCGATGCCAGGATCTGAAAAGGGTCCTGACACCTTTTTGCTCCGCATGTCCCTAGCCATCAGGCATGAAGCCAGAGGAATCGCATGGCAACACACAAGAGAAACATCAGGGAAGAGTTCTTGTTTGCGCTGGTACTTGGGGCGGCGGTCGAGGGCGCCGCCAAGAGCGTCGGCATCTCGAAGCGCACGGCCTACCGATGGTTGGCCGACCCCGCCGTGAAGGCCCGCCTGTGCAAGATGCGCAGCGAACGGCTAGAGCGCTCCTCCACCATGTTAACGGTGGCCGGTCTGGAAGCGGTGAAGACATTGCTAACCCTACAGGCCGCGAACCAGCCTGCGCCGGTTCGGCTGGGGGCAGCCCGGTCCATCCTCGATTTCGGTATGCGCTTACGCGAGCACGCCGACTTCAGCCAACGCCTGGCTGAATTGGAAGCAGAAGTGGAATCGATTCGCCCGACCGCCAATCGCGAATGATCGCTGCGCAACCAATGGCTCATGCTTCGTATGCGACGGCCGGCGCTATCCAGTCACGTTTGTGGTAGAAGCGGAAGCTAGATTAAGAGGAAGAGTAGGATCAGGAACAAGACGAGGAGCAAGAGTAAGAGTATGATTAAGAGTTGTAATGGAGACGGCCGGCATCCTACTCTTACTCGTGCTCCTAATCCTCTTCGTAATCCTAGTCTTCCTCTTAATCTTTCTCTCCATGCCGCAATTAGTTGCGTGGTCCTCACAGTGAAAGCAAACCTACACGCCGAAGGCCCGGGACCATGTTCGTGCCCCAGTACAGGAGGGCAATTCAATGGCCGCCTGCGCCCCGCTGAACTGCGCCGGTCACCGGTTGCTCGGCATGCTTTCAGGGCTTCCCGCGAGTAGGGCTTCCTTTGGCCAGTCAGCTGCCTGAGAGCATGGCATCCGGCACAAAGCCGCCTCGCCTCCGTGTGAACCGACAAGGATGCGCCGTCTCTTTGCTTGGCACGAAGCCAGCGCTGTGGTAGGGTCAAGGCAGAGGAGTATAGGACATGACCATCCACTTACCAGAGGACCTGGAGAGATTCGTCCAGGCCAAAGTGCAAAGTGGGCGCTTCGCGTCAGAGGACGATGCGATCACTGAAGCCGTGCGCTTACTCCGATCGGCCGAGGACAGGGCTAGTGCCGTAGCCGGACGAGAATCTTCTGCCCCGGAGCCCGCCTGGCAACGACTGGCAAAAGCCGCGGCTACCATTCCCGACGCGGTTTTTGACCGGATTCCCGCGGATGGTTCTGCACAGCTGGACCACTATATTTACGGCAGCCCTAAGCATCCGAACTCATGAAGCGAGTCTTCGCAGATGCCGTTTACTGGGTGGCCCTTGCCAATCGCCGGTGCTATGCCCACGGCATTTTGCGTGGGCATGCGAGCGACGTTGGGCCTGGTTGCGATTTGTCCCGCGAGAGGAAGCAATCTCCTGCCGGATGAAATCAGAACGTATTTCCCGACCACTCTTTGGCTCTGGTGCCCTGCTCCCGATTATACTGGAGTGGGTGCTGGTACATTGCAGGTACACATGGAGTCGCTGCCTGGAGTTGTTAGTTCCTGATAATTCGCTGTCGCTCGCATGCCCACGCAAAAGCCGTGGGCATGGCCTGGGAGCCTGGCGGTCGCTGGGGCAAGTGAAAAAGTACGATGTCCCATTTTGCTTTCTGCGACACTTCAATGCCTTTTCTGTTTGACGCGACCCAGTGAACCCGAGATGATCCCATGAGAAGCCGGGCGCTTCGTTGGAATCGCTCGTATCGGGGCAAGCTCTAAGATACTCGGAGATGAGCCGATGTCGGCCGCGGCCCTCGACTATACATACAGGTATCCATTTTCCTCCCGATTTGCAGTCCATGAGGGCGGCTCGCAATTGCGGCTGGCTACCTGCGGCGGAGTCGAGCAACACCCACATTTCTTCAGCGGCAAGTTGACGCAGCCCAAAGAGACTGCCGATCTGCTCCGCGGCCTGCTACGCGTCGTCCAATCGCGATTCCATCTTCCCACAGCGAGCCTGAAGCAAGTCCTCGATCCGGTGGTGACGAGCGGGGGCGAACGCTTGCGTTTCGAGGGTTTTTCCGCGTGTTGCAGTGCCTACGTTCGTGTGGACCTCCTACCGGGAGCTTTTGCAGGCCAATTCATGGGTCGGGGCACAACTAACGTGGACTTCAATCCACCCACGCATGCAGCCTTGGCCAGGATTCGTTCCGACCACGAGATCGTTTTCTCGGTTGGTGCGGATACATTCGAACTAGCCCGTGAGCAAGGGACAGTGGTCGAGCGGAAGGTTGCTTTGCCGCAGCGCTGGCTGCGGGGCTTCGTTGAGGTCCAGGCTTATCAGGCGCGGATGATACCGCGATTGGAGGTTTCCGGCAGCGAAGCGCAGCGTTTCTTCAGGGCGCTCCCGCGGACACCGATGAAAAGTGCGTGTTGGATCGTCACGGCAGGCAAGGAGCTCCGCATCAGCCAGCGCGAGCAGAAAGATGGCGTTTGCGTGGCTGGCTTGCAACGCCTGCGTGTTCTCGAAGATCTCGCGCATCATGCCCGTTGTTTAAGGATCTATGCCGAGTCAGCCACGCAGACGAGCACTTGGGAATTGATTACTCGTGAGGCCCGTTTCCATATGGTACTCAGCCCCGACGTATGGCGAGGGTTCTCCGGAGAGGGCCAAGTGCTAGCCGATCTGGCCAGTACGGACTGGCAGTCGGTTTTGCCGCGGATTCGTGCAGCGCTCCGCTGGGAAGCAAAGATCGATGCGGATGGCTTGGCAAAACATCACAACCTGGATGCGAAGGCCGTTGCTGCTGCGTTAAGTGTGCTGGCATCCCGGGGGCTTGTCGGCTATGACCTCGCCGAACGGGCTTACTTCCAGCGCGAATTGCCTTTTGACTTATCAGGAGTGGAAGCGCTGCAGCCACGGTTGCTCGATGCACGCAAAATTGTCGCGGCTGGCGGCGTCCGTTTCATCCGCCGGGAAGATGGAAACAAGGAGGCCCTGGTTCAGGGGACTGGTGTCGAGCATCGTGTGCGCCTATCTGGAACACAGTGGAAGTGCACCTGTCCATGGTTCGCCAAACACCAAGGACTGCGCGGGCCCTGCAAGCACGTGCTTGCCGCGCAGATCGTTCTTGAAGCCCCCCAAGGGTCCACTACGACCGAAGGTAAGGATTCGACCGAGCGATGAGCAACGAAGAGCTAAATGCGATTCTCGACCGCGGTGACGCGAGCGCTTGCCTGGAATTCTTTGAGAACGCGACCGAAGCGGAACGCAAATCGGTTGCCAAGTCGGCACTGCAACGGGCGCGGGCAGCGCCCTGGGTACACCTTGCGGATACGCGCGTTTTCGAGATTGCTGTGCTTGCCTCGGCCTCGCTAAGTCAGTGGAAGAGGCGGCCCTGGTCCTATCTGTCTCAGGATGATGTTGTCGCGGTGCTGGCTGCCCGACGTCCAAAGTGGCTCGACGAGTGGGCGCAATGGATTTGTGAGGACACGAGCCGCCACCAATTCCACTGGCCGGCCCTGCGGCGGCTAGAGCGCATGGGACTCTGCAAGCGGCCGCAATCCGACAACTACAGTCGGGGAATGGTTGCCTGGCTCGGGCACGCGGGCGGAGGTGTCTACAATGCTTTGTGCGTGGACCCCGTGCTTCTGGAAGACGAACTCTGGAAAATCTTCCAGGTTGGCGTCCCCCTTTACGAGTCTGGTGCCAACGGTTGGTTTACCGCACTGGCTCGTCTTGCCGAGGAAGGGAGGATCCCGCGTGCCCGGCTCCTCGACGCTAGCCTGGACGCTCTCGAAGCTGATTTTCGCGAAGATCACTCGCGCGGTTACATTCGTCTGTACGCATTTCTTTCACCAACACTAGAGGAACGCTCAGAGCGGGCAGAACGCTACCTTGGCCTGGTAGAAAGCCGGAATGCTTCCACGGTGGCATTCGCGCTGCGGACCCTCCATGAACTCGTCCCGAAAAAGCGACTCCATGCGGATGCGCTGCTGGAACACCTGAGGCCGGCTCTACTCGCTCGGTCAAAGGGCATTGTTCTCTCGGCTGTTCAGCTCCTCCAAAAAGGAGATTGGGGAAACGGCGATTCTCATGCCCGCGTGGCGCTGCTCGCTGCGGAGGCTCTCGCTAATCCGGACGCCCAAGTCGAGAAAAAAGCCCTGGATGTCATCCAGCGTTACGCGAACCCACCGGGTCACGATCTCAAGCAGGTTCTCGGCGACAGGCTCCCTAACCTGGCTCCCTCGCAGCGGTCGCGCCTGGAGGCGTGGTTAGCAACGTTTCAACCGGAGCGGCTGGCGGAGCATGGCTCCATCTCTGAACCGGAATTGGACGACTTGCTTTGTCGCGCCGCGGCGCTCGACCCGGAGCTAACTGCATTGGCCGGGGTCCCCGCTGCGATAGAAGCGGTTTCCAGCGGCACGGGCACTCTCCCAGCGCTCCGCTTCGATGGCACGGAAATGCCTCGACTCAACCCGGAAGCGCAGTTGAAGCCGGTCGACGAGCTGGACGAGCTGATCGATCTATTCGCTTGGGTACTCGAGAATGCAGAAGCAGCCGACGAGGTGGAGCGGGCCCTCGATGGCGTCGCCCGGCTCTGTGAAGAGCAACCAAGCGACTTTGCGGCGCGAGTCAGCCCCTTGCTAGCGCGATCCAATGAACTGGCAACCAAGGACAGAATAGCCCTGAATCTCTTTGAACGGTCGCTGTGCGACGTCGTCTTGGCCTGGGTAACCGGCAGAATGTGGTGTCCGCCAGGGTTTCCAGGATACTTTATGTGCTATCGGGAGCGCATCAATGAACTAATCCGACAAGTCGGCCAGCCCCGCGCCGCGCCACTCTTGGCAACGCCAACGCATCGTGGCGGCTGGATTGACCCTCTGATATTGGCCAGCCGAGTACGCCAACTTACCGCGGGAAGTGTCTCGCCAGGCAACGCGGACGGGTTGCTTGCGCTCTTACGCCTGGCACCGGAGCGCCGTGCAGCGGCGCTCGCGGAAGTAGCCGGAGTGGCAGGAGAATTTGCAAGTGCTCTTCGCTACGCGCTCGGCAGTAATGGGGAAACGATCGGGCCAACAGCCAACTGGTGGGTGTCGGCAGCCCGAGCGCGCCAGCCCTTCATGGACGACGATGCCTTGGAGCAATGTCATCCAGGTTTGGGCCCCGATGCCGGTCTCGCCGCCAGTTATGCGTTTCGGAAAGGCCCCCACAAGCTTGCATCAGCCTGGATGCAGGCTCCGAACTTGATGGAGAGATACCCCCCTTTGCCGACGGCGCGAGCAGCGGAACCGGCCACGGTCCAGTTGCATCGTCTTAATCGTGGATGGGACGAACCCCTACTGCGCTGGGCAGCGACCGTATGGCCATTGGCCCGCGAGTCCTTGTTCGCGGTCGGTGCTGAGCAAGTGGCCGGCCATACCGGCGTACCGACTTGTGCCCGAATGAACCGCGTCTACCTGGAGCCTCTTTTCGACCCCGACGTCCCTCTCAAACCGATGGCGTTGCACTTGCTTGCTCTCGCCCTCTCATCCAAGCAGCCAGACGAAAGCGGTCTGGCTACGGACGTGCTGATTGCTGCGATCAACGACCGCCGTCTCGATGGCGGGGAGCTCGGCGCGGTCATGCACGCCCTGGAGCCCAGCGGGTTGATCAAGCCTCTTCGTTGGGCCAAGGGGCTCGAAGCATTAGCACGAACATCGCACCTCCATAGTCAGGTTGTGGTCGCGACTCTTCAGTGTCTTTTGCAGGGCGATGCCTTCCCGTACAATCGGGACCGAAACGCCATGCTCGAACTCCTGAGGGAACAGCTCATAGCCTACGGAGATGCAGTAACCTGTGCCGCGACGCGCTCATACCTATCGCAATGGCAAGGGGGAGGGCAGACCGGCAAACTTTCCCGCCAGCTTCTGGAAATGCAACCAGATGCGGAGTCCCCAGCGAGGCGCGCCGCCACCATTCAGGATCTCGCCGGTCGCATCGAGAGAGTGGAGCGCTGGAGCCGCGCGCGAAAGTCGTGTAGGGCGCCGTGGGAATAACATTCGGCGGTCATCCCGCGGCACCCGAATCGTGGTTGATGCTGCAAGTCCCTACGCGGTCCTATAGAATCCAACCATGGTACGCTGGCTTCGTGTCGCCAACGGCAACCCCTCGCTCAGACGGAGAACATTATGGACTGGCAAGATCGAATCACCATAGACCCAAAGGTGCTGGTCGGCAAGCCGGTCATCCGCGGGACACGCCTGGCCGTCGCATTTCTCATGGATCTCTTGGCGGAAGACTGGACCGATGAGCAGATCTTGAAGAACTACCCGCAGCTTGTTCGCGAAGATCTTAAGGCAGTTCGCCACTACGCTGCCGAGACCTTGAAACAGGAACATGTCCACCCCCTGCCCGTGTGAGACATGGCGAACTTTCTAGCCAACGAAAATGTCCCCAAGAAGGGAAGCTGAGGATCGTCCCGCTGCGATGAGATCGCTGTTTCCAGAACGTGCTTCCAACGCAAGCGCTCGACGAAGCAGAGTAGGGCGTGTCAAGCGTAGCCGCGCTGACGCACCTGACCCCAGAATGCCGGAATCGAACGGTGCGTCGGCGCGAGTACGCTTGACACACCCTACCACTCTCTTTGGCTCTGGTGCACTGCTCCCGATTATACTGGGGCGGGTGCTGGTACATTGCAGCTCGATACGGAGTCGCTGCCTGGAGTGGTCAGTTACCGATGGTTCGCTGTTGCTCGCATGCTCACGCAAAAGCCGTGGGCATGGCACCAGGCGATCCTGTACATCAACAACCCGCAAATCTGTCTGCCCTGACTTCAGAATCTGGAAAACATGTTGCCTCCTGGCAGCGTGTTGGCAATTGTGTTACCGGATGGTACCTCAAAAGTGTCTATTGGAAACGCCCGATGATGGTGGAATTTCAGGACCTGGAAGACCGTACGAACCCTTGCAACGGTGAGCGGTTCGCAAGTCCCTCCCAAGTAATCGCATTGCTTGATGAGCTAAACTGCTCAAGGCCCCCTTTCATGTGCGAATTGATCGGGGATAATGGGTTCACTTTGACAGTCGGGCTGGGTGGTGATGTCGGCTGCGTTCAGCACGCTCCCAGCGATGGAACTCCCCCGTATTTGATGGCAGTTGGTTCAACCGAGGTAGAACCGAACGTTGGCGACGTGGAGTTTGTCGTGGGAGGAACTGCGACGCCGATAGATCGGCGATATTGCGTACCCTTTGAAACAGCGAAACAAATCGCCGCCCACTTCGTCGAGACGGGCAATCGCTGGCTCGGGGTATCGTGGGAGGAAATATAGGCACGTCTGCCCGTCCACGCCGCCGCCGATGTTTCTCCTGCCGAAGTCCCAGATAAGAGCGCCCAGCCTGTATTGCCACGAGCGCACGTTTCATCGCCCGACTTCTGCAATGGCGGCGTTGTAAGGGAGACCGGGCGTAGGGTCAAAGTATTCAGTCGGGCAGCAGGGGACGCCTCGATTGAATTTGGCGGCTTCCGTCCACGAGAGAATCAGCCGATTGACGGAGCCAATGCGAGACCTAATGCTAATCATTCCTCCTCAATCTCAGCGGGTGAACCATGAAATTCGCTCTCGTGCCTTGGCAACTGCTTTTCGTCATCTTGGCTGGTTAGGTTAATTGGAAGCAGCAAGAAGTAATCGAGTAGCAGCAACGGCAGCAGCACGAGCGGCCCTACCGATAACTTCAACTACTCGCTCAGCAGCCGCGCCGGGTGCCATGTCCACGGCTTTTGCGTGGGCATGCGAGCGACATTGGGCCCGGTTGTGATTTGTCCTGCGAGAGGATGCAATGTCCTGCCGCTTGAAATCAGAACGCGACTCCGGGCAACTGGTCGGCACGGGTCGACTGCCACCCATTATACTGGAGCGGGCGCAGGTCCATTTCAGCCTGCCACCTTTTGTCTTTACACAAGTCGCCGTGCCCGGTGATGCGGGCTTCCCTCACCAAGTGGCCGCAATCCTCTGCAGGATTGTTGCAACCTACTGGTGGTCGTTCGTCTCGAGCCTACCGAGATGCCTCTGGATGCGACTCTTGGCAAGCGTCGCCAACTTGTGAAGGCGCACAATGGATGGAGCCAGAAGGCCAGCCTGTTGCCAACCCGCAAGCGGAATGTCAGAAGAAGTTGTTCGTGGCTGAGTGGTGACTCGTGCCGGCAACACGTCCGCGTCGCCGGTGTCGAGAATCACCAAGGCTGGACGCGGCTTTCCAGGACCACTGACAGTGAAGGGAAAGTCCACCAGGACGATATCACCGGGCTGATAGCTTGTCGTAGATGGCGTCACTATCTGCGTATCCCCGGCCAAAATCCTGCGCTGCTAGTTGTTCCCATTCCTGAGCCGACTCATCTTCAGGAACCAGCACAAGGACACGCACCTGCCGTCCGACAGGAATGCATCCTGCGATCGAAGCCGGCACTGCCAGCGTTTGGTCCGCGCTGAGCTGGGTCTGGAATTCGACTGCTTTCATGCTGAAAAACCTCTAATCTTTATTGTACCAGCTACGCGGGCAGTCCAGGAGTGCATTTGTCGGCTCTTCAAAGAACTTGCCCGGCATCGCGCGAAGGAGAAACCGTCTTCATGTGCTTATCGTTGGCTTCATGAGCGGTGCCATGCCCACGGCTTTTGCGTGGGCATGCGAGCAACATTGGGCCCGGCTGCGATTTGTCCTCCGGGAGGAGGCAATGTCCTGCCGCTTGAAATCAGAACGTATTTCTTTACCACTCCTTGGCTCTGGTGCACTGCTCCCGATTATACTGGAGTGGATGCTGGCAGATTGCAGGTAGATATGAAGTCGCTGCCTGGAGTTGTTAGTTACGGACGGCTCGCTGTCGCTCACATGCCCACGCAAAAGCCGGGGGCATGGCACCCGGCGCGACGCATTCAGGACGGTTTTCCGCCGACTGATCTCCGTGAGGGCGTAACGAGTCGCCCATTCATTCAGCCCCCGACCGATGTCGCATGTGCTAGCGCAACTTGCCTTTTTTTGCACGGGCTGCGCCCCTTTTCTTCACTGCCCGCGCCGCGGCATTGCTCAGCAGTCTCCTCAAGCACTCCTGAATCTCTGCAGAGATACTTTTGCATTCCTGGCTGACGGCCACACCCTGCGCGGAGAGAACCTGCAGGTCTTTGCGCAAGACTTCAAGCTCTTCCTGCACTTTATCCATCTGTGGAACGGGGGTATGAACTCCCAGTTGGTTCTTGAAGAGTTCGTCCAGCCTCTTCCTTTCGGGGGTGCCCTTCGCCCAGGTGGCACGATGGACAAACTCGCGCACCTTCGGCAGGACATAGTGGACGCGGGTTTTTGCCTTGTTCCATTGAAGCACGTCAGCCGCCAGGGCATGCATTTTTTCTTCCGTCGTCAACAACCTCTTCGACGAGGCTTCCAGTTCTGCCCGCAGGCCTTCCATACTGATGCGTAAAGTATCCATGGTCGCTTCCAGGCCCAATACGTTCTTCCAATGAGCTTCGAGGTCCTGCCACTTGGCCAGGGCAAACTCCAGCTCACCGCTTTCCTCACGGGCAACAGCCTGGGGCGGCGGCTTCAGGCGGACGTAAATATCCAGGTGGCTAACTTCTTGTGGGGGCTGCGGGAGAGTATTCCTCAGTTGGGGGTTGGCTCCGCTCAGGCCGGAGTGGGATACCTCTCCGTGGCGCCATGATTCAACTTCCTCAGTCGCTATGGCCACGGCCTTCAGAAGGTTTTCGGTCGTCAATCGTTCGCCGATGTCAGGAATGTGAAAACTGTCCCGGGGGATACGGAACATAAGAACCCAAGGGTCGCCCTCGGGTTTGAACCAGACGTCTGCAAAGTTCTCTCCCCTGAACTTCAAGGCTGCCCATTGTTTCGAGGGAGGCTGTTCAGAAAAGTTCAATCGGCACTACCCCCGTGTGATTGGCCTTGGTCCACTGCCACCGATTATACTGAAGCGGTTGCTGGTCCATCTCAGCCTAATTGGACAGCGCCGCTTTTCGATTTGGACAAGGGATTGGGACGTATGGCTTCCTCGGATCCTGGCCAACTTTACGCATGTTGAAAAGCATTTCGGGATTAGGCTCTCTTACGCCAAAGGCGTTACAGCGCAAAGCCCGGAGTCGCGGCAGCGCACTCCGGGAATATCGCCGAGCCCTGTTGCATCCTACACCGAAGGTGTTGCAGCGCAGAATTACCACGCAGCCCCAGACTTTCCGGGGTGGCGTCGCACCTTCCGCAATCGCACATGCGCTGCAACGCCTACGGCGTAGAAACGAAGAAGAAGAAACGCTGACCCGGAGTGCGCTGCCGCGGCTCCGAGCTTTGCGCTTTAACGCCTACGGCGTAGAGCTTCCCGGAATTGGCCCCGCTTGCTAGGTGCCGCCGGTCTCGCGGCCAGGCGCTCCCGCAAAACCCCGACAACGTGAATTTCTTGGCTTCCTCTTGCGGGGTTTTCTTCCCATCTCGTTCAAGCGAGATCAACTGCCAGTTCCCTTGGAACTTCTCCAGGTCTTTCTTGGCAGGATCATCCCTGGCATCGACGGCGATCAGCACACATAGCAGCGTGCTAATCAGTCCGAAGGATTGCACGAGAAAGTCCTGAAAATGAGAAAATACTGGTGAATTGGTGAAAACGGAGAGGGCGGGATTCGAACCCGCGGTGAGGTTTAGGCCCCACACGGCATTTCCAGTGCCGCGCCTTCGGCCGCTCGGCCACCTCTCCAGAGAAACGTAATCCTTTATTTCGCGCAGGTTTGCGCCGCCTCCTCTTTGGCAAATCCTGGTCAAAAATGTGCCCTTGGCAAAAGCCTTTGCAAAGCGATTGTTTGCATGGTTCCTCGTGATCGTACCCAAGGTGTGGCGTTTTGGCAAGAAAGCCGTGCGTGCGGGGGCGTCGCAGATGATCGGGAATACTGGCGTCTCTTGAGGGCCAACCTTCGGGGTGGTAGGCTATCCATCATGCAGCGGTGCGATACTTGCTGTTGATGCGTTCGGGAAGCGGCTCATGGCGCGTAAGCCAAAAAAGGGGGCGACCAAGCCTGTCGCTCAGACGCCGGCAGCTCCGGTGCCCGGCCCGACGATTCATGAGGCAACGTGTCTGCCGGGCGGTGCGGTTAGGAGGGGGCAGGTTATTACGCAGGCCCAAGCGGAGGTTCGTAGGCAGAACGGCCTGGACGTGGTTGTGTGCGGTGCTAGCCACGCCACGAATAGGGCATTGGCGCGCGATATCGAGCACAACGCCAACGGCCATTGGAAACCATGTCCTCAGCACTTTTTGCACCCGAACTCGCTGCCGCATTTTCAGCCTGACCCACGACCACCGGCAGGGCACACGTTTTATGAAACGGCAAACCGACATGCCCTCTGAGCATACGATGCGGTTCTTCACGCCAGAGCTCTATCTGCGGTTCAATTCGCGGGACGACGCGGTAGCGTTGGCTGCGGATGCGGACTGGGAAGCAGCGATTGCACGCTACAAGGCGCATCTGGACTCGCTTCGCGGCAAAATGCCGTCCCAGGTGGTTAACTTGTCCGAGATGTGCCTTCACGACGCGGACATCTTGCTGCGTCAGGAGCAGCAGGAGCCGTTTGAACTGGCTTACCATCGGGACTGGCCTGGGCCTTCGCCTTGGGTGCCTTGGTATGGAGTATTCACGTTCGCTGTCCGGCTTGATGACAAAGTGCTTGCCATCCTGTATTTCCTGAGGGACCACATTGCCGAGAAACCGGCTACGCAGGACTGGCCGTTTTCTAAGAGCCGCGAGCATTGGCTTTATGATGAAATCGATTACGCTCCCGGGGCTGGTGGACACTTCATCCATAATGTCCTGCTGAGCACCGGCATTGTGCTCTCTATTCCCTTCGGCACGGTGCTAATTACTCGCTTCCCGGTGGCACAGGTTGAGGGCGAGGAGCGATCTAAGCAGACCGCCTAGCTGCTTGCCTGCGCATGTCGAACAGCCCTGGCATTGAATCATTTTGCGCCCCGAGGGACCAGCCAATCTCCGCCTTTCTAATGCCCATGTCCATGCCCATGATCGCCGATGGGGGCCGGCGGCTCCAGGCTAAGCTCGGGCGGCTCACAGGCGAAGATCCCTTGCAGCCAACCGCAAAACAGGGTCAGCAACACGAGGAGAGTCACGGCCGAGAGCTGCCACCAGAAGTTTGGAATAACCACAGAGCCTGTCAAGACATAGTCGCTTGGAGCAATCTGCGACCAAACCAAAGCCGCCACGTTCACGAGCAATACCAGCGGCAGCCAGGCGCCTTTTTTCAGCACGGGCCAGGTTTTCTGCCAGTTCACTCCCCACAACCACCAGGCAACCCAGACCACCAGCAAGGCCGAACCGGCAATAAGCTGCAGCAAAAGTGCGGCGACTTTGCCCAGGCTGTAAACTACCTGCCAAACTGCTTGCAACAGATCTTCCACCGGTTGCACCTTTCACACGAGAACTATGGGATCAGCGCATTCGCTGCGCCAGTGCCGTTTTCGTTATTAACTACAATACGAAGGCAGCGCATAATCGACCGTAGGTTCGACGAAAGTTTCCGATGATCGAAAGGTGCGCGCCGGCTCAGGGTGGCGTCACGCTAAGAGGAGAATTTGATGCCGCATTTTGGGGCCCACATGTCCATCGCCGGCGGCTACCATCGCGCTTTGCTGGCGGCGCAGCAGTACGATTGCGAAGCCCTGCAACTGTTCACCAAGAACTCCAACCAATGGCAGGCCAAAGCCCTGACCGAAGACGAAGTCCAATTGTTTCAGGATACACGACGCCAGACCAAGGTCCGGCACCTGCTCGCGCACGACTCCTACCTCATTAATCTGGCGAGTGCGGATGAGGTGCTCTATCGCCGGTCGCTGGAGGCGTTTGTCATCGAGGTGGAGCGGGCCGAACGGCTTGGTCTGGACTATCTCGTGACCCATCCCGGCGCGCATGTCGGCAGCGGCGAGCAGGCTGGGCTGGAACGCGTCGCCAGTGCTCTGGATGAAGTCCACCGCCGTTGTCCCGGCTACCGCGTGCAGATTCTGCTTGAGACCACCGCGGGGCAGGGCACCTGCCTGGGGCATCGCTTCGAGCATCTGGCGCGTATCCTCAGCCTTGTCGAGGAACCAGAGAGGTTGGGGGTGTGCCTGGACACGTGTCACGTCTTCGCGGCCGGCTATGTCCTGGCCCCGGAGCCGGCCTATCGCAAGACGATGCGCGAATTCGACAAGATTATTGGTCTCGAACGGCTGCGTGCCTTTCACCTCAATGATAGCCTCAAGCCCTTCGGCAGCCGAGTCGATCGGCACGCGCACATAGGCAAGGGTTGCCTTGGCCTGGAGCCGTTCCGCTTGTTGACCAACGACCGCCGTTTCCGGAACCACCCCATGGTCCTCGAGACTCCCAAGGAAGATGACAAAGATGGAGACATGGATGCCATAAATCTAGGCATTCTCCGAGGGCTGATCCGGAAGAGGAAGCAATCGACCTGACCGCGAGCGCGGCCCATGAAACGAATTCGGCAAAACACGCGCATTTTTCATCTCCAGGATGTCATTTCCCGAAGACTTGATGGCATGCCTGGTTAGGATCACAATCTTGCACCGACCCCTCAAGTGGATGTGGCTCTGGACCGATAATTGCTTCTGTCCTGGCGATGAAATATCGCTGGTCGCCTGCCTGCCATCCGAGAAACCGGCCGCAAGGTCAAGGCCCCCGCTAACACGTGAACGCGTCCAGGGAGGGAGACGCACCCCGCCGTGCTTAGCGCTTGGTTGCCTGACACACAGCCTCCTGCGTGCGCGTCCCCGCCGCCACGGCCTGTGCTGTTTTGCCTGCTGCGGCCGACCCTGCAAGGGGCTCCGGCATTTAGATCCTGCCCCCGACCGTCACGATTCCTGACATGACACCCCGGATGTTTGGACACCAGTGCGGTTCTCTGCTACGACCCCGCCGGAGCCCCTTTTTCTCTCATCTTGCTACCCCGTCTTCCATTCCCATGCCGAAAAAGTAAAAAGCACACAGACAGGCAGGAACGTGCCTGATTTTCCGCTTGCCTTGTGTTTGCTTCCTTTTCCTTTCGCCAAGTAGCGGGCGCGCCATGACGATTGAAAGCATCCACGGCCGGGAGATTCTCGACAGCCGCGGGAACCCAACGGTCGAAGTGGAAGTTGTATTGAGCGACGGCAGCCTGGGCCGGGCCGCAGTGCCCAGCGGCGCCAGCACGGGAGCGCACGAAGCTCTGGAGCTGCGCGACCGGGATAACCCGCGCTATCGCGGGCTCGGTGTGCTGCAGGCGGTGGAAAACGTGAACGATGTGATTGCTCCGCGCCTGGTGGGCAGCGACGCCTTTGAGCAAGTCGCCATCGACGGCCAGTTACTGGAGCTGGACGGCACGCCCAACAAAGGCAAGCTGGGAGCCAACGCTATCCTGGGGGTCTCACTGGCGGTTGCTCATGCCGCCGCCAATGCAATCGGATTGCCGCTCTATCGCTACCTGGGAGGGACCAACGCCAAGTATTTGCCCATGCCCATGATGAACATCTTGAACGGCGGCAAGCACGCGGATAACAACGTCGATTTCCAAGAGTTCATGATCATGCCTGTGGGCGCCGGCACGTTTGCGGAAGCTCTGCGCATGGGCGCGGAAGTCTTCCAAAGCTTGAAAAAGGTGCTTCACGATCGTCACCTCAGCATCGCCGTGGGCGACGAAGGCGGGTTCGCACCGAACCTCAAGAGCAGCGACGAGGCTCTCGAATTGCTGGGCATCGCAGTGGAAAAAGCGGGCTACAAGCTCGGCGATCACGTGGCGTTCGCTCTCGATCCGGCAGCCACGGAGCTGTACGACGAGGCCAAGAAAAAAGGGAAGACAGGCTACTGTTTCTTCAAGAGCAAACCCGACTTCATTGCCAGCTCCGATGAGATGATCGACGTTTTGAAAAAGCTCTGCGACCGCTGGCCGATCTGGTCGATCGAAGACGGCCTTGCGGAAGATGATTGGGCGGGCTGGCAAAAACTGATGCGCGAACTGGGTGGCCGGATCCAGATCGTGGGCGACGACCTTTTCGTCACCAACACGACACGCCTGCAAGAAGGCATCGACAAGAAGGCCGCCAACAGCATCCTGATCAAGGTAAATCAGATTGGCACCTTGACAGAAACTCTGGATGCTATCGAGCTGGCGCGGCGAAACGCCTTCACGACGGTCATCAGCCACCGCAGTGGCGAAACGGAAGACACGACGATTGCCGACATCGCCGTGGCCGTCAACGCAGGCCAGATCAAGACCGGTTCGGCAAGCCGAACGGATCGCGTGGCCAAGTACAACCAGCTCCTGCGAATCGAAGAAGATCTAGGCGGGGCGGCCCGCTATGGCGTTGAGCTTTGGCCCGCTGGTCGAGGACGAAAATCGTAGACCGTGGCGACCGCTCCGCTGGGGCCGCGGACCATGGATGGAGCCTGCATCGAATGCCCGGACGCGTTCCTTCAAATTGGTTGCCACGATTCCTGTTCGGCTTCACGATTGCCCTCTCATCGACTTTGATTCTGCTGGTATTTCTCTGTCCCTGGTTGGACAATGAAGCAGCGCCTGTGCGAGGATGGGCGCGCTGCGTGCGGCTCTTCGCCCACGACGCGGCGCTGCGGCGCACGACGATTGCCAGCGCAATCGGTTTGGCGGTGACGGCATGTGTGTTTTTCCGGCAACCATACTTGCCGCCGCGGGTGCCGCCCAGGCCGCGGGGCCAGTCGCCTCCATCTGACATGGCGGGAGCCTGATAACCATGCTGAACTGGTTCGGCGATCACGCGAACATCGCGATCGCGGTATTGTGCACTGCCGGCCTGGCCTTGGGCGTTCTGTGGTGGAATACGGGGAAACGAAAATACGGCATTGCGTCTGTCGGGGCATTGGCGTTGGCAATCCTCGTATTCCTTTCGGGATTCTGGATCCAGACCGACAACTCGCTCATCGAACACGCCCTCAATGAGATGTCCGCTGGAACAAAAGCGCACAATGTGGACCGTATCTTTGCTCACATCTCTGATCGATTTCAGCTCGGCACGTTGGACAAGCAGGCCTTTCGTGGCCGGGTTGAAGATGTCATCCGCAACCATGGCGTCGATGAAGTCGTCATCTGGGATTTTGTGCCGACGGAAATCTCACGAGAAAAGCGAGCCGCGACGGTGGAGTTTGATGTCAAGGCGCGCGGCGACTGGTCGAGTGGAGCGGAGTTCTATCACTGCAAGGCAAGGTTCGTTCTCGATCCCGACAATCATTGGCGGCTGGCTGGATTTCAGCTTTTCAATCCTCACGTCAATACCAGCGAGCCGATTGCCATTCCCGGTTTCTAAGGCCCTGTCAGACATGCTGGTCTATTGATTGCTGCGAAACCAATGCATCATCCTTCGTAAGCCCCTCGCCCCCGTACTCGGGGGAGAGGGGTTGGGGTGAGGGGGTTGAGCGAGCATTCAATAGTCTAAAACCCTCACCCCCTGCCCCTCTCCCTTGAGTACAAGGGAGAGGGGTGAAAGTGGGTTCGTTCCCTTGATTGCTCAGTCATCAATAGTCTGCTGGAGCACCATCGTTCTTTCGGCGCGCTTGCCGCTCGTGCAGTGCTCCATTGCTTGCGATTCCAGTTGAGCTTGGCATGACGACATACTTCGACCGATAATGCAGACCGTCAAGGATTTTATACTGAGCGCGGTCAAGAATGAGACATCGCCCCGTAGCCGCATTCGCCAGAATGCGGGCTATCTCAGTTTCCCCCGCATTCTGGCGAATGCGGCTACGGCCTATTGGGATCAGCATTGACCGCGCGCCGTATATTCGGAGGGTATCGATCATGGCGACATCCACAGATAGAGCTGGCAAACCGTCACAGCCGCCGTCGATGCCCGTGGCCGGCCACCGGGGCCTGCGGGGCGCACTCGGTTATGCTCTCTATGTGACGATCGCCACCATTCCCATGGCGGCCCTGGCTTTCGTGATTTTCTCGCTTCTTATCGTGGGACCCGCCAAAGCGCTGGAGATCGCCGTCCGAATTGTCCTGCTGGGAGCCCTGATGGGTTTAGGCGCGGGCCTTGGACGAGCCCTATCCGGCTCGGTCTGGGATCGGCATCGTGCCGTCCATTTCGTTCGTGGGGATGCGGGGGCGTTGCTCGGGCTCCTGGTGGGACTGATGCTTGTGGGGGCGTACACCCGCCAGTCAGAGCCTTCAGCGAACGTCAAGGGAATCGAGGTTGGTAAGGCCATCGAAATAGCCGGCCCTACCGTTGACGGCAAACATTTTGACCTGGCCGAGTATCGAGGCAAGGTGGTGCTTGTCGATTTTTGGGCAACTTGGTGCCAGCCCTGTGTGGGCGACGTGCCGCGCGTCAAGGAGCTTTATGCCAAGTATCACGACCAGGGGTTGGAGATTGTCGGCGTGAGCCTTGATCAGGAACGCGAAAAACTCGTGAGATTCACCGAGACCAGAGAAATTCCCTGGCCCCAAATCTTCTTCGATGCAATGAACCAGCGCTATTGGAACAATCCGCTCGCCCGAAAATATGGAGTCGATGGGATACCATACGGAGTGGTGGTTGATCGCGACGGCAAGGTGGCGGATTATGATGTGAGCGGCAAAGAGATGGAATCTGCCGTCGCGAAGCTCTTCGAAAACAAATCGGCAGCCGAGCCCAAACCAAAGCACTGGGCCAACAGCGCACTTGAGGCAGCGCGTTGGATCATTCTCACCTTGCCGCGCGCGCTCTTGCAAGCGCGCCTCGAATTCATCGTAATTGGGTGTTTGGCAGGAGCGACTGTGGGGGCGGTCGTTGAAGCCATTCTTTACCGCATCTTCCGCTTTCGGCGGACCAGCCTTACTCCTTCGCAGCCTCCAGCCTCATAAGGTCTCCGCTACGCGTCACCTTGGCCGCTTGACAACAATCATGGTTGTGGGCGGTTCTCGAACCAGCTATCCGAAAGCGAACAGTGTCTGAGGCCCGGTGCCTACTCACAGGAAGTGCGTTTGATTCACTCTCCGAGACGCTGTCTGAGCGAAGGATGACCAGATGGTGCAGTTCCAGTGCAATGGGGCAAAAGTCACCGGTCCGCTTCCTCATTTCTGGGAGCACACGATCGGCAGCGGGCATGCAACGCTGGCGCTGCGCGCCGACTGGCAAGAACAACTAAGACGCTGCCATCGCGAACTCGGCGTGCGCCATGTGCGCTTCCACGGGCTGCTGAACGACGACATGGGAACTCTCGTTTGCAAGAAACAAAAACTCATTTACTCGTTCTTCAACACCGACCGAATCTGGGATTTTCTCCTGTCGATCGGCATGAGACCGTTCGTCGAGCTGAGCTTCATGCCCGAAGCTCTTGCCTCCGGCGCGACAACGATCTTTCACTATCGAGGCAACGTCACGCCTCCCAAAGACTACAAGCAGTGGGCGACGCTCATCGGCAAAATGGTTGCTCATTGGACGCGACAGTTCGGACCGGAGGAAGTGCGCCAGTGGTTCTTTGAGGTGTGGAACGAACCCAACTTGAAGGAGTTCTGGACCGGCGGCCAGAATGCCTATTTCGAGCTCTACCGTTACACTGCGGAGGCCATCAAGGCAGTGGATGATCGTTACGTCGTCGGCGGCCCGGCGACCGCCAAGGAAGAGTGGATCGAAGAATTCCTCGGCTTCTGCGACAAGCACAGCCTGCCTGCGGACTTCATCAGCACGCATCATTATCCCAACGACGTGCTTTGGCAAGAAGACCAGGACACGGAAACCCAGTTGGCGAACAGCCGGCGCGGCATCCTTCGCGAGTGGACCCAGGAGGCGCGGCGGCGCGCGGGCGACCGGCCCCTCTATTACACGGAATGGGCCTGTTCATCGAACCCGCGCTATCAATCCCATGATGAGCCCTATGCTGCCGCGTTCGTGGTCAAGACGATCATGGAGGCCAGGGGCCTGGTGGATGGTTACAGTTTTTGGACCTTTTCGGACATTTTCGAGGAAAGCTACTTCCCCTCGGTGCCGTTTCATGGCGGCTTCGGGCTGCTGAATATCCATGGTATTCCCAAGCCGGCTTATCGCGCGTTCGAAATGCTCCACCGGCTCGGCAACGAATGTCTTCTCGTCGAGGGCACGCACGAAACGGTCGACGCCTGGGCTATCAAGGCCCCAAATGGAATCACGATCTTGTTGACAAATCACGCCTTGCCCCGCCAGCCGATCCAAACCCAAGGGGTGCGCATCGTGCTTACGGGGACACCGGCGCCCGGTTCGGCAATCGTCGAGCGCATCGACCGGGACCACGCGAATCCCAAGCTAGTCTGGCGAGAGATGGGCGAGCCGGAGTACCTGCGAATGGAAGAGGTCGAACACCTGCAGGAAGCCTCGCAGCTAGTCCATGAGCCACAATGCTGGAGTGTCCAGAACGGTGTGATCCATTTCGAAATGGAATTGCCACCCCATGCCGTCGCGGCGCTAACCGTGGAGTTCCCCAACAGGGAATAGTAAGTAATTATTGCCAAATCGGCGCCGCCCTTAGCTCGGAGCTCAACCTTGGCATGTCGTTTGCGGGCTCCCTGATCGGCTGGCCAGTGGACTCTATGGGGTCAAACGAACTCGGGTCGAGAGAAGGCGGATCAAGCCCGGACAAGCCAATTTAAGACTTTACGGCCAGGTTGGACTTGTGAAACAATAAAGGGCCGAGAGGTACAGGCGCAATCCCCTGGCCTTAGATCCATCAACATTCATGAATTCCCAGACAGCGCGGGATGGCCAATCTCGGCAATGTATCAAGGCACAAATCAGGGGAGAGGGTAATCGAGGAGCCAAAGATGGGAATGCACAGAAACGAATCGTTCGAGAATCAGACGGTCATTCTGGACGGCAACGAGTTCGATCACTGCGAAATGCGTCGCTGCAACTTGGTATACAAGGGCCGCGAGCCGGTCAAGCTCGAACATTGTCAGCTCGCGGGCTGCACCTGGCAGTTCGAAGATGCCGCGCAACGCACCGTCATGATGCTTAAGGGCCTGTACCTGAACGGTCACGTCGGCAAGGAAATTGTCGATGCCATTTTCCGCAGCGTCTGAACGCTCTGCCTCGATGCCGAGCATGGCTGACTGAGAGTGCGGGCGCGCCGCCTTCTTCTCCAGTCGCCACTGCTCGGCATCGGGCACTCGGGGTAAGCTATTTCACCCGCGGTCGGCTTACTTGGAATCCCCTTCCGTCTTCTTGCCATTCCTTTTTTCGCCGTGCGCGGCAAGGAACTCTTTCAGGCTCTTGATAAACTCCGGGCGACCGAAGGCGTTCATGTGATCCGCCCCATGAATCTCGACGATCTGGAGATCGGGCGTGTGCCCCCTCATCTCGTCAACACCTTTCTTGAGTGGGTCTTTATCGCCGATGAGCGCGAGTATCGGCAGCTTGGTGTTCTTCAAGTCATCCTCCGTGACCGCCAGGCCTTTCATCCCCCGGATCACGGCTGCAAGCGCGCTTGCGTCGTTCAAGCTCGAGATCACCCCGTTGATCGCTTTGAGTCTCTCTTCGGTCGGCTTGGGTTCCCCCGGTGGATTAAGCCTGATGAGCAATGGGATGATGCCTTTGCCGTGGTCCAGCGAATCCGCGAGCTCATCCATGAACTTCTGATCGAAGTCTTTCGAAATGCCGGCGCCTCCCGTGGTGGCGGAAAGTATCCGTTCGGGATGCAATGCCACAAGCTTCAGCGTCATGAAGCCGCCCATCGAGTAGCCGACCAGGTGGGCCTTCTTGATCTTCAGATGGTCGAGCAGGCGGACGATATCCTCCGCCATCTCATTGCCGTACTTCTTGGGATCGTGGGGTTTGTCGCTCTTACCATGGCCGCGGTTGTCGATCGTGATGACCTCGTAGTCCTTGGCCAGCGCTCCCGTCACGCCGGGAACGGTCCATTGGAAGGAACCATTGACGGCAAAGCCATGTATCAGCACCACCGGCTCGCCGTGCCCTTCGATGCGATAATGAATCTTTACGCCATTGGAATCGAAATACTGGTCCTGGGCCCGAAGACCATTGACAGGGAACAGGAGCAGACTGAAGACGATTGCCGGGAAGAGACGGCGTACCATGAGAGCTCCTTTCGCTACGCTACGATTTTCTAGAGACAATTGCCAAGGACCAACATTACCATTCGCGTCCCGTGATGACTATAAGGAACCGCCTGCCTACCTGCTCCTGCCCAGGAGCCAGGCGGTCGGAGCCATGATGAGACCCATGCCCAGCAGCGTAACGAAGTTGAACGAGCGTTGCCAAATTAGAACATCAAACCCCATGGCGAAGAGCACCTGGGACAGTCCGACCACCGAAACCCGGGCGGGTGCTCCCGCGGCAAACGCCTTGGTCAGGAAGAGCTGGCCAATGGTGGCGGCGGCCCCTACCGCCAGGAGCATGAGGAGAATGCGCTGATCGAGAATGCTCTCGGGTTCCTTCGTGCGGTCAAAGAGGTAGAGGGCAGCGACGGAGAAAAGCAGAGATACGCCCGAGAAGTGGGCAACGATCGCCCGCGCGTCGACGTCGCGGATCTTGTGCAGACCAAGCATGGCGATGGCGGTGGTGAACGAACTCGACAGGGCGACCAGGCAAGCAAAATTGCCTTCCGCAATGTGCGGCTGCTGAATGAGACAGACCCCCACGATTCCGCTGACGACGCATACCCAGGCGCTGCCGCTGGGTCGCTCACGCAGGACGGGCCAGGAAAGGATAGCGACCCAGATGGGAAACATGTTCGTAAGAGTGAGCACGTCGGACACCGGCAGATGAGTAAACGCGAAGAATGTGCATATCAGGCTCAAGCTGCCGGCCAGGCTGCGCAGCCACAGCGTCGGCGTGGCCAGGATGACCAAGCGCGCACCGGCCATCAGAGCCAGCCCCGCCGCGAACACGAGAGCCAGAAATGCCCGAGCGATCGCGATCACCTGCCAGTCGCAGTCGGAGCCGAGGGCATGAATCAGGCTGCCCATTACCGCAAACGCGAAACTGCCGGAGAGCATCCAGAGGTAGGGCAACATTGGCTCTTTCTTCAATAATCTCTCCGCTAGGAATCGGTGGATGCAGCCAAGGGGATGCAATGTTTCTATCTGTTTTGGCGCGTTGCGGCTGCTCGGGAGCGACTGACGATGTGGGCCAGCACCCGGAGCGGGTTCGCTCACCTGACCGGAAAAAGTGAGTTCCCCGAGGTTTCACTCGGGCAATTCACGCTCCCTGCGCGGAAAACCATGCAAGGTAATCCGCGGTTCTTCAGGCGGTGTGCTCCAGGATTTGGCGGATGTAGTCTCGAACGGGATGAATATCGATGCCGGTCGCAAGGTCGGCATTGGGGGAATTCTTCTGTTCGGGGCGCAGGTCAACCACGCACATACCGCGCGTCAAGTCGCCACGGGTTTCCACGTCGATGGACACAGGCTTGATCGTAAAGACTTCCGGCAAGCTGACAGCCACCACCCCGAGGACGTCCTTGAGATAGAAGCCTTCCATGCCATAGAGGCTGGACGACATGCGAATTCCATGCGGAGCGATTTGGCGCAGGAAACGGCAAGCGCGCGACTCCGGAGCCGGCAGCTCGAGGAGGTCTGTCGGCGAAAAAATCAGCTTACGCGTCACGTCGAGCGGGAGGAGAGTGAGCGGTATGCCGCTGCGCAGCACCTGGCGCGCCGAGACCGGATCGCAGTAGAAATGATGCTCGGCAACTGCGCTGGCGTTTCCAGGTTCGCGCCAGGTCCCGCCGACACAAACCACGCGCTGGATCAGGGAAAGCAGCTCCGGATCGCGGTCAAACGCTCTGGCAAGGACCGTGAGCGGGCCAAGGACGACCACGGTAATGTCCTTGGGATGGAGGCGCACCAAATCGACCAGCAACTTGTCGCTCGAATGCAAGTGATGCAACTGGGCACAAGGGAAGGTGACGCCGCCCAGGCCACCCGGACCGTGCAGGCGGGATTCCTCGACATCGTATGCCACCGGCAAGGCAGCGCCGAGCCGCGGCCAGCGCGGCGGATCTATCTGTTCAATGAGGATCTGCACGTTTTTGGTCGCCTGCTCGGCAGAAATGTTTCCCGCCGAAGCGGCTAATCCAAGCACGTCAAGTTGCGGATCGTGCAGAGCCAGAGCGGTAGCGAACGCGCCATCAATTCCGGGGTCGGCAACCAGGACCACCTTGCGCAGCATGGCAGGAACCCTTAGGAGCCTCGGCCGGCGGCCAAGGCAGTTTTGTGGCTAGCCGGATCCTTCGCAAGGGTCGCCGCTGACTTCCCTGCAATGGGAGAGCCGACTCTAAACGGCCTGAGAACTCGTCGGATCAGCCTCTATCGAACATGTTACCAGACGCTCGAGGACTTGGGATGCCCGACCGCTCGCCAGTGCCGCGCGGGCCTGCCGTACGCCCTCGGCCAAAGTGTCGACGCGCTCGGCCGCCAGCAAGGCCGCGGCGGCATTGGCCAGCACAATGCGCGTTCCAGCTCCCTCCCGGTTGTCCAGGATTCCGCGGATCAGCGTTGCACTTTCGGCCGGGCCCTGGATCACCAGGTCCTCCAGAGAACAGGGATCCAAACCAAAGTCGTTGGGTGTCCATTCCCAACTCTTGATCAGATTGCCCCGCACCTCACGCACCCAGGTCGTCCCGGAGAGCGTCACTTCGTCCAGGCCGTCGGAGCCGCAGACGAGGAACGTTCGCCGCGTGCCCAAGCGCGCTACGGCCTCGGCCAGGCGATCGAGCATGTCGGCGTCCCCGACGCCAAGGAGCTGATAAGCAGCGCCGGCCGGGTTCGCCAGGGGGCCAAGGCAGTTGAAAAGCGTGCGCATCCCCAGGCGACGACGCACAGGAGCGACGTGACGGAGAAGCGGGTGAAATTGCGGCGCAAAGCAGAACGCCAGGCCGGCGCGCTCCAGGCAGCGGCGCGGCCAGGCCAGGCCTTCCTCGATCGTAATGCCCAGGGCCAAGAGGACATCGCCGCTGCCGCTTCGGCTCGAGACGGCTCGATTGCCGTGCTTGGCGACCGGCACGCCCGCGCCGGCTGCCACCAGTGCCGCCGCGGTGCTGATGTTGAAAGTGCCTGTCGCATCGCCGCCGGTGCCGCAGGTGTCGAGCAGGTCGTCACGGCCCGTCTCAAAGCGGATCATGTGCTCGCGGAGCACGAGCGCCGCCGTCGCGATCTCGCCGGCCGACTCGCCTTTGACACACAACGCGGCCAGAAACGCCGCCACCTCCATGTCCTGCCACCTGCCCAGAAGCATCTCTTCCAAACTGCTGCGCATTAGTCGATCAGTGAGATCTTTGCGCTTCACCACCACGGCCATCGCCTCGAGAAACGTTGGCGTGGTGGAGCCTGCGCCAGCTGAAGTCAGCGCGTGTTCGCTCATAATCGCATCACGACAGTGCGGATACGTTTGACCTTTGCCGTTGCCTTAGCGAGGATTCCTCTTTCCTTGTGTACGGCTGTCTAATATACTAAGGTTCACATCGACAGGTGTCGATGAGTTACTCGGGACGTGCTGGGCGGGGTCCGAGGGCATTGGTTGTCTTCGGCGCGGCATGCTCCGGGCTCCATTTTCCCACGGAGGTCAATCATGCCCGATTTTAGCACCTTGACGGAACGGCAGCGGGAGATTTACGACTTTATCCGGGACAAGATCGAAAATCGGGGCTATGGACCCACGGTGCGCGAGATCGGCTTGGCGTTCGACATTCGCTCCCCGAACGGGGTGATGTGCCATCTGAAGGCCCTGGAAAAGAAGGAAATGATCAAGCGTGAGGGCTTCTCGGCTCGCGCTATTCAGCTCGTTGACCACCATCCTCATTCGGGCGGGCTGCCCTATTACGGTCTCGTCGCCGCGGGCGCGCCAACTGCCACGGGACAGGTGGAAGAACGCCTGGAGTTCAACGATGTCCTCGGAGGGCCGGACCATTACGTCCTGAAGGTGAACGGCCAGTCCATGATCGAGGACCACATTGAGGATGGGGATTTCGTCGTCATTCGTAAGGCCCAGCAAGCCGAGAACGGCCAGCGCGTTGTCGCCATGATTAACGATGAAGTGACCTTGAAGCGCTATTATCGCGAGAAGAATCGCATTCGCCTGGAGCCGGCCAATCAGACTATGGAACCGATCTACGTGAACCCGGAGGAAGATTCGCACATTCTTGGAGTGCTCGTTGGCGTCATGCGAAAGTGCTAGATGACCGTGCGAGATTCCGCAGTAGGTCAGGTTTCCAACCTGACCGGACAGATTGGGAAATCTGTCCTACGCCGCTGCCGAATCAAGCATGGTGATATAGATGCGAGTCCTGGTCGATTCTAGACGGGATTCAGAGTGCCAGGCAACATTGCGCGCTTGGTACGGACTGGCTCAGGCGGCTAATCTGTCGATTTGATCGACAATTGCGAGGTTCACGCGCGCGTTGCGTTCGGCTGCGTCCGCGGGATCGACCGCGAGCGCAGGATGTTCTGTCCAGTGCATGAAGTGCCTTAGCCACCCGCGTAGGACGACGGGCGACCAGTCCCCCAACACGTCCATCGCCGCCAGCTTTTCACCTGCGCAGCGCAGAACTGCGCTCAGAACCAGGAACACCTCGTCGAGCGCCAGGTGGCCGGAATCCCAGTTCACCACCCCCTCTTGGACCGTCATCACATCCTTGTCCAGCGATATGTACACGGGCCGGCTTGCCAGGTCTGCCCGATAGAGATCCAGCAGTTGCTCGATCCGCTCGAATGTCAGAGCGGTTTGTCCAGGGAGCCTCAGGGGCTCGTTCCTCACTGCGCGCCACGATCGGCGCTCAAACCGTCGCACACCTGGAATGACGATGATTTTCTCGGTACGAAGCAGATGCCAGGGCGCCATCGACTGATAGTAGTTGTCGAAATCAACGTCGCCGCCGATATGGTAGATCCTCTCGACCTGGGGAAGCCTGGCAGCATGGTACAGCCAGGTGCCGCAGTGCATGAACGGCACGCCACGCATCCAGTCAGGGTGATTATCGAGCACCACGAGGCTCACGGGCGTCTTTACGGCGCCAAGCAGCGCCAGGCTGACGTGATGAAAGTCCCCGGAACCGCAGAATGTGATCGTACGCTCGCCATTCGCGTGGGCATCGGCCAATTGAGCGAGCGCCTCTTCGAATTTGCGAAAGCGGCCGAAGCTACATGCCATGCGAATGCGCGGTCCCCACTCTTGGGCGGGAAGTACAGCCGGCCGATGCCGAGCAACGAATGCTTCCTGACTGCGGACGCTGCCGTCCAGATCTAAAATGCGGACACCCATGCGAATTCGTGCCTCATGCTCGGTGGCCCGTTGCGGTGGCCTGAATGTAGCAAGCGTCCCGAACCGCACAAGACGAAGATTTCTTTCATCGAATGTCGAACATTTGCGACTGAAGAGCCCTTCGATTCATGGTATCGTCTACAGTAGGTTTTCGGACCTTCCATCGTGCGTCGAAGGGGACGTCCCATGCGTTGGCTCAAAACGGGTGCGTGCTTGGCCCTGCTCCTTCCATGGGCTGTAGCCAGCTTTGGCGCGGACGAGGTCGCCAAACCACGGCCTGTCGAAGCGCTTCGCGGGCTGAACGATCTGATTGGATCTTGGCGCGGCATCGGCACGCCGGAAGGGACGCGCGAGCAAAAGCAGCGCGGCTTCTGGACGGAGACGATCGCCTGGAGCTGGCAATTCAAGGATGGGGACGCCTGGCTCAAAGCATCTTTCGACAAGGGCAAATACTTCAGCAGCGGCGAGCTGCGCTATCTGCCCAAGGGAGAACTCTACCAGCTCACGCTGGTCACGCCCGCGAAGGAGGCACAAGTCTTCCAGGGCAAACTGAAGAATCATCAGCTCCTTCTTGAGCGGGAAAATCACGATAAGAAACAGTCCGAGCGGTTTGTTCTGAGCCTCCTGCATTCGAACCGTTTTCTGTATCGCTTTGAGGTGAAGCCCCAGGAGAGATCGGTGTTCAGCCGGCTCTATGAAGTGGGCGCCACCAAGGAAGGCGAGGCGTTTGCCGGCTCAGGCGACGCGACCCCTGCATGCGTGGTTACCGGCGGCAAGGGAACCATCAAGATTAGCTACAAGGGAGAGACCTTTTACGTCTGCTGCACCGGCTGCCGGGACGCATTTAAGGACAATCCGGAAAAGTTCATCAAGGAATACCAGGAGCGTAAGGCCGAGGAAGCCAAGAGCAAGAAACGCTGATGCCAGATCCGAGGTACTTGTACACGTAGGAGGAATGGGCATTGGCATCCGCCGGCGACTCTTCATTGAGTTCTTGAAGTGGCACGCTACGAATGACGAGCAAGCAATCCGCCAGCCCCGGCCTGGGAATGATCATTGCCCCTGGTGATGAAATGAGGTAATCTTGAAGAAGTTACGGATGAATGCAGACCCGCCTGGTTGACTCTCCCACGACCGCCCATATGCGGAATAAATAGGGTTTCGATACGAGCCTCGTTCGACCGGAATCGTGCGCGACGTGTAAGATAGCGCAGTCCGCACGTGACGACACGCACGCCCTTGAGAATGCCGTCTGCCCTGGCTGTGAGCGGGGCGAGATTTCAGACTCGGAGTTCTCGATAATGGGCTTCCTCCGCGGAATCCTGATGCTGACGGCCTGTGCTTTGGGCTGGGCGATATTCCGCGTACCTGCCCCGGCCGAGGACGCAGCCAATTCCAAGACCGCGGACAGGCCGGTGTTCTCCAAGCAGGTCGGCCCTCTACTCGCTCAGTATTGCGTGCGCTGCCACGGGGGGACGAAGCCGAAGGCGGGGCTTGCGCTGGACAATTACAAGGATGATGCAGCAGCACTGCGCGCTCGAGAAGTTTGGGAGCGCGTCGGTCCGCTCGTGCGTGCCCACGAGATGCCGCCGGCCAAGCAGCCTCAGCCGACGCAGGCCGAGACTCAATTAATCATTGCCTGGATCGATTCGGTGACCAGCGCCGACACTTGCATCGGCCAAAAGGACCCGGGCCGAGTCACCCTGCGCCGGCTCAATCGCGCAGAGTACAACAATACCGTTCGCGACCTCGTCGGCGTCAAGTTTCAGCCGGCAGACGATTTCCCTGCGGATGACGTCGGTTACGGGTTCGATAACATAGGCGATGTCCTGTCCCTCCCGCCTCTCCTTCTCGAAAAATACCTGGCCGCGGCGGAGAGGATCGTAACCTCGGCGCTCGCCACGCCCGATCTCCGCACGCGGATCATGATCTGCACGCCGACCTTGGCCACCAAGGACGAATGCGCTCGCAAGATCCTGGAAGCTTTTGCGCGGCGGGCCTACCGCCGGCCGCCGACGTCCGGCGAAGTCGATCGGCTCGCCAAATTCGTTCGTTTAGCCGAATCACAAGGCGACAGCTTCGACAAGGGCATTGAACTTGCGCTGGAGGCGATTTTGACCTCGCCCAATTTCCTGTTCCTTGTGGAGCGTGACCCCACGCCTGCTCGCGCCGGCGGCCCACCGCGAATCAGCCAGCACGAATTGGCCACGCGGCTTTCTTATTTCTTGTGGAGCAGCATGCCGGACGGCGAATTGTTTCAACAGGCCGGCAAGGCGACTCTGAACAAGGATGGGAATCTGGAAAACCAGATTCGGCGCATGCTGAATGACCCAAAGTCCCGGGCCCTGGTAGACAACTTTGCGGGGCAGTGGCTCCAGCTGCGGAACCTGAAGAGTTTCACGCCGGACCCCAAACGCTTTCCAAGCTTTGACGAGTCCTTGCGTGCCGCCATGCTGCAGGAGACCGAGGAATTCTTCGCCTCGGTGATTAGGGAAGACCGCAGTATCCTCGACTTCCTGGATGCCGACTTCACCTTTGTGAATGAACGCCTGGCCAAGCACTACGGCATTCCGGGTATTCACGGCAGCCGGTTCCAGCGCGTTGCTCTCACGGGCGATCAGCGCGGCGGCATCCTGTCGCAGGCAAGCATCCTGGCCGAGACATCGAACCCGACTCGAACCTCTCCCGTCAAAAGAGGCAAGTGGGTGCTGGAAAACATCCTGGGCACGCCGCCTCCACCACCACCGCCGGGGGCAGGCGCGCTCAACGAATCCAAGGCGTCCGACCCGTCCGCATCCTTGCGCAAGCTCATGGAACAGCATCGCGCTAACCCAGATTGCGCCAGCTGCCATGCGCGCATGGATCCGTTGGGCTTTGGTCTGGAGAACTACGACGCGATCGGCGCTTGGCGCGACCGGGAGGGCGGCTCGCCGATCGACGCTTCCGGCGTTTTGCCCGGCGGCCAAACATTCAACGGCCCTCGCCAGCTCAAGGCCATTCTCATGAGCAAGCAGGGAGCATTCGCCCGCTGCCTGGCGGAAAAGATGCTGACCTACGCCCTGGGCCGGGGCCTGGAACATTACGACCGCTGCGCCGTGGACAAGATCTGCGACCAAGTCGCCCGCGATCACTATAAATTCTCCAGCCTGGTTGTGGCCATCGTCCAAAGCGATCCCTTCCAGATGCGGAGAAGCAAAGAGGGGCAATGATGGGCGAGCACTTGCGCATCTCTCGACGAACAGTCTTGAAGGGACTAGGAACAGCGATCGCGCTGCCGATGCTTGAAGCGATGGCACCCGTCGTGAGTATTGCCGGGCAGGTGCGGAAGGCTCCCCCTCTGCGCATGGCATTCATTTACATTCCCAATGGCATCCACATGCCGACGTGGACCCCTGGCGCATTGGGGAGCAAGTTCGTCTTGCCGGAAACGCTCGAGCCCTTGAAACCTGTGCAGGACGATCTGCTGGTCTTGAGCGGTCTGACGCTGGACAAGGCTCGGGCACACGGCGACGGCCCGGGAGACCACGCCCGCGCCATGACGGCGTTTTTGACCGGACGGCAGCCGCGCAAGACTCACGGCGCGGACATCCGCGCTGGCGTCTCCGCCGACCAGGTCGCTGCCGAGCACGTAGGCAAGTTGACGCGCTTCCCCTCCCTGGAACTGGGTTGCGACCGCGGCCTGAACTCGGGCAATTGCGATTCCGGCTATAGCTGCGCATACTCGGCCAACATATCCTGGCGTGCCGATTCGAGTCCGATGGCCATGGAGGTCAATCCGCGCCTGGTCTTCGAGAGGTTGTTCGGCAATGACCATCTGGGGGAGACCAATGCCAGTCGGGCGAAGCGAGATCGTTACCAATTGAGCGTCCTCGACTTCGTGATGGAGGATGCGCTGCGCCTGAAGACCAAGCTCGGCACGCCGGACCAACGCAAGCTGGACGAATACCTGACCGGCGTGCGCGAGCTGGAAGTGCGCATCAACCGGGCGGACGCGCCGGCGGCCAAGGCTCCAGGGACCATTACCAGGCCGCCCGGCATGCCCGCCGATTACCGGGAACACGTGCGCTTGCTCTGCGATTTGCTGGTCCTCGCTTACCAGGGCGATTTGACGCGCGTAGCTACGTTCGTCTTCGCCAACGACGGCAGCAACCGGCCTTACCCGTTCCTCGGCGTGCCCGACGGCCATCACGACCTGTCGCACCATCGGGGGATGAAGGACAAGCAAGCAAAGCTGCAAAAAATCAATCACTTCCACATTTCGCAGCTGGCGTACTTGCTGCAGAAGATGCAAGCCATCCGCGAAGCCGAAGGGAACTTACTCGGCAACTCGATGGTTGTGTATGGCAGCGGCATCAGCGACGGCAATGCGCATAACCACGACGACCTGCCGATCCTCCTGGCAGGCGGCGGCCGCGGCAAAATCAAGGGTGGTCGCCACATCCGCTATCCGAAGGAAACGCCCCTCACCAACCTTTATCTGGGGATGCTGGATCGCATGGGGGTTCCCGTCAAATCCTTTGGTGACAGTACCGGCCGGCTGGAATCACTCTCCTGAGCGCTCTGGATTTCTTCTAGGGCACTCCTGCGGATGAGGATGCTTCCTCGGACACGGATTCAGCGATATCCGACTCCTCGGTCGCAGATTTCGGCTCGATCACGCGCATCGATCGCCATTTCCCGGCGCGAAAACGGAGCAAGAATGTAAATCCCAAGGCTATGACATAAGCGCTGGCGAACGCCCACGGAAAGTAGAGGCCCCAGCCGAAATACCAGGCGGCCCAGGTGGGGAACACCATGATGGGCCAGGCCAGGGCCAGCGCGACCATGGTCACGAAACGTGTGTCGCCGGCCCCGCGCAGGGCGAACGAAAAAATGATGTTCATGCTGTCGAAGAGCGAATACAGGGCGACGAAACGCAACAGAAATGGAACGAGCTGCGCCACCTCGGCGCCCGCCGGGTCGCTGTCGTTGCGGAAGAAGAACAAGAACGCGTCGGGGATCAGCAGGAAGAGCATTGCGATGGCTCCCATAAATAGCCAGGCAAGCTGAAAGCCCGTCCAGGTTGAACGCTCCGCGACCTCGGGGCGATCCTGGCCCAGGCGTTGGCCGACAAGCACCGAGACACCCTGACCCATACCTAGCATCGGCAGGACTGCCACCATATTGATCGTGAACGCGATATTCGTGGCGGCGAGTTGGATCTCGCCGAGTCGGCCGACCAGGAAGATAAAAACCGTGAACGCCAGGATGTCGAGCATCCATTGAACGCCGCTGGGAACGCCGAACCGCATGAGCCGGCGAAACAGGTCGGCGTCGAACCTCCAGCCCGTCATGGTCGCAAACTCTTTCCGATAGCGCGGCCGCAGCAACAGAGCGAGAGACAGGATCGCCGACACGCTCGAGCCGATCACGGTTGCCCAGCCGGCCCCAGCAATGCCCAGGGCCGGCAGCCCCCAGTGGCCTGAGATCCAGCCGTAGGCCAGTACGGCATTGACTCCCATTCCCACCGCGTCGATCAGAAGGACTGTCCAGCTAGCCCCCCGGCCTGCAAAGAAGCTGTTGGCGGATGCCACGATCAGCGCCGGCAGCGCCGCAAAACAAAGGCACTGGAAATAGGTCACTTCCAGTTCTTGCACGGCAGGATGGTGCCCGCCCAGGCGCATCATCGGACCCGCCAGCGGCCGCAGTGCCAAGAAGAGCATTCCGGTAGCGATGCTGAAATACAGCGATTGCCAAATGACCGGACCGACGCGTTCCGGACGGCCGGCGCCGATGTACTGCGCAACGAATGCCGTCGCATAATTGGCAGTGTTCTGCAGCAGAAAGAAAATAGTCCAGTAGATCGCGCCGGCCGGCACGGCGGCGGCGACCGATTCACTGCTGGCCTGACTGAGCAGGGCGCGGTCGATCGTGATCTGCAGCGTCATGAAGCTGCTGCTGAGAATGAATGGGATCGCCAGCCGCAGCAGTTCCTTGCCGCCGCCTTCCTGCGACCATCTTTCGATCAATTTCACGGGCCGCTCCTTCTCCTGGCAGCTTCATTGCCGTGCCTTCCCGGGGGCGATTGCGCACTGCCTCCCCTGTACACGTTGTAGGAGATGGACAGCAACAGTTCCAAGAGGTTCGCGGCTAGGATAGCATGCCATTCTTGCGGCAAAGAGATATTCTCATGTGTGAACGGAGTGTGGGTACTCCGGCGGCAGAGATCCGTTGCGCATTCCCGATTCTGTTGGTACGTTTTTCGTTTAACCGCGAGCCAGCGGCGAGCGCGTGAACAGACAGGATCCGGTCCCCTTCTGTTGACGCGCTCCCCTTCGGGTCGCGGTTAAACGATTTTTCGGACACTGCAGAAACGGAAATGCACGCTGAGATCCGTTGCAAATGGCCGGCAATCGCGTAAATTAGAAGACAGAATCGCGTTGACCTTGAGCCACGGTCGGCGCTGAAGAAGTGCTGAATCTTAAGGCTCCACGCCGGTTTCCGCTTCTCTGTCCTATCATCGGACCGTGAGGCCCAGAAACCCCTAAAACTCGGACCGTCGCGCAGTCCGCGCCAAAGGGTTCCTGTATGGCCGAATGCCTTCCCCTTCCTTTCCATTCTCGCCGTCGAACCTGGCTGCGGATTTTCGCCGGTCGGCTTTCTGTTTGCCCCGGGCGGGGAGAGTATTCCTTGGGAAAGTTCCGCTTTCCAGCAGTCGTGAGGTAAGCCATGAGTTCCAGCGCCGGCGATAACGATTTTTCGGACGATCTATTTGCCAGCACGCGCATGTCGTTTGGCGATCACGTCGAAGTCCTGCGCAAGCATCTGATACGGGCCATCATTGGATTCGTCATTGCCTTGCTCTTCAGTCTGTTGTTGGGCAAGCCGTTGGTTGAATTCATAAGCCATCCAGTGGAAGTCGCACTCGGGAGATTTTACGACCGCCGCGTGGCCGAAAAGTCCAAGGAACTCGACGCAGGGCAAAACGACAAGCTGACCGAGGCCAACAAACCAAGAGAAATGGATGTCCAAATTCAGCGCACACAACTTGCCAAGGTGCTCGGGTTGAAGGAACCTGTCGCAGATGGCGAGGAATGGGCGGATTTGAAATTGCGCATCAAACCCGTGCAACTGGCCATCAACCTCGACACTGCGCAACGACAGGTTACCCGCCCAGCTACTCTGCAAACACTGACGGTAACCGAGGCGTTTGTCGTCTATTTCAAGGTATCGATGTATTGCGGCGTTGTGCTGGCCAGCCCGTGGATCTTTTACCAAATTTGGATGTTCGTGGCGGCTGGTCTCTATCCAAATGAGCGACGCTATGTAAACGTCTATCTGCCGTTCAGTCTTGGCCTGTTCTTGATCGGCGTGCTGATGTGCGAGTTTGTCGTATTGCCCAAGGCGATCGAGTACTTGCTCAGCTTCAATGAATGGATGGGGCTGGAGCCAAACCTCCGGCTCAGCGATTGGCTCAGCTTCGCCATCGCCACGCCGCTCATGTTCGGCGTGGCTTTTCAGACACCGCTCGTCATGCTTTTCTTGAATCGCCTGGGGATCCTCGACGTGGCGGCCTACGTCAAGCATCGTCGCATCGCACTATTCGGGCTGGCCTGCGTGGCCGTTATCCTGTCGGCTTCTCCCGATGCGATCAGCTATCTATCGCTGGTCATTCCGATGTGGTGCCTTTATGAATTCGGCATCCTGTTGTGCCGCTTCATGCCCAAGCCGGCCAGAGATATCGATGTCCCGGAATCGGAAGAGATGGTGGAAGTCTAGCTACCCAAGTTCCCGAAACCTTTATGTTGTTCCAGGGGCACGGCCGTCGTAGACTGAGTGTGTTCGAGTGCGCAGCAGCCGAACGCGTTGCTCGGGCCGGATTCGAGCAAGGTTCCTGTGTCCTGGTTCCCTTGGGCCACCCGATCAGAGGATGATTCCATGTCGCTTCAGCGTCGCACCGTTGTTTTGGCGGTTCTCGCCATGTTCCTGGCGGTCGGCTGTGCCCAGACTGGCACGCAGCCGAACAAGATTGCCGCCAAAGCCCCAGGGCAGGTCATCAAGATCAATCCCGGACCCAAGGTCCAGGAGGAGGCCCAGACCGCTTTGATCAAGGCCAAGGCGGGCGACACGCTCGAGTTCGGCGCCGGCACCTACGACTTCACGCAGAGCCTCTCTCTGGCCGTCGACAACGTCACGTTGCGCGGGCAGGGCATCGACAAGACTATCCTTTCTTTCAAGAAGCAGGACTCGGGCAAGGAAGGACTTCTGGTGACCCGCGGCAAGTTCCTCATTGAAGACTTGACCATCGAGGACTCGAAGGGCGATGCGATCAAGGTCAACGACGCCGAGGGCGTGACTTTCCGCCGGGTGCGCGCACGCTGGACCGGCGGGGCCAAGGAATCGAACGGGGCCTACGGCGTCTATCCTGTGCAATGCAAGAACGTGCTCGTCGAGGAGTGCGTGGTCATAGGCGCGTCCGACGCGGGCATTTATGTCGGTCAGTCGCAAAATGTGGTCGTGCGCAAGTGCCGGGCGGAAGAGAACGTGGCCGGCATCGAGATCGAGAACTGCATCGACGCGGATGTCTACGAGAACGTGGCCACCAATAACGCCGGCGGTCTTCTCGTGTTCGATCTCCCCGGCTTGATCGTGAAGAACGGCAAGCGCGTGCGCGTACACGACAACCAGGTGTTCGCGAACAACCACGCGAACTTTGCACCCAAGGGCAACATGGTAGCAGACGTCGCGCCGGGCACGGGCATGATGGTCATGGCGACGGATCAGGTCGAACTGCTGAAGAATACGATCAAAGACAACAACAGCTACAGCCTGTTGATCGTGAGCTTCTTGATCACCGGCCGGCCCATGGACGACAAGCAGTACGATCCATACCCCGAGGCTGTCTACGTGCATGATAACACCATCAGCGGCGGCGGGACCAAGCCGAGCGGTGAACGCGCTACGATGCTGGCTGCTTTGCTGGGGTCGCCCTTACCCGACATTATCTACGACGGCATCCTCAATCCGGGCAAGCTGGTCAACGGCAAATTGCCTCCCAACCAGGGCGTTTATGTGAAAAACAATGGTTCCGCCACGTTCGCCAACCTCCACTGGGACCAGCTCGATGAGAAAGCCTCGATCGCCAGCAACAAGGCGAAAATCGACCGCGATATTTCCAAGTACCAGGGCGAGCTTCCTGCACTTCCAGGAATCACGCTGACGGAAACACCTTGACCCAGGTCCCGAGCGGTGAGCGTCAGCGCCCTGAGCAATCCCTCAAGGGAAAGGCTACGTCCCCCGCTTGGGTAATTGCGAGCAGATCGCATGCTTAGGCTTGCCGGCTGGTTCCTCCTGGGAGTTTTCGGTTGCACCGTGCTTGGCTGCGGAAGGCACGATCCAGGGCGAATCTCACTTCAGGCCGACGCCGAGCCGCCGGAAAAGCTGTCGGACTACGGTCTCTTTCAGGGCAATGGTTCAACGCAGGAGCCCGCCAAGGGGGTCGTGCCTTACGACATCCGCACCCCTCTTTTTTCCGATTACGCGACCAAGTATCGCTTCGTTTGGATGCCAACTGGTACCAAGGCCCAGTACCACGAGGCCGAAGTGTTCGATTTTCCCGTCGGCACGATCTTCGTGAAGACGTTCGCCTATCCCCACGACCTTACGGATATGTCGAAGGGCCAACGCCTCATCGAAACCCGCTTGTTGATCCATCGCCCAACAGGATGGATCGGCCTTCCCTACATCTGGAACGACGCCCAGAACGAGGCGGTCCTCAAGATCGTAGGCGGCACCACCGAGGTTAGCTGGATCCACACGGATGGCCTGGAGCGCACGCTCTCTTACATTGTCCCCAACGTCAATCAGTGCCTGGGATGCCACGAAAACAGGAAGGTGATGCGTCCAATTGGCCCCAAGGCTCGGAATCTCAACAAGGATTTCGCCTATGGGGCAGGGACGGAAAACCAGCTCGCGCACTGGACGAGGATTGGCGACCTGGAAGGCGCGCCAGCGGCGGAACAAGCGCCTCAGCTTGCGGTCTGGAACGACCCGGCCACGGGCACGCTCGATCAGCGCGCGCGTGCCTGGTTGGAGAGTAATTGCGCTCACTGCCACAACCCCAACGGGCCGGCGCGCACGTCCGGCCTCGATCTCCTCTCCTCGCAGTCTGCTCCCTATAAGGTGGGAATCTGGAAAACGCCCATTGCCGCCGGTCGCGGCGGCGGCGGGCGCTCCTACGACGTTGTGCCGGGCATGCCCGAGGCATCGATCCTCATGTACCGGATCGAATCCACGGAGCCGGGCGTGATGATGCCCGAGTTGTCCCGCCGCCTGGTGGACCGGGAGGGTGTGGCCCTGGTCCGCGAATGGATTGCCAGCATGCACGATTCGCGCGCGCAGACCAAGAATCCTTGACCCACATTGCCCAGATGGACGGCGGCTTTCAGCATGAGAACTGCGCCCCGGCCCTTATCCTGTCTTCGATGGCTCACTTACGAGCGATTGAAGGCGCGGCCAATCGGCAATCGCTCCCAAGTTGAGTAACAAGATCGGAATTGCGGTTACGAGTCCGGCAGGTAGCATCGTGGCGTGGAAGGCGACGATGCCAATGCTGACCGGCAGTTGCAGCAGCCCACCCAGAAACCGCGTGCGCGGAATCAACAACAATAAGCCGACCACGACGTGGCTGAAGGCAACTGCCTTCATCAGGCCGCCGTCGCGCATAGCTTGGAGAAGTTGGTCGCCTGCCGAGCCATCGCCGGGGGGTAACGCAAACAGGTGGAGAAAATAATTGCCTCCGAATACCAGGAGCGGGAGTGCCAGAAGAACTGCCGAGATGATTCTGACGATTTTCATATGCTTACCCCGGATCGATGAAGGGCATATCCCAATTGCATTAGGTGGGCTTCATAACCTTCCCAAGCAGTTATGCAAGCGATCGAGGAGAAATGCGCTCAATTTCCGTTCCTTACCAAAGCACTTCCAACCCTGCCGTCTGCCGGATTCGGCGATAGACGGCGAGCACCTGATGGGCGGTCTGCACGGTGGGTTCCAGGGTAATCGAGATATGCCGGCCGCCAGTTGATTGCCTGACCTTGAACGGTGGGTCAATTTCTTGTGCAAGTTCGTCACGGACGGCGGCCACAACACGAGCCACAAACCCGTTATCCACCAGGCCGATCACCTTGAAAAGGTAGGGTCCAGGGAATTCGTGGGTGTTCTCCAGTAGCTCGATGGCCGGAAGATCATCCATTACCTTACCTCCTCTCACGCCGGATTTGGTTATTCTGGGTGCATCGATTGACGGTAATGCGCAAAATGGGAAACTTGCCGAGTCGATTGTACCGGCAAATTCATAAAAGTTTCGCCATTTCCTTCGACGCTCCCTCATACTATAATATGACACTTCCCTGGTGTTCCGTTTTGCCGCCAGGAACAACCTCCCGGGGAAGAGGAAGAGCCCCCTTCCAGGATTTCAACTCTCCACTCGCCCTCGTGTTTGGAGTTCGTTGAGGAAGGCCCCGATCCCGGGGGAGAGGATTCTTTGTCGTTGGTAGGCGGTAGACAAGCGGAGGCTGGAAAACGGTTTCCAGCCGGCCGCCGTTTTCATTTTCCGGAGGGGCAGGTTGTGGGGCAGTTGCCGCCAGCCGGCCATTGATCATGCTCGACAGATTGCGCAATATCGGCATCATCGCTCACGTAGACGCGGGCAAGACCACGCTGACGGAGCGCATCCTCTACTTCGGCGGGTCCAAGCACAAGGCCGGCGACGTGGATGACGGCAACACCACGACCGACTACGACCCGCTCGAAGCCGAGAAGGGCATCACCATCCAGAGTGCCGCCGTGAGCGTCGACTGGAACGATATGCAGATTACGCTGATCGATACGCCCGGCCACGTCGACTTCACGGCAGAGGTCGAACGCAGCCTGCGCGTGCTCGATGGCGCGGTGGGCGTGTTCTGCGCCGTGGGCGGCGTCGAAGTGCAGAGCGAGACGGTCTGGCACCAGGCCAACCGCCATCGCGTGCCGCGCATTGCCTTCGTCAACAAGCTGGACCGCACCGGTGCCGATTTCTACGGCTGCGTCGAGCAGATCCGGCAGAAGTTCAGCGTCGAGCCGGCCGTCTGTGCGATCCCCGCCGGCCAATCGTCCTCCTTCACGGGCGTGATCGACCTGATCCGCATGCAGATGTGCGCCGAGGATGCCAATGACCCGACGCACATGCGCTTTTCCTGGGTGGACATCCCGGCCGAGTACCACGCCGAGGCGCAGGTGTGGCGCGAGCACCTCCTCGAAGCCGCTTCGCACGGCTGCGACACGCTCCTGGAGTACATCATCGAAGGCAAGCCCATCAGCGAACCAATGCTCCACAAGGCCTTGCGCCAGGGTGCATTGACAGGCAAGATCGTGCCGGTCCTCTGTGGGTCGGCGAAAGAATATCACGGCGTGCGCATGCTGCTTGACGCAGTGACGGCCTACCTGCCTTCACCCAAGGATCGACCGCCGGTGGAGGGCATCGTACCGAAAACCAAGGAACGCAAGGAACGCGGCCCCGATGCCAGCGAACCGTTCGCGGCGCTGGCCTTCAAGACGCTCAGCGAGCAGCACGGCGACCTGGTGTTTCTGCGCATCTACTCGGGCGAGCTTACGCCCGGCATGACCGTGATGAATACGGTCGTCGGCAAAACGGAGCGCATCAGCCACATTTATCGCCTGATGGGCGCGCGCCGCGATCGACTCGAGGTGGCCGGGCCTGGAGAAATCGTCGCGGTCATGGGCCTGCGGCAAACTTACACGGGAAACACGCTCTGCGATCGAGAACAGCCTGTGCTCCTGGAAGAGATCCGCTTCCCCGAGCCCGTTATTTCGCAGGCAATCGAGCCCGCCAAGAATGTCGATGAGACCAAGCTTGCCGACGCTCTCGGCAAAATGGTGCGCGACGACCCGACTTTGAAGACACGCGTCGATCCGGAGACCAACCAGCTCATTCTGAGCGGCATGGGTGAGCTGCATTTGGAGGTCGCGATTCACAAACTGATGCGCGACCACAAGGTCCAGGTGACGCCAGGCAAGCCCATGGTTTCTTACCGGCAGACGCTGGCGAAAACGGTCCAGTTCGAGTACCGCTACATCAAGCAGTCGGGTGGCCGCGGCAAATACGCCGTCATTGAAATGATCTTCGAGCGCCTCAGCAAGGATCAGCTCGACGAGTGGACGACCTATCAGGAAGAGCACGAAGAGAAGCCCGATCCGAACGGGCTCTATTTCGTCGACCAGATCGTCAGCGGAGCGGTGCCGGGGGAATACATTCCGTCCGTCGAGTACGGCTTCCGACAGGCGTGCAAGAAGGGAGCCAAGTATGGTTTCCCCTGCGTCGACATCCAGGCCACGCTTGTGGACGGCAAATCACACGATGTTGATAGCTCACAACAGGCATTCGAATCGTGCGCCGTGGAATGCTTCCGCGAAGCGCAGCTCCGCGCGGGGCTGGTTCTTCTGGAGCCGATCATGAACGTCGTGGTCAATGCTCCGGGGCAGTACCTCGGCGACCTGACGCGCGACGTAAGCCGGCGCCGCGGCGAGATTCTCGACTCCATGCTCGACAAGGGCCGCTGCCAGCTCCACGCGTACGTGCCGTTGGCCGAGCTGTTCGGTTACACTAGCGAGCTGCGCAACTTCACGAGCGGCACTGCCTCGTTCACAATGGAGCCCAGCCATTACGCTCCGGTCAAGGAAGAGTTGGCCGATTTGCGCGAAGCGAGTTGAGCTTGGCTTGGATCGTTATAGGCCAAGCGTTAGCTTGGCGCACTTCCATAGATCTTGGATCGGTGTGGGCCAAGCTAGTAGCTTGGCCCACATTTTGTGCGAAGGAATTGACGGTACAGGTAAGCAGGTTTTGCAAAGCGAGCATTGATGGCAGCGCCGGTGAATGTTGGACTTCAGATTCAGCTTTGGCTGAACCTTGGAGGCGAGGGTGAGAGGCCAAATTGCATCAACCAGCAACCTCCCTGGGTTGATCTGTCCAATATCATTTCAAGAAATGGGCAACCGTTGCGGTCACTGACAAGTGCGGGAGTGCCGGCGCTTTTTTGCGACAATACGTCGCTGGTTTTTCCCGATTCGATAGTAGATACTGTAATCACCAATGGCGTTCCTATAGACCGAGCGACCTGGTTGGGACCGGGGGTCTCCTCCCAGGAAATTAAACGTGTCCTAAAGTCTGGCGGCCCTTGGTACGATAATGGGATACTCGTATATCAGAAGCCATAAACATGTTTCACGAGCTTCTAGACAACCCGAAAGGCAACGAACCGGGACCGTTGCAATCAAACGCGCACAGGCTCTTCCCATCAGTAGTCAAGAAAAGTCACTTTGAACGACGGCTGCCCAGTGACCCCGTTCCCAGCGATGGAAAATACATCATACTCGGAATCGCAACCTATTCACCCGAGGAATTGCAGCTTCTTGATGACGTGGAGGCTGCTCATCAGCATTGGGATAAGGCGTCCAAGGTCGTCGTTTTTGATGTCATGGAATGCAGGGACATGAACGACATGAGGGGGTACGTGCCGCCTTTAGGGGTGGTGGTCCAAACACCTGTCGTAGCCTTCTGGGACGGTGGAAAACTGGTTGAGTCACAGACTGGATTGCGCATGACGCGCGAGCTTCTTCAGAATCGCGGGCTTCTTCGATAGCCACCGCCGCCCTTAACTGGACGGAGATCTTGTGGCCCAAGCTAAAGCTTGGGCTACCTAATCTGGCAAGCCACCAACCGGCGTCATTTCTTCTTCGGCTCCTCCGGGGGCAGTTCCATGTCCTTGGCGGTGATGGAAATCGGCGCGCCTTTCTCCGGCACCTCGATATGGGCCGTCCAGAGAATGCCATTCACGACGACCTGGCGAAAAGGCTTTTCGCCCAAATTATCGTGGAAATGGCCGCCGACGAAGCCGAACGAGCGGCCGCCGTCCGAGTTAGGCCGTTCGTATACCCAGCCAATCGGATACTCCGTGCCTTTGATCACCGTGGTCATCACGGCTTTGGCTTCCGGCAGGAAGCGAAGCTTGAAATAGTATTCTTCGCGCAGGTCGAAATCCTTCCAACCGCGGCAGATCGGATGCGTGGGATCGGCCTGGTGCAGCTTGGAAGTTTGTATCAGGTATTGCGAAAAGCCGTCGCGTTCGGCATTGAACCAGGCGCCCATCGTGTGCAGCCACTCCTCGCCTTCCGGCGTTTCCGCGCCGGTGCCCCAATGAATCGCGGTGATGCCCACGCCCTTTTTCAGCATCTCTTCCGCCTGCCGGCGTTGCGGTCCGCGGAAGAGCACCGTCCCACCCAGGCGCGTATGCAGGACGAGCGCATTCACATCTTTGAGGACTTGCGGGTCGCTCGGCCAGCCGTTGGAGACGACGGTCTCAACCCCATCGGTCTCGCGCAAGCATTTTGCCAAAAGGTCGCAGTCGCTGATGTAGGTGTGCGTGTTGCGAGCATGGTCGAGGTCTTTGCCGATCAGCAGGATTTTGGTTTTCTTGTCGGCCGCTAGAAGTGCGCTGGACGCGAGGAACCAGGCGGCGAGCGTCAAAAGTAGATTGCGAGGCATGTCCGCTTCTCCCGAAGGTAGGATTTTGCATCAGGTCTTGCCCAGCCGGACGCCCTCAAAGGGTGTCTGTGTCTAGGCCATTGGGCGAGGTTACTTTCTCGGCGGCGCAATTTCAACGATTTTCCAATTCGCTTTGCAATCGCGCCGGGCGCAGGAATGCAGCCCCGCCACAGCTTACACCTGGCCGCTGCCTTGAAGCCACGCACTCTTGCATTGGGGAGCACTTTTCGTACTGTGTCCGTCTGGGGAAAAGTCGGTCTAGCAACTTCTGCACATGACGTTTCGTTGCTACAGGAGTAATGCCATGCGTTATGCACTGCTGATCGTTGTTGTAACTTGTGGATGGACAGGCCGCACGGCCCTGCTCGCTGCCGAGCCGACCCCGGAATCGCGCAGCCGGGAAGCCCTGGTACAGCCCAGCGCGGCCGACGATGGCCAGAAGAGCGATTCCAAGGGAGATGAGAAGAGCGGCGACAAAAAGGATAAGGAGAAGAAGGTGATCACTACGAAATCGGGCCTGAAATACGAGGAGCTCAAGGAGGGAACCGGCGAGGAGGCCAAGGCCGGCCAAACCGTCGAGGTGCATTACACTGGTTGGCTGACGGACGGCAAGAAATTCGACAGCAGCGTTGATCGGAACAGACCTTTTAGCTTCAAACTGGGCGCCGGTAAGGTCATCAAGGGTTGGGACGAAGGCATCGCCGGCATCAAGGTAGGCGGCAAGCGAAAGCTCTGGATCCCCGCGGATTTGGCCTATGGCAAAAGAGGATACCCCGGTGCGATTCCGCCCGACGCCGAACTGATCTTCGAGGTGGAGCTGCTCCGCATCCGCTAAGAAAATCTTCCGCGCGAAAAGAAGGATAGGTTTCATCGAGCGGACAAGGACTCGCGGCACCTGTCCTGTGCATGCGGCGCGTCGCATGACTCAGGCCGTACCCGAAATCTGCAAATCTTCTCGCGTAAATCGCGGAATATGCTGCCAAACGAGGGCAGAATACTTTGCGGCCACAAGAACGCGGCGCGAGCGCCGGTGCACTGGGGGCGCCTCCCGTTTTGCGCGACTGGCGCGCCGCTTTAAATCGCTCCACTCACCGTATTCGTGTGCACTTCTCCCAACCGTTGCAGGCTGTCCGTCATGGGTGAAAAAGCGTATTTTCTCAGCCGCCCTTGGCCATTGCCGCGTTGACATGCTATGCGCGCAAACGTAGACTTCCCGAGGTTCTTGAGCGCTTCCCGGACCGACGGGGCAGAATTTTCCAGTGCTCGGTGGCACAGGCCCTACGACCCTTAAAGTCGCTACTTCTGGCACAATAGGTTGTTTTCATGCCGTTCACCGACATTTCCTGGCGTCTATTTCGACCCGAAGAGGGCTTCTATACTTCCGAGGTCCAGACCCCGGAGCGGCTGCCGATTCGGACGTTCCTGCCGACAGGCTACGAGCCGAATTATGCCTATCCCTTGCTGGTCTTCTTTCATGGCCACGGCGGCAATGAGGAGCAAATCCTGCGGCTAGCGCCACGGCTGAGCCGGCGGAACTTCATTTGCATCGGTTTGCGCGGCACGCAGATGCTGGGCCAGCGTGCGGACGGTACGCAGGCATACACCTGGGGCAGCGATGGCAAGTTCGATGCTGCCACGGAAGATTACCTGTTCCGCGCCATCGAACAGACTCGGCGAAACTATCACGTGCATTCCGAACGCATTTACCTGGCAGGTTTCTGCGAAGGTGCGACTCTCGCCTTTCGCGTGGGATTGACCTTCCCCAATCGGTTTGCCGGCGTGATCTCGTTGAATGGCACGCTTCCTCCCAGCGGCACCCTTTTCCTCCGCTTGCCTGAAGTGCGCGCCCTCAACGTCTTCATCGGCCACGGCATTGCCAACGCCGTGGTTCCGCTGGCTTCCGCGCGCAACGATTTCCGCCTTCTGTATACAGCGGGCCTGCCCGTATCCATGCACACGTACCCTTCGACCCACCGGTTGCACCCGAACATGCTCCGCGATACGAATCGCTGGATCATTGACCGGTGCAATCGCTAAGTGACCGTGCGGAATTCGGCAGTAGGTCAGGTTTCCAACCTGACCGGACAGATTCGGAAATCTGTCCTACGCCGCTGCCGAATCAAGCACGGTGATATAGACCTGTCGAGGCGGGCCCTGCGGATCACAGGATAAACTTGCTCAAGTCTTCCTTTTCCAGGATCGACATGATCCGGTCGCGGACGTAGCCGCCGTCAACGACGATATGCTTGTTCTTCAGATCGGGTCCCTCATAACTTACGTCTTCCACGACGCGTTCGAGGATCGTGTGCAGCCGGCGCGCGCCGATATTCTGGGTCGTGCGGTTCACTTCGAACGCGATGTCAGCCAACGCTTCGATACCGTCCTGCGTGAATTCCAATTTCAGGCCTTCGGTCGCCAATAGCTGAGCGTATTGCTTGGTGAGAGCGTGCTTGGGCTCGGTCAAGATCCGCAGAAAATCCTCGCGTTTCAGATCGGTCAGCTCGACACGGATGGGGAAGCGGCCCTGCAGCTCCGGCATCAAGTCGGACGGCTTGGAGAGATGAAACGCCCCGGCGGCGATGAACAGGATGAAGTCCGTGCGGACCGCGCCGTAGCGGGTGTTGACCGTCGTCCCTTCCACCACGGGCAAAAGGTCGCGCTGAACACCCTGGCGAGATACGTCCGGACCATGCGTCGATTGCGGGCCGCAGATCTTATCGAGTTCGTCGATGAAGACGATGCCCTGGTTCTCGACGAGCTGGACTGCCTTTTCCGAGACCACCTGCCGGTCGATCAGGGCCTCGGTCTCCTGCTCCAGCAGGATGCGGCGCGCTTCGCGGATGGGAAGCTGGCGTTGTTGCGCCTGCTTGGGCATGATCCGCTCGAACATGTTTTGAAAGTCGACGTCCATCTGCTCCATGCCCAGATTGGAGAAGATCTGGACAGGCACGGCTTTCTGTTCCACATTGAGCTCGACCGGCCGATCTTCCAGTTCTCCAGCGTCCAAGCGGGCGCGCATTTTGTCCCGGGTGCGCTGGTGGCGCTCGTTCTCCTCCGCGTTATCGGGCTCCCAGTTATTCGATTGGGGCACGAGCAGGTCCAAAAGGCGGTCGTTGACGCGCTCCTTCGCGCGGGTTTCGACCTGAGTCCGCTGCTCCTGCTTGACCATGCCAATGGCCATCTCGGTCAGATCGCGAATCATGCTCTCCACGTCGCGGCCGTGGTAGCCGACCTCGGTGTACTTCGTGGCCTCGATTTTGAGGAACGGCGCGCCCACGAGCTGCGCCAGCCGCCGGGCGATTTCGGTTTTGCCCACGCCCGTCGGCCCGATCATGATGATGTTCTTGGGCGTGACGTCTTTGCGCAGCTCATCCGGCAATTGCTGGCGACGCCAGCGGTTGCGAATGGCCACCGCCACCGCGCGCTTGGCGGCATCCTGGCCCACGATGTATCGGTCCAGCTCCTGGACGATTTGCCGCGGAGTCAATTCCTCAGCCACAGCGTATCTCCTCAAAAGTCGAAGTGAGAGAGCGTGTTGAAAAAGGGGTCAGACCCCTTGAGTTCTGCAGAGCCTGGTGCCTCAGAAATGGGCGGAGTGCCTCGATTCTTCAGAGGGTCTGACCCCTTTTTCAACACCATCTCAAATCAATTCTTCCACTTCGATATTTCGATTGGTGTAGATGCACAAGTCCGCCGCAATTTCCAGTGCGGCACGGACAATCTCCGCGGCGCTGAGAGACGAATGCATCAGCAGCGCGCGGGCGGCTGCCTGTGCATAGGGTCCCCCCGAGCCGATCGCGGCAATGCCGTCGGTTGGCTGGATCACGTCGCCGGTGCCGCTGAGCAACAGCAGATTGTCGCGGTCGACCGTGATCATCATCGCTTCCAGCCGGCGCAAGTTGCGATCCATGCGCCAGTCCTTGGCCAGCTCCGTCGCGGCGCGGGGCACGCTGCCCTGAAAGTCTTTCAGCTTGGCTTCGAAGCGCTCCAGCAGAGCAAAAGCGTCGGCGGACGCGCCCGCGAACCCGACCAGCACCCTGCCGTTCTGCAGTTTGCGGATTTTGTGGGCATCACTTTTCATGACTACGTTGCCCAGCGTCACCTGGCCGTCGCCGCCGAGAGCAACGCGATCGTCGCGGTGCACTGCCAATATCGTCGTGGAGCGGATGCGCGAATTGGTGCCCGACCTATTCCTTGCCATATCGCTTCCCCGGCCAGTTAATTTTGTAGCATGTATTTACAAGACACTCGTTCAGTACGTTCTCGTTCCCTTTTTTTCGGCACTCCTGATAACATAATGATAGAGAAGCGCTTCCGTCCGTCACAGTGGCCGATGGGATCCGTTTTTAGGAGATCGACTCCCATGTCATGTTTCGCTCGCTGGACCCTGCTTCCAGCGCTATTGATCGTCGGGCTCCTGGCAACCGGCCGGGCGGCCGCCGCGGTTCCTCAAGTCAATGATGCGGCCCACTTATTCTTCAGCGAGGACGCAATCCGGAAGGCCGACGCAGAAATCAAGGAGATCAAACGCCAGCACAAGCTGGATTTGTTGATCGACGTACTACCTACGGTCCCGGCAGAAGACGAAGCAGAGGCAAACAGCAAGGACCGTGAGCTGAAGGACAATTTTTATAAAAAGTGGGCCCGGCGACGAGCTGAGGAAGCTGGCGTCAACGGCGTCTATGTCCTGATCACCAAGAAGCCATCACATCTCATTGTTGAGGTGGGAAACAAGACAGGCAAGCGCGCCTTTTCCCTTGCGGATGGGGAAAAGCTACAATCGATGCTGCTCCGGAAGTTCCGTGACGAGAAATTCGACGAAGGTTTGCTGGAAGGAGTCGATTACGTTCGCAAGACGATCGATGCCGATCTGGCACGAACTTCAGGAGCGCCTTCAGGACCGGTCCAAGCGCCACAGGTGCCCGTTGTAGGCCGCGGTGGATGGACCCTCGGCGGATTGATTTGCGTCGGCCTGGTCATCGTGCTTGTAATCTGGTTGGTCTCGGCCCTCGTCCGCGCGATGACAGGCGGTGGCGGCAGGTACGTCGGAGGACCGGGCGGCGGCTACGGTGGTGGTGGTTACGGCGGTGGCGGTGGTGGTTACGGCGGAGGGGGTGGCGGGTTCATGAGTTCCATGATTGGCGGGTTGTTTGGGGCCGCTGCCGGTAGCTGGATGTATGACCGCTTTTTCCGTGGGGACTCGTCTTCAGCCGGCAGCATCGGCGGCCAAAACTACGGAAGCAATGCCGACGCGCCTGGACAAGATACGGACTACTCTTCAACAAGTGGCGGCGATTTCGGCGATAACAGCGGCCAGGGCGATGGTGGTAGCGGTGGCGGTGACTTCGGCGGTGATGCCGACACTGGCGGCGGCGGTGGAGACTTTGGCGGCGGGGGTGGTGACTTCGGTGGCGGCGGCGACTTTGGCGGCGGCGGCGATTCCGGTGGCGGTGGTGGTGGAGACTTCTAAATGACCGTGCGGGATTCGACAGTAGGTCAGGTTTCCAACCTGACCGGACGGATTAGGAAATCTGTCCTACGCCGCTGCCGAATCAAGCACGGTGATAAAGCCTCCGGTAGCGCCGCCCCTCGGGCTGCGGCGAGATCATCAAGCTGTAAGCATTCAGGCCATCCGGCGTCCATGGAGGCTCTTGTCGTGCCGAATAGTTCCGATTGTCCCTTCTGTAAAAAGCTTGCCGCGGGCGCTAAGTTGCCAGATGCCGAGGTCGTCTGGCAGTTTCCGCATTCCGTGGCAATCCTGGGCCAGTGGCAGTACTACCAAGGACACTGTGTTCTGGTTGCGCGCACGCACGCGACGGAGTTATTCAATCTCGTCGAAGTTGAACGCCACGCGTACCTCGATGAAATGTGCCAGCTGGCCCGCGCCATTGCTGCTGTTTTCAAACCGCACAAAATGAACTACGAGTTGCTGGGCAATCAGGTGCCCCACTTGCACTGGCATCTCTTTCCGCGCTCCGTGGACGATCCGCAGCGCTTGCAGGCGGTTTGGCTTGCCATCGATCGTGCGGAGCGGGACGAAGGTGAGCGCCGCCGGCTCAGCGGAGATCCGTTGCGTAGGGAAGCCACTGCTAAAAAGCTGCGCGACAAGCTCCGCGAGATCTCTCCCTAATGAGCGATCCTCTCAAGATTGGCACGCGCGGCAGCCGGCTTGCCCTTTGGCAGGCGAACTACGTGCGCCAGGCCTTGGAGCCTCTAGCGAAACCGCGCCCGGTGGTCCTGGTGGAAATCGAGACGGCCGGCGACCAAGTTCGCGATGCCCCTCTCCCTCAGATCGGCGGCGAAGGCGTGTTCACGAAGGAGATTCAGCGGGCCCTCCTGGATGGTCAGGTGGATGTGGCTGTCCACAGTCTCAAGGATTTGCCGACCGTCCCGGTTTCCGGTTTGGTGCTGGCCGCCGTGCCGGCGCGCGGACCGGTTGCAGATGTTTTCGTGTCACGGCATTATCGCCGGCTCGATGAGTTGCCGGTTGGCGCCACACTGGCGACCGGCAGTTTACGCCGTCGCGCTCAACTCTTGCATCGGCGTCCTGATTTGCAGATGATCCCTATTCGGGGCAATGTCGAAACCCGTCTGCGCAAGATGGATGAGATTGGGATCGACGGGCTGGTTCTGGCCGAGGCGGGTTTGCAGCGCCTGGGTCTGGAAGGACAGATAACGCAGCGCCTGGATGCCGCCTGGATGCTGCCAGCTGTCGGCCAGGGGGCACTAGGCATCGAATGCAGAGACGATGACCGTGCCAGCCTAAACCTGGTTGCCAGGCTGGACGAGCCAGCCAGCCGGCTAGCAGTACAGGCAGAACGCGCCCTGCTCAGGGCGCTGGGTGGCGGCTGCCAAATGTCGGTCGGGGCGGTGTGCACGGTTGCAGGGAGTACGCTGACGCTGCGGGCTGCCGTGCTCAACGAGGCCGGAACGCAGCGGATCGAGGAACAAATCCAAGGCCCCGCGGAAGAGGCAGAAAACCTGGGGCGCCAGCTTGCAGAACAGCTGCTGGCCAGGGGGGCACGCACCCTGCTGGAAGATTTGGGGCCCGCGTGATCGCCAGGCTCGCGCCAGCGCATTTGCCAGGCCGAAACTCGACCGGCAGCGGCGTCAAGTCGTCCATTATGTTTTCGGCGGAACTTTCTGTAAGACCCCATCGTCATACGCTATGGAGCAAGTAACTGGGCCGGTCAGGACTGTTGACAGTACCCTTGGCCAGATGCTAGTTTAAGTAAACAGTTTCGGTAGCGCATCCTTTCGCGGTAAAAGAAGACGCAACGATTCTCGGGCCGGTTTGCGAATACCATTCCTTTCAGACGGTGTTTGAGGGATTAGACCAAATGGCGATTCAACCTGGCGTATGGGGGATTGATCTGGGCCAATGTGCCCTGAAGGCCCTCCGGGTGGAGAATGTCGACGGTCAAGTCACAGCCACGGCTTTCGACTACGTCGAACATCCGAAGATCCTGAGTCAACCCGACGCCGACCCCGACCAGCTCACGCGCGAGGCGCTGGAGAAGTTTCTGTCCCGCAATACCATCCGTGGCGACACGGTAGTGATCAGCATCCCCGGCCAGAGCGGCCTGGCTCGGTTCGTAAAACTGCCTCCCGTCGAAGAGAAGAAAATAACGGATATCGTCCGCTTCGAGGCGAAACAGCAAATCCCGTTCAACCTCGATGAAGTGGTGTGGGACTATCAGAAGCTCGGCTCCGGTGTCGTGACCGACGGCTTCGCGATGGAGACGGAGATCGGCCTGTTCGCCATCAAGAAAGAAACTGTCAATCGCTATCTCGATCATTTCAAAGAAGCCGGCGTGGAAGTCCACATCGTGCAGATGGCCCCCCTCGCCCTGTGCAACTTCGTCTCCTACGACCTCCTCGAAACGGCCGAGGCAGGGCAGGAGGACGATGAAACCGCCGGTAAGAAGCGCTGCGTCGTCGCCCTGGACATCGGGGCCGACAATTCGAACCTGGTAATCACCGACGGCCAGCGCATCATCTGGCAGCGGCCCATCCCGCTCGGCGGCAACCACTTCACGCGTGTCTTGACGAAAGACCTGAAGCTGACGTTTGCCAAGGCGGAACATGTCAAGCGCAATGCCATCAAGTCGGCCGACCTGAAGCAGATCCTGAGTTCCTTGAAGCCGGTGCTCAACGATTTCGTCGGCGAAGTGCAGCGTTCGCTGGGTTATTTCACCAACACCCATCGCGATGCCCACGTGCAATACATGATCGGGCTGGGCAACGCCTTCCGCCTGCCCGGCCTGCAAAAGTTCCTGGGCGAAAAGCTGCAACTGGACGTTCGCAAGCTGCAGAAACTCGAACGCCTCGCAGGCGATTCGGTCGTCAGCAGCCCGGTTTACACCGAAAACGTTCTGAGTTTCGCGGTTGCCTACGGCCTCGCTCTGCAAGGCCTCAAGGTAAGCCGGCTGCACACCAACCTCTTGCCGCAGGACATTCAAGTTGAACGGACGATCCGCGCCAAGAAACCCTGGGCGGTCACGGCGGCGGCCGCGTTGCTGCTCGGTACCGGAATTCTGGCCGCGGGCTACGAGATGCAGTACCGCGCCGTCGCTTCCGCTCAGGTGAAGACTGCGATGAAGAAAGGGGACGAGGTCCAGAAGGTCCACAAAGGGTTCGAAGACAAGGTGACTGCCATCAAGGCGCAAATCGACAAGGACGGTGATGCGGTAAAGAGCATTGTCATTGGTCAGGACGAGCGCTTGAACTGGCTCCGCTTCAATCAATTCGTGAATTACGCGCTGCCGAAGCCCGACGCCTCCAATATTTCGGCAGAAGCGCGCGCTCTCTTCTGGAATAGGAAGGCGCAGGCAGCGAGCAAGCGCTTCGACGAGATGCAGAAGGGAACGGGCGGGTTCGATGGCCAGGCAGGAGATGAGGCCGAATGGCGCGACGACCTGATTCAGGCGAATGTCGAATCCGTGTATTGCATTTGGTGCCCGAATTTACCAGGCTATCTGGAAAAGCTGAAGACAGACCAGGTCGCAAGACAAGAGACCCTGAGTGAGAAGGATGCGCCAAAGGAGGACTTCAAAGACGGTTGGCTTGTCGAAGTACGCGGCTACACCTATCACCACGGCGGACTGGAATTCCTGAAAAAAGTGGTCGTTGACAACTTCGCCCGCCTCGGCGTCAAAAAAGAGGCGGCCTCGACAACGCCGGTCGTACCAGAGCCCGGGGCTGGAACACAATCTGGGGCGGTACAGCCGCCCAGCCAGGTAGGCCTTGGAGCTGTGAACCAGGTCGTCTCGGCTCCAACAACGACGCCTCCGGCCCCCCCCCAGGGAAAGGCCGAAGATGCGACCGCCTCGGCGGACGGCAAAGAGAAAATCGCAAGCGATCCCGTTTGGAATCGAGTCAGCCATGTGGTGCTCTACGACTACCTGCCGGAAGAGGATCCCGATCCCGACCATCTGTCCGTGGCGAGCACGAGCGTGGTGGACAAGCTGAACGTCGGCGAGGCCACGGAAGGATCGACGGCAGCGGCAGCGGGTGCGAGCTTCCAGCCAATAATCAGTCCCAACAACGAAGCGGGGGGACAATCGAGTAGCTTCTCTCAACAGGGAGGCGGCGCATCCCCTGGCGGTATGCAGACCGGCCTCCGAAAGCCTGGAGCCGGAGGCGTGGGCGCACTGGGAGGTAAGAGCCTGGTAGGAGGCGGAGGCGGCGCACGTGGCGACAGGAGGCCAATGATGAGCGGCGGCTCCGGCGCAACGAGCGGCAATCAAGCGGGCTCGACTTCCGCGACCGGCCCTGCCGATCCCCGCATGGCCAAGAAGGCGTCACACACGCGAACCGAGTTTGTGGTCTTGTTCATCTGGAGGGAACCCAGGCCTTCCGACCGCTTGATGCCCAAGAGCCCCCCTGGCGAACCAGGTGTGCCAAATCAGGGACCCGGGAAGGGGAGCAAGTTTCGTGGTATGGGTGGTATGAGTGGTATGAGTTTGGGTGGTCGCAATTGACGTGCGCTGCCGTAGCCCGTTACATGATCGTTTCCTCGTAGCGATTCGATCGAGAATCTCCCGTCAACCATGCCGGGAGTGGTCTCAATGTTCTCTTCGAATCGGCTGAGAGTTCATTGGTGGAAGGGTGAGTCATGGCTGTCCGAATCGATAAAGAGGTGCTGATCAAGCATCATTTTTGGATCATGCTCGGCGTGAGCGTCCTCTTGCTCCTGGTTGCTCTGGTTGCACTTGCATCTACCGTGGGCCAGAGGGTCGATAAGGAAGAAAAGGCATTCTCGACCACGAAAGGAATGCTGAAAAACCTAAAAGACTTCAAGAATGACAAGTTTGTCAAGGCCTATACGATACAAGACGAGGTCGTGAAGCAAAAGAAAGATGAGGTTTGGGCTCAATCGTGGGAACTTCAGAAGGACATGATGACCTGGCCTGACCAAACGGAAATAGACTGGCCAGGGAAATACCCTTATTTTGGTTACCCGATTGACCTTTATGATCGCGACAAGTACCCGCACCAGTATGCCAGCCAGCTTTACGATGTCGTGGAAGTCGTGCAGCCTCTCCGGGAGAACGGCAAAGGCATCGTGCAACTCGCGGGAGGTTACAGCGGCCTGCTGCATCTGGACGTCGAATTCAAGCAGATCCCACCTTCACGTGAGGATATCTGGACAGCGCAGGAAGACCTCTGGGTGAAACGGGAACTGCTGCGGGTGGTCCGCGAGGCGAACGACGAGGTGGCGCGCTTCAAGGAAGTGAATATCCCCAACGGTTCCGCGACCAAGGAGGCCGAACGGGGCCTCTTCCACAAACGCTACCGGAATACGTTCTGGGAGCTCGACATCACTCTCGCTCAGAAAAACGACAGCTCCTACGTGTTGCGAGGCACGATCAAAAATATCAGCCGCCGGCGCCTGGCCCGCAATAGCGACTTTCACGTCTTGCTGGAGCCCGTGTCAAGCGAACTCATCGAAAACGTGGTCATCCCCGTGACGGACGAACCACTGGCGCCCGGCGCATCCGCCGCCTTCAAGGATGTGTCCATACGCGCTACCGCATCGGTGCAGGGCCTCTTCGGCGTCGAGCAGATACTGACGTGGCGCACCGCTCCCGTCAAACGAATCGAGCGGCTTGACTTGGATTATCCTTCAAGCCGGACGGGTGATCGCCAGTTGCGACCCCTTGACTGGGATAATAGACCGCCGGGCAGCAAGGTAGTCGACTCGGTAGCGCCCGTGAGCCCGCCGCCGAGCGGTCAGCCCGATCCTCTGGGTGGCCAGCCCGTGACTCCCACGGACCCCAATGCGGGAGCCAAGAGCAAAAACGGCCTGGATCTCTATCGCTACACGGATGTGGGCGAGTCGGTTCGCCACATGCCGGTCGCGATGGCGGTACTGATCGAGGAGGACCAGATCCCCGACTTTCTAGCCGCGTTTTCCAACTCCAGGCTGCGCATCCAGACGCTACAAGTTCAATGGCGGCACACCCGAGAAAAATTGGCCGGCCCAGCCGATGAGGGAACGAGCGCCGATCCCAATGCAAAGGGCGCTGAACCGAGAGCAACTCGCCCCGACCTGTCGTCGCTGCCGGCGGCGCCCAATATGGGAATGCCGATGGCGCCCAAAGCGGGAATGCCGGGGCGGGGAGCCGGGCAACGGGACAAGCGCCTCGGAGCCGCACGGGGAGATGCCAACCAGCTCAAGACCCCGGCGAACAGCAGTATGATGTCCCAGATCCCCTCCGGTCTGAACCCGAGCCCCTCCGCCTTGAACATGGAGGAGGAGGCCGATATGAACCTCGTTCAGCTGGCGGTCTATGGGATCGCGTCTCTTTACGAACGTTATCCTCCACCTGAGCAGGGTGCTCCGCCCAAGTAATCCGTCAGTCTCTGCCCCTGGACAATCGTGTGCGTGCACGGCCTTCTGGAGGCCTTTGCTGAAGAAGGAATGGATTATGAAGCTGAAGATCAATTTCAAAGACTTCGATTTCAAACAATTTATGCTTCGCTACGGCGAATGGGTCGGCCTGGGTGTGGCAGGCATCATCGCCTTGCCGGTTCTCTTTTCAGGATTGACCAAGGCCGTAGGCAGCGGCAGCCCCACGGCGAACGCCGGCGATATTTCCAAGCTGGCGAGCGGAGTCCAGACGTCGATAAATCAAGCCACGCCGCCCAAGGAAGCTGACCAGCCTCCGCCTGAGGCGTTCACGGAGCTGAAAAAGGCCCACATCTACTCTGGAGATTTTTCTACGGACATTCCCTGGTTCGTGCCCAGCACGATCGAGGACAGTAAACGGCGCATGCCCGAGGTGTTGTCGCCCGTCGAATTCAAGCTGGCTGTCGTTCGCGCAGACATTCCTGAAATCATGCTCGTGGAAGATGCCGAGGGGAACACCATAGCGGTCTACACGATCAAGAACAAAGAAATCCAGTTGCCGCCGCGACTGCGACGAAAGCGCCAAGTTTTGAGTACTCCTGGAGCCTTTGGAGGTGGAGGAGGGCTGGGAGGGAAGGCAGGCATGGGCGGGTCAGGAAGCATGGGAGGTGGAAGAATGGGAGAGGGGACTGGACCGGGTGCGCCAGGAGGCATGGCTGGCGCCGGTAAGGGAATGGGCCCAGGAGGGTTCGGAGGAAGAGGGCAACAGGGCGTCCCGTCGATCAACGAAATCGTGCGGATGGACATCGACAGGCTCGACCGCAATCTCGACGCTGTATATGCGGAGACCATTGAGCCGGTGCACATGGTTATCATCGCGGGGACTTTCCCCATCCGGGAGCAGCTGGAGAAATTCCGCAAGGCGCTTCACAAGCGCACGCTTCGTGACCTATACGACATGTTCGGTAGTGGTGAAGCCTACCTCCGTTTCGTCGGCGTGGAGGTCGAGCGGCAGGTATGGAAGAATGGCAAGGTTGTGGAGGAGTGGGCGCCGTTCACCGAGATCATGACCAAGGCCATGAAGGATCTGCGCAAGCGGGCTTCCGGGCTCGCGGATGAACCTGAGTCGCTGCAGACGTTCGACGGATTCTTGCACCACGGCCTGGTCATGACACGCCCCTTACTTTATCGCGGGAGTTACCCAGAAATTGAAATGCAGCTGGATGGGATCCGCAAGTCGCTGGAAGACCTCACGAAGGAGAAAGTCGATCCCGCCAAGAAGGAATTGTCAGGATTCGCCAGGAAACTGCAGGGCAAAGACATCGATCTCTGGGATCCATTCGGGGATCCAGCGCAATCAGCTGCGCCAATGAACAGAGGCGCGCCCTCACCCAACGGTGATACGCCTGCACCAGTCAACATGGGCGGCAAAGAGATGCCGACCCCCGGGCTCATGGCCAAGAAAGGGATGAATCTCAGTCGTCCCGGCGAGGTAAATCCGATGTCAAGTGATTCGCCCGTGGTCGTGACGGACATGGCCCTGATTCGACTCATCGACCCGACCGTCGAGCCCGGCAAAGGTTATCAGTACCGGGTCAAGGTCAAGATGGTCAATCCGAACTATTTACAGCATAACACCGTCAATAGCGCCGTTGCCAAGCAGAAGGAAATCATCGCCAGGGAGTGGACGGTGATCAAAGAGATCGCCGAGGTACCGCCGGATTCTTACTGGTACGCAATCGACGACCGGCACGATCAGGAAAGGACGACGGTTCAGGTGCACCGCTGGCTGGGAACTCTTTCGACCGACCCAAACACGAGGGCGACCCTGCCTGTGGCCAGTTGGAGCATTCTGGAGAAAACGGCGGCCTTTCGCGGGGAATACCTTGGCCGCACTGCCAATGTTAGGGTGCCGGTCTGGAGGACCGAGCAAGCCAAGTACATGCTGGCCAAGAATCCTAGGGAGATGCGTAACCCAGCCCCCTCGGTTCCCGTTGATTTCACGGTCCGGGACGCGCCAAACCTTGACCCGGAGCTCCTTATTCACTTCGAGGGCGGCAAAGACATGAAACTTCCGCTCAACAAGGCCCGGCCCGTCGTGGAAAACCTTCCCGTCCAGCTCCTCGTGCTCTCGTCCGACGGCAAGCTCATGGTTCGGAGTACCGAGCAGGACATGGCCGACGGCGAACGCGAAAAGCGCTTGAAGGACTGGAAAGAGTGGGTCAGCGAAGTGGCAAGAGGAGGCAACAAGACCACGGCCGATCAGCAGCTCTTCGACAAACGTGGCGGTGGCACGGGCGCCGGCGCCGGTGCCGGTGGCGGCAGCGCCAGGTAATCATCCGGCCAACGACAATTTCAAAAGGCCCATGGACGGTTGTCCGTGGGCGTTCATCTTGCGCCGCTCCGGCGCCTCCCAGTTTGCCGGGCCTGGTCCCATCTGCCATGCCTTCGCCAATTGGCTAAACCTCGGCGGCAAATGCTTGGGTTTGACTGAAGCCCAGCCTGCGCTAGAATTGAGCATAGAGGCCCTGCCAGGGAAGGTTGGGCATGCGGAGCGATCAAGAAGAGGTTTAGCACATGACCGCGCTCAGATCCGATCACGCGCTGCGGCGCTTGTTCACCGGGCTTGCGGAGCATACGTTTCTCGACACACTCGGCATCGGCGATCCACCCCTCATCGATTACATTTCCCTGCTCCTGTCGAGATTCATTCACATCGATGCTATCTACCGTCTCAGCGACACGCGCGGCAAGCGCCTCGAAGAGGTGGCGGACATGCTTTTGGAGGCGCAAGCGCTGCCTCCGGAGGGCCGCACGCGCCGCGAAGTCTACCGCCACATCGGCGACTTCACGCTGTTCTGGACAGGGCTCTACCCGGAAATGCTGCACCGGCTGCGCTCGGCATTGAGCAAGGACCGTTTCATCGACTACTGCGAACAGGGAAAACGGTCGTACTACATCGCCAGCACGTTCGAGCAAGAGCCTTACAAAGAGGAAGCTCCGGTGCTACGCCGGCTCAGCGACGAGTTCGAGTTGTTTGCCTACGGCTTGAACCAGGTGCGCCGCGAGTGGGAACGTACCGACCCCAGCGAAGCAGGGCGGACGGGACGACAGCTACTGGGCTGAGAGGACAGCATCCCAAATCTGCCAGTTACCATTCACGGTTTTGCTCGATAAACATTGTCGCCGGTCCCGAAATAAACATCGGCGAACCAGTGAGAATAGCGCTCCGCCTCCGCAAGATACAGATGGAAGTACCCCGGCCCGGCCATTCCGTGAACGAGCGCGAATTCGCCTTCCCGCTTGTCCACCGGTGTGGATTGCAGGTCGAGAGATGCCGTCCGGCCCCAGGGCCCGCCCGCGGATGCATAGAAGTAGAGCATGCCGCGTTCGCCCGGCGGCAGTACGTATCTGCCTCGCACCAGGTATTGGCCGCCGACCTCAATGCGCGGGCGCGTGCCCCAGACTTCGCGGATCTCAATACGACCTCCCTCCTGGCTTTGCGTACGGCCGATTTCGATCGGGACCCGGTATTTGAAACGCTTGGCCAGAAACGTGGTGTCACACGAGTCGGGCTCCTTGCCTCTAGCCTGAGCCTCCTGCTCCAGCCTGACGATATCCTTCTGCATCTGCTGAAGCTGCCGCTTCAACTCCACCACCCGCTCGTGCAGGTCGTCCGGGTTTGCCCGGCCCTGTTCTTGCATATCCGGCGTTCCTGCTGCGGGTTCGGTTGCCAGGATTTTGGAAATCATGCCACCAGCGCCCACCGCAGTGATCCCGAGGACGAGCACCACCGCGAGCGCGCTTTTAGCTTTGGTAAGTATCATGGATCTCAGAACTCCTTCGGTTAAGGCGATGACTTTGGCTGAGACAAGAGCTTTGGCCGCCCCTCCCTCGGCCGCTGACAGACAGGCGGCCGTAACCGTCGAAACCACTCGCTCGGCAGGTACCCAGGCCGAGGCCGCGCGCACGGCCAACGCAGCCCCCACCAAAGCGCCCGCGAAACCACGGCGAGCCAGCCGCTTTGCCAGGATATTCCTTCCCCGCGCCCGGCGGCTCGCCACAGTCCCTTCCGCCCAGCCGAGCTGGCGAGCCGCTGCCTCACGGGTCTTCCCCTCCAGATCGCAAAGCACGATCACAACTCGATACTTCTGGGGCAGTCGTGTCAACTCCTGGTCCAGCACGGGCCACAGCTCGGCCCACGGGTTCTCAGGCACGACGGTTCGGGGAAGGACTGCCGCCTCCCTGGCCCGGCGTTTGGCGGCCGCGCTTCTGGCCTCCAGTGCCGTGCGGTAAGCCACACCGTGAAGCCAGTTGGCAATGGTGCCCGGTGACCGAAGAGAGGCTGCCCTGCGCACGAGCACCAGAAACGTGGCCTGGAACGCATCCTCGGCATCGTGCTCATTGCGCAATATCCGGCGGCAGACGCTTAGCACCATGGGCCCGTGCCTGCGCACCAAGGCCTCGAAGGCGGCCTCATCCCGCTCCTGGACATAGAGTTTCCACAAGTCGGCCTCCGTCAGGCGCGCAGTATCTTGACGTGCCATGACGCCACGCAGCTGCCGGACGACCTTACTCAATTGGGATGCCGCCATTCCAACCGCTCCAGCTCTAAAAGATTGCGTCCATTTTATACTGGGTGGAGAAGAGAGAATTGTTCCGCTTTTTTTGTGGATCAAATGCACCCTCTAGTTTAGCCCAGCGGGTGACCGGGCGACGCCTGGGGTGTGGCTTGGCTGACAAGTGAGTGACCGGGTACAGAAATGTCGACAGGCCCGGTGTCAGGCTGCGAGGGGGAGTGATTACAGTGTGCGCAGTGTCTCTCCGGCAAGCCCATCCAGCGCTTCCCGTTCAATGCTTTGCCAATCCTTGCGTGTCATCTTGGTCGGCGGACCTTGCAGGCCTTCCGCAAGCTTGGCTTCGAGTTCCCGCTTGGCGCTCCGGCGTTCCGCCTCGCGGATCAGGTCACGCACATACTCGCTCGCGGAGGCATATCCTTCACGGGTCATCTGCTCTTCGATGAAGGCACGCATCTCATCAGGCAAGGAAATGTTCATAGTGCGGGGAGCATTATGCGCGGCTGTCGCCAGCTGCAAAACGGGACCCGCGGCCGTGCGTATAATCCTAAGATATTGCCTGAAAAAGGAGCTTGCGAGTGCGCAGGAAACTAAAAACGTCCGGCATCATGATTGCCGATGATTTCCCGGTAGACCTCTACCACACGATTCATTTTCGTGTGTGCCTGAAACGTGGTAATCACTCAACAGCGACGCATGAGTACAGCGGCTCCTGGAATTCGGTAGCCTACCGATTCCGAGCATGCGCGGAGCACGGCAACGCTTTCATCAAGTCCGTTAGGCGTGCTGGGGAGTCTCCACGATTCGCTCAACGCTTTGTTCAGGAACGTGAGTTGTTTAACTTCTTCGTAAACGGGATATCCTCGATCGAGACGTTCTATTACAGTATGTTCGCCATTGCGTCAATGATGAGCCCGCCCGCATTTCCACTCACCTCGCACCGAGACAAGAAAAAGTAGACCTAAAAAAGTGCGCAACTCAACTCTCTCTCAGTAGAGGAGTAGGCCCGCTTTGCGGCGCAATTCAAGCGACAATCGCTTCCCCAGAGTTCAAGAAATGGGAGGCTCTCCGCAACATCTTGTCGCACAGGCGAACCCCAGGGCGAACGCATCAAACTTTCTCTAGGTTTCGTGCCCCAGCCAAGGTTTCCTCGAGAAAACCCGTGTCCAAGGCAGCCGCCTTGCGTTTCCGTGCGATGCTCGTTTTGGCCGGATTCCGCTTGAGCAGGCTTAAC
>DATGZX010000384.1:0-4574 GCA_035296965.1 Gemmataceae bacterium
CACTCGCTTCACCTCCCACGTTCCGCGCCCCACGATTGTCGGGGTCCGCCGCCGATGCCGCGCGCCGAGCTGGGTACGACATTCCCCACACGGCAGGCGTCAACATGTTACGACATGCTACGTTTTCCGGTTTTGGCAGAAATTTAGCGAGCTCAGTTTTCGGCGTAAGTTGCTATCAAATATCGATTTACGACGATTTCTATGTTGACTATCGTTCGACGCAACTCTAGACTTAACTGCATGCTGAAGCAGGGGTTGCGCCGTTATGAGCCACGTAGCCGATTCCCCAATAAATCGCCATTTCGAGCCTATTTCAGGGCGTTTTACGCCCATCCGGCCAACAAATCAGCGCCAAGAGCGGAAGGGGCCAGCCACTTTTAGGCGTCCGGGAAGCGTGGTTGGCCCGCAACGTCCCCCTGGCCACTGTTCTGCCGCCCCACGCTACACGCCTCCCCCACACCCCACCAGCGGGATCAGGTCGTGCGCAGACCCTCCCTCGCTGGCTACTTGCCTGACACCGACAACCGATTTGTCAAAGACCGAACGGGACCCGATCGCGACGAGCGGTCCCACTATTTCAGTATGGCACCAAACCGGGCGATCCCTACGGAAAAAACAATCCGTGTGTCCTGGCTCGCCGCCGTTGGACCGTTCTCTCACGGCCGGAGGCGCTCAACGCCAGTCGCTCCAGGCGTGCCTGCCGATGGCCATAAGCCGTAATTCCTGTTCTCTCCTTGATTTCCCGGAATTCGCCCAAGCAGTTAGTTATGGTGTCCCCGGAACTCACGTGATCCTCCGAGAAGACGGACCTGAGTGGGCGCGGTTTTCTCGTCCTCGTCGCCGCAGTAATCTGATGAGCACAGATGGCGAACCTCGATCACGTCACTTGCCAAGACCGGCAAGTACGGGCACAGTAGGCAAGCATCTACCCGGCAGGAGGCCCGTACATCGATGGCACAGAAGCGCAGCACACCACCCGATAAGCCAGGCCGAGGCAGGTCGCTGCCGGTGCCTCACGGCTATGCCGACTTCCTGCGCGACCTGAAAGAACGCATCCGAAACGCCCAGATCAAGGCCGCCCTCTCCGTTAACCACGAACTCCTTGCTCTCTACTGGCACATCGGCAAGAACATCGTGGAACGGCAGCAGACCGAAGGCTGGGGCACCGCAGTGATCGACCGCCTCGGTAAGGACTTGCAGGCCGCCTTCCCCGGAATCAGCGGGTTTTCTCGCCCCAACGTCTATCGCATGCGCGCCTTCTACCTGGCCCACGCCGGCGCCGGCCAAGTTGTCTCGCAGGCTGCGAGACAATCCGAAGCTGGGCCACCCGAGCCGATGGCTTCGCTTCCCTGGTTCCACAATGTCATACTGATCGAGAAGATCAAGGACCCAGCCGAGCGCGTTTGGTATGCCCGCAAGTGCCTGGAACACGGCTGGAGCCGGCCCGTTCTCGATCACCACATCGATACCGGCCTCTACCTCCGGCAGGGCAAGGCTCTCACCAATTTTGAGCGCACCCTCCCACCGCCGCATTCTGACCTCGCCCGGGACATCCTTAAGAATCCATATAATTTTGACTTTCTCACCCTCGCAGACGACGCCCAGGAACGTGAGCTGGAGCGCGGTCTGCTGGAGCATATTCGTGATTTCCTTCTCGAACTCGGCGTCGGATTCGCCTTCGTCGGCAGCCAGGTGCACCTCGAAATCGGCGGCAACGACTTTTACATCGACCTGCTGTTCTATCACTTGAAGCTTCGGGCGTACATCGTCATCGACATCAAGATGATTTCCTTTCAGCCCGAGTTTGCCGGCAAGATAAATTTTTACCTGTCGGTAGTGGATGATTTGCTCCGCCATCCGGATGACAAGCCGTCGATCGGCCTGATCCTGTGCAAGGCAGGCAACCAGGTCGTCGCCGAGTATGCCCTCCGCGACATCGCCAAGCCTGTCGGCGTTTCCAACTACGTGACCAAGCTGACCGAAACACTTCCTAGCCATTTGCAAAGCAGTCTCCCCACCGTCGCGGATCTGGAAGCTGAACTAAGGGCCGTCAAAAATGCCGCGGAAACCAAGGAGCCACCGAAAAGACCCCGGCGGCGTTCCTCTTGATCTCCAACATAGGACTATACGCATACCACACTTTAATTCATAATTACGTCGGATCAGAAACGGGGACGCAGCTAGAATCAAGAACTAGCTGCGTCGCTGTTTCCAGCCCCGTCCCTGTTTCCAGCCCCACGCCGGGACCAGCGGGATCAGGTCGTCGCAGACCCTCCCCCGCTGGCTACTGCCTGACACCGACAGGCGAATTGGCAAAGACCGAACGGGGCCCGATCTCGAGATCGGGCCCTCTACAATTAGTATGTCACCGAACCAGGCGACTCCCGCGGAAAAATCAATCCGTTTCTCCCCACCCGCTGCCGCCCAACCCTTGAGCATTCTCTCGCGGCCGGAGGCGCTCAACGCCAGTCGCTCCAGGCGTGCCTGCCGGATGCCCATCAGCCGCAATGCCAGTTCTCTCCCTGATTTCCTCGAGTTCGCCCAAGCAGTTAGGCATGGTGTCCGCGGAACCCCCACGGCCTTTACCAGCACTTCACCTGGGTTGAGCTGTCCCGGACCGCTGGCCCCCGACCGCCTTGGTGCTGGCAGTCGTCGTGTCTGCTCGCGCTTTCACGACCGATCCGTAGATCGAGGTTACGTTGTTCCCCAGGCTTCGGACCTCGCCGTTGCCAGCGACGCCCGCTGGGGTAGCAGACCAATGGTGGAACATCGAGTAATGTCAGAAGACCTCCTTGACATAACGCATTACAGGTCGAGAAGATGCTACGAATCGCAACCAAGCAGTTAGGCATGGTGTCCCCGAACTCCGAAGAGAGTTGAGCGTTCAGTGCCTACGTGGCCTCCACCCACCCGATCAGCCTGGAATCATAGCCTCGGGGTGCGACTGAGATACCCCGGTGCTGAAGTTCTCGCTGGAGCATCGGCTCGATGATCTCGCCCAGGACGGACGGGAACGACGAACTTTTGCCCTCAGCCGGCGCTGCCTGGAAAAGTCGGTCGGGTTGCCGCTCCCAAGAGGGGAGACGTTGCCCGGCGGCGTCGATCGCCAGTGGAACCACGAGGGTCTTGGTCTCGCCCCGTTCGCCGTGGGTCGTGACAGACCAGATGGCCAGGACTCCCTTGCGCCCATCGGGTGAGCGTACCTGGATGCCGATTTCGTGCGACGGAAGAGAGCGGTATCGCTCCATGAGGGAGGCGACCAGGGGATGATCCAGACCGAGCAGTTGCACGTCCTGGCGCACCAGGGATTGATGCCGCTGGGTCGCCAGCTTGACCTCGGGCTGGCCGTTGCCGCCACTCGTCACGGCGTACAGTCCGTCCACGGTCGGGGCGAGTTGCTGCCCGTCTTCGGACAACGCCGTCCGCAAGAACTGGACGATGCGCTCCATGCCTGCGCTGGTATCTGAGAACGGCTGGTAATCCTCCAGGCTGAACCGGTCGAGGTCTTGGAACAACTCGAACACGACCTGACGGGCCTCGGCAGCGTTAGAGACAGCGGCTTCAAGCTCCAGGTGGGTCCGCTTGAGTTCGGGGTCGCTGAGTGCCTGTGAATAGAGGCTCTCGTAGTTGAGCCGTTCAGAGAGTTGCCCGAGGATCTGGGTCCGCAAGTCTTCGGCTACCTCGCCGTGTTCATCCACCTTCCCCAGTGCCTTGGCGATCTCCTTCAGCTTGTCATCGAGTAGTAGGAAGATTTTGCCCTCGATCGTGTCGGAGAGGACGAGATTGTAGACCTGGGCGGTGTGATGCTGCCCGTAGCGGTGGATGCGCCCAATTCGCTGTTCGATGTCCATCGGGTTCCACGGGAGATCGAAGTTGAACAGAACCCGAGCATGTTGAAGGTTGATGCCTTCCCGGCCCGCTGCCGTGCAAATCATGACCTTGGGGCCGTCGGCTTGCTTGAACCGCTTTTCCGCAGCCAGCTTGCTGCCGTGGTCGCCACCCTTGAGGACAACAACGCCCTGCCCAGGGTATGCTTGGTCGATCTGCTCCCCAAGCATCTCCACGCTGCCAAGGTAGGTGGCGAAAACGACCACCCGCTCGTTGGGATCGTGTTTCCACAATGTGCCAAGGGCGGATATCAGCTTCTCGACCTTCGTCTCGATCTGGTGGGGGAACCGCTCCAGCAGTTCCCGAATCCGTTGCCGTTCTTCCGGCAGTGCCAGTTCCGCGGCGGTTATGACTGCTTCTTCAGAATCGGTGGAGACCGTCTCCGCGGTGTACTCGCTCGCAGCCAGGTCGAGTTCCTCTTCAGTCATCTTCTTGAGCAGACGCCGCTTCAAGTCGGCCAGGATGCGTTCCGTTTCGATGGTCGCCATCCGGTCGTCACCGAGGTTGAACTCCCGGCGAATCAACTCCTTGGCCTCGGCGAAGGCGGCGTCACGGGCGTCCAGATCCAGTTGTGCGTCGTGGACGAGCCCCTCCTGGATCGTCAGGGCGATCATCCGCCGCCGAAGGGTACGGTGGACGGCGGCGAAGCTGGATGCGGCGATCTTCTGAAAGATCGTCATCACGAA
>DATGZX010000385.1:0-50422 GCA_035296965.1 Gemmataceae bacterium
CTGCGATGAAAAGTCTTTGAACTCTTGCGCTGTGGTGAAAAAGTTCTGTTGTCGTAGGATTTACACGTGGCTCAGACGCAACGAAACACTGGCTGGTTTTGAGGCGCCCACAGGTGGCTGGTTTTGAGGCGCCCTTTGACAACCAACCCGACAATGCCACCGGCCGGCTGCGTGAGTACGCCACGGATAATCCCCGAAAGCTGTGCGGTGGTGTTCATGCGCCTTCCAGAGATACGATTCGCTTCACGAGCAATGACCAGGCCGCTCACAAAGGTCAAGCGCTTCGATAGTAACGTTGAATCGGAATACAAAAATCCTCTACGTTGGCACTGCGCGACTTGACTTCAAAGGCTATTTAGCGGTTCGACCGGCTTGACTGGAATATTAACGATGTCCCGTTTTCCGACTTCCACCCTTTTCCACCCCCTCCTTCCGCCTTTGTTCCTCAATCCATCGCTGAGCCGCTCTAACCTGATCCACGGCCGGGGGCAATCCCGCGATTGAGCGCATGCAGGTCGGATCATAGCGATGTGCGTATTCCAACATCTCCTCCACTATTTCCTCGGGGAGATGGCTCAGCACGAGGTCTGGATGGTCCGGGTCAAGCATTTGCAGGCAATCCATCATGACTTGATAACCGGTTATCGCACCATCCCGATACATCTCGATCAACTCGTCTACCATCACGCAACTCCTCTCATTCTGGCCACTAATTCGTCTGCATAGTCCCATGCCTGCCAGTGAAAATTGCCCTCGTTGTCAGCATGAGCTTCAGCCTGCCAGCTTTCGATAGGGGCACCAGTTTCCCCGAAGGCTTTTCTCATCTCTTCAAGCTCATACATCTCATGACCGATGACGGCGACGATGGCTTCATCGCTCCTCATAATATCCTTGCGAATCAAGAACGGGATCTTACCAGTTTTCTTGTGAAACAGCGAAGACCAATAAATCATCGTGCCCGCCGGTTCCTTGAAAGTTGTCGTCTTGGCCGTGGTGTCCTCGTCAAGCCAACCGTACTTGTCGATTGCGAACGACACGTAATCCGGAATGACAACTCCCCAACGCCGGGCAATCTGGTATGCTTCTTCAATTGACTTTGTCTTTCCGTCGTGGTTTGGACGCCACTTGTATTTTGGTGCTCTACCCCCAATCATGCTCACCTCAAACTCACGACGCCATTGACAGACCCAGGTGTTGCGGGTGCTACACTGCCCCACGGCGTCGGTCGCTTTCCCTTTCGGTTCCCATCGTTGCCGAAGTGTTTGCCAAACAGTTTCTCAAGAGGACTGTTGTCCCGGCCTGCTCCTCCTGGGTGCGGTTCGGCGTTCGCTCGCCGCCAACAGCTCCCTGACTTCATCTACAGTACGGAGCTGTCCCCCGAGATGAATGACGGCATGGCAATTGGGACAAACCGGCCGTAAATCGGCAATCGGATCGATTTCATATTCCTCGCCAACTCATGGTCGCCAATACGGGTGGTACTGCTGCAACTCCACGACAAGTCCTGGCCGGACTTGGCGCGGTCGGGGGTATACTCCGGCTTCGTGACAAAGAGGAATGTTGGCATCGTCGGGACTCCTGCCAAAAGATGGCAGCGACGGTCGGTATTCAACGCCGCACTAGTGATTAGCCTGACCGGAGCTGGTTGACCTAGCACTGAGATTGGAACATGCCGCCCAATTTGGGTCAACGACTGACTTGACAGTCTCCCGGGACTTGCCCGTCTCGCTGCATGTGGACAATAGCGACCTTTCTGGCGCTGTTCGATGAGCGTCCTTCCGCCTCTCGGGCGAAGGGCCCGCCAGCCGTCGGACTCGGGAGAACCGGCCGCCGGCGTCGACCTTGATTCGCCGTTTGCCGCAGCCTTGGCGCCGCAACCGAAATCCGAAACATGGCGGCGTAGTCAAGACGTTCGGGTCAAGCGTTTCGACGGCAACGATGAATCGGAAGACATGAAGCATCTACGCAAGCGCTCCACGGCTTGAGTTCGGAGGCTAGGTAAGCGTCATCCCCGGATCCCCGCCTTTTCCAAGTAGTTGCGAACAAGGCTCTCTAACTCTGGCCCATGCATCCGGCTCTGGCTTCCGTAGTACCCCGAATCGTTTGTCCCATCATCGTTGTCTTCCAGAAGGCGGAAGTCGATCGCCTCGGGGAAGCCGATCTGCTTTCTGAGGTCGTAAAACCGATGCATCAGTTCGGCCGCTTCACGGTGACCTCGGCGGTACTCCTCTCGGAGCCTTCAAGGTACCGGCGTTGGCACGCCTCCAGCACATCGCCCGTTAGCTTGCCAGGAGTAACTGGAATCGTTCTCATCTTCAAGCCCACAGGGCCCCGGGTAAGCTGCCGGCAACCTGGCGAGACGATCTGTCCTGAAAATTGACCATGTGGCCGCCCGTCAGCCTGCTACCGCACTGTATCTGATTATCTGGCTCATGGCACGGCAACGGGAGCAAAACATTTTCGCTGTCCCCATTTCCAGCCTTTCGGCATTTCGATTTTCTTTATTTTGCCATTGTCGATTCGGCGTTTTCTCATTCGTCTAATGGGTAGTGGAGACAAATCGCTTCCCTGCCCCACAATATCTTCGAATGAAGGAGAAAAACCGTGCCGATCCAAAAAATCACGCCGTTCTTGTGGTTCGATCATCAGGCGGAAGAGGCGGCCAAGTTTTATGTCTCGATTTTTCCGAACTCGAAGGTGGTCAAGGCGCTCCGCTACGGTAAAGCAGGTCCTGGGCCCGATGGCTCGGTGATGACTGTGGAATTTCAGCTCGACGGGCAGCCGTTTGTCGGCCTCAACGGCGGGCCGCACTTCAAGTTTTCGGAGGCGATTTCGTTCGTCGTGAACTGCGAGTCGCAGGACGAAGTCGATTATTACTGGGAGAAGCTCTCCGCGGGAGGCGGACAAGTCCAGTGTGGCTGGCTCAAGGACAAGTTTGGTTTGTCGTGGCAGATCGTGCCGACCGTACTGCCGCAACTGCTGGGGAACCCTGACCCGGAAAAAGCGCAACGCGCCATGAAGGCAATGTTGACGATGAAGAAGCTCGACATCCGCGCGCTCGAGCAGGCCTAAGAAAACCAGCGGCGATGGCGGGGTCGGAGACCTGCGCCGAGCGGTGAACTGAGAGTGGCCGGGGCTTCGCTGCGCTCAGCCCCGGCCACACGGTCTTCCCCAACACAAGGGAGCAGTTCGCCTATTGCTGCATGCTTTTGGGCTTTGACGCATGGCAGTCGCGGGCAGTTGTCTGGGCCCGAAAGCATGGCACCCGACACGAGTCTGCTGCCAAAGTGAGCACGGTCAGGTAGGAAGAATTCTGAGCAGGATCTATAACTCTCAATCTTTTCTCAAGGAGTTTGGCAATGAGCAAGTCCACCCAACCGATTCCCCCCGGGCAGGAAAACCTGATTCCGCACCTGGTGTGCGATTCCTGTTCCGAGGCGATCGAGTTCTATAAGAAGGCGTTCGGCGCCGAAGAGGTACGCAGGGTGCCGTCTCCGGACGGCTGCAAGATCATGCATGCCGCGATCCGCATCGGCAACAGCTTCGTGTATCTTGTTGACGACTTTCCTGAATACTGCGAAGGCAAGTCGCAGTCGCCCAAGGGCTTGAAAGGCACGCCCGTTACGATCCACCACTACGTTGAGAACTGTGACGCCGCGATCAAGCGGGCCCAGGACGCCGGCGCGACCGTCTCGATGCCGGCCCAGGATATGTTTTGGGGAGACCGCTACGGCCTCGTTACCGATCCGTACGGCCATAAGTGGGCTTTCGCGACGCACATCAAGGATGTCACCCCTGATGAAATGCGAGCGGCGATGAAGGGCGCTTTCGCAAAGGGCTCGTAGGGCGACTTCGATCGATGCGCTTGTCGTCTTTGTCCAGGCGACAGACCGCATAAACCGCCCGTGGCTGCGTACGCAGGCGCGGGCGGGATTTCATTGGTCCACTTCCAGCGCTAAAGCGTGGGGGACGGCATCGACAGGTTCATCATGAACTGAACTGAATCTGTTTATTCATTGGCGATAAGGGTAGAATCGTAATCGTGGGGTTCGGTTGGTTGGGTGCGATAGGAACGCGCGTGGTATTCGGCAAGGCGCATACTGGCTAACGGTGTTCGTGGCGTCCCTGGGCCGGTGGCCCGCACTTATTCGCTTGTCATCTGGAGAACGCACCCGTGACGACTTCCGGCGAGGGGAGCAAGCCGACCAGCTTTTTGGACGCCACCACTGTGCATGCCGATGCCGCCGCGGGCGGGCCGGCTCGGACTTCCTCGTGGGAGGGGGAAGTTCTCAAAGCCGCCTACCGCGTGGATGCCAAGCTCGGCGAAGGCGGCATGGGCACCATCTACCGAGGCACGCAACTGTCGTTAGGTCGTGCCGTCGCCATCAAAACATTATCGCGGTCGAACAAGCTCACCGACGAAGCCGTCCAGCGGTTCTTTCGCGAAGCCAAGATCCTCAGCCAGCTCAACCACCCCAACATCGTCAACATCATCGATTTCGGTACGGCCGAACCGGGCGCCACGCCGTTCATCGTCATGGAGTTGCTTTCTGGCAAGCCGCTCGACGCCTACGTGACGGTGCAGAACCGACCAGCGCTGCGCCAAGTGCTGGGCTTGATGGGGCAGATCTGCGCGGGGATCGCCGCGGCTCACCAGCTAAACATCGTACATCGGGATCTGAAGCCTTCGAACGTATTCGTCGTCAGCCTCGCGGGCACTGGCGACCCCATCGTCAAGCTGTTGGACTTCGGACTGGCGAAGCCGGCGACGGCCATGCCCGAATCGGGCCTCGCCGTCACGCAAGCCGGCGTGGGAGTGGGGACCTGCGGGTTCACCGCTCCGGAACAGTTGGAGGGAACCGGCGATCCCGACGCGCGCGCCGACGTGTATGGTTTGGGCGCCCTTCTGTACTATCTCTTGACGGGCAGGCCGCCCTATCAGGGCCAAACCGTCAATTCAGTGTTGGCCAAGCAAATGACCAAGCCGCCCGATCCCATCGACTTCCCGGCGCTGGGTCTGGCGGGGGCGGAAGCGATTGAGCCGATCCTGACCAAGGCGATGAGCATTCTTCCCGAAGAGCGCTACCAGAGCGTCGCCGAATTTAAAGGAGCGCTAGAGGCCATCTTGACGAGCATCCTGAGCCATGCCGACCGGCGCCCAACGCATGGTGGGGACGCGCCGCCAGCCAGGACATCGGCGCCATTGGCGCCGCCGACGCACGTGGGCAGGTCGCAATTTGCCACCGACACCGCAGTGCACACTCCGCAGCGGTCGCGGCGACCGTTGTTCATCGCGATCGGGCTTCTGGGCCTAGGGATGTGCGCGCTGGCCGGGTGGCTGGCATTCGGCGGCAAGGGTGGCCCCGGCGGGAAAGTCGCCCCCAAGCCGGCGCTGACGGCCAGCGCTCCGGGTGTGACCGACGCCGAGATCGTTCTGGGCCTCAGCGCGCCCTTCTCCGGTCCCGCCAAGGAACTCGGCCGCGGCATGCAGGTCGGCATCGAAACCTACTTCCGCCACGTCAACGAATCGGAGGGCGGCATCCAGGGCCGCAAGCTCAGGCTCCTGGCCCTCGACGACGGTTACGACCCCAAACGCTGCTCCGAAACGATGAATGAGATGATCGATCAGAAACCGGTGTTCGCGTTCGTCGGCAACGTGGGCACACCTACTGCCGAGGTGGCCTTGCCACTGGTCTTGCAGCATAAGCGCGTGCTCTTCGGCGCTTTTACAGGGGCCGGGCTGCTGCGCCGCGACCCGCCCGATCGCTACGTCTTCAATTACCGCGCGAGCTACGCGGAGGAGACGGCGGCCATCGTCCAGTATTTGATGACCCTGCGCAAGATTAAGCCGGACCAGATCGCAGTTTTCGCCCAGCAGGACGGTTACGGCGACGCCGGCTTTAGCGGCGTGGCCAAGGCGCTGCGCAAGGTCGGCTTCGACTCCGACCAGATTCTCCGCATCGGTTACCAACGCAACACCATGGACCTGGATGCGGCAGTGCGTGAGTTGCTCCGGCACAAGGAACGCATCAAGGCCGTCATCATGGTCCCTACCTACCGGCAGGCGGCCGCCTTCATCAAGCGCGTCCGGGACGAGGGGATGAACCCTATCTTCACCAGCGTGTCTTTCGTCGGCAGCGAGGCCTTGGCCGAGGTGCTCAAGGAAACCGCACCGAAGTACGCGGAAGGCGTGATCGTTACCCAGGTCGTGCCTTTCTATGGCTCCAGTGCCACAGGGGTGCTGCAATACCGGGAACGTTTGGGGCAGTTCTTTCCCGAGGAGCGGCCAAGTTTCATTTCCCTGGAAGGTTACATCGCCGCCAAAGTGCTGTGCTCGGCCCTGGACACAGCCGGACCGGAGTTGACGACGGAAAAGCTGGTAGAGGCGCTCGAAGCGCTGCGCAATCTGGACTTGGGTCTGGGCGCGCCGCTGTCTTTCGGGCCTTCCGAACACCAGGCTTCCCACAAGATTTGGGCCGCGGTGTTGGACGCCAATTCGCAGTTTCAAAACCTGGATCTGGATTGACGACTGCGGCCAGGTTCGCGTTCGCCGCCGAGCTCGGCTAGTCCGCTCGTCGCAGCCAGACCATATTGCTGTGGAAGGTGCTTTGTCCCGCCATGTCGGCGAGGGCGTCGGGCGTGGTCCAGTTGACGTTGCGGCCACCGCAGTGTTTGCTCCAACGTCCCTTGGGTGAGACCACGACTCCGGGGCGAACGTTTTCAGTGACGACTGCTTTCAGCCGGCACCAGCCGCGGCCGTTTTCGACCAGGACCGAGTCGCCGTCCACGATGCCGCGTTCCTGGGCATTGGTCGGATGTATCTCGACAAACGGCTGCCCCGCGTTCTTTAATAGCCCAGGCTGGCTGGCAAGGCTGCTGCTGACAAAATGGTGTGCGGCCGCGGTAATCAGATTCAGTCCGGCAGTCGGATCGAAACGCCCGCCCGCTTTCTCCCGGTCGCCATCATCTCGATCGCTACAGAATGCGCCAGGCACAGGGTCGATGCCCGCGTCCGCCAAGGCTTGCGAGTACAACTCTACTTTGCCGCTGGGGGTCGGAAAGCGGCCGTCGGCAAACGGCGTCGTTTCGTCCAGGTTGAGCGGCACAGAGCCTTCCTTCTTGAGACGCTCGAGCGTGATGCCGCGCAACGCAGGATTGTGAGCTGCGGTTGCGTAGAGGACCTCTTCGATCACCTGGTCGGGAGTTTGCTGCAGCCAGGGTTCCTGTATCCCCAGCGCGTCTGCCAGCAGTCCCATGACTTCCCAGTTGCTCTTGCTTTCGCCGCGCGGCGGGATGGCCTGATGGTTGTAAGCGAGCAGCGTGTGGCCGTAGGCCCGGTGGAGATCGAGCTGTTCAAGCTGCGACGTGGCAGGCAGGACGATATCGGCATGGTCGGCAGTGTCGGTTAGGAATAGTTCGTGAACCACCGTGAAGAGATCTTCCCGCTGCAACCCTTTGATAATCAGACCGGCGTTGGGAGACGAGGTGGCGGGATTGGCGCCGAAGACGAACAGGGACATCACCGGCGGCTCCTTGGCTTCGCCCAGCAGGGCCGCACCGAGCCGGTTCATATTGACGAATCGGCCTGGCGGCGGGCAATCCGCCCAATGCTGCACGGCCTCCCTGTCCCATTGCGTGTAGCCACTCGTGCTGTAAGCCAACCCGCCGCCGCGGACGCCGTATTGACCGGTGAGCGCGGGCAGGCAGCAAACCGCCCGCACGTTTTGGCCGCCGTTGCGATTGCGGTTGATGCCGTCGGCGATTTTGATCAATCCAGGCCGCGTGCGTCCGTACAGCCTGGCCAGCTCGACGATGGCTTCGCTGGCAAGCACCGTCAGGGCGGCGGCCCGCTCGGGAGGATACTCGGCCAACCGGGCTTTGAGCAGGGGCCAGCCGACCGTGTGCTCCGCCAGCCAACCTTCGTCATGCAGACCTTCTGCTACCAGCACATGGGCGATGGCCAGCGCCAACGCGCCATCGCTGCCTGGCAAGGGCGCCAGATGCCAGTCGGCCCCTTGTGCCGTCAAGGTCCGCCGGGGATCGATGACGACAACCTTGCAGCCGGCGTGCTGGGCCTGGCGCAGGAACGGCAAGAAATGGGGGCCGGTGCTGACTGGGTTGTGTCCCCAGACGATCACCAATTTGCTGTGCAGGATGTCACCATACGGCTGACTCCAACGCTTGCCGAGCGTCGCTTCGACCGCGCGTTCGGCCGCGGCCCCGCAGATGCTGCGTTGGAGCTGGCTTGCCCCTAATCGATTCCAGAGCCGCGCGCTGGAGACGGTCATCTGGACCATGCCCATCGTGCCGCTATAGCTGTACGGGAGAATCGCCTCCGCGCCATACCGAGAGATGATTTCCCGCCAGCGTTCGGCAATCTGCGCGAGCGCTTCGTGCCAGGAGATCCGTTGCCATTGCCCGCTGCCCTTGGGGCCATTGCGACGTAGGGGATAGAGGAGGCGCTCGGGATGATAGACATGATCCAGGTAAGGGCGAACCTTGGCGCACAGCCAACCCTTGGTGATGGGGTTCTGTGCATCCCCGTAAAACTTGACGGCCTTGCCCTCCTCCACCTCGGTGATCACACCGCAAGTGTCAGGGCAATCATGCGGACAGGCGCCTCGAATTTGTAGCGTTGCCATGATGAAATTCCTGCCAGCGGTCCCTTCATGGAAATGGTAGCTGTCTTAGCCAAGGCAACAGGATCAGCGCCAGCGCGATCGTGCAGACCGTCGCGCCGGCAATCGGATAGCTGACGGGAAGGTCATGGCGCGATTTGGCCACTGGGACCTTGCCGCCCAGCCGCCGCGTAATGTCTTTTGCAAGGTTGGCGAGTACACCGCACATACTCATGATCAGCCCAACGCCGCTGAGCGAGACGCAAAGCCAAAAGAGCTGCGGAACGCAAATGATGAGAATCGACAGGAGTCCTAGCATCATCGCCGCCCTGCCCAGGCGGTCGGTCGTCGATAGCGGGATTTCCGGGACAGTCAGCGTCGGATCGGCAGGCGCTGCCTTGGCTTCCTTCTCAGGCGACGGGGGCTCCACCTCGGGGGCTTGAACAGCATGGCCGCATTTGGGGCAAGTGACGCGGCGGCCTGCAAGACGACTGGGAACCTTGAGTTTGTACCTGCATGCTCCACAAACAACGCGAACCGACATGGATGCTCCGGAACTGGGATCGCCTCTCACTACTGCGGCTCGAGGCCGGCATGGGCCGAAGCTGTAAGAGTATAGCTTGGAGAGGATTCTTGCCAATCGTCTTCCCGGCCGGGTTCACCCACAATGTCTCATCGACCTCGGCCATGCTTGCCGGCCCCCTCATGCTACCCTGTCATTTTGAGACTTTTAAACAGAAAAATCGCTGGCCGTGCAAATAAATCCCTTGTCGAAAACGCGATAAAACACGGGCTTTTTGTAAACCTGCAGATATGTGAGAATAGAGCCACCCCTCTGCGCACTCTGTTCTATCGTCGAAAACCACGGAAATTACGGTCTTTTCGAATTTTGGGACTATTTTGGGACTTCTACAGGGGCTGCTTGCTCATCGATAAAATAGGGTACGCGCGTATAGAATCCGCACGGAATTTGAGAGTATTTGTGTGAAATTTGTATGAAAATGACTTGCCGGCTCAGATCAGCTCATGGATCGCCGGGTACTCGACCAGGTGCTGTGGCCTACCCGACGGGTCGGTGATCATCGTGAGTTCCGGATTGATGCCAAGGTTGTGATACACCGTCGCCACGACCTCCTGGAAGTGCACGGGACGCTCCTTGGCATATTCACCCAGCCGGTTGGTCGCGCCGATGACCTGCCCGGTGCGCATGCCGCCGCCGGCCAGCAAGGCGCAGCTCACCTGTGGCCAATGATCGCGGCCGGCTGATTTATTGATGCGTGGCGTCCGCCCGAATTCGCCCCAAACGACGACGGTCACATCATCCAGCATGCCCCGCTTTTCAAGGTCATCCACGAGCGCCGTCACCGCCTGGTCCAGCTTGGCGCCGTGATCGCGCACCAGAGCGAAGTTATCGCCGTGGCTGTCCCAGCGCCCATAGCTCAACGTGACGCAACGCACCCCCGCCTCGACCAGCCTGCGCGCCAGCAGCAGCTGATCGTTGACGGTCGGCGCGCCGTCATATTGAAACTTGTAGGGCAGGCCGTCGCCGTACTGCTGCCGCACGCGCGGATCTTCCTTGCTCAGATCGAGCGCCTCCACCAGCTTGCTCGAAGTCAACACCCCCAGGGCACGCAATGTGTTGGCTTCCATCCCCTGCATGGCCCCCGTGGCATCGACATCGCGGCGCAGGGCATCGAACGACGTTAGCAAGCGCCGGCGATCGGCCAAGCGCTCCCGCGAGATGCCGTGCAACGTCAGATTGGCCATGCCCGGGCCGTCCGGCTTGAACGCTGCGTAAGCCGGTCCCAGAAAGCCGGGCTTGCCGGAATCGGACCACGGCACATGCGCCGTTGGCGCCGCCAGCCCGACGAACGGCGGCACCGAGGGATCCACGGGCCCCTGCAGCTTCGTCAGCATGGACCCAAGACTCGGCCTGCCTCCCATGGTGTTGAGCGAGCGGTGGTCCCAGCCGGTCATGCACTGGAAGGCGTCGTGGCCGCCCGTCGAACCGACGACAGATCGAATGGCCACAAACCGGTCCATCATGGCCGCGATGCGCGGAAACACCTCGCCAATCTGGATGCCTGGAACTTTCGTCGCGATCGGCTTGAATTCGCCGCGGATCTCGGCAGGCGCCTCGGTCTTGATGTCCCACATGTCCTGGTGCGGCGGTCCTCCCCCCAGGAAAATATTGATGACCGCCTTGTGGCCTGACGGCGATGCGGATTCAGCCGTCCCCGACGCCGCTTCGGCCCGGTACAAGTCCGCCAACGACAGACTCGCAGTACCGAAACTGAACATGCCGATTTTGAGGAAGCTACGCCGCGAAACTCCGTCGCAGAAGCGGCTTTTTTGGCCGAAAATGGTAAGCACGGCAGGACACCCCTTCGTATTGGGCAAGCTGTTTGGCACTCACTTGTCCCTGGCGCAACTCAGGTGGGATACGCCCTGGCGAAGGACGAAAGCAGCACCGGCAGGAAGCTCTTCTATCTAGTGTACCACGCTAATCGCGGAGAGGTTGCCTGTCAAGAGCCGCTCGTCACCTGTTCAGGCAAGCGCGCAGGCTTGTGGAAGCGCCGCAAATGCGCTCCTTGTTTGGCCAATCGTATGTGCACGCATCTTTGGATACGCGCCGATGCCTACGCTGAAAGCGTTAAACGACATAGCCCTGCGTCGCGGAGCGCACCCAGGGTGGGCACGTCGTCACGGTTGCCAACGCAGTAGGGGTTTCACAAGCGAGCGTCGTCTTGTGCAACTCCTCCGGAGTTGGTGACCGGGGGGGGACCGTCCGTTCCCCTGGGTGCGCTGCCGCGACCCAGGGCTATGTTGTGCAACTGCTTCGCAGCAGGAATCCAGTGCCGCATAATTGTGTATGTATACGATCCTATAAGTATCTTTATAGGATGCGGAGCGCACCCTCGTGGAAAGGGTTTCATGCTCCATGGGTGCCGCAACGACAGCCTGACGACTGGCGCCTATCTTCCGCCCATGAGCGGCATCCTACGCCTAGGCACCCCGCTTCTCCAGCGGGTCGACGATTTCTTCGAACCCCTTGTCGCGAGCGAGCTGCAAGAGCGATCGACCGTCGGGATGACGAGCGGTCAAATCAGCGCCGTGATCGAGCAATGTCCGCACAGCCTCTGTCTTGCCGCGCTCGACCATCCTCGCAAGGGGTGTTTGCCAGTCCTCCGGTCTGGGTTTGCGGGAGATGCACTCGGCAAATGGCCGGTTCAGCGCAGCCGGATCGCGCGCAAGGATGTCGGCGACGCGATCGAGTCGGTCGTGATCGAGGGCATCGAACAGGCAGATCGCTCCTTCGTTGAGCAAGCGGTCGCGCAGTCGGGGAAAGTCAAAGAACTCGGCCCAGCCGACGGCCGTCCCGTCGTACCACGGGTCACGGAGTGTGAGAGACGCCCCGTGGGCCAGGAGGATGCGCAGGATCTCCTCGTTCTCGTCGAGGACCCCGGCCTCGTGAATGGCAGCGTTGTCTTCCTGCCAGTTGGGGTCGAAACCCAGATCGAGCACCAGCTTGACCGCTGCCTTCCGCTTCGTGCCCACGGCCTTGTGCACCAAGTCCTTCGGAGCGCGCGCCAAAAGGTCCGGAGTGCGCGCCGCCATGGCCCGTGCGCCGCGCTCGTCGCCAGCCATGCATAGCGATACGAAGCGCTCCACCTCGTTCAGTTCGGAAGTCGGTGCCCCCGCTTCTTCGAGCATGCGGGCAATTTCAAGATGACCGCGCTGGAGGGCGTGCTCCCACGGTGTCTTGCCCTCAAACTTTTCATCCGTCCTCGCATGGTGCGCAAGCAATAGTTTTACGGCCTCTATTTGGCCACGATTAGCGGCCCGGGAAAGTTCGCGCCCTAGCAGCGTCATACTGCCCGCTCCCGAGTGGTCCGCGGTGCTCGAGCGCTTGGTTCGAGCTTCCGCATTCAGTCCGTGGCGCAGGAGGATTTCGAGGCACGCGTTCTTGTCGTAATGGCCGTGGTTAAGCGCTTCCTCGTCCGCCGGATCAGCATCGTGCTGAAGCAATAGCTCAGCCAGTTCGCGCCAGCGCGGATGCGGCGGCTGATTGGCCAAACCGGTCGAGCCACCTCCCAAGATTCCCGTAAACGCACTGAAGCGGCGCGCAGTTTGGTCAAGCCTCTCGTCCGCGTTGCCCTTCATCGTGTAGGCATTGGCATCGGCACCGCGCTTCAGCAGGAGAGCCGCCACTGCGAAGGTGGAGTGCGCGGGATTTACGGGCTTAACGCGCGCATAGCAGGCACAAATCAGCGGCACCCAACCGTGGGGTCCGGGCCGGCTCACCAGATCCGCATCCTCGTCGAGAAACGCCTTGACCGCGGCAGTATCACCTGCCGTGGCCGCGGACCAAATGTTGGCCTCTGCCAGCCACGGGTGCTGCCGAAGCATTTCATGGGCCCGGACATGAAACGAGCGGTGGTCGTAGTGCGGGTCGTCGAAGCACAGGCACGCGAGGTTGACGAACTGATCCGGCAAATCCTTGTTCGCCGATTCGACGGCGACTTTCAATTGAGGCCAACTAGCGAACCCGGCCTCGCGCGCCAGCACGAGCTGGCAATCGGTCAACCGCGGCTTCACCGTGCGCAGATGATCATCGGCGACATTGGCGTACTGCGGATGAACTGCCCGGATGCGCTCGAGCGCGTCGGCAGCGCCCGCCTGCCAGGCCTTCTTGAGGGTTTTGGCCTGCTTTTTCAGGTTCTCGATCGATGGATTCGGGGGCAGAGAAGTGGTCATCACGACCTCCTTTCAGGGCCATCGGCCCGCTAGCGCCCGATTGCTCGCAGTCTCAGGCTGAAAGGACAGTCGTATGTCCGAACACTCGATTCTCGTTCAGGCGGGCTTGGCCCTTTCCGCGAGCTGGCGGCACCCTGATGTGCGCTAGCCGTAAGATAGCGGATGGGAATTCGGGCGTCAAGCAGGAGAAAAGTGAAGTCGCGTCTCAGCTGTGACACGGTCTCCCGACCGTGTCACGACCCCGACCTCGGGTCTCCCCGCAGCAAGAGGAGACTTACGGTCAAGCGGGTGGCCTGGTCAGGAGACCAGGCCACAGCGCGGAGGGAGTTGCACTGCCAGGATTAACCTCCTAGCCTCTTCCGCCAGCGCTTCGGGAGCGTTAGGATCAAAGAGATATTTCGGCCGTGCTTTCCAATCACCATGAGCTTCCATGACAGACTATTCGCGACGCGTTGATAGTAGGTGGCGGTGGCTCGCAATCGTCGCGTTGGCGCTCAGCACGTTGGTGAGCGGGGCCATCTTTGTCTTAGTGCTCGGCTTTGCCTTGGTAGCAGGAATTCCACAGAAACTTATCGGACCATTCTTGGGCGTCCTTGCAATCTTCGGCTCTCTCGCGAGTGTCTCCGGTTGGTTATCACTTCGCCTCGTCCGCAATGTGCGTTCTGCGAATGGCATCACCATCATGCCGTCTTGGATCATCTCCGCAGTTGGTGTCTTGTTACTGGGTGGTGCCATCATCGTGTCGATCGAGTATCCCTGGTTAGCTCCTGAATCGTTCATGGCCGCATGCACAATGGTGTTTGCTTCTCGACTGATTCGGCAAAAGACGTTGGGCAAGGGGCCAGGTGTCGCCGCAATCGTGGGCCGGATGAGCGATGCCGAGACTGATCCAATCGATGCAGCTTGCGCTTCCGAGGCAATCCATCCGGCTGGGCCATGGGACAGTGAGGTGCGCTACATCCTGCGCGAGGAAGATTTGGCTGCTCTGCAACGCCATCGTACGGGTAGCTGGCCAGGCAGCCCTAATCTTCTCCGCATGCTGATGATCACATGCACTGCGGCCACGGTCTCCACGGGCTTGCTGTTGTTGATTGGCTGGGTTTGTGGTAACCAGCTCGGCCCAATCGCTAATGCCATCGCCGTCGCGGCGAGCATTCTCTTGGGGTTGCTGATTGGATTCAGCGGCCATCGGCACTCCATTGTGCCAGGTAAGAGTGCGGCCGCGCCGCTCAGTGAGCGCCAGCAGCTTTCCATTTCACCCGAACAACTAGCGCTAAAAACCTCTGCATTTTCGACGCAAACGCAGTGGAGACTCGTCCATGACATTGTGGTCGGCTCCGACCATGCCTTCTTTTACGTAACGAGTGCCACGGCGTATGTACTGCCCAAACGTGCCTTTATCGACCGGCAGGCCTTCGCCGACTTCGTCGAACGCGCCCGAGGCTACCGCGCGGCCGCCCGCGAGTCCCACGACCCCGGCCGCAGGTCTCCCTGAGCAACAGGAGACCTGCGGTCAAGCGAGTGGAAGCCACACGTTCGGAACGAGCGAAGAAAATATGAATGCTTGCTCTGGCCGGCAAGGTAGTTTAGCATCCAACTCGCAATCAGCTTCGACAGGTTCAGTTGGACAAGTGCAAGGTTCCCGCCCATGCGTCGGCACACATTTTGGAGCGTGACTTACAATTGCCTTTACGGGGCCCAGATGGCCGCAATGGCGGGAGCAGCGCTAGCAGGGCTCACACTGAAAGCTGATCCTCAAAAGTGGGCCCCGCTTCTCGGCGGATGGCTCCAAGAAATGCAAGAATCAGCTTGGTGGCTCATCCCGTCACTTGGTGCATTAGGCATAGCAGCGAAGCTGTCGTGTTCCGCTATCGGCCCTCCCTGGGTTTGGAAAACCATCGAGAGGCTGTTTAATGATTACAGAGAGGAAGCCTTCAACATCGCCGAGGATGACGCGGTCCACAATCATCGCGTGACCCTTTTCAAACGCAGTAGACTGATATGGTGGATCTGGCCGTGGCGCTCGCGCTACTCCCCGTGGGGAAAGATGCGGGCGCCATGGTCTGGTTGGCTTGTTCCGCTTGTCCGTTCGGGACATACCACGCAGCGTAGCCGAACCGTGTTCTTGGCACCGGATGATGCCGATAATGTAGAAGGAGTGGTTGGTCAGGTTTGGGCAAGAGACAGGGTTATTGTCGTCGAGGACCTGCCTGACCTGTGCGGTAACGCAACCGACCAAGATATTGCTGCGTACGCCCTTAAGACCTGGGTTCCTGACGCTTGGGTGCGGTGGAGGTTGCGATCAGGGAAGCAATGTCCACGCTCTATCTGCGGCATCCCGGTCGAGGTCAATGGGTCCCGTTGGGGTGTCATTGTCCTCGACAGCTACAGTCCAGATGGCCTTAAGCATAAAAGCCACGCCTGGACGCCTTACCGAAAGATGCTCCCAATGCTCCTTCGAGAACTGCTGAAAAGGAGGGTCTAACCATGCCTAAGCTGATTAAGCTCGACCCCCAGTCACTCGATGATGCTCGGCAGGAGAACATCCGCGGAGCAGAGGTCCAGGTTTACCTGTCCCCTTACGACATACCTCAGGCAGTTGCTGGTGGTTACGACGACGAGCTGCACCGATTTGTGATCGAGTTCAAATATGTGGGCGGGAGGGAATCACTAGCATCCATCGAACGAGATGACCAGGTGACTCTGAAAATCGGTCGCTACAGCGGTCGACTGTATCGGGTGGAGATTGACGTTAAGGCAATTCGGGCAAAGGTGCTAGGACTTTCCATCCATACTCCCGCGGAACTGATGGCCCAAGTGGACAAGGCGATTGGAGAGCTTGACCGTCAGCCGGAGTTGACGCCACGCGCCGGAAACTATCGAATTGCAAAGAGGGTCCTTGCCGAGAAGGGAGGAGAATTATTCACAGGCCTCCCGCAATGACTCGCCTGGTAACCCTCGAGGGATCCACTTCAAGATTCCCTTACACTTTACATCCACGCCTCTCTCGTGCGGCCGCCACCACTTTCATCCACTTTCATCCTGGGCGGCGGTCAGGGCTCTTCAGAAGCATCCGTAATCTCAAGAAGGTAAGAGGCGATGACAGGCGTAGCCACTTCGACTCGGTTCCCAGTCGGGTGTGCACTTCACCTTCCGCCCTGAGTCAGAAACTTCGTGGCCAATACGCGTAGTACGGGATCACCGGCAAAGGCACGGCCACTGGGCGCTTGCGTAGCGCAGTGGCGCGGATATGGAAGAAATGGTTTGCACGCCGTTGGCGGCGTGGCTCCCTCCTGGGACAGGTTCGTCCGACTTTTGACCCGCCTCTTCCGGCGATCAGAGGATGGAAGTAGAGTACAAGAACCACTTCAGGGTAGAATTGTGAGGAAGTAGGTTGGCATGGAACTCCGCTTCTACGAGAACCCGGACACCGGCCAGCCGCACATTTACCGGCATGGGGTCACCGAACAAGAAGTTGAGGAAGTCCTACGCGGGCGCGGCGAAGACTTGCGCGCGGCCGGAAACTCGCGCCGAAAAATCGGCAAAACTTCGGCTGGCCGCTACTTGCAGGTTTTCTACGTGCCTGACGAAGATCCAGACAGCCTGTTCTGATTACTGCCTATGAACCGCAAGACAAGGCCAAGAAAGCCTTCCGCTGGCGACAACGGAGGAAACTGAAATGAGCAAACAAGAATTTCCGCCCGGCTGGGATGAGAAACGCGTCAAGGAGTTGATCGCGCACTACGAAAACCAAACCGAGGATGAGGAGTTCGCCGACATCGAGGCGGCGCGCGAGGCGGAGGACATCACGCTCATGGCCATCCCGACGGAACTGGTTCCTGAGGTTCGGGCGCTCCTTGCCCGTAAACAAAGTGCGTGACGAAGCCCCGACAAGGCGCCATCGCGAATTTGCCTGCTAATTCACGATGTCCCCTTTTTTCGCTCGCCTGATCGGAAATCAGTTAATCCAGGGTATCATCAACCACGGGCACTAACGCAACTTCTCGTCGGGTTTATCTGGAAGTCGAGCCAAATCTGCATTCAGTTTGTCCGTGTTGAAAACATTCGCCGGTCGGCCTATTCGCAAAGCCTCTGACATCTCGGACATCTGCGGCATCAGCAAGCGAACGAGACCATGTATATCCATGCCTCTCGCAATTGAAGGCAAGGGAAGTGAAGTGCCGTCGCGCGTCGTGCCTGTGTAGAACTGATGTCCGCCGCCGCTGATGTGAATGCCTCCCCTTCTGTTCCGCCACCCTACAATGCAGCGCGGCCCCACTGATTTGTCGGTGACGCCTAAATGAACTTGATTGTTCAGATTCGCCAAATGGTCAGCCACTGCATGCGAGGACACTTGGCCGCGGTCGTTAGCTCTAACTAGACGCAGCAGGCTGCGTATCCACCTCTTGTCTCGAATCAAGTACAGCGCGCCACTTCCCGCTATCCCTAGACGCGGAGTCTTTGCGGCGGCCGGTGTCGGTTTGTCACCCACGTGGCGTGTCCAGCGGAATTGGTAGCTCTTACGATCAGACGCAAAAGCCAGGTCGATTGTATACAGCCTCGCCTCGTTGCCAAGGAATGCTGTTACGATCACATTGTGAGCGGGTCCGAGATTCCCTGGCATCATCCGCATGTGTCGCGGAAATTGTTCTTTCATCGCCTCCGCCAGTACACCGAGGGACTGCTCCAATGGAAAATTCCTACCACGCAGAACCGCGCTCATCCAATCCGCAGGCTCGGTCCCGAGGGCGGTGGCTCCAAGTCCGGCGTACCCAAGAATGGCGACGCCATCCGTAGTTTCAAGGAACATCACCTTTCGTGCATCATCCTTTGGCGCGCGCCCTTTCCAGGAGATGCGGCGATCAGCCAGCAGCCAGATCGACTCACGTCCGTTGGCAGTCACAATTAGCGTCACGAAATGCCCCTCAACTTCACCAGGATAACAGCACATCCTACTTTATCACCTGCCAGCAGGGCAGGAAAAGGGCATCGCGAATAATTGGTGTTAGTCCTCATGCCGCGATTGCGGCACCCATGGGGCATGAGAAAACAAAGGGGTCGGGAGTCTTTTCTCTGGGCAGAACTGTGTCTGGGTGTTAACCCGCCGTGAGGTTACGACGACGCTGGTCCGCGAATGGCGGCTGCTTGTACCACGCCCTCTTGGAGTCCACGTTACGTCGGCGCAAAGAGAAAACCCGTCGGGGCGGATAAGACTCCCGACCCCTGGTATGTGGGTTTTTGAAAATAGAACAAAAAACCTCGTCGAGAGCGTCAGCTGCAACAATGAGATGAGCCTAGCCGTTTTTGGAGGCCCTTCTCATGGCAAGCACTCTTAAGTCTCGTCGTTCGTCCCGCCGTCAAGCTCCCGTCACGCTCGGCAAGCCCGCCGGGGTCCTTCATCCGCGCGTTCAACTGGTCGGACCGGACCATTTCGGGATCGTCTGCTTCGACTGCCATAAGGCGAGTTCCAAGTTCCTCCTCGCCGACTTCTACGGCCGCTGCCTGGTTCCTCCCACCGTGGTCGAACACACCCGGCCGGCTCTCGACTCAGCCATCGCGCACATCCGGCAAGCCTTCGATCAGCACCAACTCCGTGATGGTCTGGTTGCCATTGAAGGCACCGGCCGCTATCACCGCTTGGTGCAACGCAGCTTCGCCGCCGCCGGCTTCGAGACACGCATTCTCCATCCCTTTGTTACCAAGCAGTACCGCCAACCCATCGATCCCGGCAATAAGACGGACGACAAAGACCTCGCGGCCATCCATCGCGCTACCGTCACGGGCTGCGCCCTGCTGGAAGCCAGTCGCGATGAGGCTTGGACCACTCTGCAACTGGTCACCCGCCACCGCCGCGACTTGGTGGTCAAAGGCGCCGCCCTCAACTGCCAGATTCGCGACCATCTGGAAGCTGCCCTGCCCGGCTTCGCCGCCTGCTTCGACAAACTCTGGGAGAGTCCCATTCCCTGGCACTTGCTCCGCCACTATCCCTCGGCTGCACAACTCCGCAATGCTGGACTGACATCCCTATGTCACTCTGTGCGCCAGGCCGGCATCCGCTTCCAGCAACGCACTTTGCAGGCCGTCCTCGACTGGGCCGAACAAGCTGCCCCTGGCGAGGTCGCTGCCGGCCAGCACCTGCGCATCGCCCTAGCCCTCTATGACGATCGCCAGCGTAAAACCCAGGAAATTGAGGCCCTGGAACGCGAAAGTGCCGGCCGTCTGGCACAAACGCCCTACGTACTGTTGCTCTCCATCCCCGGCATCAATGTCGTCAGCGCCGCCGCGTTCGCCGGCGAGATGGGGCCCATCGAACACTATGCCAACGCCAAGTGCATCACCGGTCGCGCTGGCCTGCGTCCGTCGCGTTACCAGACCGGCCAAGTCGACCACGCCGGCCCCCTGGTGCGCAACTGCAACCGCTCTCTCCGCGCTGCCATTCTTGGCATTGCCGATAACCTGATCCTCTGTAACCACCACTTTCAGCATCTGGCCACGGGGTGGGCCAGCCAAGGCAAGGATCCGCGCGACATCCATATCCGGGTTGGTCTGCGCTTCTGCCGCATCGCCTTCCAAATGGTTGCCGGCCGCCAGGTGTTTCGCCATCCCTGCATCCAGGGTCGGCACTACATCCTCGACAAGCTGAATGCCTTCCATCGCGAGCACGGCACAGGCATGGCTGAGGTCCTCCGCGACCTGCAAAGCGCCATCGGCCAACTACCGTCCCGCGAATATGCCGCCGAGGCCAAGCCGCTTCAGCAGGAAATGCAGCGCATCCAGGAAGGTCGGCGGCGAGGTCCCCAATTGCTGGGGGACATCTTGCCGATCGTGTTCGCCCGCTTGGGGGTCGGCGTGGTACAATCCAACGAGTCTGGGGAGTAGACCTCCACCGCACCAGGTTCGCGAGCCGAGAACGCCTATCGACCCCAAGGGGCGAACCCTAAGAAAAGCATGGCGCTCTCTCGGATCACCAACGCCTGATACGGCACCGTGGGGTCACTCCCCTTATCTACCAGTATGGCGAAACGGTGATCGATCCAACGAGAGAGGCAGGCTCGTGAACACGAGTGCGGTACTCTCCGATTCCTAATTGCAAGCCGCTTTCGGGCGGTCGCGTACACCGTCCGTAGATACCCGCTCATCTCTTTGGTGCATGGCACTCTTTTCATTTCCAGGTGATAGGCTGAGCCTAACTTCTGTGACACGATTGCGCCTGTCGGGCTCGATCTGCTTGGGCAGATTTCGACAAGACAACTATGCAGCTGTCTGGCTGCCTTGCAAGGTCAAAATTGGCACCTGCGCGGACGCACCCCAGACGACATGTCTTGGATAGACTATCGGTCCCCTTGTGATCGATGAGATCCCCAGCCGAGCGTTTTTGCTGATGTTTCCAGGGAATCGGGCTCGTCATGAGAAACGGCCCGTCCCAATAGGAAGTGTAACAGAATCCCTAATATCGCGTGAAATTCGCCTCCCAAACGCATTTTGCGCCAAGGGCCTTTTTAGTCCCAAAATGATCACCACGCAAAAAGCCCGTGTTTTTGACACTTTCCGGGACCTCGACCTGGTATTTCGCGGGGGCCCCATTCTCAATATGATGAGGCGGTGCCACAAACCGCGTGTTTTCCGGGATTTTTCGGGATTTTTGCAAAGCTAATCACATTCTACGATGTCCCCTTTTCTTTCCCGGGAGTGACTGTGCGCGTGGAAGTGATCGACGCGATCTACAGATCCCCGTGCGGTCGTTCCGATCCATAGGAGATGCGATCCCGTGAACGTTTCGACAAGCGAAGAACTGATCGGGGCCTTTTGCGAGTTGCGGGCGTTATTCCCGGACTGGCGCATGGGCCAACTCATCGCTAATTTGGTTACGGCCGCGGGGGGTATGGATGCCGGTGCCATCTGGGACATGGAAGACGAACAACTCCTTGCGGCGGCACGCCGGCTGATCGAACGAAATCGCGGGCGTGGGGCGAGCTGCGCTGAAGCAAACGTTCAACCTGAGTGCGGCGGCGTTTAGTGTTTCAGCGCCCAGGTCCGCCGACCAAACTACGTAACGCTACCCGCTCGTGAAAAACTCCTCGGGCTCGTTCAGTTGATCGAACGGCTTTTCCACTTTCGAATGAAGCCGAGGTAGAAGAAAGTCAAGAAGAGAACGGCATGAACAATGGAGCGCACACCGCTGACCTGGGCTGATGAAAACCGCTGATAAGACGGCCATGCTCGGCTAGTGCTCTTGTTTTGGAGTGTTGCGCCTTTTCCCCTCTCCCCTGTGATACTGCCGAAGCTTCTGATGGGAGGGGTCGCTTTAGCGACCCCGCGAGCAAGCAGGCCGTCACGTGAGTGAACGCTGCCCAGGCCCGAAACATTTGACGCGGCGGGATGAGGAAATCACCAGAGAATGGGATTGCCACTCCTAGGCAGCGTGGGCGAGAATCGGAGCACGTCGTCTCCTTTTCTACAGGCGCTCGTCTCGAAGGTTTAGTCGATGCCATTGTCATTCCAGGAAATCGCTCCTGCTCCGACGCGTCGAGAGTGGTTGTCCACTGCTGCACTAGGCTTAGCCTTTTCTTGTTGTGGGCAGCGCGTTCGCGGCCAGGTTACGGGGCAGTCCAATCCGCGACTGACCGCTTATGACCAGTTGATGGGCAATTATATGCGCGAGCACAGGCCGCCCGGGGCCGCGCTGGCTGTGACCTACCAGGGCCGGCTGGTCTACGCGCGCGGCTTCGGCCACGCGGACCTGGAAAAGCGGGAAGTGGTCCGGCCGACTTCGTTATTTCGGATTGCGAGCATCAGCAAACCTTTCACGGCCACAGCGGTGATGCACCTCGTTGAAAAGCGGAAGCTCAAACTCGACGATCGCGTGTTTTCGATTCTGAAACTGAAGGCGTACCTGGAAGGCGGGGCGAGGGTGGACCCGCGCCTGCACGACATCCGCGTGCATCATTGCTTGCAACACACCGCCGGCTGGGACCGGGACAAATCGTTGGACCCGATGAGCGCGGAATTCGCCGAACAGGTAGCCCGGGCGCTGAGAGTCCGGTTGCCTGTTAACCCCAGGCAGATCATCGAGGTTGCGATGGGCAAGCACCTGGATTTCAATCCGGGTACGCGCTACGCCTATTCCAATTTTGGCTACTGCGTGCTGGGCCGCGTCATCGAGGCGGTTTCGGGGAGGCCCTATCATGAATTCGTGTCCCGTGAGATACTCGCTCCGATGGGGATTAGACACATGCGGCCCGGGAAGAACCTCCTTCGCGACCGTGCCCCTGGGGAGGTGAGGTATTACGACAGCAAAAAACGCACGGGCCGGGCGATCTCTGGGCCGGAGATTGGCAAACAGGTGCCGCTGCCTTATGGCGTCGAGTGCATTGAGACGATGGATGCGAACGGCGGCTGGATTGCTTCCGCGGTGGACCTGGTCCGCTTCGCCGTCGCCTTCGACGATCCGAGACGATGTCCCGTCCTGGACGAGGCCAGCATTCGGACCATGCTCGCGCCGCCGCCGGGGGCGGTTGGCCATCAGCCTAATGGCAAGCCGAAGCCAAGCTACTACGGCTGCGGTTGGGACGTTCGCCCCTCTGGCCGGCCAGGCAAGTACACCAAGTTCCACGGCGGCGGGTTGGCCGGAAGCAGCGCCCTGCTGGTTTGCCGCGAGGACGGGATCAATTGGGCGGTCCTGTTCAACAGCGACGCAACCAAGGATGGCAAGGCTTATGCCGACCTGATCGATCCGCTCCTGCACGAGCCGGCGGACCAAATCAAGAACTGGCCCGACGTTGATTTGTTTCCAGAGTTCTGAGCGCCGGGAGACCGGAGGCCAGGCCGCGTCGCGTGAATCCGCCTGACCGCTGGCTCGTGATTCTGTAACACAAATCCGTATGCGTACCGCCTCCTCCGGGCAGTATATCTGACGGCCGCGATTTCAGAGGGCAAAGGAGTTGCCAAATGGCGACAAGGCCAATGACGAGTGTCATCCGGCACGTACGCCGAATCGCCCTTCAGCATGATGGCGCCGGACGATCGGACAGAGTTTTGCTCGACGCCTTCCTCACGCAGAAAGACCAACTAGCGTTCGAGGCCCTGGTGCACCGGCATGGCCCAATGGTGCTCGGAGTCTGTCGCCGGGTATTGAGGAACCTGCACGATGCCGAGGATGCCTTCCAGGCGGCCTTCATGGTGCTTCTCCGCAAGGCTCCCTCGATCGGCAAGCGCGACTTGCTGGCCAACTGGCTGTACGGAGTCGCCTACCGCACGGCCATGAAAGCCAGGACCAACGCCGCCCGCAGGCGCTCCCGCGAAATGGACCCCAAGGCCATGCCTCCTGAATCAGCACCCGTTCAGGAAATCCCCGAAGAGTTGCTGTCGCTGCTCGACCTGGAGTTGAACCGCCTCCCGGAAAAGCTTCGGGCCGCGGTTGTCCTGTGCGATTTGCAGGGACTGGTCCGCAAGGAAGCTGCCCGAAAACTCGGCTGGCCGCTGGGCACGCTCAACTGGCGTCTGGCCAGGGCCAGAGCAATCTTGGCGAGGAAACTGACGCGGCACGGCCTGACCTTTTCGTCCGGGGCCCTGGCAGCATACCTCGCGCGCCATGCGGCCGCAGCCACCATGCCGGCGCTGCTTGTTGCCGCGACGGTGAAAACGGGAATCGTTATCTCGGCTGGGAACAGCGCGACCGGGGGAGTGATCTCCGTCAACGTCGCCTGTCTTACGGAAGGAGTCGTGAAAGCTATGCTCGTGACCAAGCTGAAAAGTATCAGTGTCGTGGTGCTGTTGGCGGCATTCCTCGGAACGTGCGCAAGCAAGCTTACTCACCAGACGGCTGCCGCAGCGCAGCCGGCCGCTGGAGAGACATTGACAGTCCAGGCCGAGGACGCGGTACCCAAGGATGAGCCGGCTTCCGCTTTTCAGGGCAAGAATTTTTCCGTGCACGCTGCCTTGCCGGAGATAGCCCGATCGGTGGAAATCGCCGCCGAGCGTTACCGGAGAGAGGAGGCTCTGGAATGGCTTGGCAAAGAGCTTCCTCCCTGGGCGGAACGATGTTCTATCCGGGTGGAGGTTACCAATGGAGACTCGAGCGGCGCCACCACATTTCAATTTGCAGATGACAAGGTCGCCCATCAGAACATGCTGCTGAAGGGCTCCCTGGATCGAATCCTGGCTGCGGAATTGCCGCATGAGATCACGCATGTGGTGCTTGCCAACCACTTCGGCTGCCCGCTGCCGCGCTGGGCGGATGAAGGGGCTGCAATTCTCAGCTCCGACGACTTGCAACGAAGCCAAAACGAACGGCTGCTTCGGCAAGTCCTGGCAAGCCCGCATCGATTCATCCCTTTGGACCTCTTGGTGACCTTGACCGACTATCCCGAGGATGCGCAGACTCTGCACGCTGAGGGTTATTCGGCAGTCCGCTTTCTGGTGGAGGCCAAGGACAGGCGCACTTTCCTGGCCTTCCTCTCCACGGCCAATCGTGACGGTTGGGACCAAGCTGTCCCGCGGCATTATGGCTATCCAAACCTGAAAGCACTCGAGAAGGCGTGGCTGGATCAGGCGAGGATGCAATTGGCCAAGGATGATGTGAAGGCCCACGTAATTTCCCAGGCGCTGCTGCCGCGAGAGGATAACTATGCGGACAGCCTACTCGCGCAAGCTTTCGGCGCGGGCTGCACAGCAATTACGGATGCGAAAATCAAGTGGGCTTCGGGCCAGGGCCGGTGGGTGCTGGCCGCGGATGGCTTCGAGATCGTGAATGATGGCCGGGCCAAGCTGTCGCACTGCTGGTACGCCGTCTTTGAGCGGGACCGGGTCACCACATACCATGCCGACGAAGCCAGCCTCACCCTCGACAAGCCGATCTCGAAACCCGCAGAACTCGGCAGGGCCAGGATTATTTCGATGGAGGCTTCGGGGAATTCGCAAATTGGCATTCATCCGCGAAAGGAAGGGCCCTAGGGCCAACCCCGACAGAGGCTTCTCCCCTCGTTCCCGAAGTCTGTTTCGCAACGCCATCCGCGAAACTCCGCTTCGCGACCAGAAGAAGCCGGCTTATCACCAAGAATAATCCCGAAGAGCTCCAGCCATCGCACATGTTTGCCGAGCACGACCAGACAGACCCTCATAGTGACGTGCACAGCAGCAGTCCGTACTCAAGGTGCCCCCAAGATGGTGGTTCGGAGTCGCAAGTATATTTTTTGGTGGCGTGGCTAATGGCGCGACCCATTACTCTTCGCCGAAATGAAGCCCGTAGCGCCCTTGCCTCTCCTCGCCCTCGAGCATGATCTTTACCACGTTCAGCGAGATTACATCCTTGGCGTTGATGGCCATGTAGTACTGACGATCAATCTTGAAGGACAGCCCGAACTTCTTGCCATCAGGTGAATGAAGGAACGAGTTGAATTGATTGAGAAGACCCGCAGCGTCCGGGAGCCACAGAAAGGCCGGTTTGTCACATCCCTGGAAAAGTAATTCGCAGTGCCAGCCTACATCGGCGCCAGGCACCTGGCCAATTTCCAGCGCCATCACTTCTCGGAGGTCAACCAGGAACGTGCCGTCTTTAGAATTAGGAACATTCGCGCTGCGTGTCCCGGAACCCTCCAGGTACGCGTGAAACTGGGCAAAGCATTCGACGTGCGGCAACTCCAGTTGTCGAGCTTTCTTCGATCCCCGGTACCATATCCTCGTAATCGACATCGACGCACACCCCGTATGGTCTAATGGTTCAGGCCGCCATTCACTCTTGAAGAACCTGCGCTGCTCGTCATGAAGCTTGTATTTTCGGTCAGGCCAACTTGCATGTCGTCTAAGTGGATCCGGAATTAGCCGGGCCGTTGTGCCCCGACATCCGATTGTTGATCCATGCGACATTGTCCTTCATCGTGGCCCTGGATTGTTCGGGCAGCAGCCGGAGTCGGCCTGCTCTTCTTTCGCTGAGGGAGAAAAGCGCAGCACCAAGGATCGTCGGGATAGCGCCCACGATGCCGAAGCAGGACCAAAGGGGAAGGCGTTCCGACAATGCCCAGTGAAGCAGGTACACTAGCATAATGAGCAACAGCAGAGCACCGAAAGCGGCGATGCCGATGCCAATTCCCAGCGTGATTGCGGCCTGTTTGGCCATACGGAACTCGTTGGCGAGTTCGCACTTGGCCAGTGCCATCTCTTGCTTGAGTAGTACCTGGGCGTCGTGGACAATGCCGCCGACCAGCGACGCCATGCTCGGCGGCGAACCGTTCGGGAAATCGCGGGCCATGGATTACCTCCGCACGATTCGTCCAACCAGGAAGCCCACGCCTAAGCCCAGCAGGAGTGCTTGGAGGGGATAGCGACGAATCAAGTTGGTGGCATCTCCTCCCAGCCCATGGAGGTTGCGCTCCTGGAGGTAGGCACCGCCGGATTCCAGGGTGTTGGCAACCCCCGAGGCCGCGTTGCCGAACATCCCGCCTACGGGCGCTTTCTCGCGAATCGAGCTGGCCAGGGATTTCATCTCCCCTCCTACTGTATCCACGGCCCCTTCGGCCATCTGGAGCGTCGACGAGGCGACGTCTCTGGTTTTCGCAGCGGCAGTGGAAATGGCATCGCGCCCCTTCATGGACAGCGCAGATGCTTCTTCGGTTGCTTTGTCCTTCAAGTGCGACATCGATCCTCTCCTGTTTTGGAAGAAATTCGCCCCAAGATCGCCAGCACGCGCACGATCATATGCGTCCCGTGAACACGAGCACGAGCAGGATGATCACCACCAGCCCCAAGCCACCGCTGGGACCGTACCCCCAATTTCGGCTGTGGCCCCAGGTGGGCAGGACGCCGAGGAGCAGCAACACCAAGATGATGAGCAATATCATAGCGATAAACATGTTTGACCTCTTTTGGATGGTCAGAGACTCTGTGCAAGGCGCCAGCGTGAACCTCACGGCCGGCGATCCGGCTCTTCGACCTTGCTGGTCGTGTCGCTGGCTTTTTCCTTCGTCTTGTGGCCCAGGTCGCTCAACTCTTCTTTGGCCTTTTCTTCGTCCTTTTGCAGCTTGTTCTCGTCCACCGAGAACGTGACGCTAGATTTCTGGTCCCCCTTCTCCGACGACAATTTGAACCAACCCTGGTAGAAGCCCAGGCAGGCAATACCAACCAGGAGCAAAACGAGCAACATCCAGAACCTTCGCATGTTGAACTCCTCCATTGGGCGTATCAAGAGCGCCTCGACAAGTGGGTGGCGCGAGCGTCCGCGCCATTGTCGCAAGCCAATAAAAAAAGACGTCGCCGAACACCCTCAGGTATTCAACCACCTTGTCCATCGTAGGGTTAGCATCGGAGCGCGCGCTCAACGTGCCGCCGCGGATGCGCTGGGCCATCAGTTTGGTGCAGGGAAACACCGTATCCCCGGTTGCCCAACAGTGTCCAGAGTTTGCCTTCCACCACTTGCGCAGGCGTCACACCACCGCGAATATCCGCGATCAATTCTTCGTCGGCGTCAATTTTCCAGGGGGTCGAATTCAGCATGAGTGAATCTTCTTTCAAAAATGGGCGCGGTCAGGAAATCCCCGAACTTGCCCGTGCCTTGTCATCTGGAGAGCGCTGGTGCCGGCTGATTCCCGTGACGAACCTGCCTGCTGTGCGCTGCTGAAGAGACAAAAAAAGCCAACGTAGCCGAATACCCTGAGGTATTCGACCACGTCGGCTTACTCGCTAACGAGCCTCCCGGCACAGCCGGGTTGCCCTTCATTTAGTCATCCGACGACGTCTAATTAAATACTTATCGGAGTGTAAAGTTCCGATAACATTGTTATTGTATGCCCAGTGACGGGGAAAGCAAATGTATTTGTTTTTCCGCCGTGATCCGTGGCCGGTGGGTCAGTGGCATTCAGCCTCGAACACGGCGCCGGCAGCGTGGACGAAACGACGAGCCCGTCGCTACGGCGGCCGGCGGAGTTCATCTCTCACGCTTGGCGCCAGGGCGTATCTCTTAAACCTCCACTGGCGAGCCCGACGCGGGCGCCTCCAAGGGGGCTGCCAGTTCCTCGGGGGGAATGCTCGGAAACCAGGTGCTGAGGTGGTCGCGGGTTTCCAGGAGCGTAGTGTCGACGTTATCAGCGCCGGCCGACAGCAATGATTCTCGATGCTGTTCCACGTTGGCCTTCAATCCCCAACGGCCTGCCACGATCTTCACCTTCGGAAATTGCGTCCGCAGCCGCTTGCAAAGAAAACGCGTATGAATCAGCCCGCCCGGCGGCAACGATCCAATGCAGATCACGGAGGGGTCTTTCTCCCTGGTTAGCGCGACCGCTGCGGCAGCGTGCATCTCGGGGGGAGCGATCTCCATGGCCCACTGCGCCGGATCGAGCAACTGCTGTAACATCTCCAGGGCGAGCCGGTCCGCCTCGCCGCGCGCTGGGAATCCCAGGACGCAGTTCTTCGGCGGCGGCAACGGCGTTGCCTGCACGTCCATCGCCGCGCTGGGAATTTCAGCCGGTCGTTCCCCGAGTTCCTCCATGATTTCCCGCGTTGCGCGGAGGATGTACTGTTCATCCTGTTCCGTCAGGGCGTCGCGTTCGCGATCCTGGCGCGCATAGGCTAGAGCCGGCACCAGCAGTTCATCGTAAAGCTGCTCTTCAGGAAGTTCTTTCAGGTACGCCTGAACAATCGCTGCCGCTTCATCCTGGTCCCGGGCCATCAGTCTCTGGTAGTAGCCGACCTGGAGGGCCAAAGCTGGTGTATCACCCAGAATGACCCCGAAGAACTCCAACCCTGGCACGTGTTTGCCGAGCACGACAAGACAGACTGTCAACGGTGTGGACAGCAGTAGCCCGATCGGGCCCCAGAGCCAGGTCCAGAACACCGCCGCCACCAGGAGCGCGACGGGCGAAACCCCGGTGCTGTGGCCAAATAGCAACGGCTCGAAAATCTGGGCGGCGGAGATTTCCAAGATGATAAACAGAGCCAGGACCAGGAAGAACGGGATCCAACCGGAGAAAGCGGCCACGCTGAACGTCAGTAGCAGTAGCCCGGTGAGTGCGCCGCCAAGGTATGGAACGAAGCGCAGCATCCCGGCCAGGAATCCCCAAAGGACCGCGTACGGCACACCGATCGCCCAGACACCGAGGCCGAGCACCAGGCCAAAGCCGGCGTTGATGAGCAACTGCATGATCAAAAAGCGGCTGATGCGCTGGCCGGCGTCATCGAGCGCCTTGGTAGTTCCGGTCAGCCGGCCGTGCCCCACCAGCCGGATAAGGCGGTTGCGCAGCTCTTCTCTGTTGATGAGCATGAAGATCACCAAAACCGCGACCAAACCGGCGGTCGCCAGCAGCTCGAGCGTTGGATTCGCGATCGCTTCCAGCTTCGTGAGACCGGAAGTTTCCATGCGCACCGCCGTCGGTTGGTCCTGGGCGGCTGCCGGCGCGTCCTGGTCGGATTTGGATAATGCCTTGGTAATCGCGCTGACGGCGTCTTGGATTTCCTGGAGGAGTTTCCCCTTGCTGGCCTCCCGTAATCGAGCGATCTTGTTGGTGACGTTCTCCTGGTAAGCGGGCAAATCGTTGGCCAGGCTCTTCGCTTGCAAAGTAATGGCCACGCCGATGCCGCCGAACGCGAGAAACACCAGGCCGCCGACCAGGAGCACAGAAATCAAGCGTCCCAACCCCCGGTGCTGGAGTCGGGTGACGGCAGGAGCGAGGATAAATGTCAGCAGCACTGACAAGGCCAGGGGAATCAAAACGGTCCGGGCGACTTGCAGGGCGGCGATCGCCAGGAGGGCCAGGATCGACGTGCAGACGATCAGGAGGGAGCGATTCGGGTTCGGAGAAGACGCTACGGCCATCGGTCAACTCCTCACGGGTCGAGACAAAGGGACTTCGAACAACCCTATCGCCACTGCCTTTGCGAAGAGGCCAAGTCATCCTCTGCGGGCCGGATCAGGAAATCAAGGAAGGGAGAAAAGGGGCTGTTCGTAATGTTCAAGAGACTCGGCATGCCCCTCCAGACCGTATTCTAGCAGCTTTCAGGTTGCCTTACGACCGTTCGGAATCTCGAATTCCGCGCTCACAAATCGGTGGCGGACAATACACGTTGGTCGTAGCATCCCCATGAACACCAGGGCACCGAACTGTGTAGGAGACGACAGCAATGGCCGGTGACCGAGATTATCTGCTAGGCACCCACGCGGAAGAGATTGCCCGGCTGGCGCTGCAGCATCGAGTATGGCGGCCGCGGGCGACCGATGCCTGGCGGCGCGCGGGATTCACGATTGGGCAGACCATTCTCGATGTCGGCTGCGGCCCCGGATACGCCACCCTCGATCTCGCGGAAATCGTAGGCCCAACGGGCCGGATTGTCGCGCTCGACCGCTCGGCACGCTTCCTGGGCAATTTGGAGAACGAACGCCAGCGGCGCGGTCTGGACATGATCCAAGCACACGAGGTGGATTTGGACATTGATACGTTTCCCCGGGTCGAAGCCGACGGCGCCTGGTGCCGCTGGGTGCTGGCATTCGTCAAACGCCCGCGCGCTCTCCTCGAGCGCATCGCCAATTCCTTGAAACCCGGCGGCGTTTTGGTGCTGCACGAGTATTTCGATTACTCGACCTGGCGGACGGCGCCGCGCTGTGCGGAAATCGAGGAGTTCGTGCAGGTGGTCATCGACAGTTGGCGAGCCGACGGTGGCGAACCTGACATCGGCCTCGATTTGCCAGGCTGGCTCGCAGCGCTCGGCTTCAAGATTCTAGCCTTGAAGCCGATTATCGACATCGTCCCCGCATCAAACTTCATCTGGCAATGGCCCAAGGCCTTTATCCAGGTGGGACTGGACAGGCTCGTCGAGCTCGGCCATCTGAGTAAAGAACGCGCCCTGGCGATCGCTCGTGCGTTCGACGCATGTTCAGCGAAACCGCACACGCTCATGATCACGCCTGCCGTGCTGGAGATCATCGCGGTGCGAAATGGGCTAGAGAGAGTAGACAGTCTCGGCCGACAAGACTTGACTAACCCGCCCCGCCCTGGTTCGCCAGCCGTTTGATCAGGTCCAAGTCCAGGTTGCCCTGCGCTCCCCATCCCCGTACGCCTGCTGGGATTTCTGGGCGAAATTCTTCGTAGAGCGAGAAGGCTGCCGCCACCAGTTCCTGTGGCGCAAAGCTATGAGCGAGTTGTTTCATGGCCGAGCGTACTGCGTCGAGGTTGTCGCCGAACTTGCTCTGCAAGTAGCGCTCGACGCTTGCCGGTGCGATGGCCTTATCCCCCTGGACCGCCCGGATGCCATCGTCGGTGGCGATGGCAGGGAGATTCCTGCCGAGCAGCTCGATCCAGAACTGTTCGCCACGTTTCTTCTCGCGAGCTTTCTTCGCCGTTTCCTCATGCGGCTTGAAGATGCCAAGCCGACGTCCCTTGGACTGGGCATTGAGCCCGGCGAGGACTTTGCCGAGGGTCAGTGCCTCATCCTTATCGAACCCGAGCCGTTCCGCGACGACGGCTGCCCAGAGGGTGAGGACCGGCGCTCGATTGATGGAGATCGTGTTGGCTGCCATACCTTTCATGTTAATCGAAGGATGTGGCTTATTGAAAGATGACGAGAGCTGGGGACGCGGATGGGTGGTACGGGTGGGCCGTCACTCCTTGTTGTGACACGGTCAAGAGACCAGGCCACAACAATGGATTTTGGAGGCGCTATCAGAGAGACCAGATCGCTACAAACGGTGCTCCCAAATTCAGCCCCGCGAAAGAGCCCCCGCCGGGGCCAGCGGCGAGTGACAGCCCCATCATAACCGCGACGACGGCGCACGTCGCTCCGACCTTAAAACTTATGAGCGCGGTTTTGGCCATGATTTCTTTTGTGCGATCGGGCGAGGCTTCCTCAGTGGTTTGCGTTTTCCCCGCCTCAAGAGGCCGGTCGCCTTGCCCTTGTTGGGCGATTTGATCCACTAGTTTGCTCGGGTCTTCATCAAGGGGCAGGAGGGGTTGCGGGCTCGAGCAGCCAGGCGCCAATGCGGCGACTGTCAGCAAAATAGCAGTGGCTGGGCGGAACATCTCTCTGACCCAATTTGGTTGGAAGGCGGAACCGATAAGGTCCGCACATAAACTGGCGGGGATTAGCCGTCAAGTGCATTTTGTTGTCTCGAGTTGCCCAGCTTCGCCAGACTCGCGCGGTATGAGGCCTTGCTGAACCGGTATCCTCTAGAAGGGATCGGGTGGCAATTCCTCCTCCTTTGGTATCCTGCGGTGCTTTTCAACGAAGTCCGCCATGGTTTCCAGGTAAGCTAATTGTTCCTTGAATTCCTTGCTGCCAGCCGCGGCAGTGAGCATGCCGTAGGCGCCGAGTTGCTGCAGCTCGGTTGGCGTTGGCATGCGGTCGTTCACCTTAATGAATTCGATGAGCCGGCGAATGCGGGCCAGGAATTTCAGGGCGCTTGCCTGCTGTCGATCGGTGCTCAGGAATCCTCTCTCCGTGGCGTGTGCTTCACATAGATTCCGTTCGACAGTTATTTCGTCCGTTTGGACCTCCGTTATGTGGGCCACCGCCAGGGCGTCGCAAAAGGCACACTTCATATCAGCGTCTCCTACTAACCGCTCGGTACTGCAGCCCTCGCAACTGACCAGCCTACAGCGCTGGAGAAAAGTGGGCAATTGACATCGAAGGTCAGACTCTGTCGTGGCATGGTCTCCTGACCGTGACACGGCCCCCGACCGCAGGTCTCCCTAAGTAAAAGGAGATTCGTGTTCGAGCGAGTGGCTTGGTCAGGAGACCAGGCCACAACACACGCGAGACCAGGCCACAACAGGAGGAAGCCCAGGCCACAACACGAATGTTGGTTTGGATTTTCTGCGGTCCCAATGTTAAGATGACGCTAGCTTGCTAAACCCCCGAGGTAGGTCCGGCCCCGCCATCGCCAGTTTCGGTTTCCTCTTGAGAGCAATAATAATGCGTTCACACGCTCCCGCAGCCGCCCTGCACAGACCGCTGTCGCGGCGCAGTTTTCTGCAGATTGGCAGCCTGGGCATCGCGGGCCTCACGCTGCCGCAGCTCTTGAAAGCAGAGACGGCCATTGGGACTCGGTCGTCGGCCAAGTCGATCATTCTCATCTACCTGGTCGGCGGACCGCCGCATCAGGACATGTTCGACCTGAAACCGCAGGCACCCAAGGAGATAGCCGGGCCCTGGCGGCCGATCGCGACCAACGTCACCGGCATCCAGATCTGCGAGGCTTTCCCGCGGCTGGCGCGGATCATGGATAAGCTTGTGGTAGTGCGCTCCCTGGTCGGCAATCAAAGCGATCACGATGCAACTCAGGTTTACAACGGGCACCATCCACGCAAGCCGACTCCTGCCGGCGGTTGGCCCCAGCTCGGCTCCGCGGTGGCGAAGTTGCAAGGCGCTGTCGATCCTGCCATGCCGCCTTTCATCAGCCTCTGCTACACGTGCACGCATGGGCCATACAACGAGCCCGGCCCCGGCTTCCTCGGACCGTCGTATGCGCCCTTTCGGCCCATGGGGCCGTCGCGCGACGATATGGTGCTCCGCGGCATCACGATGGACGGGCTTGGCGATCGCAAGAGCTTGCTGCGCAGTTTCGATAGCATCCGCCGCGATATTGAAACCGCCGGCATGATGAACGGGATGGATCACTTCACCGAGCAAGCCTTCGGGCTGCTCACGTCGTCGCGCCTGGCGAACGCCTTGGATCTGTCTCGCGAAGACCCGCGCGTGGTGGCCCGCTACGGCACCGGCAATCCCAAGATCTTTATGGACGACAACGGCGCCCCGCGCCTGCCGCAAAGCCTGCTCATGGCCCGCCGGCTCATCGAAGCTGGCGCGCGCGTCGTCACGCTCAATTACAGCAAATGGGACTGGCACGGCGGCGCCAACAACAGCATCTTCAAACGGGAAGGCGAGGATTTCCCGCCGTTCGATCAGTGCGTCAGCGCTCTTGTCGAGGACTTGCAGCAGCGCGGCCTCGATCAGGATTGCACGGTGGTCGTGATGGGTGAGTTCGGCCGGACGCCCAAGATCAGCGACCAGGTGGGCCGCGATCATTGGCCGCAGGTGAACTGTGCCCTCCTGGCGGGCGGCGGCATGAAAACAGGCCAGGTGATCGGTGCGACAGACAAAATTGCCGGTGAGGCAGCGGCCCGGCCCGTCACGTTTGCAGAGCTGTTCGCCACGCTGTACCACAATCTCGGTATCAACGCGGATCGAACTACCACTCAAGATCTGAACGGCCGGCCGCAATACCTAGTGGAAGACCAGGCCCAACCGCTGAAGGAACTCGTCTAGTTCTCCCTTGTTCCAGTGCTCCCTCCTGGAGAGCCTGCTGAAAAAGGGGTCAGACCCCTTCCACGAATGGCGACAGATCCCCAAGAAAGCGGGAAATCAGTGAGGCTTCGTAGGGGGTCAGACCCCTTTTTCAGCAGGCTGAGTCGGCACAAAGCTTGACTCTTCCGCTGTCTTCGCACACTATGATGAGGAATGACCTGGCTGGCGTTGCCTCACGCGCCGTCCCGCTCGTGACCAAAGCGGTTCGCGATGCTGCTCGCCAGGCCGACCACCCCACCCGACACGCTCGCCCGCTGGTCGCCACCTATGCTTCGCCATTCCTCAATCGTCTGCCCCTGCTCCAGCGCTCGCCTGACGAGAATGGCTGCACCGGCAACTGCCGCATTATCGCGAACTCCAGTTAGGCGAGGTGCAGGTAATAATCTCGCCTCGCTCCCGCTTCAGGGGAGAGGGGTCGGGGGTGAGGGGGACGAACGATCCCCGGCCAAGACCCCTCACCCCCGACCCCTCTCCCCGGAGTACCGGGGCGAGGGGAGAGCAATTGCCATCGCTCGCCTAAATGGAGTTGGGTTGCTGAGGGGTTGGCTGTGCGTGGTTGTTTTCGCCTGTGTTTGCGCGGCAACGGCGCCGGCACGGGAAGCGCCGCCCGTCCTCAACTTCGATCACGATATCCAGCCGATCCTGGTTCGCTGCGTCCAGTGCCACGGCCCGGGCAAGGCGAAGGCTGGCTTGCGGCTGAACGACCGGAATGGCGCGACGGCTGTCCTGGATTCCGGCAATCGCGCGATCGTGCCAGGTCATCCCGAACAGAGTGAGCTGCTGCGCCGCGTCAGTTCCTCCGATGTGGCCGAACGCATGCCGCCCAAGGGGAAGCCGCTCACAGCGGGCGAGATCGAATTGCTCAGGCGCTGGATTACCGGCGGCGCGGACTGGCCTGCCCACTGGGCCTATCGGCCGCTCGTCAAACCGCCGACGCCCAGACCGGCAACCCCAGCGTTTGCGCTCTGGGCGCGCACGCCTATCGATTGCTTCATTCTCGAGAAACTTGCGGAACACGGACTCGCACCCACCCCGGAGGCGGAGAAACGCACACTCCTGCGCAGGGTGTATTTGGATTTGATTGGTCTGCCGCCCACGCCCGAGGCGATCGCAGCTTTCCTGGCAGATGCTTCGCCGGACGCCTATGAGCGTGTCGTGGACTGCCTGCTCGCCAGCCCGCATTTCGGCGAGCGCTACGCACGGCACTGGATGGACATCGTCCATTTTGCGGAGACGCACGGCCACGATCAGGATCGCCCGCGTGACAACGCCTGGCCCTACCGCGACTACCTGATCCATGCATTCAACGCCGACATGCCTTACGCCCGGTTCGTCCGGGAGCAGGTGGCGGGCGACGTGCTGTTTCCGGCTGACCCGGGAGCCATCGTGGCAACAGGATTCCTCGCCGCTGGGCCGTGGGATGAAAGCTCGCTGCGCGATATCCGGGAGGATTCGATCGATCGCGAGATTGGCCGAAACCTCGACCGCGATGACATCGTGACGACCGTGATGAACACCTTTGTCAGCACGACCGTGCATTGCGCACGCTGCCACGACCACAAGTTCGATCCTATCCGACAGGAAGAGTATTACTCACTCCAGGCGGTATTCGCCGGCATCGACAAGGCCAATCGCCCCTACGACCTGGACCCGCGTGTGGCCGACCGCCGCCGGCAGCTAACCGAACACAAGGCCCGACTGTTTGCATTGCGAAGCGCACCGGAATCCAACGCTCCTTCCGGGAAACCGGACGAACGGCTCGATGCCGCGGTCCAGGCCGAAGTCGCCGCCTGGGAAAAGAGTGTGGCCGCCACTGCCGGCCTGTGGCACGTGCTTGAACCGACACAATGCTCGTCCGCCCAGGGAGCAACGCTCACCAGGCAGCCCGATGGTTCTATCTTGTCCAGCGGCAAACGACCCGAGCGGGACACGTACACGGTCGTGGCTCACACGGATCTGCAAGGGATCACCGGCATCCGGCTGGAGGTATTGACCGACGCCAGTTTGCCACACCACGGTCCCGGCCGGCAAGACAACGGCAACCTGCATCTGAACGAGTTTGCAGCCACGGCCGCCCCGCGGGACAACCCGGCGGCCGCGAAACCACTCGCGTGGCAATCGGCCAGGTCGGACTTCGATCAGGAAGGCTGGGCAATCGGCAGCGCCATCGACGGCAATCCAGCCACTGCATGGGGCATCTACCCGAACGTGGGCAAGCCGCACCGCGCTGTCTTTATGCTCCGCGAGCCCCTCAGCTATCGTGGTTCAGTCCTGACTTTCAAACTGCAGCAAACGCACGGCGGCGGTCACCTCATTGGCCGGCTGCGCCTCTCGATTACGACTGCTCCTCAGCCCGCGGTTGCCGAAGCGTTGCCTGCCGCCATCGCCGCCATCCTCAATGTCCCCTTCTCCGGGAGAACCGACCGTCAGCGCGCCGATCTGGGCGGTTATTACCTGGAGCAGAAGATCGAGCGCGAGCTAGCCGGACTACCCGCTCAGCACCTGGTCTATTGCGGCACGCGCACGTTCGCGCCCGACGTCTCATTCGCACCGGCCAAGGCGCCGCGCGCGATCCACTTGCTCAAACGTGGCGACGTCCGCACGCCCGGCCCCCTCGTTCAACCAGGAACGCTGTCCTGCCTGCCGAGTCTCGCACACAGTTTTTCACTTTCCGACCCAAGCGATGAGGGCAGCCGGCGGGCGGCCCTGGCGAGCTGGCTGGTCGATCCGCGCAATGGCCTCTTCTGGCGGTCGATCGTCAATCGGCTCTGGCAGTATCATTTCGGCCGCGGTCTGGTCGATACTCCCAATGATTTTGGCCGGATGGGGACGACGCCTTCGCACCCCGAGCTGCTCGACTGGCTCGCACTCGCTCTCCAAGAAAACGGCGGCTCGCTGAAGCAACTGCAGCGCATGATCGTGACGAGCGCGGTATACCGGCAATCGTGCAAGCATAACCCCGCTTTTGCGGAGATCGACGCCGACAATCGCTACCTCTGGCGGATGAATCGCCACCGCCTCGACGCCGAGTCGATCCACGATGCTGTCTTGCAGATATCCGGGAAGCTCGATGTGGCGATGGGAGGTCCATCCGTGAAGCAATTCATTCAAACGCCCGGCGTCCATGTGACGCCCAACGTGGATTACGTCAATTTCGACCCGGACGACCGCGCTCAATATCGCCGGAGTATCTACCGTTTCATCTTCCGCACGCTGCCTGACCCGTTCATGGAATCGCTCGATTGTCCAGACGGCTCGCAGCTCGCTCCCGTGCGCGGCGCCTCGATCACGGCGTTGCAAGCCCTGTCGATGCTGAATGACAAGGTCATCGTCCGCCAGAGCGAGCACATTGCCGCGCGCGCCGCGGCGCAGACGCCCGATCGAGAAAAAGAAGTAACGCTCCTTTATCAGTGGATCCTGGGACGTGAGCCGACGGCGAAGGAGATACAAGCCGTGAGCGGTTACGCTCGCCAGCATGGCCTCGCCAACGCCTGCCGGGTGCTGCTCAACAGCAACGAGTTTGTCTTCGTGGACTGAATGACCGTGCGGGATTTGGCTGTAGGTCAGGTTTCCAACCTGACCGGACAGATTGGAAATCTATCCTACGCAGGTACCGAACCAAGTAGGGTGAAATAGCGGAGAAACCGAACATGCCAACACAGCCGCCATCTCAAGGGCCGGGGTTTTCAGTCGCCTCCCGCGGATTCTCTCGTCGCGATTTCCTCTGGCAAACCGGCGGCGGTCTCGGCGGCGTGGCGCTGGCCTGGATGCTGGGCGAAGGCAAAGCGCTGGCGGATTCTCCGCGGCCGCGACCGGAGTGGAACGGCGGATTACACCACCCGGCGAAAGTACGGCGCATCGTTCAGCTCTTCATGAACGGCGGCGTCAGCCAGATGGACACGTTCGACTACAAGCCCGAGCTGATCAAACGGCACGGACAAAAAGTCGATTTCGGCATCAAGGCGGCCGTCACCAGCACGCCGGGCGCCGTCATGAAGTCGCCCTTCGAATGGAAGCAGCATGGCAAATGCGGCCGCTGGGTCAGCAGTGTTTTCCCGCAGCTGGCCGGCTGCGTGGATGACCTGGCATTCCTGATGGCGATGGCGTCGAAGACGAATGTCCACGGCCCCGCCAGCTACATGCAGAACACCGGTTTCGTGCTGCCCGGCTTCCCCTGCATGGGCGCGTGGATTTCCTATGGGCTGGGCAACCTGAGCGACAACCTGCCCGCGTTCGTGGTGTTGCCCGACCAACGCGGCCTGCCCTACAACCAATCCGGGAATTTCTCCTCGGGCTTCTTGCCCATGGCCCACCAGGGCGTGGTCATTCGCCCTAATGCCCCGATTCCTATCCCAAACCTGCTGCCACCGAAATCTGCCCGGGAGATCACGGCGCAGAGCGAGTCGGATGGGTTGGCCTTACTCCATGCATTGAACGAAGACCACCTTCAGCAAAACCCAGGCGATTCCCGGCTGGAATCGCGCATCGCCTCTTACGAGTTGGCCGCACGGATGCAATTGAGTGCACCCGAAGTGCTCGACGTCTCCCACGAGACGGAGCCGACCCGCCAGCTATACGGCCTCAATGACAAGCCGACCGCCGACTTTGGCCGAAACTGTCTCATCGCCCGGCGGATGTTGGAGCGTGGCGTCCGATTCGTGCAGGTCTGGAGCGGGATGGGAGGTCCCAAGAACAACTGGGACAATCATGCGGACATCAAGAGCGAACTCCCCTACATCGCGCGCACCGTCGATCGGCCCATCGCAGCGCTTCTCAAGGACCTGAAGCAGCGGGGCCTGCTGGAAGACACGCTGGTTGTCTGGACGACGGAGTTTGGCCGCATGCCGTTCACCCAGGGCGCCACGGGCCGCGATCACAACGGCGGCACCTTCGTCACCTGGCTGGCGGGAGCGGGGGTCAAGGGCGGAGTGAGCTACGGGCAAAGCGACGAATTCAGCTACCAGACCACGAGTGGCCAAACCTACTGCTACGATCTCCACGCCACGATCCTGCACCTCTTAGGCATCGATCACGAAAAGCTGACCTTCCGCCACAACGGTATCGACCGCCGGCTGACTGACGTGCATGGGCATGTGGTGCGCGAAATCTTGGCCTGATTACCGCCCCGTCGACAGGCTACGCAAAAAACCAAGAACCCCGCTCGCCAATGAGGACCATGCTGAAGCCGGCGGTAGGTCAGGTTTCCAACCTGACTGGACAGACTGGGAAATCCGTTCCACCCCGCACTCAAATCAAGAGCGGTGATGTAAGCCGCCATTGAGTGACATCATTCCAGGGCATCCGCCTGCCCACTTCTGAGCTTTTTACCTTCGTGGTTGACGAGGCACCCGCACGCTAAGCATGTCCGTCGTCCGCACGCCATTTTCCAAATATTGGTGCCTCTCAATCGCGGGAGCTTCTGGCCGCAATCAGGACATATATGGCGAGGCTCCACCAGCGCGCATAAGAACACGGTCACTAGGCCGATGGCGAGAAAGAAGATTCCTCCCATAATGCCCGCACAGGGATCGATCATATAGCCAGTCTCGGTGGTGTCGGATTGCCTCCGGTTCTTTGACAAAAAGTTTCGGCCATCCTGCTTCCTCACAACAGTATATAGTAGAGGACGCGATTCGCACGAGCGAGGGAGCTTCTTATGCGACCCGTACCTAACAAGGATCTGCTCCGCCACATCCACGGGCTGGTCGCCAAGCAAGGGTTGGCCGGACCTTGCGACGGAGAGCTAGTGCGGCGTTTCGTCCGCGATGCAGATGAGGGTGCATTCGAGGCCTTGCTCGAACGGCACGGGCCGATGGTTCTCCGCGTTTGCCGGCGTGTTCTGCACGATTTGCAAGAAGCCGAGGATGCCTTCCAGGCGACGTTCATCGTGTTGGTGCGCAAGGCGCGTTCCCTGCAGCGGAAGGAGTCGGTCGGAAGTTGGCTCCATGGGGTTGCCTATCGCGTCGCGCTCAATGTTCGGGCTGCCTCCGTCCGGCGCTCGTTTCATGAAAGTCGGGCCACTCCCGCCAAGGCCACGGACGCTCTCGCTGAGATTACGTTGCGTGAGGCCCAGACGGTACTCGACGCTGAATTGTGCCGCTTACCGGACAAATACAGGGCACCCTTGGTGCTGTGCTGTATCGAGGGGGTCACGCGTGATGAAGCAGCTCGGCAACTCGGCTGGTCCCTAAGCACGCTCAAGAGCCGGCTGGGACGCGGGCGCCAACTCTTGCGCAAGCGTTTGACGCGGCGGGGGCTGACTCTTTCCGCGGCATTCACTGCCATATTCCTCAGCCGGGGTCTTGCCCAAGCGCGTCTGCCTGGCGCGCTGGTAAGCAATACCCTCCAGGCGGTACTTGCTTGCCTTGGCAGATCTGCGGGCCGCCTTGCGGCGGGGCAGGCGGCCGTTGCCGGGGTCCTGTCCGCCAGGGACGTCGCCATTTCTGAAGGAGTGCTACGAACAATGTTTCTGACCAAGATCACAGTCGTTTCTGCGGTTCTGCTCGCTTTCGGGTTGGTCGGCATTGGCACAGGGGCCATAAGCTATCGGGCGTTTGCCGCAGCGCCCTCCGACCCAGTTCAGAAGCAAGCTCCTGCCCAGATTAAGGACTTGATTGAGCAACTCGACAGCCCGAAATTCTCCGAGCGACAAGCCGCCGCCAGCGCCCTTCGGCAAATCGGGCAAACGGCACTGCCGGCGCTTCGTGAGGCGGCACATAGCCAAAGGGCACTCGAGCTAAGGCGGCGAGCTACCGAAATTGACAAGCAGATCATGGACGATGTGCTCGATAAGACACTCAAGGAAGCAGCGAACCAGGAAGAGGTCATTACCAAGGAATACAAGAAGATGGCTGATATGTTGGACCGCGTGACCGAAATCGGAAAGGAGCGATTCCTTCCGGACCCGGCTAATGCGCCACCCCAGCACGTCCCTTTCCTGGCTGATTCCTATCTCCGGCTGGCACGCGCCCGTACAAAAAGTGGAGAATATCTTCGCGCGGCAACAGCCTACGAGGAGGCGGAGAAATACTCGAACCCAATGGGCCATAAAGAAATCTGGAAAATCCGTCAAGAGTACGGGGCGATCATGACGCACTTACTCCCGGTCTGGGAAGCCCAGGTTCGAGAGGCGCTCGCCCCCGATCCAGGACTGAGAGCGCTGGCAGCGAAGTACCCAATGGTGGTTCTGCATTCACGCCGTTATGCGAGCGGCGGCGGCTACCTCCGCTCGTGCTACAGCTTCATTTGGGAGACGGCGGATGAGGAGAAACATCGCAATGACGTGCAGCTAGAGTTCGACAACGGGCGTGGCAATGGCACGTTTCAAATCAACATGGTGACGAATCAGCGGAACACCATCGCCGACCTCGGCATGTTCGACTTCACTGCCGAGCCAAGCCTGACCAAAGCAAACCCCGCCGGCCCCGAGCCAGACCGTGAGGAGCATCTGGCCTTGATCGGGCATTCCTATCTGGAAAAGGTTGAAGATACCAACGGTAATCGGTTCTTTGTCCTCTTCAAAATCCTGGCGGTCGACAAGGAGAGTCGATATATGGCCTTCATCTGGCGGCGCTTGCCTGGAGGCAAGCTCGTTCGGCGGTGAGGATCGCGTCGAATCTATGGGATTCATTGAGCTAGTGCCTCTTCAAGGCTAACTTTTGGGGCGCGAGAACGAGGGCAGAGAGAGACCCGGAGCAAAGCCAAAAAATGAGAAATGTCATGTTATGTCATGTAAAAGGGGGTGTAGTTAGACACCTTGTCTGACAATGATTAAAATCTGCAAGATTTTATTCTGAAATAGGTTACGTCTCTGCCGAAAGCTTGAACGAATGGCAGTTGCACGTGACATATGTCATGTGTACTAATGTGCATATTCCCAACGTATCTGAATCCAGGTCTTTACCCCAAAATCAAGACTTGAGCACGCACTAGTATGGGCGGTGCGTTTCAAGCTGAGTTGCCGCATCGGCTGCAAGACCGATGAAACCAGAATGGCGACCCCAGGATCTTGATCATGATGGGTGACACACCCGATCCCAATAGTCGTGGCCTTGGAGAAACCAATGAGCGACACCACCGCCCTTGAGAAGCAGAGCATCGACGCTGGCTTTGGTGACACTATCCAAAAAGCCTTCGGCATCCTTGTAGAAGAGCTGGCGAATCCGGACACCGGCGGCAAAGAGCAAGCAGGCGAGCGCTTTGCCGTTGCGTTAAATGATGCCCGCGAGGCAAGAAAGATCGCTCTAGAGAAATGTGGCGACACTATCTCAGACCCTATTGCGGCCAAGACCGAAAAGGCGCAAAGCAAGAAAAAGAGTTGACAGCGTGTCGGCTGATCATGAGAGACAGCCAGCCGATGCCTGCGGCGAACGAACAGTGCCTTGGGTTGGCCGCATGCAGAAACTGGCCTTCTTCTCGCGGCTCAAGCTGCCGGCTTGAGCTACTACCAACACTTTCCCTCGATTGTGCCCGGACCATAAGAGGAATACAATTTGCTGTCCTGTCTTCGACCCGGGCAATCATCACGATTCCTTTTCTAGGCTTTTGGATGGGCATTCGCTCTCGTCAAAGTTTGCTCGTCTGGACGGCAAGCGTTTTGACGCTGGCCGGGCTCGGCGGGGGCGTTGCATGGCGCGTGCTGGGGCCGACGGCGCATTCCAAGGCGGAGGCAATCGAGACCGTCCGAAGGGCGCTTGATCGAAACGATCCGGTTGCCGCGCGTCCTCATGTGGATCATTGTCTGGCCCGCTGGCCTAATGATGAGCGGGTCCTGTTCCTGGCCGTTCAGGTCGCCCGGCGGTCCGATGCCTATGCGGATGCGGAACGGTTCTTGGCGCTTTACGAGAAGGCGATTGGTTCCACCGAGGCCAGCCGGCTCGAATGGGTTCTGCTGGGAGTACAGCAAGGCGACTTTGGCGATGCGGAGAGACGCCTTCTCGAAGCCGTGACGCGCCGCGACCAGGATTCTCTTTCCATCCTGGAGGCGCTGGCCAAGGGTTATCGAGCCGCACGAAGGCCGGAGGCGGTGCCGGTTCTGAAGCGCCTGCTGGATCTCGATCCCGATCACGTTTCCGCCCTGCTGCTGCGCGGCGATATGCTGGACACTGCCCGCCAGACGGAAGCGGCGGAGAAAGACTTTCGCCGGGCAGTGGACATCGCCCCGGCCAACGCGGCGGCCCAGTCGGCGTTGGCCGGGCTGCTGAGCCGGGCCGGCCGTACGCGCGAAGCAATCTACCATTATGAACTGGCGCACTCTCTCCAACCGACCGACCCGGGCCCTCTGCTCGGGCTAGCGCGCGCGTTGGCCGACGCCGCGGAGTTGACGCAAGCCCAACAACGGCTCGACGAGCTTCTCGCCAACCATCCCGACCACGTCGACGGCCTGGTGGAACGCGCCCGTTTGAGTCTTCGGCAGGGGCAAGCCAAGCAGGCCGAGCCGTTCCTCGAGCAGGCCGTCCGCGCAGCCCCGTGGCACCGCGACGGACAACAACTCTACATGGTCGTGCTGAGTGAACTTGGCCCGAAGGAGGCGGCTTCCCAGTGCACCACTCGTCTGGCTCAGTTGCGCGACGAGGACGCCGCGGTCGGACGGTTGAAGCTGCGCGCACGGGACACCCCAGGCGACCAGGGCATTCGCTGGGACCTTTGGCAGTGGTCGGTGCGCAATGGCCAGAGTGCGGAGGGTCTCTCCTGGCTTTTGCGCATCCTGATGACAGACCCGCGGAACAGCCGGGCCCACCTGGCCCTTGCCGACTATCTCGACCGCGCCGGCCAATCACGGCGGGCCGCTCAGCACCGCGCGGAAGCAGGAAACCCAACCCGGGGATGAATCAAATGGGGATCGCCCATGAATGTTAGCCCGCATCCACACAAGACCTTAGCGCTTCTGCCCTGGCTTGTCGCCGTTGCCGTTGCCGTCGCGGGCGGCATTGCCTACGCTCTCTGGGCGGCCACGCCTGCTACCGAGCCGCAGGCGGAGATCCCTCCAGTGCCGCAGATGCAAATGCCACCGGAACCGCCCGAGGCGACGACGGAAGAAGTCCACCGGCTTTGCGGGGCTTGCCACCCCTACCCGCCCCCCGACACCTTTCCTCGTTCTGCCTGGCGACGGGAAGTCAAGCAAGGGTACGACTTCTTTCATCAGGATTTGTCACACCGCTTCAACTACCCGCCTTTGGAAGGGGTCGTGCGCTATTACGAGAAGCGCGCGCCGGAGACCCTGCCGCTATTGCCGAGGACGGTCGCGCCGAACCCGCCGCACGCACAGTTCGAACGCGCAGGTTATCGTCCGCCCGAGGGCACCAGCGCGCCGGGTGTCACGCATATCAACCTGGTGCGACTACTGCGCAAAGACAAACCCCAAATTCTGGTCTGCGACGCTGTCGGCAACCAGGTCTTGCTCCTGGATCCGCACGAAGCACCGCCCACTTGGCGGGTCCTGGCCACGGGACTGTGTTGCGCCCATGCGGAGGTCGTGGACCTGGATGGCGACGGCATCAACGACATCGTGCTGGCCTGTCTGGGTACTTTCCAGGCGACCGACGACCGTGTCGGCAGCGTGGTCTGGCTTAAAGGGGCCGCGGATGGCACATTCCAACCCATCACCCTACTCGACGGATTGGGCCGTGTGGCCGACGTGCGCGTCGCCGACTTCACCGGCCATGGCAAGCTTGACCTGGTCGTAGCCGAATTCGGCTGGCATCAAACGGGCTCGATCATCTTGCTGGAAAATCAGACGACCGACTGGAAGCGGCCAGCGTTCACCCCGCGGGTCCTCGACAGCCGGCACGGCACCACGCATGTGCCGGTGGTCGATCTGAACGGCGACGGCAAGCCCGACTTCGTCGCCGTCATCTCGCAAGAGTATGAAACCGTGGTAGCCTTCCTGAACGAAGGCAACGGTCGCTTCCGCAAGGAAACGATCTTTGCCGCCACCCATCCGACATTTGGATGTTGCGGTGTTCAGCTCGTCGATTTGAACGGCGACGGCAAGGTCGACGTGCTGCTGGCCAACGGTGACACCCTGGATCCGCCGCCCCTGCTGAAGCCGTTCCATGGTCTCACCTGGCTGGAGAATCGCGGCAGCTACCCGTTTACGCCCCACCGTTTGGCGGATTGCTACGGGGCCGGCAGTCCCGTTACCGCCGATTTCGACGGCAACGGCCTCCTGGACATTGCCTTTGTCACCTTTTTGCCTGCCGACTCCTTCCCGCAGCGGGAGCCATTGCAGCTAGACGCCGTCGTCCTTTTGGAGCAAGTCTCTCCGGGGAAGTTCGTTCGCCACGCTCTTGAAGTGGAAAAGTGCGACCATCTAGCCTGTGCGGCCGGCGACCTCTACGGCAGCGGCCGGCCGGACCTGGTGGTGGGCAATTTCATGCACGGCAAAAGCAGAGACGATTTCGTGACCATCTGGCGCAACACCACGGAAAAGCGTACCGGCAAGCCATGAAGCATGTCGATCGATTCAGGACTTGTCTAAAAAATCTGGCAGATACGGGGTAAAGCGCGGAACTATTATGGATGGAGCACCATTCCGGGAGACTGTTCCGATGACCAGCGTTCGACCCCACACGATTCTTGGCTATCTGCATCGCCTGGGTGGCGGGCTATTTGATAACTCCTCTGACGGCGAGCTTGTCCGGCGTTTCGCGCGCACGCGGGAAGAGGCGGCATTTGCTGCCCTGGTGCGCCGCCACGGCGACCTTGTCTGGGGCGTCTGCCGACGTCGCCTACGCAATGCCCAGGACGCAGAGGATGTCTTCCAGGCCACCTTCCTCGTGCTTGCCCGCAAGGCCGGCTCCGTGCGCCGGCCCGACGCGATTGCAAACTGGCTCTACGGCGTGGCTTACCGGCTGGCGCTGAAAGTGAACGCAGCACTGCTGCGCCGCGGCTTGGCAGAAGAGCGCTTACGCGTCTCCTGGAGGGAAACACAAGCGTCGCAGACGGCGCTGCACGATGTATGCGTGCTTTTGGATGACGAACTGCACCGTTTGCCGCAGTGCTACCAGGAGCCGCTGCTCCTTTGCTACCTGGAAGGGGAAACACGCGACCGAGCCGCCAGGCGGTTGGGGTGGTCTCTGAGAACGCTGGATCGCAGGCTGGCGCAGGGGCGGGAGTTGTTGCACAAACGGCTACTCCGGCGCGGTGTCACTCTATCGGCGGCTTTTCTGGCGCCGTTCTTGTCGACAGAAGGCAGTAGCGGAGCGATGCCAGCTTGTCTGGCTGCTACGACCATCCGCGCAGCCGTTGCCTTTGCGTTGACGCGGGCGGCTGCGGACGGCTCGGCGCGAGTGATCGCGTTGGCCGAGGCTGTGCTCAAGGGGATGAGTCTGGCTACCTTCAAATCGATGACGTCGCTGGCGATTGCACTGGGAATCGTTATCGCGGGTACGGGGCTGATCGCCCGGCATGCACTGTTGGCTCAAGGAGAGCATGCTCCGGGCGTCGGCTTCGCGGTGCTTGCCGCTGACGATACGGACGAAACCCTCCATGCGCAGGCGAACCAAGGGGGCATAGATCGTTACGGCGATCCGTTGCCGCCGGGGGCGCTGCTGCGCCTCGGTACTTTGCGGCACCGCTATCTATATCGCATGCAGTCCCACAATCAGCCTCTGCCGGACGGGCAGACAGTCCTCACAAACACCGATAAAGAGGTCCGTTGGGTGGACCAGCGGGCTGGCAAACTAATTGATTCTTGGCCATTACCGCGTGGGCAGCTGGTCTGTGGCTTCTCCGAAGACGGGCGTATGGTGCTGCTTTCCGATGGCCAGAGACTTCACTTGTACGATCTCAAGACTCGCGAAAAGCTGCGCCTGTTCGAAGACCGTGGAGAGATCGGTTCTCGTGTCGAGGCCCATTTTTCTCCGGATGGTCGGACGGTTGCCACGGCGTTGTGCGTCAACTTTATCCCCGGATTGATTCGTGTTTGGGATGTGGGCAGCGGTAAACAGTTGTGGCAAGAAGGGGAAATAGGCTCTCCGCGCGGCCGGAAAATCCTAGGTTTCCTGGAAGACGGCAAGACGCTGGCGCTCATGGACGAATCCGATCACCGGGTTAGTGTGCGCGATCGCGCTACAGGGGTGGAACGCCGAGCGTTTTCGATCGCGACGGAAAACTTGCAAATAGTGTTCGGCCTTTCCCCGGATGGAAAGACCCTCTTCGCCAGCGCCTCGAAAACGACAGTGCACGCTTGGGACATGGCTTCAGGCAAAGAGCTTGCTCCCTTCGGTGGGCATGAAAAGATGGTACACGCCCTTGCAATCAGCCGCGACGGCTCAACCATCGTGACCGGTGGGGCAGATCCGTTCCTGCTAGTTTGGAATTGGCCGGAATGCACGGTACGCCGGAAGATCGACCTACCTACTAGACATGGCGTTCGCGAGTTGCATATCTCCTCTGATGGCAAGCGGGTAGCTGTTCTCTTTCCCGAAACAGTCCAACACACCTTCGAATTAGACAGCGGCCGGGAAATAGCTACGCCTCTCGAGGCGCATCGCTTTTTTGCTGGATCGTTGGCGACGGCCGGAGGAGGTGAACTCATATCGGGTGCGCAGGACAATTCGGTTCGACTCTGGGATCTACGCTCCGGGCGCCAGTTGCGCGAAATCCAAACCAGTCACCCTGTCGGCCCGATGACGCTTTCGCTGAGCACGGACGGCCGGCTGATCGCCACGGGCGACATCAACAGCGGCACCGTGGAGCTGCATGAGCGGGCGACCGGGCGGCTTGTGTCGACCATCAAGTCTGGCGGCAAGTCGATTCGAGCGCTCGCTTTCATCCCAGGGACCTGCTTTCTGGCGATCAGTGTTCGTACGACGCAGTTTGGTGCCGGTGGTGGTAAAGGGAATTGGTTTGTGGCACTTTGGAACACCGAGCACAACAACGAAGTTCGCAGACTCGAATTGGTCGCCGAAAAACTGGCCGTGGATCCTTCGGGCAGGTTTTGCGCGGCCACGGGATTAGGCCAGACTAGGATCTTGGAAGTTTCTAGCGGGCGTGAGTTGCTGGTGCTGCCAGAGGACGTTTTTACGTCCGGCCTCGTTTTCTCACCGGACGGTCGCACCTTGGCATGGTGCGGGACGAAGGCAATGATCCTTCTGGAGGTCGCGTCCGGGAAGGAACGCTTCCGCTGTGAGCCGTCTGGAGAATGGCCTCGAACAGCACAGTTTTCGCCAGACGGCCGCTGGTTGGCCCGGGCGAATCAGCGGGCCGTAGAGATGTTCGACCTGCTCCGCGGAAAGATCACTCATTCATTCGTTGGCCCTGATAATATGGTTGGGGCATTGGCATTCACGCCAGACGGGCGTAAACTTGCGTCCGCAATCATGGATACCACAATTCTAGTATGGGACCTTGCCGGGGTCATCGGCCCACGTTCGGGCCTGGAACCCGAGCCCGACTCAGATGCCGTCCTGGCTAGTTGGAGAGATCTGGCCAGCGCCGATGCGAAGCTGGCTTATCGAGCTATTTGGGTGTTGGTTCAGGCGCCAAAACAGAGCTTGCCGCTGCTGCGTCAGCACCTGCGTGCCGTCCCATCTCGAGACCCGCAGCGGATAAAGCGGCTTCTGGCCGACCTCGACAGTAACCGCTTCGCGGAGCGGGAGAAAGCTACGAGAGAACTGGAGCAGGATGGAGATGCCGATGAGGGCGCGCTCCAGAGTTTCCTGGCTGGAATCTCTTCGACCGAGCCGAGGCGACGCGCCCAGATGCTGCTAGACAAACTTGGGATTCCGATTACGGACCCTGAGCAGTTGCGTGCTCTGAGAGCAGTCGAGGTCCTTGAACACACCGGTACGGCCGACGCCAGGCAATTGTTGGAAAAGATCGCTCAAGGTGCGCCAGAGGCCCGCCTGACACTGGACGCAAAAGCCTCTCTGATCAGGCTTTCGCACTTATCAAGAGGCGGGAAATAGTAGCCGGGCCGCCACCCGACTGATAGATTTCGGATTGCGCTGGCTTCACGCATTCCTACTTCCCCTGGGAGGCCCCCGCGTTGGAACTCCTCGCATGACGAATCTGATAAGGCAATGGCTGGAGCGGCTAGCGAGCTGGCCTGTAGTTGCTGTCCTGGCCGTGCCGACTCTGGGTCTCTTTCTCTTTTTCAATTTTCACCCGAGCATGGTCCCTTACTTGCAACAGGTGGGCGCCGGCGCGGCGCCGCTCGATATGCAGTTGGGTTATGGGCCCCAGGATGTGCAAAAACTATTCATTTCCTACGGCGCGGAGGGGCGCGAGCGTTATGGGCTGTTCCTGACCATCGACATGGTATTTGCAATTTCCTATGGCCTGTTCCTGGCGACGAGTCTCCGCTGCGCACTGCGACCGCCGGTTGCGACTGCTGAAAGCCGGTGGAATGACCTGTCGTTCCTGCCGTTGTGCGCCGCCGCGGCCGATTGCACTGAAAACCTATGCATCTTGCTGCTGTTGTCCGTCTATCCTGCGGTGCCCGCCGCCCTTGCTTACACCGCGAGCACGGCAACAATTGTGAAGTGGCTACTGGCCGCGATCAGCATCGTGTTGATCCTCATTGCGGTGGGGATACGCCTGACTTGGCGGACACGCCATCGAAGTACGCGGCAAGCTGATCAGGCAGGCCCCGCGAGGGCTTGAACATCGCAACCCCAAAGTTCGAGTTTCGCACATTCTAGCGCGGATTTCGAGCGGGCCGGCGGCCATTTTGTTGCCGGGGCAGCGCTCGTGAAGTGATGTGGAACTTGGAGGGAGCCGCTGAAAGCGCGGCTCATCCGGTCCGGCTGAGAAGTTCG
>DATGZX010000386.1:0-41655 GCA_035296965.1 Gemmataceae bacterium
TGCTCGTCGCTCGCAAAAGGCTTCGCGGCAGTAGCCCGATGGGTGAAGAAGCCGACACTCGTGAAGAGGAAACAGCCGGCGAGGGCCAGCGTTGCGATTTTCACTTTCCCGAGGGTCGTCGCGTGCAGGCCCGCCTTGAGAAGCTTGGCCACTTGGGCGGACACCAGGGCGCTGGCGTTCTTTCCAGAGGCGTAAACCACGGCAGCCTGAACCGTCGAGCGTGCCAACGCACCCGGCAGCGCCGCCGAAGCCGCACTCCCTTCGAGCCCGATGCCCACGAGCGCGGCGGAAAGCGTCAAGCCACGACGCGTGAGCCGGCCGCGCAGCAGGTCTCGGCCTCGCTCCAAACGGCTCTTGAGCGTACCCAGCGGACAGCCGAGGCTATGCGCAGCCTCATCGCGCGTTTGCCCCTCCAGGTAACAGAGGAGAAGCGGCGCTCGATACTTTTCCGGTAGGCGATTCAGCTCCGCATCCAGGATCGAGCGCAATTCCCGCCAGGTGACATCGTCTTGCGGGCTGCCGCTGAGTTTGTCGGTGGATGGAGGGATTGGGGTGTTCCTTCGTCGACCGTTCGCGTTTGCCTGTAACGATACGCGGTAGGCAACGCCGTGCAGCCAGGAGGCGACAGACGCATGCTTACGGATGGCAGGCGCCCGGCGGGCCAGTGTCAGAAACGTGGCCTGGAAAGCATCCTCGGCATCGTGCCAGTTGTGCAGGACGCGCCGACAGACGCGCAGGACCATCGGTCCATGCCGGTGCAGAAGCGCGGCAAATGCCTCCTCGTCGCGTTCACTGGCGAAGCGCAGCAAGAGATCCTGATCCGGCTCCTGGTTGGCCCTATGCGTGGCAACCAGCTTGCGAATGTGACTCAGGATCAAACGTTTCTCGGCAGTGGCCATAGCGATAGTTCTCAGAAGGGAAACTGATGAATTCTCACTATAAGTAGTGCTGCCGAGGACGAAAGACGGCCGAAGCTTTTTTCTTGATTCTGCACAACTCGTGGAGTTTCAGCGCCAGGAGAGTCTTTCAAGTCACGGCGCGCCTTGCGTTCGAGGCACATCACTCCTCCCTCTTCGCTTGCACGTCGCCAAGGTCAACGGTTTCGCCGGCACGAACTGCCTGATCGATGCGAATCCAGCCGGTTGTGGTTAATTGGCCTTTGGCGACCTCCGCCACATCCACTCTGTAAATCATGCCGCGTAGCAAATTCTCGACGCGGAACCTGCCGGCCGCATCGGTGTGGCCTTGTCTCGGCAGGTGCTCAGCGTAAGACGTGTCATTCTTGCCACGATAGATGATGCGCACCTCGGTGTTCGGCCGTGGTTGGCCATCTGCATCCACAAGCCTGGCGGTGACAGTGCCTGTCGCCTCAAGCTTCATGATCAACGGACCGGTAGAATTGGCGGGGATTTCCAGAACACCGCCGAGCTTCTTCTCTGGATACAAGAACAGAATCTTCCGCGGCCGATGGGGGTTGTACGCTAGCACCTGGAAATCCGCGGTCGGCAATGGCGGATGCTCCCAACCGCCCCAGCCGCTCAAACCATGGGCGCGGACGCCGGCCAACGGCCTTCCACTCGGATCAAGGACCTGGCCGCTGAAGGAAAGGCCTGGTGATACGCTCACATCACAAGCGAACGAGTCCGTGCCCGCAGGCGGATCGATCCGAGCGAAGCGGTTGTAACTGATGGGCTGCACGCTGAAAGGGACAGTGTCCTGCGACTGGTTTTCCTGCGCATCGTCTGTTTGGTTGGCCAGCAGGTAATGATCCGAAACCACGACAGCAACAATACCCGGCCCGGGTAGTCCGATCAGATGGTAGGAACCATCCGCAGCAACGTTGACCGATCGATCCCCGAATAAGGCCTGGTCGAAACCGTCGGCTTCCTTGATGTGCGGATTGTCGGCGAGTGCATAGTATTCGACGCGTCCATAGGGAACAGGCTTGCCAGTTGCATTGTTGTTGACCCGACCTTTGATCCAAACGCCTCGCTTGAGATCGAAGTCCACGGCAACTGGGTCCAGTCCTTTGGTGTCGGGGACATCTGCTCCGCTAACCAGATACGGGTGATCGTCACTCGGCACGGCCAGAATCTTGTTCCCTTCTCCTTTTGGCATTCCGGTAAGGCGATATCGTCCCTGGGCGTCAGTTGTCGTGGTGATGAAGTGCCGCCCATAGAAAGTGGGGTTTCCAGCCAGCTTGTTGCTGGTGATCTTGATGCCCGCGAGTGGCTTCTTGGTGTCTCTGTCGCGCACGACGCCGACGATGGGCTTGGTCGGCGCCGCGTGGTGGTCGAACTGGGCCCCGTAGTAGAACATAACGCCGTCAGCCGGACTCATTTTCGACTCCGGGATCTGAATTGTCGGCGACTGCCGCGTCAGAATGCGGGCCTCGGTGGACGCAATGGTCGGCCCCTCGATCATGACGGCCAGGACGCGGTCGCGGCCTATACCCTTCAGATGAAACCGCCCGTTGGCATCTGTAGAGACTCTCTCCGGCAAGCCAGGTACGGGCTGAGCGAGTTGCTTGGCCAGAAGATCTCTCTCGAGCGCATGGGCGCCGTCCTTTTTGGACACGATCGCTTCCTGGAAGTTTGTTAAGTCCTCTTTTGGCGCGGCAAAGACACTAAGAATGCGTATGTTTGCGCCCGCGACGGGCCGTCCTTCCAGAGTGAGTACCCGGCCATTCACTGGGACGTCGTCCTTGACGAGCTGCAGCGTCTGATCTTGGCCCGCAGTATCCTTGTTTAGTTCGACCCAGCCAAGACCGTGCCCTTCGGCCGTCGCCGCTACCACCGCCCAATACCACCAGTCCTTATGGAACTCCGACCGGCTGGCAGTGAAGCGATAGCGGCCGTCCGGTCCGGTAGTCGCCCGCACTGGAGCAACTGGCGGCCTGTTGACCAGCCGCCACGGCATGGTCACATAGACCTTGGCGCCGGCGGCAGGTATCCCGTCCGCGGTCAGTACTTTGCCGCTGAAGACGAGAGGGCCGTTCGATTCCTCGTTGGCGGCCTTCTGAACCGGCGCGTCCGCAACGGAAACCGGCTTCGCAGCAGTCGCTGCACCTTGATGACGTGCAGTGACGGGCGCCTGGTTGGTAATTCCAACCGTGCCCCAAAACACAAGGCCGGCCAACGCCATGCCGATTGCTCCGGTTATTTTGGCAAACGACATGGTTCTTATTCCTTTATTCGCAAGGTTAAGAGCTTGTGTCGAAATGGTTCCCATGACCGGGGAAGTGCGCCCGATCAAGGCCAATGCGGCTCGGGCCGTGGTGCTGGCGAGCCCGACTGGCAGCGCCGCCGAGGCCGCGGGCGACAGCGTGGCCGCGCCGAGTACTGCCGACAAAGCCAGGCCCCGGCGCATCAGGCGGCCGCGCAGGAGTTCCCTGCCGCGCTCCAACCGGCTCTTGAGCGTCCCCAGCGGGCAGCCGAGCTGCTGCGCTGCCTCATCGCGAGAAATCCCTTCGAGGCAGCAAAGCACGAGAGGCGCCCGATACTTAACGGGCAGCCGGGCCAGTTCTTCATCCAGAGCGGTTTGCAATTCACGCCCTGTGATTTCTGCAAGCGGGTCCGGCGCGGGCCGCTCGGGGACTCGGGCGGAGCGCGCGCTGCGTCGTGCAGCCTCGACACGAGCCTTCTGAGCCAGCCTGTATGCCACTTCGTAGAGCCAGTGCCCGACCGATTGCTGCCACCGCAATGCGGCTGCCTTGCGCGCCAAAACCAGGAACGCCGCCTGGAAAACGTCTTCCGCGTCATGCACGTGCGGCAGCACGCGCCGGCAGACACGCAGGACCATAGCTCCATGCCGGCGCACCAACATCTCGAAAGCGGCCTCGTCGCGCTGCTCGGCAAACCGGCGCAGCAGCTCATTGTCGGCTACGTGGACAGCGTTTGACACGTTGCCGAGCCGGCGAACGTGACGCAGTAAAGCGTTAACTTCAGATCTGGCCATCTCGCCATTCTCCCAGGGTTGTTGCGCTCTCTCTATCTATAAATGCCCACAGAGACGAAGAACGGCCGATTGAATTTCGGGCAATGACTCCAGCAATGCTTCCGGTAGAATAGATTTGGCGGCGCGCGTTTCGAGTCCTCTCCACCCACGCGGGTTGCATCATGGAACGCCGTGCGATCGCCGTCCAGGGGGTCGTGCAGGGCGTTGGCTTCCGACCCTTTGTGTACGGTTTGGCTTCTCGCTTCCAACTCGGCGGTTTCGTCAAGAATCGCTCGGGCGGAGTCTTGATTGAGGTCGAAGGGGATCCCAGATCCCTCAACTCCTTCTTGACGGCAATCTCCGAGCGGCCGCCTCCCCTGGCTCACATCAGGGCGATCTCTTGGGAAAGTCAACCTCCGCGGGGAGATCGCGAATTCCGCATCGAGTCGAGCGACCAAGAAACGCCAGCTAGCATTTATGTTTCGCCCGACGTGGCTGTCTGCGAAGATTGTCTGCGCGAGATGTTCGATCCGGCCGACCGGCGCTACCTCTATCCATTTCTCAATTGCACAAATTGTGGACCGCGACTCACCGTCATCAGAGGCGCGCCCTATGACCGGGCGAATACGACCATGTCTGGGTTCGACATGTGTCCCGCCTGCCGCTCGGAATATGAAGACCCCGGCGATCGCCGATTCCACGCTCAGCCGACTGCGTGCCCCATTTGTGGACCACGCCTGGAGCTGACCGACGGTACGGGCCAACGGATTGAGACGAATGATCCAATTTCGTTCGTAGTGGACGCGCTGCGCCAAGGCAAAATCGGCGCACTCAAGGGGCTCGGCGGTTACCACCTTGTTTGCGACGGCGCCGATCAGGCCGCCGTTAGCACGCTCAGGGCGCGCAAGCATCGCGACGAAAAGCCATTTGCACTCATGGCTCGTGATCTGGACGCAGCCAGGGCGATTTGCTTGGTCTCAGACCCCGAAGCAATACTCTTGACATCGCCCGCCCGCCCAGTCGTCTTGCTGCAAAGACTGCCGGGCGCGAAGGTCGCCTACGGCGTCGCGCCCGGGAATCCCTGCCTGGGAGTCATGCTGCCATATACGCCACTACACCACCTACTCATGCACGCCCTGGGAGCTGTTTCGCTCGTAATGACGAGCGGCAATCGGTCAGATGAGCCGATCGCTTATAAAGATGACGACGCGCTCAGCCGATTGAAAGGAATCGCCGATTTTTTCCTGCTGCACAATCGACCCATCCACGTACGCTGCGATGATTCGGTCACGCGCATTGTCGAGGGCCAGGAATTATCGTTACGCAGGTCGCGCGGTTACGCCCCGCGGCCGGTCACACTGCCTTGCGCGTGCCCGCGTCCGATCCTGGCCGTGGGTGGGCAACTCAAGGCGACTTTCGCTCTGGGCCGCGACCAGCAAGCGTTTCTCAGCCACCACCTCGGCGATCTCGATCACTACGAGGCGTATCGGGCGTTCGTCAAGGACATCTCTCTGTTTGAAAAGTTATTTGCCATCCGACCTCTCTGTGTGGTCCACGATTTGCACCCCGATTACCAGACGACTCGCTATGCCCGAGAGCGATCCGCAGCGGAGGGAAGCGAACTTCTCAGTGCGCAGCATCATCATGCGCACATGGCCAGCTGCATGGCAGAACACGGTCTGACCGAGCCAGTCATTGGCGTGACCTTCGATGGCACGGGCTACGGCACCGACGGTACGATTTGGGGAGGAGAGTTTCTGGTCGGCGACTACCGAAAATATCGCCGCATGGCTCATTTGCGCCCAGTCGGGATGCCCGGCGGGGACCAGGCCATCCGGGAGCCCTGGCGAATGGCGGTTGCGCATCTTCGCGATGCCCATTCTGCCCCGGCCCACTTCCAAAGGCAGATTCAACCCCAGGCTTTCGCGCTCATTATGAAAATGCTCGATAGCAAATTCAACACGCCAATGACGACAAGTGCAGGACGATTATTCGACGCTGTCGCTGCCTTGGCCGGCTTGCGCCAGCGCGTGAGTTACGAAGGACAGGCAGCGATGGAGCTGGAATGGCTGGCCACGAACGTGGCTGACGACGCGGCCTATTCCTTCGAGCTGGAGGAGGTTGCGGAGGGCGAGCCGGCGGAAACTACCCTGCTCGTCGATACGCGCCCGCTCATTCGTGAAGTGGCCAAGGACGCGAATGACGGCACCTCGCCCGGGAACATCGCCCGGCGCTTTCACACGACGATGGTCGAAATCATCGCTGCCGCCTGCGCTCGGATTCGGAGGTCCACACAGCTTAACGCAGTGGTCCTGAGCGGCGGCGTGTTCATGAACGCACTTTTGCTGCGCGAAACCTGCCGGCGGCTGAGGAACGATGGTTTCCGCGTCTATCGGCATCGATTGGTTCCGCCCAACGACGGAGGCTTGAGTCTGGGACAACTGGCTATCGCGGCCGCCCTGAGTCGTGCGGAAAGTTCTGGCTAGTGCTCTGCTCAAGGGGTAAAGTGCCACTTAATGACCGTGCGGGAATAGGCTGATACTAGCCCGAAGCGTTAGCGAGGTCCTCGCTGACGCTTCGGGCTAGTATTGGCGAAATCGTGGACGGTGATGTCGTCACCGGCGACTTCGCTAGAGGAGTAACGGTTAGCCGCAAATCTGTGCGCACATTAGCAAGGTCGGTGTTCGCCTCAAATCGACGCCGCCTCATCTGTGAAGCGATGCACGGGCCTCGCTTCCATCAAGATTGGGGAGAAGACCATGTGTCTTGGAATTCCGGGAAAAGTAACGGAGACATATCGAGAGCACGACATGCTCATGGGCAAAGTGGATTTTGGCGGCGTTTTCAAGCGGGTGTGCCTGGAACACGTACCCGAAAGCAAAATCGGTGATTACGTGATTGTTCATGTGGGCTTCGCTCTTTCACGCATCGATGAGGGGGAAGCACGCCAAATCTTCAACTTCCTGGAAGGAATGAACGAGCTGGGTGAATTGCAGCTGGGAGGGCCCGATGAAGTACCTCGATGAATATCGCGATCCAGCCGCGGCCAACAAACTCCGCCAGGCTTTGAAGACCGCAACAACCCGGCCGTGGACCATCATGGAAGTTTGCGGCGGCCAGACACATACCATCGTCAAGTATGGCATCGACGAACTCTTGCCGCCCGGCATTGAGTTGGTCCACGGCCCCGGCTGCCCGGTGTGCGTGACGCCGCTCGAGCTGATCGACAAGGCCATTGCAATCGCCTCCCAGCCGGAAGTGATTTTTTGTTCTTTTGGCGACATGCTTCGCGTACCGGGGAGCCGGCGCGATCTCTTTGGCGTCAAGGCGGCCGGCGGCGACATACGAATCGTCTATTCCCCGCTCGATTGTCTGCGCATCGCGGAACAGAATCCGGCCCGCACTGTGGTTTTCTTCGCGGTCGGCTTTGAGACCACTGCGCCGGCGAATGCCATGGCGGTGTGGCAGGCCAAGCGCCGCGGGTTCAAGAACTTCGCGGTGCTCGTGTCACACGTATTGGTGCCGCCGGCGATGACGGCCATTCTTGCCTCGCCGACCAACCGCGTACAAGGTTTCCTGGGTGCCGGCCACGTCTGCTCGGTCATGGGCTACGAGGAGTATGAGCCCCTCGCCGACCGCTTCGGCATCCCGATTGTCATCACCGGCTTTGAGCCTCTCGATCTGCTCGAGGGCGTCTACCGTTGCGTCCGCATGCTGGAGGAGGGACGGCGCGGGGTCGAGAATCAGTACGCGCGCGCCGTGCAGCGCCAAGGGAACGCTGCCGCCCTGCGCTTGATACGCGACGTCTTCGAAGTTACCGACCGCAAGTGGCGCGGCATCGGCACGATTCCGCAGAGCGGCTTCCGTCTCAGCTCTGCGTATGCCGAGTTTGATGCCGAACGGCGCTTCGCGGTCGAGGGCGTTCAGGTAGCAGAGTCAAGCGTCTGCATCAGTGGACAGATTCTGCAGGGGCTCAAGAAGCCACACGACTGCCCGGTCTTCGGCAAATCCTGCACTCCGGAAAACCCGCTCGGGGCAACAATGGTGTCGTCAGAAGGTGCCTGCGCTGCTTACTACAACTATGGACGATTCCGGCATCCGGCTCCGGCTGCCACCGGAAAGCTAGAGAAAGTAAATGTCTAAAGTCATCGATTTTGATCAATTAAGCTGTCCGGTACCGTTGTCCAATTACGAGCATGTCTTGTTGGGCCACGGCAGCGGCGGCCGATTGACCGCCGATCTGATCCAACGGTTGTTCTTGCCGGCGTTTGGCAATGAGATACTGTCGGCCCTGGAAGATCAAGCAACAGTCAGCCTTTCGGGTATGAACGGGCTGAGGGCTCCTCGATTGGCGTTTACGACGGATTCGTTTGTGGTCCGTCCCATTTTCTTCCCGGGTGGCGACATTGGCAAGTTGGCAGTGCATGGGACGGTGAACGACCTGGCCGTGGGGGGCGCCAAGCCGCTCTTTCTCTCGGCCGCTTTCATCCTGGAAGAAGGTCTGGCCATGGTCGACCTGCGGCGGATCGTCTCCTCCATGCGCGAGGCGTGCGCGCTTGCGGAAATAAGTCTTGTCACCGGCGATACCAAAGTTGTCGATCGCGGTAAGGGCGACCAGATATTTATTGCCACGTCCGGCATCGGCATAGTTCCAGATGGGCGAGCGCTTTCGATTCGTGCCGCCCGTCCGGGTGATCGTATTCTTGTCTCCGGGACAATCGGGGACCACGGCATCGCCATCATGTCGGTGCGCGAGGGGATCGAATTCGAGACGGTCCTGGAAAGTGATAGCGCCCCGCTCACCGATCTGACGCGGGTAATGCTTGAGGCTTGTCCTGGTATCCGGTGCATGCGTGACCCGACGCGCGGCGGGCTGTCGAGCGCACTCAACGAATTGGCGGTGGCCTCAGGCGTGGGTGTCGAGCTGCACGAAGCGTCGATCCCGCTTCGGCCTGAAGTGCGCGGCGCCTGCGAAATGCTGGGGCTCGATCCGCTCTACGTCGCTAATGAAGGGAAATTGATTGCCGTAGCACCACCGGCCGATGCAGATCGACTCCTGGAGGTGATGCGTAGCCATCCCCTGGGACGGAACGCTGCCATCATCGGCGAGGTGGTAGAGGATCATTTGGGGATGGTGACCATGCACTCGGTTGTGGGCGGAGAGCGGGTCGTCACCATGCTGGCTGGCGAGCAGCTTCCCAGGATCTGTTGATTCTTATTGAGGCTGAGTAAGCATTTCCAACGCGATGTGATCGTAACTCCATGAAGCCAAGAGAGCTGGCTATGCACGAACCAAAGGCTGGGGACGGCAGGCACACCAATGCTCTGAGCGAACCGGCGGCGGGAGAAACGCTGTCGCATCAGGAGGCAGAGAGGCGCCTCGCGCGAATGGTTGGGACACCTCCACCTGGGGGCGGCGACTTCTTCCAATTGGTCGCCCTCTTGACCTCGGGGAAACGAACCGCGAATGGTGCTGGGGGGGCCCAATTGCACCGAGCGGAGGCCCGGTATCGGGCCCTGGTGGAGCAAATCCCTGCGGTCACGTTCATGGCGCCATTGGATGGGAGCACCAGCCAGCTGTACGTCAGTCCGCAAATCGAGGAGCTGCTCGGCTTTTCAGCTCAGGAGTGGTTGGACGACCCCTTTCTCTGGTATCGGCAGCTGCACCCAGACGACCAAGCTCGATGGGCCGACAGCTTCACGCGCACCTGCTTTGCCGGCGAACGCATCCGCGCCGAATTCCGGTTCCTGTCACGCGATGGGCGGGTGGTGTGGGTGCACGGCGAGGCCAAGCTGGTGATGGACGAACATGGGGCGCCTTCATTCTTGCACGGCGTGGCATTTGACATCACCGAGCGCAAGAGAGCGGAGGAGGCCACGCTTGTCGCTTACGAGGAAATCAAGCGCCTCAAAGACCAATTGCAGGCGGACAACGTCTACTTGCAGGAGGAGATCAAGCTCAAGTGCAACTTCGGCGAAATCGTCGGACAGACTCCCGCCATCCGGGGGGTGTTGGACCAGGTGGAGCAGGTAGCAGGCACGTCCGCCACGGTGCTCATTCTCGGCGAGACCGGCACGGGTAAGGAACTCCTGGCCCGCGCCATTCACAGCGGCAGCCCGCGCAGTGCCCGGCCCATGCTGATGTTCAACGGTGCCGCTCTGCCGAGCACACTCATCGAGAGCGAGCTGTTTGGCCACGAGAAGGGCGCCTATACCGGCGCACTGAATCGACAGATCGGCCGGTTCGAGCAGGCGGACGGCTCTACCTTGTTCCTCGACGAGATCGGCGAGCTGCCGTTGGAAGTGCAGGTCAAGCTGCTCCGGGTCCTCCAGTACGGCCAGTTCGAGCGCCTGGGCAGTTCGCGAACCTTGTCGGCCAAGGTCCGCATCATCGCTGCGAGCAACAGAGACCTGGAGAAGATGGTTCAGGAAGGGCGTTTCCGCGAGGACCTGTTCTATCGCCTGAACGTCTTTCCCATCAGGCTCCCTCCTCTGAGAGAGCGGCCCGAAGACATTCCTCTTTTGGCCTGGTCCTTCGTCAGGGAGTTTGGCCGGACCATGGGCCAGAAGATCACTTCCATCCCGCGCGCCACTATGGAAGCCCTCAAGAGATATCCCTGGCCGGGGAACATTCGCGAGCTGCGAAATGTCATCGAGCGGGCCATGATTGTCACACAGGGGCCTGCCCTCACGGTCGAGCTGCCGTCGATGTCCAACGGCAATTCGATTTCAGCAGCCATTTCTTCCAATCAGACAACTACGAATAATGGCTTGACGTTAGACGAGACCCAGCGAAGCCATATCCTGTCGGTTCTTCAAAAGACTGGCTGGCGCGTCAGCGGCAAGAACGGAGCAGCCGCCATCTTGGGTCTCAAGCCTACAACTCTTGAATCACGAATGGCCAGGCTGGGCATCAGGCGGGAGCGCTAGAGCAACGGCATTTCGGGATTTTTCCCGAAATATTGGGAACCGGGGAACTAACACGCCATCCGCCGGAACACCTACGTTTTCCTAATTCTGGTTAATCAGCCATGTTAAGGCCGAGGAAGAGGCAATTCTCGGTTTGGCACGTTTAGTGCTATTTAGTGTCATTTCAGCAATGAGAGAATCGTGACGACGAGTCTGTGTCTGCAGCTAGTATGTTACTCCGCTCGTCGATCACGTCTCTTTGCCTGACTCGGCACTCACCCCAGGAAAGGAGCGCTTTGCGATGGCTGAAGCAACTGTCCCGTACGGGCGCCGGACTCAACGAGCGCCGGCAGTCAAGGAGGTGCATGTCGTATGGATGACGGCCGGCTTGGGCTGTGACGGCGACTCCGTGTCGATCACTGCCGCCACCCAGCCGAGTCTCGAAGACGTGATCCTGGGGGCCATTCCCGGTCTCCCCAAGGTGCATCTTCACAACCCTGTGCTGGCGTACGAGGTTGGTGATGAGTTCATGAAATACTGGTACCAGGCCGAAGAGGGCAGGCTCGATCCGTTTGTGCTGGTGGTGGAGGGGTCGATCCCCAACGAGAAGATCAAGAGCGAAGGCTACTGGGCCGCCCTCGGCACCGACAAGAAAACCGGCCAGCCGATCACGACCAACGAGTGGATCGATCGACTCTCTCCCAAAGCGCTGGCTGTCGTGGCCATCGGCACGTGCGCGACCTACGGCGGCATTCACGCGATGGAAGGCAACCCGACCGGTTGCATGGGCTTGGCCGACTACCTTGGCTGGGACTGGAAGTCGAAGGCTGGCGTCCCGATCGTGAACGTGCCTGGATGCCCGGTCCAGCCTGACAACTTTATGGAGACTTTTCTCTATCTGCTCTACCAGGTAGCGGGGCTGGCGCCCATGATCCCCCTGGATGAAGTCGGCCGTCCCAAATGGCTGTTCGGCAATACTGTCCACGAAGGCTGCGATCGCGCCGGCTACTACGAACAAGGCGATTTCGCCACGGAATATGGTTCGCCCAAATGCATCGTGAAGCTGGGCTGCTGGGGCCCGGTGGTCAACTGCAATGTGCCCAAGAGAGGCTGGATGGCCGGCATCGGCGGCTGTCCCAACGTCGGCGGCATCTGTATCGGTTGCACGATGCCCGGATTCCCCGACAAGTTCATGCCGTTTATGGACGAGCCTCCCGGCGCCAAATTGTCCTCGACGGCGATCAGCGTCTACGGCCGAATGATCCGCTCCCTCCGCGGCTTCACCAATACCACGGTCAACAAGGAACCAAGCTGGCGGCATCGGCGCTCCGAGCTGACAACCGGATATCATCCCATCACTTATTAGCTTCAAGGGTAGAAAGGACTGGTCGAATGAGTACTGCGACTCTCCCGGAGAAAAAAGCTCCGAGCGATACCCGAAAACTAGTCGAGATGTCCTGGGACCCGATTACCCGCATTGTTGGCAGCCTGGGCATCTTTACGAAGATTGATTTTGCCAACCGCCAGGTCGCCGAATGCCATAGCACTTCCGCGATCTTTCGCGGTTACAGCATTTTCATGAAGAACAAGGACCCGCGCGACGCCCATTTCATCACGAGCCGCATCTGCGGCATCTGCGGCGACAACCATGCAACGTGCGCGACTTACGCCCAGAACATGGCGTTTGGCATTCGGCCGCCGGCCATGGCCGAATGGATCGTCAACCTGGGCGAGGCCGCCGAGTACGTGTTCGATCACAATATCTTCCAGGACAACCTGGTCGGCGTCGACTTCTGCGAGCAAATGGTCAAGGAGACCAATCCTGGCGTTTGGGACAAGGCCCAGCGCACGCCCGCGCGCCATGCAGCGGACCATGGCTACAAGACCATCGCCGACATCATGCGCGCTCTCAACCCCTTCACGGGCGATTTCTACAAGGAGACTCTTCACGTCAGCCGCTATACCCGTGAGATGTTCTGTCTGATGGAAGGCCGGCACGTCCACCCCTCCACGCTCTACCCAGGAGGCGTCGGCACGGTGCCCACTGTCCAGCTCTTCACCGACTACCTGGTCCGCCTGGCTCGTTATGCCGAATTCATGAAGAAGTGCGTGCCGCTCCACGACGACCTTTTCGATTTCTTCTATGAAGCGTTGCCTGGCTATGAAAAGGTGGGCTACCGGCGCACCCTCTTGGGCTGCTGGGGATCATTCAACGACCCCGTTACCTGCGACTACACATACAAGAACATGAACGCCTGGGGACGGAAGATGTTCGTCACGCCCGCCGTGATCGTGGACGGCAAGGTGGTCACCAACGACCTGGTGGATATCAACCTCAACATACGCATATTGCTGGGGTCGTCGTACTACGATGATTGGGAGAATGGCGAGATCTTCGTCGACAAGGACCCGCTCGGCAACCCGGTCGACCGGCGTCACCCTTGGAACCAAACCACCATTCCCCGTCCGCAGAAACGCAACTTCCAGGACAAGTATACCTGGGTCATGTCGCCGCGCTGGTATGACCAGTGGACCAAGGCATACCTGGCCCTGGACACCGGCGGCGGCGCCATCGCCCGGCTGTGGGCAACGGCGCTGTCGAACATGATGGACATCGGCTACGTGAAGGCGACGGGCACCAGCGTCAAAATGTACCTGCCCAAGACCGCCTCCAAACCAGAAGTCGAGTTCGAATGGAAGATCCCGAAGTGGAGCAACGCCATCGAGCGTGACCGAGCCCGAACCTATTTCCAGGCATACGCCGCCGCCTGCGCTTACTATTTCGTGGAGCAGGCCCTCAAGGAGCTGCATGCGGGACGGACCAAAACCTGGACCGAGTTCAAGGTGCCCGACGAGGCGATCGGCTGCGGTTTCCATGAAGCGGTTCGCGGCGTGCTGTCGCACCATGTGGTAATCCGCAATGGCAAAATCGCTAACTATCATCCGTACCCGCCTACGCCGTGGAACGCCAATCCGCGTGATATTTACGGCACGCCGGGGCCCTACGAGGACGCCGTACAGAATACGCCGATCTTCGAAGAAAATGGTCCCGACAAGTTCAAAGGGATCGACATCATGCGTGCCGTGCGCAGCTTCGACCCTTGCCTGCCGTGTGGAGTCCACATGTACCTAGGCGACGGCAAAGTTCTCGAGACCAGGCACGTGCCAATGTTCGCCATGCAGCAGTAGCAAAAAGACGGGCGAGCGGCTCCGACCGGGCGGGGGCCGCTCGCCGAGCAGGCTGGACAAACTATGTACTGGCGCCGGGCTATCCGGTCCAGGTCCCTGTTTCTCCCCTCTCCCTTGTACTCAACGGAGAGGGGCAGGGGGTGAGGGTTTTAGACTATTGAAGGTTCGCTCAACCCCCTCACCCCAAACCCCTCTCCCCCGAGTACGGGGGCGAGGGGCAGACGATGCATGAAGCATTGGTTGCGCTGCAACCAATCGTTCTTAACCAGGACCGGAGCATGAATGGCCAATTCTTCTGAGGACCGAGGATTTCGCAAACGCATGGAGCGGGTCGAGTCCCTCATTCACGAGGCTGAGCGCTTCCCGGATCCAAAGGCGCGGGCGTGCACTCAGGAGGTTCTCAAGGCCGTGATGGAGCTGCACGGTGCCGCCCTGGAGCGCATTCTGGATAAGTTGGCGAACGCCGGGGAGGCCGGCCTGGCGTTGATCGACGCGCTCGCCGCGGATGACCTGGCGGCCAGCATACTCCTGCTCCACGGACTCCATCCTTTGGATCTGGAAACTCGCGTTCGACAAGCGCTAGACAAGGTCCGGCCATTGTTGCGTTCTCACGGGGGGAATGTCGAGCTTCTGGGAGTCGACGGCGGTGCGGTGCGCTTACGGATGCTAGGAAGCTGTGACGGCTGTCCTTCTTCGGCCATGACGCTCAAGCTGGCAATCGAGGAGGCGATCTACGAAAAAGCCCCGGATGTGACGGCCATCGAGGTTGATGGTGTGGCGAAGAATGGGCATGCGGCAGACGAGAGCCAAGCGCGGATCTCCCTGCCACTCCTGGGAAGATGAGGCAAGCGTGCAATGCGGGGTGTAATGAATCCAGAGGGCGCATCGGGGCATAGTTCTTTCGCCGCACTGCGCGGGTTCGCGCGGAAGCGCTCGGCGGCGGAGTCGTGCGAATTGTGCAGCGCCGCGCTCTCCCCGGACCACGAGCACCTGGTCGAGCCGGCCACCCAGCGCCTCGTCTGCTCCTGCACGGCTTGTGCGATCTTGTTCAGCGGGCAGCCAAGCGCTCGCTACCGCCGGGTACCGAGGCGCTTGGAGTTCTTGGGCGACTTTCGCCTGACCGACGCGCAGTGGGAAGAGCTGCACCTGCCGATCAACCTGGCCTTTTTCTACCGTAGCACGCGCGCCGGCCGGGTCGTGGCCGTCTATCCAAGTCCCGCCGGGGGCACGGAATCGCTTTTGACCCTGGAGGCCTGGCATCAGCTCGAAGAAGAAAACGCGGTCCTGCGCGAGCTGGAGCCGGATGTCGAAGCGCTTCTGGTGAATCGAGTGGGGCCCGCCCGAGAACACTATCGCGTGCCGATCGATGCCTGTTACCGGCTCGTGGGCTTGATCAGGTCCAATTGGCGGGGCTTGTCGGGGGGCGCGGAAGTGTGGGAAGAAATCAGGCGGTTTTTCGCCGGCTTGCAGCCATCTTCGAATCGAGACGGGGTGAATTGCGATGCCTGACTTGCATTTCCAAGTTGTGACGGCGGAAACGGAGCCATTCGCGGCAGGGCCGCTCTTGCGTTTCAAGCTGCGCGTCAGCCAGTCGACCGCTACCGATGCAGAAGTGGTTCCAATTCATGCGGTCATGCTCCAGTGCCAGGTTCGCATCGAGCCGGCCCAGCGCCGCTACGGGACCGTGGAACAAGAAAAATTGCTTGATCTGTTCGACGCGCCCCCGCGCTGGGGCCAGACGCTCCGGTCCATGCTCTGGACACATACCAGCGTCGCCATTGGGCCATTTACGGACGCCATCAGCGTGGACCTGCCGGTGCCGTGCACATACGACTTTAACGTGGCCGTGACCAAATACTTTTACGCACTGGAGGACGGAGAGATTCCTCTCAACCTCCTGTTCAGCGGCACCATCTTTCACGAGGGCGAGGAGGGTGCCCTGCAAGTGGCGCAGATCCCCTGGGACAAGGAAGCGGCCTTTCGCCTGCCGGTATCCGTTTGGAAGGAGATGATGGAGCGTTATTATCCGAACAGTGCATGGCTCTGCCTGCGCAAGGATGTGTTTGATCGGCTCTACCAATATAAGATCCGGCAAGGCTTGCCGACTTGGGAACAGACACTGGAAAGCCTTTTGCCAACCCCTGAGAACACGCGCCTCCCCACGCCCGTGCTTCGGGGAAATCTGGAGAAGTCGGCCTCATGAAACAAGCACTGGTGGACCAGATTGTCGATGCCGTCTTATACGAGGGGTACATCCTCTACCCGTATCGGCCGTCGGTCAAGAACCGGCAGAGGTGGACGTTCGGCGGTTTGTACCCTCGCGCCTATTGTGAAGCGCAAGGATCCGGCGATGCCTGGTCCATGCAGACGGAGTGCCTGGTCCGCGGAACCGAGGATACGACCGTCGACGTGCAGGTACGCTTCCTTCATCTCCAGGCCCGGCTGGTAGGACAACTCGACTGTCCTTTCAGTGAGAGCGAGAAGCCCCTCTCCCCCGCCTCGGGGGAGAGGGATTGGGGTGAGGGGGCACGGCTATCCCAGGCAAAACCTCCTCACCCCCAGCCCCTCTCCCCCGAGTACAGGGGAGAGGGGAGAAGTTGTCGGATAGACTCTGAGTGGGCTGCAGGTGAAGAGCCGGCCTTCCATGTCGTCGAGAAACTCAAAGTCGGCGACCGGCTGCTCCAGACCTGGCAGGAAGCATTGCAAAGGGATGTGGTTCTTAAGGAGCTGGATCTAGCATCCCTTGCGTGCAAGCCCCGGCACACCGAATTCGCCTTCCCCGCAAGCCGGAAGATCGAAGCCATACCCGGCCCCGCCGGTACGATCGAGGCAATCCTTGTCCGCGAGCAAAAGTCGGTCACGGGTCGCGTGCAAGTTTCCGCCGAGCCTATTGGAGAGGGGCTGTTCAAACTGCTCGTGCGGATCGAGAACCACACAACTCTCGAATCTGTCGACCAGAGGTGCCGCGACCAGGCCGTGCTTCACGCTCTGGCTTCCACGCATACCATCCTGGGAGTGCAAAATGGAGCGTTCGTCTCGCTGATTGATCCTCCCGACGAATGCCGGGCGCTGGCTGCCGCGTGCCACAATGAAGGGACCTGGCCTGTGCTTGTCGGCAGGGAAGGCGACAAGGACACCATGTTGTCTTCGCCGATCACGTTGTACGACTACCCGCAAATCGCCGCCGAAAGCCCGGGTGACTTCTTTGACGGCACTGAGATTGACGAGATGCTCGTTCTGCGCATCCTGACTTTGACCGACGAGGAAAGGCAGGCAGTCGCTGCGGTGGATGAGCGGGCACGGGCGCTGTTGACCCGGACCAAACTGTTGACCGAGGAGCAGATCATGGGGTTGCACGGGACCGTCCGCGGCCTGCGGCCAGCGTCTTCCGGAGAATCTCCATGAATGACTGGAATCCGCTGCTCGACCCGCCGCGACTCGAACGCGTTTACGTCGACGGCCAGGAACTCAAACCAGGCGACCGGGTGCGTCTCCATCCTCAGGGCCGGGCGGACATCCTGGACATAGCCCTGGAAGGAAAGACCGCGACGATCGAAGCGATCGAACAGGATTTCGAAGAGCGCGTCTACCTGGGTGTTGTTTTAGACGACGATCCCGGCCGAGATTTGGGCCAGATGCGTCAGCCAGGCCATTGCTTTTATTTCGGCATCGAAGAAGTGGAGCGGCTCCAGCCGGACCCGAGTTCAACCGAACCCTCTTGACTATATGACGGTGCGTAATTCGGCAGCATTTGTGGGGCACGTTTTCAACGTGCCGGCCGGCGTCTGGGCACGTTACAAACGTGCCCCACAAACCGCAGCAGCCGATTCACGCACGGCCATATAGGGGGAACGAGCTGCACGGTAGAGCCGGAAAACGACGGATCAAGGAAGCCCAAGAGCATAGTTCTGCGGACCGTTACTTTCATTCACGCGAGAGGTTAGCTATGCAAGAAAACACAGACTCGGACGTTCGCGACGCCGTGTTGCTTGCCGGCGGGATTGCGCTGGCGGTTTTCGGCGCCGGATTGATCCTGGCACACCCTGCCATCCGCCGCACCTTGCTGGGGAGTGTTGCTCCGCTAGGTTCACTGGGCAACGGCATCGGTGGAGTTCTACCGGACGTCGAACGTTATCTGAGACTCAAAGCTATGTGAGTCCCGGGCACTCCGCCTATATGACGGTGCGTAATTCGGCAGCATTTGTGGGGCACGTTTGCAACGTGCCGGCCGGCGTTGGGGCACGTTACAAACGTGTCCCACAAACCGCAGCAGCCGATTCACGCACAGCCATATAGGACTGACGAGATCCTACCGATCCGAAGTGGGACGCGGTGAGTCCGCAATCGGGGTCCTGAAACAATGCTTTATCTGCTGGACGCCTCTCAAAGTCGATTCACGGTTCAGGCGTTTGCTCGAGGCGCTCTCTCCGCCCTCGGGCACAGTCCGACGTTTGCCGTCCGAGCGTTTACAGGTGAGTTTCGCTGCCCGCCCGAGGCGATTGCCGAGGCGGCGCTTCACCTGACGGTGCTGGCAGACTCCCTGGCATTGGTCGACTCCGTCAGTGCCAAGGACCGCGACGACATCGAAAGCAGGATGCGCCAGGAGGTGCTGGAGACGGCGACCTATCCGGAAATCGTCTTTCAAAGCACCGAGATCAAGGCCAGCAAGATTGCCGAAGGGTGGTATCGGCTTGGGATCGTTGGAAAGCTTAGCCTGCATGGCGTCACGAACCTGCACCAGATAGACGCACAGCTGAGAACGATGGAAGACGAGATGCGTTTGAGTGGTGACTGCATACTTTTGCAGCCCAGGTATCGCATCAAGCGAGTTTCTGCCCTGGGCGGTATGATTACCTTGAAGGATGAATTGAAATGTGTGTTCGATCTCGTGGGTCGCAAGCAGGACGGATGAAAGATGATTACGACGACCGGCACGAGTATCCCACGCATCCTCATTGCCGGCATCGGCAATATATTCTTCGGTGACGATGCGTTCGGTGGCGAAGTCGCCCGCCGCCTGGCTCAGCGCCGACTCCCCGAGGGAGTGCGCGTGGTCGATTTCGGGATTCGCGGGCTCGAGCTGACCTACACCCTTTTGGATCCCTACGAGGCAGTGATCCTCGTGGACGCCGTTCCGCGCGGGGGCAGGGTAGGAACGGTGTACGTACTTGAACCTGAAGTATCTGCGGCAGCCGCCAATGGCGTCGTCGTCGAGCCCCATTCCATGGATCCGGTGAAAGTCCTGCGCATGGCTCGGGAATTGGGCAGCACGATTGAACGGGTTCTCTTAGTCGGCTGCGAACCGACGCCGGCTGCGGACGACGAGATGCAGATGGAAATGAGTGAACCGGTGCAGGCAGCGGTCGAAGAAGCGATTACACTGATCGAATCTCTCGTGACCCAGTTATTGGCAAACAAGTGCGCAAGCCTGGACTTTGCCCAGGGCCGAAGCTCCGCAGAGAAGAGCCTAGGGACATAGGCTGCGCTGAGTATGGGTAGGGGCTCCTTGGTGGAGCGATCATCGCTCTACGCGATTTCCAGCGTTACTCACGCTTTCAGCATACATTAGATCATGCACGAGCTATCCATCGCCCTGAGCCTTTTGGACCTGGTCGCAGAGGAGGCGGAACGGCAAGGGGCGGATCGCGTTCTAGAAATCCACTTGAAACTGGGTCCACTCTCGGGAGTTGTCAAGGAAGCGTTGCTCGGTTCTTTTGAACTCGCTCGGGAAAATACCCCGTTTGCGGAGACTCAGCTCGTGATCGAAGACGTTCCCGTCCGGGTCCTTTGCCCGACCTGCCGGACTACGCGGACTGTGGTGTCGATTCAGGAGCTTTGCTGCGAAGAGTGCGGCACTCCGACTCCCGACGTGGTTAGCGGCCGGGACCTGGAAGTGGTGGCACTGGAAGTCCAATGAGCTCCGAAACACGACTGATTCAGGTTCGCCAGCACGTCCTCAAGCAGAACGACGTGGCGGCCCGCGCCCTGCGCCGGCGGTTCCAGGATGCCGGCGTCTACGTGGTAAGCCTGGTTTCGAGTCCCGGCACAGGGAAGACCGCCTTTCTGGAGAAATTGCTCGATCTGCTCCGCGCCCGCCACCGCGTCGCAGCGGTCGTGGGCGACCTGGCTACCGACAACGATGCCCGACGCTTGGCGCGGGCCCAGGTACCCATCCGGCAGATCACCACTGGCATGGCCTGCCACCTGGAGGCCGAGATGGTCCGAAACGCGCTGGAAGGATGGCGGCTGGAAGACCTCGATTTTCTCTTCATTGAAAACGTTGGCAACCTAGTCTGCCCTTCAACCTATGATCTCGGTGAAGAGCTGCGCCTGGTGCTCTTGTCCGTAACTGAGGGAGAGGATAAACCCCTCAAGTATCCGCCCATCTTCAATAGTTCGGACATGGCTGTCATTACCAAAATCGACTTGGCCGACGCCGTGGAATTCGACCGCGCAGCAGCGCGGCGCAGCATTGAGTCGGTGCGCCCGGGCATGGACGTCGTTGAGGTTTCCGCGAAGACCGGCCAAGGAATGGACTATTGGCCAAGCTTTTTTGAAGAGCGACTTGCTCAGTTCCGCAAAGGCCGGGCTGCCACCGCGTCCAAAGCGGGCATTCCCGATCATGTTTGACAGGGGTTTGGAAACGAGAGTCAGGATCGAATGGCACTGTAGACGGGTCTCCTGGCCGCGCGGTAGCTGGGGGCAATCGTAAGGGCTATGCCGGCCATCCTGCCCTCGAAGAGAACTTTCTAAAGGTGCTTGCCGACCACACTGCAGGCGATCCAATGTGGGCTCTGGTGAAGTGGACCAACCTCTCGCGACGGCAGATTGTGCGACGGCTCAACGAACTGGAGACACCGGTCAGCCGACGAGTTGTTACCCAATATACTCAGCCTTACACCCTTTGGTCGCAACCTAGTCGGAGAGAGTTTTACCTGATCGAGATGCCGGCAATCAACCCAGGAACCGCTGCTCCTTCCCCAAGGCGCCCGTGAACGGAACCGCTAGGCGATCCGCGACGGACTACGCGGGGTCGCTTGCTCTACTGGCAGAATCGTTCCCATTTTCCGACTTTGTGGGAGAGCGAGAGGATTCTCCCTTTCGGGTTGAGTATCCTTCACGGTATCATCAGCTTCGAGGAGGATTTTCTCCCTAGGATAGCCCTAGTTCTTCCATTGACGCAGCGGTTCAGCCTCCACTCAAAAAGCGAACGATTGCCAAATGAACCAGCTTTTCACTCGGGACGTGGGAATTATTGGCGGGTGCGGCCACGTCGGCCTTCCCCTCGCGCTGACATTCGCCGACATCGGCTTGAGGACGGCGATTTATGACATCGACCAGCAGGCTGTCGAGCGCGTCCGCTCCGGGGTGATGCCGTTTCAGGAGGAAGGCGGGCCCGAGACGCTCCGGAAGGTGCTGGGGGCCGGCCGTCTGGAAATCGACAGCGTGCCCAACAGACTTTCTGATTGCCGATTTCTCGTGCTGATCGTCGGCACCCCCGTCGATGAGCATCTCAACCCATCGCTCTCGGCCATCCACCGCGCCTTGGATGACTGCCTGCCACACCTGGTCAATCAGCAGATCCTCATCCTGCGCAGCACGCTCTTCCCGGGAGTGTCCGCCCACATCCAACACTATCTCCGCGACCGCGGCAAGGATATCTCGGTGGCCTTCTGTCCCGAGCGGGTCGCCCAGGGCTTCAGCCTGAGAGAGTTCCGCCAGCTGCCGCAAATCATCAGTGCCTTCGATCCGGAAACGCTGTGCGAGGTGGGTGAACTGTTCTCTCGAGTAGCCTGTGAGCTAATCGAGCTGGAGCCGATGGAGGCGGAACTGTGTAAGCTGATGACTAACGCCTGGCGCTACATCCAGTTCGCCACGGTCAACCAATTCTACATGATCGCGACCCAGCACGGCTTGAACTTCGACCGAATCCTGCATGGCTGCCGACACAACTACCCGCGCATGCGCGGCGTGCCCGGTCCAGGGCTTGCCGCCGGACCATGCCTTGTCAAGGATACCATGCAACTGGCTGCCTTTAGCCGCAACCATTTCATGCTCGGGCACGCGGCCATGCTGATTAACGAAGGCCTGCCGGCCCACCTGGTGGAACTGGCCAAACGGCAGACCGATCTGCGCACGGAGACCGCCGGTATCCTGGGGATGACGTTCAAGGCAGAGTCCGACGATGTACGCGATTCGCTCAGTTTCAAGCTTCGCAAACTCCTCACACTGGAGTGCCGGCGCGTGCTCTGCCACGATCCTTACTGGTCCGGCCCGGAAGGAGTGCCTCTGGACCAACTCGTAGCCGAGGCTGGCGTCTATTTCGTCGCCACCCCGCACGCCGCCTACCACGACTTGATCCTTCCATCCGACCGAGTCGTTATCGACGTCTGGAATTTCCTGGGAAGTCGGGCACAGCAGTCCGCTGACGTCGCTGGCGTGAAGTTGGACATGGTGGCTCCATGAAGGTCCTTGTCACCGGCTCGTCGGGGTTCATCGCGGGCTACCTTGTTGAGGAGTTGCTGCGTCAAGGGCACGAGGTGATCGGCATCGACAATTTCTCCAAGTACGGCCGGATCGAGAAGAGTTATCAAAACCACCCGGCTTATCGGTTCATCGAGGGCGACGCTCGAGACATCGAACTTCTGACCGACTGCGCGCTCCAGTGCGATCACTTCATCGCCGCTGCCGCTCGGATCGGCGGCATCACCTACTTCCACGAGTACGCTTACGACCTGTTGGCCGAAAATGAGCGGATAACAGCGGCCAGTTTTGACGCCGCCCTGACAGCCTTCCGCAAGGGCCGGCTGCAGAAGATCACGGTGCTCTCCAGTAGCATGGTTTTCGAGAACGCAACGCTCTTCCCTACCCCCGAGGGGCACGAGCGGCACTGCTCGCCACCAACGAGCACCTACGGCTTCCAGAAACTGGCTTGCGAGTATTTCTGCCGCGGCGCGTGGGAGCAGTACCGCCTGCCCTACACGATCTGCCGCCCGTTCAACTGTGTCGGCATCGGCGAACGCCGCGCCCTGGGAGGCCGCGATTCCCCCGGCGGCAACATCCGGCTGGCGCTGAGCCACGTCGTCCCTGATCTGGTGCAGAAGGTGCTAAAAGGGCAAGACCCCCTGCACATCCTTGGCTCCGGTGATCAGACACGTTGCTACACCTACGGCGGAGACCTGGCACGGGGAATAATCCTGGCGATGATGCACCCCGCGGCTGCCAACGAGGACTTTAACCTCTCCACCCCGGTGGCGACCACGGTGCTCGAACTCGCCCGACTTATCTGGCGGAAGGTCCACGAACCACATCGTCCTTTCCGCCACGTCTCCGACCCGCCACTGGAGCACGACGTGCAAAGGCGGATCCCAGACACGAGCAAGGCGAGGATCGTAATTGGGTTCACAGCGACCACGTTGCTCGAAGCAGTCCTCGACGAAGTGATCCCTTGGGTGCGCGAGGAAATCGCGCTCGGCCGGATCTGATCGCCCCACCAGGTCGTACGAACCGCCATGTTCAGCGAACCCATGACGCCATCGACTACCGAAGCTCCAGTTGCCGCACCGCGCTACTCCGTGGTAGTGCCGGTCTTCAACGAGGCCGACAATATCGGCCCATTTTGTCGCAGGGCAAGGTCGCAACTACCCGGTGATTACGAACTATTGATTTGCTACGATTTCGACGCCGATAACACTCTCCCGGCCGTTGGCGCACTGAGCGCGGAGGAACGGCCGGCCCAGCTCAGGTTAGTGAAGAACAACCTTGGCAAGGGAGTGCGCTACGCCATCGAATCCGGGATGCAAGCGGCGGTGGCGCCGGTGGTGCTTGTGACGATGGCGGACCTTTCCGATGACTTCGCCGGGGTGGAGGAAATGGTGCGGCGCGTGGAAGCGGGGGCCGATGTCGTCTGCGGCAGTCGCTACATCCAGGGGGGCGAACAGATTGGCGGCCCACGGCTGAAGGGGCTGCTTAGCCGTGCTGCAGGGTTGAGCATGCGCTGGTTGGCCGGCTTCCCGGTTCACGACCCGACCAACAGTTTCAAGGCGTACTCACGGGCTTTCCTCCTGCGCACGCCGATTGAGAGCACGGCCGGGTTCTGCCTCGGACTAGAACTGACGGTGAAAGCACACTTGGCGGGCGGGCGAGTAGAGGAGGTACCGGCGCGCTGGCAGGATCGAGCCACTGGGCAGAGCCGCTTTCGCCTTTGGCAATGGCTGCCACATTATCTGCGTTGGTACTTTCAAGCCTTCCGCCACAGCACTCGAGCTGCTCTTCTTGCCGCAGCTGGGTTGGTCCTGCTGCTCGCCCTCATCTTGCTCGCGTTTTTCGGGCCCGGCTATTAAACGGCAAACGTTGAAGGCCCTCTCGTCCTCTGAATTCAAATTTCCTTGTCGGGATTGCCGTGACCTTGGGCAAACGAACTTCATGCTGTTTTTGCAGCGTCTACATTCCGTTTGCATATTCGGCGTCAATTCTCCTAGCAAAATCCGGTGCAACAACCAGCCGCAGGGGGATGGACGGCTTCGCAAGGTCTGCCGGAAGGTTCAAGCGATTGCGGGCTTGCGCTAGAACGTGCGATGCAGTGCGATGATATGCCAGAGTGCCAAATACGCCTGGAGGGATTCGAACCCCCAACCTATGGCTCCGTAGAGAACGCGGCCTCAACGCAGAAAAACCTAGAAAACCCCGTCACGCTCGGAGTTTACGCACTTCCCACCCGGTTTGCAAGCGCGTGCGAGCACCCTCGTAAAAACGCGAGGATTTGCGGATTTTCCGCGCGGTGCGCGGAAGATTCCGCGCAGCCAGGTTATAATCGTTGGACGCTGGTCACACGCAAGCAGGAAAAGCCATGCCGAGCTGAGGCAACAGATCCAGCCTGACAAGGATGAGCGAGTACTTGAGACACCGTATTCTCGCTTGAACCATCGATCTCTGTTGAGGGCTACATCATGAGTCATATCAGGCTTGCGGGGCTCTTGGCGCTCACGCTTTTGGCCTGCATGGGATGGAATGCCGTCCAGGCCGGCGAAGCTGGGCGCGGTGAGGAGCACCACCTCCTGTACGTCGCGGCCCCGGGAATACGGGATGATCTGGCCGTTGGGGGCGCCGGCATTCTGGTCTTCGACGTTGATCGCGGCCATGCTTTTGTAAAGCGCATACCGACGCCCGCAAGTGAAAGAAAGAAACCAGAAAATATCAAAGGGATTTGCGCTTACGCCGCGAACCGGCGACTCTATTTCACCACGCTAACAAAGCTCTACTGCCTCGATTTGGAAAAGGAGATCTGCATCTGGGAAAAGGCCTTGCCTGGAGGCTGCGACCGCTTGGAGATTACGGCTGATGGCCGCCAACTCTACGTTCCTTCACTGGAGGGTCCTCACTGGAATGTTGTCGACGCTGGTACTGGCGATCTGTTGACTCGGATTGAAACCAAAAGCGGCGCGCACAACACGATTTGCAGTCTAGACGGGGCGCGTGCTTACCTCGCCGGCCTGAGCTCCCCGTGGCTGACCGTCATCGACACGAAGACCCGACAAGTCGTCCAGAAGGTCGGTCCGTTCAGCGCCCCCATCCGGCCTTTCACAGTCAACGCCGCCCTGACCCGCTGTTACGTCAATGTCAACGGCCTGCTCGGGTTCGAAATCGGCGACCTGACGACCGGCAAGATGGTCGAGCGTGTAGAAGTCCAGGGCTTCCGCATGGGCTCGACCAAGCGCCACGGTTGTCCAAGCCACGGCGTCGGCCTGACGCCCGACGAGCACGAGGTCTGGGTGTGCGATGCCTTCAATCGCCGAGTCCACGTCTTTGATCTGACAACTGCGCCTCCGAAGCAGTTGTCCAGCGTTCCGCTCCGCGAGGAACCCGGCTGGGTTACGTTCAGCCTCGATGGTCGCTTCGCCTACCCGAGTACGGGAGAGGTCGTCGAGGTGAAGACCAAGAAAATCGTGGCTGCCTTGCAAGATGAAATGGGACGCCAGGTCCACAGCGAAAAACTGCTCGAAATCGACTTCCGAGACGGGGTGCCAATCCGCAATAGCAGCCAGTTCGGCCTGGGACGCGCTGGTCGTGCTGCCGATTGAGGCGGTGGGAAACGGAATGGTACGGGATTCGAACCCACCGGAGGTCTTTGTTACCCCCCTGGTTTTGAAGTCCCGTGCTACGTTTATCTGGCTAGAAACGGGCTCAAAGGTGGCGGTTTTTCCGCGTTCTTGGTGGGACAACCGAACTCTAACTGAGATTGAAACGGATTTCAACCGGGAAACGACGTAACAGTTAACGTAACAGATCGGGCCGGTTGCCTTCCTGGGCGCCGGCCCGAGTCATTGACCCCTAGCCTAATCGCCCCCAGCGCCTCGAGGCCGAACGCCCGCGGTCGTCCAGGTCAAGGTGGGCTCCGGTTAATAGCCCCTGGGTAGCCAGGATTTGCCCACGATTGCGGACGTCGCGTCATCCAGGCCCAGGTTGGCCAAAGGCCCGCCCCACGAAATGGCACCGCCGAGTGGCGTTTAGCGAACGAGCCGCCGTCTTCGCGAGGAGGACGGGACCGGCGCAATCGGCGGGGGAGGGCGCTTTGGTGTGGCAAATTGTAAGAATCAGCAGTTTTCGGAAATCAGAGCGCAAAAGACAGCTTGCTGTCTGGCCGCTCATTAAATCGTCGCCTTTTTACATATGCCTCGGGTCGCTGCCACGCCTCGCTCAATGCAGTATTCCCCATCGGCAATGTTCATTCTGCCAAGTGGTATTCGTAAAACGATTCCACATTTTCCTTGTCGCAGTTCATCTTCCCGACCAGAATGGAATGCCAAGCGTGAACTAGGACAACAGCTCTTCTAGCTCCCTCCCTGTGGCGAACGGCCGCAGATCGGTTCGTGCGCCCTACCAATCACGGTCCAACCATGAATTCCTTCCCCGAGTTTGAAGCCGCCTTCATTCCAAGTCTTCAGCAGGAGCGCTCCGATCTGCAAGGACTACAGGGGGCTTCTGAAGCACAGCTCTCAGCCTGGGTTCAGCCCTTGTTCCAACAGTATCTCGGCTATTCGCATTGGAAGGAGATCACGCGGGAAGCAAGCACCCCGATAGGGTCCAAGGGCAGCAAGCAACTCTTCCCGGATCTGCGCATTAATGTCCTCGATAATGGAGTCATCTTCGTGGAGTGTAAGCGCTCGGGGCGACTGGAGGGGCCAAAGGGCCAAGATGAGTTAAATGATGCCGTGAGCCAACTGCGAGCTTACATTCGCGCATACGTTGATCAAGCGAGCGTCAAGCCTAAGACGGTTCTTGGCATCGTCACGGATGGCAACCGATGGTTGCTCATGGGACTTAACAGAACGAATGAGTTTCACACGGTGGCCGAGTGGGCTTTCCTAACCGATGACCCGAAGCTTCTTGCGCAACGCCTCTGGCTGTTGGCGAAGCCGGCGCTCGCGCAACCCACATCTGCGCTGGTCGAGTTTCTTGCCCGCCGCACGCTTTTGGATGTTCTGAAAGAAAACACGCGATGGCTGACAAAGAAGGTTAACGAGAAGCTGCCGGAGGGAGCCGTCTCGGAGGATTCAATCGGTAAATGGCTGCGCGATGCATTCTCAGATCCCGTATCTACTCGGCTAATGCCCGTGGAGGCGCCGTCCATTAAGGATTCTCAGCGGCAGGAACCACTACTCGAGGTAACCGGTCCGATAGCCATCCCTCCACCGATAGAACCAGCCGGTCGGCGAGTTACGCTGAGTGATTTGCTTGGTGCTGGGCTGCTTGTTCCGCAGGACATTCTGTTCATTGAAGTCGATGGTCGGAAGCAGACAGCGAGCATCAGCCCCGATGGAAGTGTCGACGTCGCCGGCACGGTGTTCGAGTCCGTATCGCCCGCCGCATTGCGCGTTCTCGAGTTAGCCGGCAAAGCGCGCAGGGCCGTGAACGGATGGGCCGCTTTTCGCGTCCAGCGTGGAGGACAAGACATTGGTTCTCTTATCGAACTCCGCGCACAGTATGAAGATCGCCAACAGGTAGAGTCCCCAACTGCGGAGGCCCAAGGCCCTGAGGCCCCCGCCGAAGTAGATAACAACCCGGCAGTGACTCTTGCCGCTGAGCAGCTGAAGCCCTTGTTGGGGCTCTTGCCGGAATTAATGGTGAATCCGAGCAAGTCAGGGATCTCGCTGTATGCGGGAAAACTCGTGGTAGCCTATGCCTATCCTCGAAAGAAAGGGATGCCCAAACTACGCGTTTATGTTGGAGAGACTTTCCCGGATTGGACCACTCCCGATCCGACCTATGCCTTCTGGTGCTATGTCGACGACTGGATCGCAAATATTCCGCGAGTAGTCAACCTGCTTAAGGCGGCACCTCGCTGCCGTGCCGAAGACCTGGCGGCTGGGAAAGACGCATACGCTCGCAGGGAAGACCCGGGTAGAGGCACACTCACTTTCGCCGCGCAATGAATGGCGTTAGACCACGCAACGCCAGGAGTAGCAGAGTCGCCGGCACTGCAGACCCAAAAGGGAGCCAGTTGCATCCAAGTGAATCCCTTCTTGCCACGTTTTCGGAATAAACATCGGCCAAACGAAATCCTGCCCGGCGTTCAGCCAAATCAGGCCGGGCGTACGAACCGACCTTCTAAATCTGCAGCCTTGCGTGCGAATCGTAGAAGTTCAGGATTTGCGACCAGGCGGATGGTACACTCATCGACTGCGATTCTGGACCCCGCTTTAGGGGGTTGCGTGAGGTTGTTCCGCTGGGAGATTCGCCTCTCTGGTGTCGCCGATGAGCGATGTGACGCACATCCTGTCCGCCATCGAGCAAGGCGATCCGCACGCTGCGGAGCAATTATTGCCACTGGTCTACGACGAACTGCGCAAGCTAGCGGCACAGAAGCTGGCGCAGGAGAAACCTGGCAAGACGCTCCAGGCAACCGCGCTCGTTCATGAGGCGTACTTACGGCTGGTGGATGTGGAGGGTGCACAGCACTGGGATAGCCGTGGACACTTCTTCGCCGCCGCCGCCGAAGCCATGCGCCGCATCTTGATCGATCAGGCTCGGCGCAAGCGGCGGCCCAAGCACGGGGGCGATCGCAAACGCGTCGATCTGGATGAGGCCCTTTCCCTCAGCGAAGCCGCCGATGGCGACGACTTGCTGGCCCTCGATGAGGCACTGGCAAAGCTCGCCGTGGAGGAGCCGGCCAAGGCCGAGCTGGTCAAGCTGCATTTCTTCGCTGGCTTGACCCTGGAAGATGCCGGCCGGATTCTCGGCATCGCGCCCCGCACTGCCAAGCGGCACTGGGCATATGCCCGCGCCTGGCTGTACGCCGCCGTCCGCGATGCCGCGTTGGAGTGATGAGTACTAACTCATTACTCGTTACTCATCACTTTCTTGATTTTTCGTGGCCCCCAAACGGCCGCAAACTCGCATTGTTTCTCGAACGGGCATCAAGGAGCCGAAATCGTGGACCGATCTAAACTTGAACGGGACGATATTTTCTGTGCCGCCATCGAGTTGGCGTCGCCGGCGGAGCGTGCCGCCTACCTCGACCAGGTCTGCGGCGACGATCTCGACACCCGCCGGCGTGTCGAACGGCTCCTGGAGGCCCATTCTCAGGCCGGAAGCTTTCTCGGCGCCCGCCCTGCCATCGTGGCGACCACCACCGATTTGCCTGCTGAGTCCTCTGGGAGCCCGATCGGTCCGTACAAGCTGCTGCAGGAGATCGGCACGGGGGGAATGGGGGTCGTCTGGATGGCGGAGCAGACCCGGCCGGTGCAGCGCAAGGTGGCCCTGAAGATCATCAAGGCGGGCATGGATAGCAGGCAGGTGTTGGCCCGCTTTGAGGCCGAGCGCCAGGCACTGGCCTTGATGGACCACCCCAACATCGCCAAGGTTTTCGACGGCGGCGCCACGGCAGTGGGCCGGCCCTTCTTCGTCATGGAGCTGGTCAAGGGCCAGCCGATCACGCAGTATTGCGACGAGCACCGGCTGACGCCACGCCAACGCCTGGAACTGTTCGTACCCGTCTGCCAGGCGATCCAGCACGCGCACCAGAAGGGCATCATTCACCGCGACGTCAAGCCCTCGAATGTCCTGGTTGCACCCTACGACGGCAAACCGGTCGTCAAGGTCATCGACTTCGGCGTGGCCAAGGCGACGGGCCAACGGCTTACCGAGAAGACGTTGTTCACGGAATTGGGCGCGGTGGTCGGGACGCTCGAGTACATGAGCCCCGAGCAGGCCGAGCTGAACAACCAGGACATCGACACGCGCAGCGACATTTATGCGCTGGGCGTGCTGCTGTACGAGCTTCTCACCGGCAGCACGCCACTGACGCGCCAGCAGCTCAAGCAGGCCGCGTTCAACGAGATGTTGCGGATGATCCGCGAGGAGGAGCCGCCCAAGCCGAGCACGCGGCTGTCGGATTCGAAGGATTCCCTGCCGTCGATCTCGGCGCAGCGGCACACGGAACCCGCGAAGCTGACCAAGCTGGTCCGCGGCGAGCTGGACTGGATCGTGATGAAGGCCCTGGAGAAGGACCGCAACCGCCGCTATGAGACGGCCAACGGCTTCGCGCAGGATCTGCAGCGATACCTGGCGGATGAGCCGGTGCAGGCCTGCCCACCGTCGGCGTGGTATCGCTTCCACAAGTTCACGCAGCGGCACAAGGCGGGGCTACGCATTGCAGCGGCGGCAGCCCTGGTGTTGCTGTTGGCCATCGCCGGCGTCAGCTGGGCGCTCTGGGATCAGGCTGCGCGTCGCACCGAGCTGGCCGAGCGCATGGCCGAGACGGAATGGACGGTGAGCGCGGCGCTGGTCCAGACGGAGCAGTGGCGCAAGCAGGCCGGCGACGCGCCGATCGCAACGAGCCAGGAGGCGGATGCCGTCCTGGCGCTATGGCGACAGGCGGAAGCGTCGCTGGCCCAGGCGGAGACCGCCTTGCGGACCGGCACGGCCGACGACCGTTTGCGTCAGCAGGTCATGGACGAACGACAGCAGATCGAACAGGGACGCGCGCAGGCGCAGCGGACGGCAAAACTGTTCCGCGACCTCGATGACGCCCGCATGACGCAATCGATCTGGATCGAAACCCATTGGGACTATGCCAGTGCCTCCACGAAGTATGCCGCGGCGTTCGCGGCCTACGGTTTGGAAGTCAAGCCGGGACCAGCCGAAGAGCTGGCGCGGCGCATCCGCGCGGAGCAACCCGCCATCCGCGAGGCCCTGATCGTGGCACTCGAGAACTGGTGCTCCACCGCCGCGTCGGCAAAGACAGCGGAACTGGCGAACCTGGTGCTGGCGATCGCGGCCGCTGCAGATGACGATCCGTGGCGGCGGCAATTTCGCGCCGCGGCCAGTGCTGGGGACGTCACGTCACTGCGCGCCTTGAGCCGCCAAGCAAGGCGGCTGTGCCTGCCACCTTCCAGTCTCCTTTTGCTGGCCGCGAGGCTGAGTTCTCAAGGCGACCTCGACGAAGCCGTGACTCTGCTACGCTGGGCGCGCGGCCGGCACCTTACGGATTTTTGGATCCATTTTGACCTGGGAGCTCGCCTGAGACCGGACGACGATAAATCCGATAAATCCCCCAAGATCCTGGAAGAAGCAATCGGCTGTTACCGAACAGCCTTGGCGCTGCGTCCGGCTGCCGTCGCAGCCCACAATAACCTCGGCCTCGCTCTCCTGGCCGAGAAGCAGTTAGACGAAGCCATCGCCGAATGCAGGAAGGCCATCGAACTCAACCCCAAATTCGCAAGGGCCCACACAAGCCTCGGCCTCGCCCTCCAGGCTAACAACCTGTTGAATGAGGCCATGGTCGAATACCGCAAGGCCATCGACCTCGATCCCAAGTTCGCGCCGGCCCATAACGGCCTCGGCAACGCTCTAATGGCCAAGAACCAGTTAGACGAAGCCATGGGCGAATACCGCAAGGCCATCGCCCTCGATCCCAGGTTCGCGCCTGCCCACTCCAACCTCGGCAACGCTCTAATGGCCAAGAACCAGTTGGACGAAGCCATCGCTGAATGCAGGAGGGCCATCGAACTCAACCCCAAGCTCGCGAGGCCACACCACAACCTCGGGAACGCGCTCATGGCCAAGAACCAGTTGGGCGAAGCCATCGCCGAATACAGGAAAGCCATGGAACTCGATCCTGAGTTGGCGGTGGCCCACATTGGCCTGGGCAACGCCCTCGAGGCTAAGAACCTGTTGAATGAGGCCATGGCCGAATACCGCAAGGCCATCGACCTCGATCCCAAGTTGGCGCCGGCCCATAGCGGCCTCGGCGCGATCCTGTGTGATGTGAAGCACGATTACGACGGGGCCATCATCGAGTTCCGCCAGTGCATCGAGCTCGATCCCAAGGAAGCAATGTTCCACAACAACCTCGGCAATGCTCTCCGCAAAAAGAACCAGTTGGACGAGGCCAGCGCCGAATTCCGGAAGGCCATCGACCTCGATCCCAAGTTGGCGCTGGCCCCAGTGGCCTCGGCGACGTTCTGCAGGCGAAGAACCAGTTAGACGAAGCCATCGCCGCATTCAAGAAGGCCATCGAACTCAACCCCGAATATGCCCAGGCCCACAATAACCTCGGCAACGCGCTGAACACCAAGAAGCAGTGGGACGAAGCCATCGCCGAATACAGGAAGGCCATCGAACTCAACCCCAAGCTGGCGGAGGTCCACGACAACCTCGGCTGGACGCTCCGCGCCAAGAACCAGTTGGACGAAGCCATCGTCGAATACAAGAAAGCCATTGAACTCAACCCCCAATTCGCAAAGGCCCACATCAACCTCGGCGACGCGCTGCAGGCCAAGAGCCAGTTGGATGAAGCCATCGCCGAATACAGGAAGGTCATCGAACTCGACCCCAAATACGCGGAGGCCCACAACGAGCTCGGTCTCGTGCTGCAGGCCAAGAAGCAATTGGACGCAGCCATCGCCGAATTCAAGAACGCCATCGAACTCAACCCCAAGCTCGTGCCGCCCCACCTCAACCTCGGCTCCGCGCTGCTGGACAACAAGCAGTTGGACGAGGCCAGCCCCGAATACAAGAAGGCCATCGAGCTCGATCCCAAGTACGCGCCGGCCCACTTCGGCCTCGGCATGGTACTGGAGGCCAAAAACCAGTTGGACGAAGCCATCGCCGAATACCGCCAGGCCATCGATCTTCAACCGGATTATGCCGAGGCACACTGCAATCTGGCCAAAGTTCTTTATTTACAGGGGCAATTATCCGCCTGTCTCGATTTCTATAAACGAGGGCACTCGTTAGGCAGCAAGCGCAAGGACTGGCACTACCCGTCGGCGCAATGGGTAGCCAACGCCGAACGGCTCGTCCGGTTGGAGGCGAAGTTGGCCGACGTTCTGGCGGGGAAAGCCACGCCGGCGGACAACGGCGAACTCCTTGGCCTCCTGGAAGTGTGCCGGCTGCAACGCCGGTACGTCGCCGCCGCCCGGCTCTACGCCGACGGCTTCACCGCCGACCCAAAACTGCCTGACGACGTAAAGGGTTGCCATCGTTATAACGCCGCCTGCTTCGCCGCCTTGGCCGCTGCGGGTCAAGGGACGGACGCCGGCAAAATCGACGACCAGGAACATCGCCGGCTGCGCCAACAGGCCTTGGCCTGGCTCCGGGCCGACTTGGAGGCGTGGAGCAAACAACTCGACGGTGGCAAGGCAGACGAACGCCGATCCGCGCTGGCCGCGCTGGAGCATTGGCAAGGCGACACGGACCTGGCCAGTGTGCGTGACGTGGATGCGCTGCAAAAGCTGTCGGCCCAGGAGCAGGAGCCGTGGCGGAAACTGTGGGCCGACGCGGCGGAAGTGCTGAAGAAGGCCGGCAACGCCAAGTGAATGACGCTGCCGTGCCAACGCGAAACGGAGTTTCGCGGAGTGGGTTCCCAAACAGATTTTGGGAACCAGGCGAACACCAAAAAAGAAAAGCGGCCGGTGAGCAATTGGCGCTGCTTTGCAGCCCACAGTACGGAGGAACGAAGGGCGAGAGTAAGGAGGATCCTATGATGTCGTTGAGGGCCGCGGGTCGAGGTGACCGTAGAGACCTTGGTGCTTTGTGCCCGTCGGTGAGTATGGTCCCGGGAGCTGGTGACCACAACACTGGTGACACGCTGCGTCGTGATCCCGTTTGGGAGACTGCTCGTAACCCTGTCGCTCCCGCGCCCGCAGCCCCCTTGGACAATCGGTTCCCCCTTATTGTGGAGGCTGCCATGACACCACGCAAGGACCATTTCCCTCATCCCTCTGCGCGGCCGCGGCGCGTGAGCTTAGCAGTGACCAATCCCCACGCGGCCGGGATTGACGTTGGTGCCGATGAGCACTGGGTGTGTGTGCCCGCCGGCCGGGCCGCAGAGCCGGTGCGCCGCTTCGCCACGTACACCGCGGACCTGATGGCGCTGGCCGACTGGCTGCAGGCGTGCGGGGTGACGACGGTGGCGATGGAATCGACGGGAGTCTATTGGGTACCACTGTACGAGTTGTTGGAGGCGCGGGGCTTTGTAGTGCTTTTGGTTGATGCCCGCCAGGTGGCGCGGGCCCCGGGGAGACCGAAGAGTGATCGCAAGGACTGCCAGTGGATCCAGCGACTGCACAGCTACGGGCTGTTGTCGGCTGCCTTCCGGCCGCAGGACGAGGTGGTCGTGCTGCGCGGCTACTTGCGTCAGAGGGACATGTTGGTGACCTATGGCGGCCAGCACATTCAGCATATGCAGAAGGCGCTGGAGCAGATGAATGTGAAGCTGACGGAAGTGGTCAGCGACATTACGGGAGTGACGGGCATGGGCATTATCAAGGCCATCCTGCGCGGCGAGCGTGCGCTGCAGGAACTGGCGCGCTTGCGCGATCCGCGCTGTAAGGAGAGTGAGGCGACGATCGCCCGTGCCCTACAGGGCAACTGGCGGGAGGAGCACCTGTTCGCCCTGCAGCAGGCGGTGGCGCTGTACGAGTTTTACCACCAGCAGATCGATGCCTGCGATGCAGCCATCGAAGCTCACTTGCGGACGTTCGCAGACCGAAGCAGCGGCCAGCCACTCCCCCACCGGCCGCGGCGGCGCAAGCGCGAGGCGAACGAGCCCCGCTTTGATGCGCGGGCGCGGTTGTATTGTCTATGTGGGGTGGATCTGACCGCCATCGAAGGGATTGACGAGACCACGGCGCTGGTGCTGCTGAGCGAGATCGGCTCCCAGATGAGCCGTTGGCCTTCGCTGAAGCATTTTTGTAGCTGGCTGGGGTTATGTCCGCAGCACAAGATTTCGGGGGGTAAGATCCTGAGCCGGCGGGTGCGGCGGGGTGCGAGCCGGGCCAAGCGCGCCTTGCGGCTGGCCGCGCGGTCGCTGCACCACAGTAGGAGCGCCCTCGGGGCATTCTTCCGGCGCATGAAGTCGCGGCACGGGACTCCTGGGGCAATCACTGCGGCCGCGCACAAGATCGCTCGCCTAGTGTACGCGCTGCTCAAACATGGGAAGGACTATGTGGCCCAAGGGATGGCGGAGTACGAGGCGAAGTACCGAGAGCGCAAGCTGCAAGCGATGGCCCGACAGGCCCGCGCGTTGGGTTTCCAATTAGTACCCGCGGCGGCTGGCGCCGTAACGTAGCCGACCCATGAGCGCGACTGGCCCAGGTCGCAGCTACCGAACAGTCACAACCCAGCACTAGATGATCCAGTCGGGTAGAAGAATCCGCGCTGGGGAGGGGGAAGTTGTGCGCCCATAGGGCTAACTCCGCCTCTTGACCCTCTGAACATGAACTCTGTTGCCGGTGGGAGTTCCTTGGGAGCGTCGCCGCCAAGCAGAAGTCTCACCGACCCGGCCGGCCCCTGGCGCTCAGTCTGCGCGCCGGGGACATGTAGGACGGATTGGCAATCCGTCCCACGGCACCGGCATTATATCGCAAATCGCATCGAAAAAAGCCGGCCCGCCCTGTTCCGGCCCCTTGGAGCGCAGATGGAGAAAAACATGACTATGCAAACTGCCCCCGCCCGCCTGACGCCGGACCCGACCGAGCAGAACGGTCGCAATGATTCTCTCATGAGCATGCCAGGTGCCCCCGACACCCTGACGCCGGACCCGGCCCTCCCCAAGTCGGCGGATCCGGGGCCGCTACGGGCCGCCCACACGCCGAACTTCCCCGCGCTGTTGCGGCGGCTCGGCGCGTCGCTGCTGGTCACCACTTACCAGGCCGGTAAGCTCGTGATGCTCCGCGACGAGGGGGACCACCTCAACACCCACTACCGCACGTTCAAGGCCCCGATGGGCCTGGCCCTGGCCGACGGTGGCGCCAAGCTCGCCATCGGCACCACCATCCAGGTCTGGGAGTTCCGCGACGTTCCGGACGTCGCCCGCCGCCTGGAACCCGCCGGCACGCGCGACGGCTGCTACCTGCCGCGCGCCAGCCACGTCACCGGCAACGTCCTGATCCACGAGATGGCCTACGGCGCCGGCGGCCAGCTCTGGTTCGTCAACACGCGCTTCTCCTGCCTGGCCACCCTCGACGCCGAGGCGAGCTTCACCCCGCGCTGGCGGCCGCCGTTCGTGACCGAGCTGGAGCCTTCGGATCGCTGCCACCTCAATGGCCTGGCCATGGTGGACGGCAAGCCGAAGTACGTCACTGCCCTGGGCGAAACGAACGAGATGGGCGGCTGGCGGCCGAACAAGGCGCGCGGCGGCCTGCTGATGGACGTGGATTCCGGGGCGATCCTCTGCCGGGGCCTGTCGATGCCCCACTCGCCGCGCTGGCATGCCGGCCGCCTGTGGGTCTGCGAGTCGGGCTCGGGGACGCTCGGCTATGTCGATCTGAACACCGGCCGCTATGAGGCGGTCGCCGCCGTGCCGGGGTTCACGCGCGGGCTCGACTTCGCGGGGGATCTCGCCTTCGTCGGCCTGTCTCAGGTCCGCGAGTCGGCCGTCTTCAGCGGCATCCCGATCACCGAGCGGCTCGCTCCCGAGCAGCGGACGTGCGGCGTCTGCGTCGTGGACCTGCGCCGCGGCGAGACGATCGCCCTGCTCAAGTTCGAGAGCGGCGTCCAAGAGGTCTTCGCCGTGGCGGTGCTACCGCGGCGGTTCCCCGATTTGATCAACGACGACGAGAAGCTACTGGAGAGTTCCTTCGTGGTCCCCACCGAGTATCTCGGTGAGGTCGCGGCGACGGTCCGCGCTGCGGGACCTGCGTGAGGCAATAACGTAGCCGCGTTCGCCAGAACGCGGGTTTCGCAGTGCAGACCCCTCACACCCGCGTTCTGGCGAACGCGGCTACCTAACCGGGGCGGTCTGTTTTCCTTCCTGTTTTAGGAGTTTCTCATGATGAAGCGTTCCTGGATCCGCAACTTGTTTGCCCGCTCGGGCACGCGCACGGTTCGCAAGGCGCCACACCGGGCCCGCCCGGCCCTGGAGGCGCTGGAGGACCGCTGGGTTCCGTCCACGATCGTCGTCAACAACCCCACCGACACGCCCGTCGTTGGCGAGATCGACCTGCGTCAGGCGATCGTCCAGGCGAATATGAACGGGGGGAACGAGACGATCACCTTTGACAAAACGGTGTTCAAGACGCCGCAGACGATCCCCTTGAACGGCACCCAGCTCGAGCTGAGCGACACGACCGGGACGGAGACGATCACGGGCCCGAAGGCGGGCGTGACGGTCAACGGCGGCGGGCATAGCCGGGTGTTTCAGGTCGATGGGCTGGTCACGGCGTCAATCTCGGGACTGAAGATCACCGGCGCCGGCGGCACCGCCTTCCACGGCGGCGGCGTACTGAACGAGGGCGCGCTGACCCTGACCAACTGCACCGTCAGCGGCAACTCCACAAACTTCGGCTTCGGCGGCGGCCTGTACAACGCCCTTGGGGGCACGGCCACGCTGACCAACTGTACCGTCAGCGGCAACACCGCCTTATTCTTTGGCGGTGGCGTGTTGAACGGCGGCACGGCCACGCTGACCAACTGTACCGTCAGCGGCAACACCTCCCTTGTCCGTTCCGGTGGCGGCATGGCCAACTACGGCGCGCTGGCGCTGGCCAACTGCACCGTCAGCAGCAACTCCGCTGAATACGGCGGTGGCCTGGAGAACGTCTCCGGCGCGGCCACGTTGACCAGCTGCACCGTCAGCGGCAACTCCGCCTGGAAGGGCGGCGGCCTGAGCAACTACGGCACGGCCACGCTGACGAACTGCACCGTCAGCGGCAACACCGCCGCTGTTCGCGGCGGCGGCCTGGAGAACGCAGGCGCGGCCACGCTGACGAACTGTACCGTCAGCGGCAACACCGCCAGTTACGGGGCCGGTGGCGTGTACAACACTGGCACGGCCACGCTGACCAACTGCACCGTCAGCGGCAACTCCGCCTTCTCCGGCAACGGGGGCGGCATCTTCAACGGGACTGCGTACTATTACGCCAATTCCAACAGCGCTACCCTGAACCTGACCAACTGCACCGTCAGCGGCAACTCCGCCATCGCCGGCAACGGGGGCGGCATCCTCAACAACGCGAGTGCGTACTTTGGCTTTGCCTCTACCCTGAGCCTCGACCACGTCCTCGTGGCCGACAACAGCGCCTCCGCCGACGCCTCGGGCAACTACGGCAACGGCGGCGGCGTCGAGAATGACGGCACCCTCACCGTCACGCACTCCACCTTCAAGAACAACCTGGCCTCCGGCGGCGACTACGCCGCCCCCATCACCGGCCCCATCACCGAAGGCTCTGCCGGCGGCGCCATCGACAGCCAGGGGCCTTCCCTGACGGTGACCGACAGTGCGTTCACCGACAACCAGGCGGTCGGCCCCGCGACGGGGACCGGGGAAGGCAATGGCGGCGCCATCAACAACAGCTCGCCCGCGACCATCACCGACTGCACGTTCAACGGCAATGAGGCGCTCGGCCGCCTCAGCAACGCCGGCGCCATCAGCGCTGGCGAGAACACAACCACCAACTCGGCCACGGACCCGCTGGCCATCAGCAACTGCAGGTTCACCGGTAACGAGGCTGTTGGCGCCAACGGCACCAACAACTCCGCCGCGCTGTTTGGCGGTGAGGCCCTGGGCGGCGCCATCGCCAGTGCTTCCCCGCTCACCATCGCCAACAGCACGTTTACCGGCAACCTGGCCAAGGGCGGCGACCAGGGCGACAACGTCGGCGGCCTTGACCCCAACCCCGTCGTCGGCGAGGCCTGGGGCGGCGGCCTTGTCGATTTCGCCGCCTCGCTCACCGTCACTAACAGCACCTTCACGGACAACCAGGCCATCGGCGGCAACTCCGCCGAGGGCCCCGGCGCTCCGGCCGCGGGCGGCGGCATCGCTGCGGAAATCTTTGCTACCCCGACCCTCACCAACGTGACGTTCGTCGGCAACCAGGCGATTGGCGGTAGCGGCGGCACCAGCCGCCCCGGGTATCCGGGCACGGGCGGCAGCGGGTTCGGCGGCGGCTTCTACAATGGCGTTGACTCGACCGCCACCGTCTCGGACAGCCTCTTTTCCGATAACCAGGCCGTCGGCGGCGCCGGCGGGAAGGGCGCCGCGGGCGGTGTCGGCGCTGGCGGCGCCATCGCGAATGGCGGGGGCATTGGCACATTCGAGGTGAATTTCCTGGGTCTCGGTACTGACACGTCGACCCTCTCCGTCGACCACAGCACGCTCATCTTCAACGTGGCCCAGGGAGGCGCCGGCGCGGCCGGGGGCAACGGCGGCAACGGCCTGGGCGGAGGCGCCTACAACGGCGCCACCACGACCCTGGCGCTGACGTACTCCTGGGTGACCCTGAACGATGCTAATGGCGGCCAGGGGAAGCACGGCGGCGCCGACGGCGAGGGCATCGGCGGCGGCGTCTACGACACTCCGGGGGGGACGTTCACCTTCGATGTCGCTACCTCTATCATCTTCAACTTCGCCTCCACGAGCGGCGCCAACATTGGCCCATGACGCCTCTCTGAGCAGGAAGCGGGCTTGGAAAGGAGAGCAGAATCCAGAAAAGCATGACGTTCAAATCCATTTATGGTGTCCGGAACTGTGGTAATCGAGTTCCGGACACCTTTTTTTTCGGGCTCGCGAACCGCTGCAAAGAATAGAGTGGCAAACGCCCAGAGGGGAACATTCATAACGCCGCCCGCACCGCTCGCCACGCCCGTCGACAGGTTGACGTACACGCCGGTGAGGTACACAAAGTAATCAAGCCGGGGATTGCAGAGGTGTGCAGGCACAGGGAGAACGGACCCATTTCAACAAAACTGGAGCCATCATTCCGCTTGCATTCCGGCACGGGTGAGGTACTCATGTGACCGCGTTGCATGAACCGATCCTCATCCCCCGGAGAGCACCATGCCTGCATTATCCACCTGGAACCTCGACCCAACCCGCATTCTGACCCGACGTGAACTGACCACCGTCTTAGCCGACCTAACCGCCCGAACCACGCGAGCCAATACGCAACGCAACTTGATCATCGTTCGCCTGGCGTGCTGCTGCGGACTGCGCGTGTCCGAGATCGCCGGGCTGCAGCTAGACGACGTAGTGGCCGACGTTCAGCGCCCGCACCTGCGTTTGCGGAGGCAGATCACGAAAGGGAAGCGAGCGCGGTGTGTGCCGGTGTGGTGGGATGGAGGGACGCTGACTGACCTTGTCGCATGGAAGGCTCGTCGCATTGCGGACGGCGCCCGCGGCACGGACCCGTTCGTCTGCTCGGTGCAGGCCAATCGTCGCGGCTTGCCACTTCAACGAGCGGCACTGCGGCGGCGGTTTCTCTCGGCCTGCAAGGTGCTTGGCTTGGCCCGGCTACGGACGCTGACCATCCACCACGGGCGACATACGTTTATTAGTCACGCCCTTGCCGGGAAACGCAGGCTGGCCGAAGTAAGAGCAGCTGCCGGCCATGCCTGCTTGCTGACGACGAGCGTGTATCTCCACGTGGCGGTTGATGATGATGGAGAGGTTGGCACGCTGTTCGCGTTCGGCGGATAGCATTTCATTTGCGTTCCTCTCCCGAAACCGAGTAGACTTGAAGCATCCTGCCGTGCAACCCATCAGGTGACTGGGCGACGCCTGGTGAGTGGCATAGGCAGGATTTTTGTTGCGCTGGCGGGAACACTTGCCTATCTCTTTGCCCACGTTTGTTCACGTCGCGTCCGGCATGCCCAGGTTGGCCAGAAACGCCAACGAGAAAACCCCGCCTAGTGCGGGGCCTCGTGGGCGATCCTGGGAAAGCGTAGGCAAGCCTACGTTAGGCTGAACTTCCCCCGATCTGCCTTCTTGAACCGTGCCTCCTTCCCCTTCGCCTTGATCTCCCTGAGCAGGGCAGAGTAAAGCGTCGCATGCGGGGTCAGCCCGCCCGGCGAAGACCAGTAGCCCTTGTCTGACGTAGCCTTGATCATCTCCTGGCAGTTCATCGGCTCGGCGTTCTCGCCCAGCACCTTGGCGGCAGCGTCCAGGGCGCTGGTCTTCTTCTCCTTGGGCGGCTTCGGCTCCTTCTTCGCCTTCTTGGCGCCTTCGGGCTTGGGTGCCTTGTTCCCTTTGCCCTTCGACGTGGTCTTCCGCGCCGCCGACTCCGCGGGCACGGGCCTGTCCTTGGCCCCCTTGGGCGCTTTCCCGACGACCTGCACCTCCTCGTCGGGGCAAAAGCGGACGTGCTCAATCTCGCCGGCTTCATCTCGCAAGCCGACTTC
>DATGZX010000387.1:0-23474 GCA_035296965.1 Gemmataceae bacterium
GTGGCCCGGTCGTGCCCCTACCGCTGCCTCCCTGACCACGCACGACGCGCCCGCGCATGTTCTACTCCTCCGCGGCAGGCCTTTTCAGATACTTCGCCCCCTAAGCGCTCCCGAGCCATAGGTACGCGCTAACAAATTACCATTCAAGTAGTTGGCTGGGCCATCCATGGCCAGGAACTCCTGATGGTGGGAAAAAAGTCAGTTGGTCGCCGGCATCAATTCAGTACGAGAACTCTCTCGGCCGGAGAGCCTGTGCGAGAAGTCGGTGGGAACCATATGAGGATGTGTGGCACCACGGCATTACGACACCCCCCTCAGCAGATGATAAGTTGAAGGGCTTCGGCGCAGCAACTTCTGTACTACCGCTAAGGACTTGGAGGCTGTTAGAAATCGCTGATGAGCCCGTTCCAGCCGCTTCTGGGATGCAGCCGTCACTGCCGCCAATCCAGGTTGGCTGAGGAGGAGGCTGGCGCTGTCCTGTTCATAATAGATTACTTCCAACCAACAGATTACAATTCGGTCGATCAGCAAATATTCCAACTCGGAGCTTGCCGTCGCTTTCAGGCGCGCTTTCAGGTCCAGCATATGCCGACGGATTGCTTCCTTGCCGAACAGATTGGTGTTGACTGCCAACTGGAGCAACGCGAGCCCGCGGTTGGCGTGGACCTGGGCCAGCTCCCCCGGTCGCTCCTTGACCCGGTTCGCCACGCGCAGGGCCTCGTCGTTCGCGGTTAGTTGCTTTGTGCCGACTCGTAGCGATGTGATTAACTGATAGATTATCGGTACTAACAGGGGAGAGGAATCATGATTTGGCCGTGCAGCGAAGGCTAGAGGTGCCCTTTCGCGGATCGGCACGCATGAGTTGTTGAGCGTCGGATCCTCTTCGCAATGTCAAGCGTATCGTGGTCGCCGCAAGGAGACCTCCGAGCAGAATGATTGCCGCCCAGCGTGCGTAAACGATCCAGGAGACCGACATCTGGCGCATCTGTAACTGGAGCGTGTAGCCTGCAGGCAGCGTTTGGCCCGCGGATTCAAAACTAATCGGCACAAGGTCGGGAGCCGTGACTTTGGGAAGGTTGCAAGTCAGCTGCTGGGAGCACTGTCCTGTGACGGCTACGCGAGCGTGTAAGCAGGGAAGGTCAAGGAGGCGTTTGAAGAGCAGCTGGTCGTTCTCCACCGGTAACTGGTAGATGAACGCTAGCTGGCGTTTTCCGGGCGGCCAAGGGACGCTTGTGACCAGGCGGCCGTCCATGAGGCGGAAGTTCCGGCCATCAAACTCTTTGTTGAAGGTGACGTGGGAAACCCCTTCCGGAACCGACATGGAAAGTGTGGTCGGTGCCGCCATGTGCGCATCCGGGTCGGCGGTCCCAACATAAGTGGTCGAGGATGGGTTATCGACAACGACGATTTCCGTAACATCAAGGACGCCTGTATTGACGTGGATGTCGATTTCATGCACCTCCGCGACAAGAGGGCACGGAGAGGCGACGGCGTCATGAACGGTGAGACGTATTCTGCGAGGCTCCCCATGGGGATCGAGCTGCAAGCGTGGGCCGGGATAGTGGACGCCGTCCCAGTTGGCGCCAGGGACGTAGACCAGGTCTGGCGACGGAGTCAGGTGTCGGTGATCGAAAACGAAGCATCCATTCTGATTGGTTGTTGTGCTGGCCACGTGCTTGAATTGATTGTCCTTGCCGGCGAGCAAGACAACCTCCGCCCCGGCAACAGGGGCTGCACTTTTGGAACCGTTGACGACCACGCCTTGGATAATCACATTACCTGGTGATTCAACACCCGGAAGCAGGCCCGCCACGGCAAGTACAAGGATGTGGATACTCATGTCATTCTCCGCATCGGCAATCCGCAGTCGGAAGTCAAGCCCACTGCCTACTACTGTCCACTGTGGTTCAGGCCGCCTTTGACGAAGAGCGCTTTTCGCTAAGGCCGGGTTTTGCCGGCCGTTCCAGTTCATCGAGACGGCGACAAAGACGACCATTCTGAACAGCAAGCCATGTCAGATAGGCAGTGACCACGGCCCAAGCGAAAACATAAGCGCATACCATTGTTTCCATACTTTGAAATCTCCAGTTCATGTGGGATGGGACATAGGAAGATAGGGAAAACGGAAGACCAAAGTCATTGGCGTTCTTTCCTTTTCCGAGTCACTCTCCCATTCTCTCAACCGTCAGGACGCGAGCGGCAAGATCGATTTGCGATCGGCGTTGCCGTGTGAGTAAGGCAAAGAAAGCCGTGAAGCCCAACATGGCGCCCAGCAAGACGATGCGCATGCGTGGATCCATTTGCGGAGCGATCGGGTGGACGCCACGGAACCAGCGCGTCGCCATTATCAAGATGGGGAGATCGCATATAGCCAGGACCGCCAAAACGGCGCCTATGCGGGCGCGGCTCTGGAGGTCGTCAACGCTGGCCCGCGCCAAGCAGATACCCGCCAGCATCAACCACAGCACCAGTGCCGAGGTCAATCGTGCCTCCCATGTCCACCACACGCCCCAGGCTTCATGGGCCCATAAAGACCCGGAGGCCAGAGTAATGGTGAAACACAAGCAACCCACTTCGGTGCTTGCCTGGGACCAATAATCCCAGACGAGGTTACGGCTCATCATGTAGGCCGCGCTGCACGCCCCCATCGCTAGACAGGCGGCCAGGCCGCACCAGGTAACGGAGACGTGCAGGTACAGAATCCGCTGAGCATGCCCCATCGTGGCTTCGGTGGGGGCATACAGGAATATCATCAGGATGGCGCCCGCCAACAGGGAGAAAACAAGTCCAAAAACGATGAGCTGCTTCCATGTGTTGGCGACTGATTGGGTAATTCGCATGATCAGTCCTCGACTACGAATTCGAACACAAGGGCTCCCAAGGTGGTGAACATAACGGCAAAGCAGCCGAGCAATTGGACCCAACGCCACCATTGTTCATCCAGGTCCGCGGCAACCAGAAAACGGGTGGCCGCCGCAGCCGCCATGATGACGGGAGTCATCAGGGGCAGCAGCAGAAGGGGCAACAAGCTGCTCCGGTGGGAGAGCTGGGCCGTCAATGCGCTTATTACGACGCTGACCGAGGCATAGCCAAGGTTGGCAAGCAGGGCAACCGTCAGGAAACACAAGGGGCGCCGGAGAAGGGGAATGTTCGAGAAGACGATAAATGCGGGAACGAGCACGCACTCGAGCAGCACCAGGGCAAGGATGGTCACTGTGGCCTTGGCGAAGAAAACTGCCGTTGGTGAAACAGGGTACAGCAACAGCGACCTCCAGCAGCCCTCCTCACGCTCCCCGCTGAACAAACGATCGACCATCAAGGTCCCGGCAAAAAAAACATCAAGCCACAATAAGCCACTCACGACTTGCTGTTTCTCATGTGTGCCCAGGTCAACCTGCATCTCGAGGAGAAGTACCAGCACCAAACCCAGGAGAAGCATTCCCGGCCAGGACCGGCACAGACGGAACTCGCAGACGAGGTCCTTCACAACCAGGCGCCAAAAAGCCTTCAGCGCGTGACCGGGTTGCATCTGGCCCTCCTTGAAAGTAGGGGTCAGGGGCGAGGGGCCAGGGGCGAGAGAAATCGCCGAGTCGGTTCTTTGTCCTCGTCCCTCGCCCCTCGTCCCTCGTCCCTCGCCTCTGGGCCAGGGCTGGGTTGAATTTCCCGCAGGCCGTCGGCCCGCAAGCTGACGAGACGATCCACGAATCCGCTGCCGTACACGGACTCGTGAGTCGCCAGGATGAGCGCCCGATTCCTTTTTCGAAGGTCGCACAGAAACGCCGTCAGCCACTTGCGTCCGTCGACATCGAGACTGGTGAAGGGCTCATCGAGCAAGACCATGGCCGGGTCGTGGATCACCGCTCGGGCAATGGCCAGGCGCTGGCGCATGCCACGCGAGAGTAGAGATGTCGTTTGCGCTGCATGGTCCTCCAGTCCGACCATGGTCAACAAATCCTCGGCGCGCTTCTCTGGTGCGTCGATACCCCACATCCGGGCGGCAAAAAGCAGGTTCTCCCAGGCTGTCAAGGCAAGATACAAGCTGCTTTCGTGCCCGACAAAACCGACCAACCTACGAGCCGCGGGACACTTGCGATACTTTTTGCCCTGCCACAGGACCTCGCCGCCGGCCGGACGCAAGGCGCCGGCCAGACATTGCAGCAACGTTGTCTTCCCTGCTCCATTGCAACCGATCAGCGCCACGATCTCTCCCGAGGCCAACGTCAAGTTGACGCCCTGAAACACGACCCGGTTGCCGCGCACGACTGAGAGGTTCCTGGCCTCCAGGGCATAGCACGGTTGCCCCGCAGGTGACAGTTCTTCGTTCACGGGCATCACTCCGATTTACGCCGCATGGCGCTGACGGTCGCCTCTCAGGTCCAAGGCGCTAGCGTCGCACTCTTCGTCTGCCAGGAGGCCCGCGGCTGACCGTCGCGTTTCACCTGGCCAGATGCCGATCACCGCGCCGAGGACGGCGCAAGCCCCTCCCAACCAAATCCAGCGCATCATGGGATTCTCAACCAGCGTCAGGTCCACCTTTCCGCCACCCAGACGCCCGTTGAGAATCGTGTAGAAATCGCCGCTCCAAGTCGAGTGAATGGCCACTGCCGTCGTCCACTCATTCTGCAACCGGTGCAAATGGCGAGCGGGCCTAACTATTGCTGGCGTCCCCCGACCTTGTGTCACCTCCAATACCGCCTCTGCTATCGCTTTGTCTGGGAGTAGATGCTGCTCCAGGCTGACGAGGCGAATTTGTCTGCCGGCCCAGGAAATTACTTCACCCCGGCTCATGACAACATCGGATCGGCGAGTCCCCAGCGCAGAACCGGCTATACCGATTGCCAGGAAAGCGAGGCCGAGGTGGATGACATAGCCGGCATACTGCCGGCGACCGTGGTATAAGGCTTTCAGGATTCCCCGCCGCAGACAATCGGGCTCGCGCCGCCGGGCGTCAAGGATAAGAGCTGCCACCGTGGAAAAGCCTACCAGCGTCAATAATCCTGTCACGCCTGACGCAATGGCGTGTTGCTGCGTCAGCAAGAAACCGGCTGTGGCAACCGCGCAACCTGTCCCCAGACTGATCCACAAGACACGACGCTGCCGCGGCAGGGGTGGTCCCCCCCAGCGCGTCAACGGAACAATCGCCGTCACCGCCAAGAGCGCTAAGCCCACGGGAATGAAGACGTTCGTGTACAGGGCCGCGCCTACCACAATGGAACGGCCGAGCACCAGTGGGGATAACGGATTCACGAGTGTGCCTGCCAGGATCACCAGGGCAAACGCCAAGATCAGAATTGTGCTGAGCAATACCAGGTGTTCGCGCGCCAGCAGGTTCCTGGCCACGCGCTCTGGTCTCAGCGCCTCGCGCCGGCGCACGATGAGCGTCAGACCTCCCAGGAGCAGTACCGCCATGAACCCCAGGAACATCCACCCGATCGGCGAAGTGCTGAACGCGTGGACGCTGCTGAAAATCCCGCTCCGAGTCAAGAACGTGGCGAAGTTGCACAAGGCACAGGTGAGGATCGCCAGCGCTACCGCGGTCTTCTTCAGACACTGGCGATGGCGCCACGCCATGAGGGCATGAATCAAGGCCGTCCCGGTCAACCAGGGAAGGAAGGAACCGTTCTCCACGGGATCCCAGCCCCAGTAACCGCCCCAACCCAGTACTTCATAAGCCCAGTCGGCCCCCAGCAACAACCCACTCCCAAGCACAGCCCAGGCCGCTATCGCCCACGGCCGCGCGATCTCGGTCCAGGTTGCCGTGCCTCCCCCGCCCCAGCCCGGCTCGCCTTGTGGTTCAGACATGTTGCCTGTGGCAGCGGCCATAGGCAACATGCTTGTGCTACCGGGATTGGGGGTGACGGGGTCGAGTCGCTTGTGGATCAATCCGCCCATCGCCAGTGCAAAGGGGACCGACCATAACGCATAGGCGAGAAAGGTCACCGGCGGATGAATGAGCATGGAAGGATGTTGCAACAGAGGACTTAATCCAAGGCCCTCCTTGGGGGTCCCGAGGGTGGGCTTGAACGGATCCGCCGCGAAGATCAGGATCGAGATCAGGAACAGCACGTTCGCAAGGAGAATGCCGAAGGCGGCATCGCGCAGCAACTTGTCCCTGGTAGGCAGGATGCGGAATAGCAGCGTGACCAGGCTGAGTAACCAGGCCCACAGCAGCAGGGAGCCTGCTTGACCGACCCAGAGCGCGGACAGCGCGTACTGCCACGACAGCAGTGTGCTGGAATAGTTCGCCACGTACTCATAGTCGAAGTCCCTGATTAGCAGCGCCCGGCCCAGGATGACAATCGCGCCGCTGAGGCAAGCAACGGCCATGATCCCGCAGAGGAAACCAGCACGTTTCATCCAGGGATGGACCCAGACGCGACTGGCAATCCCGGTGAATGCTCCGTACCCAGAGCAAACGAGTGCCATGAGCAGGCACAACTCGCCGATGTTTCTCATCCGTGATCCTCGACAGCTTACTCCAGCGTCCCGCTTTCCTTTGCCTGCTCCGCCGCGTTGGAGGCGTCTTTGGGTGCGTATTTGCTGGCACAGCGGGTGATCAGCGTTTCACATTGAAAATGTCCGTCCCCGGCTAATGCCCCTTCGACAACGACGTCTCTCCCTTCGGCCAAGTTGTCCGGAATCGATCCCCGGTACCACACAGGCAGTTTGTGCTCATTGCCTTCAAGGACAAAGTTCGCTTCACGATGCTCCGGAGACGCCTTCAAAGAACCGGCGGCCACGCGCCCGCTAAGGCGCAGGCGTTTGCCGCGGAATAGATCGGCTTGGCCAAGGCATTCATCGACCTGCAAGTAGTATTGCCAACTGCTCGATGCGCCAAGATAGACAGCATAGGCAATCGTGGTGGCAATCACGACACCACATAACAGGAGTTTCGTTCTCATACCCATTTTTTGCAGTTACCCTCGTTGCCGGGCACGGAGCGCAAAGCACGCCCCTCAGTCCGCTCCGCGCAGGCGGGCCGGACAGTAGTGTCATTGTTCAGCCAAGTCAATCCAGAACGCAGGAGCGGTACCGGGGTGTCTTTGATGCGGTTCGGGGAAATGCAAGAGATGACATGATGATATACTGAGCGCGGTCAAGAATGAGACATCGCCCCGTAGCCGCATTCGCCAGAATGCGGGCTATCTCACACAGTTCCCCCCGCATTCTGGCGAATGCGGCTACGGCCTATTGGCATCATTCTTGACCGCGCGCCGTATATCATCTGCCACTCGCCTAAATGGTCCCTCTCTCCATGTTATCTGGCGGCCTCCCTTCCGGAGTAGGGTCGCCAGGTGCATTGGCTGTCGTTGCCGCAGGAATCGGGAGCCGCCAAATATAGACGAGCAGGAGGAGGACGACGACCGCGATGGGGACGAGGGAGACGGCCAGCCAGACGCGGCGGGCGGTGTATTCATGCATTGCGCCTTCGGCCCGCTCCTTGACTTCGGAGGCAGCTTGTTTCCCCTCAGCCAAAGCCCGTCCGACCGGTCCAGGGTCGAAGCTGTGAATGAGTGTCCGCGCATTGACTCGCGCATCAACGGCTTTGCGCAAGTCGAAGCGTGGCCCGCTGACTTCCATGCCCAGTCGTTCCGCTTCGGCAGTCTTGGTTTCCGCCTCGGCGATCAACTGGCTCAGGTCATCCAATTCAGCACGCAGAGTGCGCGCGACATGCGCGCCGGCTAGCGTGGCCCCATGCTGGCCCTGGGCGTGGCATTTGCTGCACGTCGCATCCTCTCCCATCCCGAGCATCTCGTCGCTTGGCTGCCGGATCAGGTGGTTGCTGTGGCACGTGGCGCAGCCGGGAAGTCCCACTTCCTCGAACTTATGTTTCATTTGCGTATTGGCAAACAGACCGGCCACCTTGGCGTGGCATGCACCGCAGGCATTAGCAACGGAGCCAATCTCCGGAGGCAAGGCACCGTGGTTGCCGTGGCACTTGTTACAACTGGGAGCGCTTCGGTCGCCTTTTTCGAGCAGCGCTTTGCCGTGGACGCTCTGCTTCCATTCTTCGTACTGGTTGTGTCCCAGGGGCCGGCCGTGGTATTGGCGCCCTTCCATGATTTTGGGGTCGGAATGACAAGTGGCGCAGGTCTTGGAAACGTGGGTGGGGTAGACCGGCGACTCCAGATCGTGGACCGCGTAGATGTGGTGCCTGCCGCCGTGGCAGGATGTGCAGACGGCCACCTGGGGATCGCCCGTGGCCTCAAGCCGCTTGCCGTGGCCGCTGGTCCGGTACTCGGCCAGTTGGTCGGTGCGCATCGAGGGCTGATACTGACGCATGTAATTGATGTCGGAGTGGCAGCGGCCACACAGTTCCGGAATGTTCTTGCGCGATTTGAGCGTCAGAAACTTGGCTTTCTCCGAATGGACCTTCGAGATGTCCGTGGTCGTCGAATCGCCGCCGTGACAATCGTAGCAGCGGAGACCTTTTTGCCAATGGATGTCTCCGGCTAGGTCTTTGTCGCTGACGTATAAGCGCCGTCTCTCCCCTTCCCAGAGGTCCTTCTCGCCGTGGCAGAGGATGCACTTATTCTCCTTCTCGACCAACGGGACCTTGTCCTTGAGTGCCGGCGCACGCAGTGCCTTTTCGTCCGGCTTGTGGGCCGGGGGCTCATCTGCGGCACAGACTGGCCCAGCAACTAGGGCAGCCAGCAACATGGACGGCAGAAATCGCGGTATCACGGTCATTTTTCGAGCAATCCCCAAGCAGTCATGACGATAAAGCCGACCACAACCAGCGTCGCCAACAAGTTGAGCAGATGCCGTGGCCGCCCCTGTGCGGCCCGGTAATCGACAAACGGAATCAGCAGCACTACCAGTCCACAGAAGTTGAAAAACAGCACTCCCACCGTTTCCCCCTCGATCCCCAGGACATGCTGAGGCAGGTGCTTGAGCGTTTGGAACATGGCCAGGAAATACCATTCGGGTTTGATTCCCTGAGGTGCGCTTCCGAAGGGATCGGCCTTGTGCCCCAATTCCCAAGGGAAAAGCGCGGCCAGCGCGGCCAAGATGCCCAGGGCGATATACCAACCGACCATGTCGCGCAGGAGAAAATGCGGGACAAAAGGCATGGAAGGCACATTCCGCTCGCCACCGACTTTCGCGGCGGCCCATGGCGGAATACTCATGCCGTGCTTCTGCACCAGGTACAAGTGCAGACCCAGCAGGGCGAAGACTGCCAGCGGGAGGATCACCACGTGGACGGCATAGAAGCGGGCCAAGGTGTCGCCGGTCACGTTTTCGCCGCCGCGGGCGAACAACAGCAGCTCATGGCCCACGAATGGCACCGCCCCCATTATTCCGGTCCCGACCCGGGTGGCAAAAAACGCCAACTGGTTCCAGGGGAGCAAATAGCCGCTGAAACCGAATGCCATGAACAAGCCGAGCAAGAACACGCCCGTGATCCACGTAAACTCGCGCGGGCGCCGGTAGGCGCGCATGATGTAAGTCGTCAAGAGGTGGAGCAAAAGCACGCCGATCAGCAAGTTGGCGCTCCAGGAGTGGATCGAGCGGATGAGCCAGCCGTAGTCAACCTCGGTCATGATTGCCCGCACGCTCTCGAAGGCCTGGTCAGGCGATGGTTTGTAGTACAAGGCAAGCAGGATGCCGGTGATTACCTGGATCCCAAACAGGAACAGTGCCATGCCGCCTAGGAAGTAAAAGACCGTGGCGCGGTGGATGGGCACGTGTTTCTTGGCGGCTAGGGCGGTAAGACTTTCTAGCCCGAGACGCTCGCCAAAAAAGCAGCGCACCCGTTGCCGGAAGGTGGCGTTGGCTGGGGGAACATCATGTGGTGCGGGAGACAATGATTTCCTCCTGTCCGGGCTTATCTTTGTCACCGCGGAGCGTGACTTTGTAGGCTTCCAGGGAACGGGGCGGCGGGCCGGATACGTTTCGGCCGTGCAGATCGTAGACCCCGAGGTGGCATTGACAAAAGATATCGCCGTGGTCGGCGCGAAACCCCACGGTGCAATCGAGGTGGGTACACACCGCGTTGAAGGCGCGCACTTCACCTTCGGGAGTGCAGACCACCAGGCACGGCTTGCCGTCGAAGTCGAACGGTGGCTGGGCCTGAAGTTTCAGTTGGTTGAGCCGAAAAGGGGCGACAACTTCCAGAGCGCCGGATTGCATCTGTTTGCGCGGACGCAAGAATCGCGCCACCGGATACAACAACACCGCCACTGTCGCCGCGACGATCACCTCCAGGCCCCTCAACAGCCAGTCACGTCGCGAATGTGATTCCGGGAGTTCTGCCAAGGCCCGCCTCCAATGGTTGGTGGAAAACGAAGATATTCTGCAAATGGAAGGGCAATTGTCAATGATTCTCGGCATTCATTCCGACTATCCACCGTGTCTGTGGTCGGTATGCTTGACGGCTGGACCATGCCTAAATATGTTTTTTAACAATAGCTGCTGTCCTGCGAACGCGTTCATGGCGAGACAAAAGTTTATTGTACGGACACTCAACTCAAACTCGGAGGGCAACCATGATCGATCGAAGATTCTTGTGCTGCTCGTTGTTTACTCTGCTGGTTTTGATCGTGGCATTTGCTGGGCTGTTCTCACCAACTGCCATTCTTTCCCCGCTTGGACCATCAACGCTCTTCGCGCAAGACCTCAAGCCATTGGACAAGCCCCCAGCCGGGCAGACTTTTGTGGGCGAAAAAGTCTGCTCTTCCTGTCACTTCGACCAGAGTCTCACCTGGCGAAAGACGAAGCATGCCAAAGGTTTTGAGGTCCTTACCGAGAAGTATCGGACCGACAAATCGTGTCTCAAGTGCCACACGACCGGGTTCGAGGAAGAGACGGGCTTCAAGAGTGTCGAAGCTACACCTGCCCTGGTCGGAACCTCTTGCGAGGCTTGCCACGGGCCAGGCAGCAAGCATGCGGAGACCGCCAAACAATTTACGGGCAAGGAGCTCTCGGACGCACAGAAGAAATATGTCGGCAGCAGCATTTACCGGACCCAGCCCAAGAATGTGTGCGTTGGCTGCCATCTTGCCCAAGGTCACAAGAAGCATCCCGAGTACGTCAAGGAAGAGGCGAAGTAGACGCGTTCGAAGAAGGAGTCGCGATGCCTGACAAATCGCATTCTGAATCTAGCCCTCCCCCGCCGGGAGCCGGTCAGCCTCTCCCCCCGGCGGTGCCGCCCAAATCGAAGTGGCGCCGCTTCGTCTACCGCTGGCTGAAACGATTGGCCATTGTGGCTGTCGTGTTGATCCTTCTGAGCGCCTCACTGCTCGTGACAGCGGAACACCAAACGAGCAAGCCGCAGTTTTGTGGATCGTGCCACATCATGGAGCCGTATTACGCCACCTGGCAAGCGGATCTCCACGGAGGGAAATTGGACGTGGCCTGCGTGGATTGCCATTACGCTCCCGGGCAACGCAACACCATCAACTCCCAGTTGCGCGGCCTGAGTCAAGTGGCGAGCTATTTCAGCGGACGGTATGGCAGTTCCCGGCCGCGGGCTCACGTCGACAATCGCAGTTGCATGACGAGCAAGTGCCATGGCGACATGGGGTTCATGGACAAGGAAATCGCCATCGGCACCGTAACCTTCGTCCACGCCAAACATCTGCAACTCTCCGATCAGAAGTTGGCCGCCACGCAACAGCAGTTGGAGCAAACTACGCAAATGCTGCGCCCTCTTCTTGGCGACAAGCATTTCGCCGAGATTGACGAGATTGCCCACCAGGCGATTCCAGCCGGCGAACAATTGGATCGCATGCAGACATTGGGCAGCGGTTGGCAGGCCAAGGCCGCGAAGGACCAACTGGCGAAGTACGCTCAGCTGCTCCAGCAACAGGTGCGCGTGAACCAACTGCGGGATCTTCAATGCACTAATTGTCACTCGTACGGGGCCCCCGAATCCCAGGCCCGAAACGAGAAAGGGCCCGCGCTGGCTGGCAAGAAGACGAGCGCACACCATTTTTCGGTGAAGAAGTCCTCTTGTTACACGTGCCATTTCAGCAATCAGAGTTTCAACACAGGCACCGGCACCTGCCTCCTGTGCCACACCCTGCCGACCAGGGAGATCATGGTTCACAAGGAGCTAACTGCCAAGGAGAGCACGCAGCTCAATACGCCGGAGCTCAGCAAGAAATCAATCCGCATGGACCACCGCACCATCCTGGAGCGCAAAGTCGCTTGCATCAGCTGCCATGCAGACGTGGCTATGGAGAATTCCCTGGTTACCAGGCGCGATTGCGAGCGTTGCCACGACCAGCCGGAATACTTTAAGAACTGGGAACAACCCATTACACTCGACCGCGTAACAGAATACCACGCGCTGCACGTACCCGAGCAGCGCGCCAAGTGCCTGGATTGCCACTCCGAAATCCATCATCAATTAGTGCCGATGGGCGCGCTTGGCGCCAAGAATGAGCCCGGTTTTCTTTCCTCGGTGATCGCCAATTGCGCCAATTGCCATCCGAATCAGCATCTGGAGCAGCTCGAGTTGCTCAGCGGCGTGGGTGGGGTCGGCGTGCCCAAAAGCGACCCGAATCTGATGTTCGGCTCACGCACCAATTGTCTTGGCTGTCACACCGATCACACGGTCGGCTCCCGTGGCGGCGAAGTGGTGCGCGGCAACGTGAATGGTTGCATCGCCTGTCATGGAGACCGTTATAAGGACACATTCAAGAAATGGCAGCAAGGTCTGGAATTGTCCCTGACGGATGCCGGCGAAGCTTACGAAAAAGCCAGCAAGGCGCTGGATAAGGCGAAGGACATCACTCCAGAGGGGCGCACCAAAGTGACGACTCTGCTGGCCGGCGCGCGGGCCGACTTGCAGCTCGTTAAGACCGGCAACGGCGTGCATAATGTCATGTACTCGATGGAGTTGCTCGACTCGGTCACCCAGCGTTGCCAGCAGGTCATGACCGCGCTGGCAAAAGAAAGCAGACGCAAGCCGTGACACGGCACCCTGCATCGCTTTGGAGTGCGACAATGGATCGCCGCACGCCAAAACGATGCTGCACAGACCGGTTGCCGAGCAGTTTACCACCTTAAGCTCATCCCCGCCATTACCATGTTCATGGAACCGCTGTTGGAAGAGTCCGCTCTGTCATTGAAGTCGACCAATTGATAGCGCAAGTACGTGCTCAAGTTCTCACGCAGCTTCCAGTCGAATCCAGCCTTCGCCTGCTGCATCACGTTGCGCACCGCGGAGTAGCTTCCAAGGGGGATAAAAGTGTTGACGACAGGAGTACCGGAGCCGACCACGACGCCGCCGCTAGTAATCAGGTCCTTCCCAAACGTAACCTCATAGTCGGCTGTGAATCTTAGCCTGCGGGTGAATTGATAGTAGAGGCTGCCACCGAACTCGACAGCGGTGCCTCCGTAATTCCAAGGACTGGTGTAAGGCGCAAAACTAGCAAAGTTCGACCCCGACCCCGAGAAGCTGGTGCTGCTGTCGTCGCCAATGGTGATATTCTGCTTGATCTGGTTGGCGAAATAGTCGGAATTCACCGACAGGGTCAGCTTGTCCTCGGGCCGGTACCAGAACACAAGCGAGGTGGAATAGCTCTCCTCTCCGAAATTCAGTGTATCGCCGGGGGATGTCGACACAAGTATTGGGTTAGCAGCTATAGGCAACGGGTTGCCGGAGCGCGAGGAGAGGTTGATGGTTTGGTTGAATGCAGCGCCAAATCTAAGGCTGGGGAACCACTCGCCGCCGAACTCGATGATGTTCTCGGTGTCAGGCAAGCTGGAGTTGACGGCGTAATTAAGTGGAGTGTAGCCATACAGATCGTCGTGGATGAACTTGATCTTGTAGCGGGCGTACGTGTGGATGCTCTCCATCCACGGCACCTGCACGCCGATATTGAACGAATTGCTGAGTGTGTTGGGTTGGAAAAAGACAGGAGTGGTGGGGCTGATATTGAATGTTGGGGGGAGGGCGCTGAGACTCGGGAAGTACCAATTCTCATTGGCACGAATTATGTCATCAAATTCGTATCCGCCCGTGAAAGCAAGGCGGGCGAGAAAAGAATCGCAGGTTCCCGTCCAGGGTCGCCAGCTAAACTTTTCGCCCGCAGTATACCGGGTAAAGCCGATCTGGTTCGGAAGTTGGAACAGCTCGGCTTCCTGCTGCGCGTGAGTTAGGCCTTGAGTTTGGTCCGGACTCAGCAACTCAGTGGGGCGATTGCCGCTTTGGTCGTCATTCTTGACGTAGGTTGTGAGATTCAAACCTTTGAAGGTGGTGTTCGTCCAGCGCAAGTCAAAACCGCCCTGCTCACGCGACACGCCTGCCTCCGAATTCTCCACCTCGCTGAAATATCCGTAGCCGTATATTCGGTTATGGTCGTTCAGGTCGATGCCTATTTTGATCTTGTCCATGTTGAAGAGACTCTGCGGCACGACGGCATAGGGAAAATCGCCGTTGAGAATATTGGCCCCGCCGTCCGTGTATTGGCCAATGACGGTCTGGTCGTCTACTGAAAAGACCCGCAAGCTATGCGAGTATTGGATGTTAACCCTGCCAAACTTGCCTTCCAGAATGGGCGTCACCTCGAAAGTGTTCCAATTGATGGACTGCGCCTGGCTCAGCACGTGGCATGACCGTTGTTGAGTCGCGCTTTGCATCATGAAGCAGTGGACGGTGTTGTTCGCTTGCCGGTCGCCCATCTCCTGTTGGTCCCAGATGTTGATGCCGGACTTAAGCCAGAAGTCATCCTTGCCTGGTTGTCCCACCAGGTTGAACTTGTACTGGGCTTCGTACTGATCGACACGGATCGCATAATCCTGGCCTTTGTTCAAGTCCTGGGCAATGACGGGTTGACCTGAGCCAGGACCTGTTCCGGGGATGAGAGCCGAGGCATTCATGTTATTGAAGTTCTCGTGCTCCTCCGCATGGGGGAACCTGTTGAAGTCGATGAATCCCTGGGAATTCGGCCCGTAGTATTGCACCTTCGCCTGGGTGCTTTCGTTGTCCGATCCGGTGGCCCAGTAATTGAAAGTGCGCGTGCCGTTCGTCCACAGGCCGTCAACATCCCAGAAGGGGGAGGAATCCGTGCTCTGCCATTGGCCTATTACCCAAGGGTTACCGCTGCGTTCGACGCCCCACCAGCCAAAACGAAAAGCGATGTCGGATGGGTTCGGGCTTTCATCGAGGGATGGTGTACAAGCGCAAAAAGGCTTGAAAGGTGCTTGCCAGGGGAATTGACCCGGCGGGCCGTAAGTAATGGCCCCTTGGGGAGGACTCTTCGGCTCGGCCGGAGTAGTTCCATCTGGAGCTGGAACCGTACCGGCTGACTGAAGTTCGGTCCCTGGCTGCACGGCCGTGGGATTCGCGGCAGAAATCCCCTGGACGGGCGCGATCTGAAGATCGCTCTTCAGTTCCGGGCCATTGCCAGGTTGTCTCCCAGTCGCCGTTGAAGGTGCATCCTGAGCCCATGCGGGCCAGGAAAGCAACGAAATGCCAAGAGCCAAGAGGTAAAGGCAACACAACCCCATCCTGGAGGCTACGACAGTCCTTTGTCGAGTCATGATTCGAGTCCTGATATTCGGGTGATCGCGGTGAAAAACCCCTCTAAGCAGCGCCGTCGCCGGTCCCCGGGCCTTCTCAGAGTATGGATATCGGTTTATTCATCGTCAGAGGCATTCCCTGTTCTTCACTGCTTCGCGGCCATTTCCTCTCTTAATCAATCCGCTTCATTGTCGTCATGTTAGCCTTTTGCCGCTTTGCGCAGTCAGGGGTCAGAAGGGGACTGGTAGGAGTCAGAGGTCAGAAGGACTGGTAATTGGCAGCGCAGGTGGAGGGTGGCGCCCCCGTAGCGGCACGGTCTCCCGAACGTGCCTAGGTCAGGAGACCGTGGCACAACGGAGCGACTGTGGCACAGAGGTTAGTTTACGGAAGATGGAGAGAAACAAAGAGGGGCGGACAGCATGTCCGCCCCTTCGCGTTGACGCGTGTGAAACCCGGGCTTTTGAAGACACCGGATTTCTCTTAATCGGCCCTGCTATCGCTGGAAAAACGAGCCGTTCCGTCCGACTCCGGGCAGGTCACTGCCATGAATCTCATGGTGACACTGCGTGCAATCCGTGTAGAAGGCCGCCCGCTGACTCGGAACCTGCCCAAGGTGGACATGGTGTGCTCCGTTATGCCCCGAATGGCACCGCAGGCAGAGGAACGTCGGCGGCTGCTTCAACAACTCCTTGGCCACCGTGCCGTGCGGATTGTGGCAGATCATGCAATTCTCCGTCACCGGCGGATGCTCATACACAAATGGTCCCTGCTTCGATGAGTGACATTTGTAGCAGGTCAGATTGACGGTGGGCTGCTTCAGGAGTTTGTCACCCTCGCTCCCGTGGGGGTCATGGCACTTGGAGCATAACATTTTCCCCTCCGGCACCGGGTGGTGGAACGGCAGGTTGAACAGGCCAGCGATCCTCTGGTGACACCGGTAGCACACGCGCGGCTCATCGACCGACATCGGCATCCGTTTCGCACGATTGACTTGGTTATGGTCGATGTCCACGACCAGTGGCACCTTGCTGTTCGGATGCGGGTCGTGGCAATCGGCGCAGGCCACGAATTGCAACGCATGCGTACTGGATTGCCATGCCATGGTGGGGTGGCCCTTGTGGCAGCTCAGGCACGTGTCCACGCGCGTCGCCCGGCGGATATTGTCATGTGGATTGTGGCAGGTAACGCACTTGAACCCGTTGACGCCATTGATCTGATGAGGATGGGCGACCTGCTCGAGTTGCACCTTCTCGGTGTGGCACTTGTAGCAGGTGCTCGGCTCCGCGGCTCCTAGCTTCGGCAAGGGCGAATGAGGATTATGACAATCGACGCAGGCCATGCCGGCCTTGGCGTGGCTCGACCCACACCACGGCATGGTCTTCGGGTCTTGCCGGTGGCACTGAATACACATATCCGTGCGCACTTCTTTGCGGAGGACGCCGTGAGGGTCATGACAGGTCGTGCATTTGAAATTGTGGGGGCCGTCAACCTGGTGGGGATGACCCGGTACCTGCATGTTGCAAATTTTCGGGGCCTCTTTGGGTGCGCCTGGGTTGTCCCCATGGCACTTGTAGCAGGTCTGTGGACCCGGAACACCGAGGGCCGCATAGGTGGAGCGAATGGCCGTGACCTCGGCCTCGGTTTCCTTGGCTCTGGGGGGCAGTTGCGCAGGTGCCGCACCGACCTGAGTGGCTGGAGTGCCGCTCGGGACTGTGTAGTGATTCTTGTGGCAAGCTGCACAGGCATCGCCGGCGTGGGCATGAGTGGAGACGCGCCATTGCTGTCCGACAAATCGATCCTTCACGTGTTGCTCATGGCACTTCAAGCAGACTTCATTCTGATCGGCTGGCGTGGCGGTCTTGAAGCTCACGATAGTTCCCGGCTTGGTGCCACGTGTCTTGAGGTGTTCGCTGGCCGGACCATGGCAGACTTCGCATGCCTGATTACGGTGAATATCGGTACGGTGCAACTTGACGTAAGTCGCGTGGCAGGTCGCGCACAAGGTGTCGTCATCGACCATCTCCGCACCGGGTATCTTTGGTGCCGAGCCCGTTATTGGTGGGAATTGTTTTTCGACAAAAGGCTTCACCAGCGCCAGCAATTTGGCCTGATCGTGTTGCGTCCCACGAGTGAGGCTGTCGTACCTCTGTTTGGCCAAGTAGCCGCCATCGGAAGTGTCAGGTGGTGGTGCCGGTGCGGCTGCCGGTGCAGGCTTGTCCCGATGGAAAAGCCGTTGTAAGAATTGTCCCCTCAAGGTGCTGGCAGTAAACGTCAGACAGAGAGTGACCATGCCTAGGCTGAAGCTCCAACCAAGGACCTTGGAGATTTTCGGAAGGCTGTGCACGTGCCACTCTCCCATCCATGAACGGTGGAAACGTTTCGATTTGCCCTACTGGGGCGGCAGGAGGTTAGCGAAAACGACAATCCTGTAAAGGTCAATCGGTCCGGTCAAAGTTCAACTTTACTAAAATAGTGCTCTTGCCGGCAGTAGCGGACGAATGACGTTGCCTAACGCCCGAGGCAGCCGGTATACTCCTTTCCGAGGCTGGGGTGCAAACCGGTAAATTGCACTGGCTGTAACAAAATGGGCACTGCTCCGCGCCAGTTTGTTACTTCTTCGTGCAAACGTCTGCAACTTCCGGTTTTTTTGTCCAAGGATGGCGCGAGGGCATTTATGCGGTACTGCATGCTTTTCTGCTGTCTGGCGGGAGCGGTATCATTGGGATGTGGCAAATCCTCTGGGCCGGAGGAGGCCCGGGGCATTCCTGCCAAACTGGATAACTCCGAGGACTCTGCCACGCCGCAAGACGAGCTTGCTCTGCATCATGGCTTGGCGGGGCGAACTAATTATGGTACCGGTCCCGAAGTGCGCCTGGACGCCATCACGCTAACGGCGCCGGCGACCTGGAAGCGCACCAAGCCCGGTTCCTCCTACTACCTGGCTGAATTCGCTTTACCCCACGTTGAGAAGGACACGACGGACGGCCGTCTCATGATTTCGGTAGGAAGCGGCTCCATCGAGAGTAACATTGACGTTTTCAAGGGCGAGTTCGACGCAGCCAGCGAGAACGTCAAGCAGGAACAAAAGGAGATCGCCGGCCTCCAGGTCACTTTCGTCAATGTTTCGGGTGCGTATACCAGTCAGCACGGCCAGTCCGCTGTCGCGGGCACCCAGCCTGGCTATCGCATGATCCTGGCAGTTATCCCCATTGGCGAACAGTTGCATTTCGTAAAGGCCGTGGGGCCCCAGCAGACAATAGCTGCCCATGTTGAGGCGATCAACACATTCGTGCGCTCCGTGCAACTGCGTGACGCGGACGTCGAAATGTCTGAAGCCGCCCCAGGCACGGGCACCGAAGTCCACGTCAAGCCGCTTACCTTCACCGCGCCCGCAACCTGGAAACGGACAAAGCCCCGCTCTTCCCTGGTCCAGGTTGAATTTGCCATACCGCATGCTGACAAGGACACCGTGGATGGCCGCCTGACGGTGTCGGTTGTCGCTGGCACCGTCAAGGACAACGTTGACCGCTGGAAAGGCCAGTTCGTGGGAACCATCGACAGCCGTAAGCAAGAAGAGGTTGAAGTCGGCGGCCTCAAGGCCACGCTCGTCGATTTCGCCGGAACGTTCGGCGAACGGGCCGGAATGGTGGCTCCGGTTGTCAACCGACCCGATTATCGTATGATCGCGGCAATCATTCCGCTCAGCGATCAGCTCTATGTCATCAAGGCCGTAGGTCCCCGGCAGACGATTTCTGCCAATGTGAAGGCGATAAACTCTTTCCTGGGATCAGTAAGGCGAGACGATTAGAGCAAGTCATCAGCTTCCGACTCGCCCGGCGAGCCGGGGACGTAGTGAGGTAGTGAGATAACCGATCCCCACCACGTCACCAGTAGAGTTGCCGCACAACCGGCTGAAGCACACAATTCCCGCGCCGGCATTTATGAATGACCATGGCAAACCAGCAGGAGGTGCCAAGCCCGCACGAGGTTATACTGAGCGCGGTCAAGAATGAGACATCGCCCCGTAGCCGCATTCGCCAGAATGCGGGCTATCTCACACAGTTCCCCCCCGCATTCTGGCGAATGCGGCTACGGCCTATTGGCATCAGTATTGACCGCGCGCCGTATAGATCCTTGGGAGGAGCATCATGTTTCGCTTCCGCTTCATGGTTATCCTGCTGTTCGCCATGATCGTGCTCACTAGCATTTGGGCAGGACTTCGTGCCCAATCACCGACTCCGGCAACGCCTCCGGTCGGACCTTTTGGGCTATCGCGCATCTCGACGGGAGACGGTACCCCACTCGATATCGATACCTTTGTCTCCAGCGAAACCTGCGGCGTCTGCCACGAACGCGAATGGAAAGAGTTCAACGGATCGATGCATTCGGCTGCTCACGGGGAACCGCTCTACCGAGGTTTTGCGGAACTGGCGCGGAAGGAAGCTGGCGACAAGATGTATGCATTTTGCTCCGGTTGTCATTCAGCGACCGGTGTCGTTTCCGGGCTCATTCCCAAGAAACACGATCGGGAATTGCCGGCCGAGGCCAAAGCCGGCGTGAGCTGCGATGTCTGCCACCAGATGTCCCGCCTTACCGGTCCAGAAGGGCCCTGGGGCGAGCCTGGGAACGCCTCCTTCACGCTAACCGCGGGCCGGGTCAAGTACGCCCATTCGGGCGCTTTCCAGAAGAACCGCGCGCACTCCGGTGAACAGCGATCTTTTTTCGCCAAGGCTGAATACTGTGCTAGTTGCCACACCGTTATTCACCCCATCAATGGGTTGCGGATCGAGAATACGTATGGCGAGTGGAAAGCGAGCATATATGCTCAGAAGGGCATTCAGTGCCAGGATTGCCACATGCGCAACGTGGAAGAAATGAGAAAGGTGGCCGAGACTCTTCAACCCATTGTGGTCAAGGGACAGCGGGTTGTGAATGGCGACGAGCGCGACATCTATCGGCACTACTTCGTTGGGGGAAATGCCAACGCAGATCGTTTGGCTGGGGGAAAGACGCAGGCCAAGATGGCAGAGGCGTGGCTCCAAAGCGCCGCCCGGATCGAGCTGAAAACAGCGTCCGGGTACACTCCAGGCGGAAAGTTACTGATCGAGGTGATTGTTCACAACGTTGGGGCCGGGCACAATCTGCCGACAGGTGTTACCGAACTCCGCCAGATATGGGTTGACCTGCGCATCTCGGATCAACAGGGCAAAACGCTATTCCAAAGTGGCAACCTCGACGAAAAGGGCGACTTCGCTGCGGATTCCATCTGGTTTGGGGCCGTCGCCGTGGACCAAGCCGGCAAGATGACCATGAAGCCCTGGGAGATGGTTCGGTTATCGCACAAACGAACCATCCCCCCGAAGGGCGCGCTCAGAACGCCAATCACGCCTGAACTCCCCAAGGACCTGTCCGGGCCGATTACCATCGCGGCAAAACTGCTGTACCGGTCGGCGCCGCCAAGCGCCGTCGCCCTTGCGATGCCGAACAAGCCCTTGGTACCAACGATTGTCGAAATGGCGAAAACGGAAACAAAAGTCGCCCGCAAGGAAAATTGATTCAAGAAACTTGACGCCAGCCAGCCAGGATCCGCTCGATCTCTTCCTTGTGCCGGGTCTCGTCGGCGACCAGGTCTTCCAGGTCAAGCCTTAGACCAACGTCGCCGAAGGCGTCTGCCTGGTGGATTCGTTCCTTGTAGCCGGCAATGGCCTGTTTCTCGGTCTCCAGGGCGCATTCCAACATGGCCCGGGGCTGGTCGGCATCGGGCACTGGTCGCGGCTCCGTGATCGGTGCGCCATTCAGGGCGGCAATCTTGTCCGCCAGGAATTGTGCATGGCGAAGCTCTTCCGTGATCTCTCCCTGAAAGAAGGCCCGCAGTTCCCTTCGGTACGGTCCCGTGAGCCTGGCCGCGAAGTTGGAGTACATCAGCACGGCCTGGTATTCTCCCGCCAGATCCTCATTGAGTCCGTCGATAAGCTTCGCGCTGTCCACAGGGGCCTGGGCTCGTTCCTGTGTTCCCACTGCCATGGTAGGTTCCTCCAAAGTTTGCCAGAGTACAAGGGAACCATTCCCGTGTGTACGTAATGCACTTGTTCTAGGGTGCCTTGAGTCTGATGTCCAGTTCAACGGCGGCCACCGACTTGTGCAAACCGCCTCGTTTACTCCGGTCAACGGTGGCTTCGCGAATGCTCTTGACGGTGATCTGGCTATTTGTTTATTCGCAAAGAATTCGTCATCGATGATTCTTGGTATTGTTGGTCGTCACTTTGCCTTGCCGCACACCCTCAACAGTGGAGGAGGCGTGCCATGATCCTCCTTGTCGTTGGCTGCAGCTTCCACAATACGCCCATCGAGCTGCGCGAGCGGCTGGCCTTCGATGGGGTCCGGCTCGAACGGGCTCTCGGAGAGTTGAGTGCCCGCTTCGGCTGCGAGGTGGTCATCCTCAGCACATGCAACCGGGTCGAGATCTACCTTGCCCAGATCAATGCGATGGCCGGACCTGACGGCACGCAGGTCGTCGAAGTCCTTGCCGCCGCACACGGCTGGCCGGCGGACGATGTCCGCCGCCACCTGTACGAGCATAGGGCCGTTGCCGCGGTCAGCCACCTGCTCCGCGTCGCCAGCAGTCTTGACAGCCTCGTGGTCGGGGAAGGACAGATTGCTGCCCAGGTCCGCGAGGCTTATGAGAAGGCCAGGGCGTGTCGGCACGCCGGGCCAGTGCTCAATGCCCTTTTCCAGCACGCCCTGCGCGTGGCCAAGCGGGTGCGCACCGAGACAAGCATTTCCCAGGGCAAAGTGTCCGTTGCCAGTGTCGCGGTCGATTTCGTCCGCCAAGTCTTCTCCCACTTCAGTGACAAAACGATCCTCGTGATCGGTGCCGGCAAGATGGGCGAGCTAATCCTGCGCCATCTAAAAACGCTGCGACCAAAGCAGATCGTGGTGACCAACCGGAGTCCAGAGAAAGCCGTCGTTGTGGCAAACAATTGCGGTGGCCGAGCCGTGCCCTGGGAACAATTCGATGAGGTGCTCGCCAGTGCCGATATTGTCCTCAGTACGACAGGGGCACCCGAGCCGATTGTCACGTTGCCGCACTACGAAAAAATCCTGGCGCGGCGAACAAATCGCTCGGTGGTGATCCTGGACATCGCCGTGCCGCGCGATTTCGACCCACGCATCCACGACGGCGACCATACCTGTCTTTTCAACATCGACGACCTGAGTCGTATCTGCGACCAGGCACAGGCGGAACGGCGCAAGCATGTCGGGCGCGCGGAAACGATCGTCCTTGAGCAGACGCAGGCCTTTTTCATGGACCTGGCCCGGCGGCGAAATAGCCCTGTGATCAGCCGACTGACGGAAGATTTCAAGACCAAGCACCAGGCGGTCCTGCGGCAGCTTTTCGCCAAGTTGGGTGGCCGACTGAGCGAGCCTGACAAGGAGTACATTGAGGGCGCATTCTGCTTGTTGCAAAACCAGATTTTGCACGGTCCCATCAGCGCTCTGGCCGAGGAGACGGTAGAGGGACAGCTCGCGTCCGGGAGGCACACCTTGCCCGACGCGCTGTGCAGGCTATTCCAACTCCAGAACGACCGGCTACCCAAAGCCGCAGCCGACGATTGTGCCCGTTCAGGTAGTCGCACCAACGCCGGCCGCGCACCCTGACGGCGGCGTCGAGATCCTTAGAAAGCCGTCGCCCGACGGTGACAATGACGATTCGTAATTAACCGGTCTTCCCAGTGCCCAGATGGCAGTTTCCCATCCTTATGACAACAGCTTTCCGGCTAGGGACGCGCGGCAGCCGATTGGCGAAGTAGGCCGGCGATTGGCGGAGGATTTACTGGCGTGCGGAGCACGGGTCAGAGCCTAGCCCATGTTTAACAGGTGCTGAAGGCCCAACTGGCGTTCGCCCTGATTTTTCCGCATCGCAGACCTCCATTTCGCAAAACACATAGTGACAATATCAGCTGCGTTCTCCTGGGATTATCGTAAGATTTCACATGAT
>DATGZX010000388.1:0-8716 GCA_035296965.1 Gemmataceae bacterium
TCGGTCTTGGATCAGCTTCTTCCCCATCCAGGCGGCTGACGGCCCGCCGTCACACGTCTCCCATTCGCTTTTCTTGGGCACGAATGTCAAGCTGAGGTAATCTCAGACGGTTCTACCCTGCGCACAGATTCGACAGCTACCCCGCTGGATGTAGCTGCCGTCCGCGCGCATGTCCCACGCTTGGCGGCGATCTTCGAGCGACGTCTGCAGAATCTGCCACAGGCGCTGGCGAAGAGCGGGTGCCTCAATCGGCGTGATCGCCTCGACGCGGCGCGAGAGGTTGCGTTCCATCCAGTCCGCGGAACCGATGAAATAGTCCCCCTGGATGGGGTCGGCCGCGCCGTTTTGGAAGTAGTAGATCCGGGAGTGTTCGAGAAAACGCCCGATCACTGAGATCACACGGACGCGCTCCGTGAAGCCGGGCACTCCGGGGGGCAGCACGCAGAAGCCGCGAATGATGAGGTGGACGGCCACTCCGGCCTGGGAAGCGCGCACCAGGGCTTGACACATGGCCCGGTCCTCGAGCTGGTTCATCTTGGCAATGATCCGCGCGGGCCGGCCGGCCTGGCAGTGGGCGATCTCGCGGTCGATGAGAGCCAGGAAGCGTTCCCGCATATTCACTGGCGCCACCAGCAGCTTCGCATAAGCGCGTTTTTTGGACCCGCCGGTCAAAGAGTGGAATAGCTCCACGACATCGGCGGTCAGTATCGGATCGCAGGTCAAAAGGCCAAGATCGGCGTAGAGTCCGGCGGTTTTGATGTGGTAGTTGCCAGTGGCGATATGAGCGTAGCAGCGAACTCCGTCAGCCTCGCTGCGGACGACCAAGGTTGTCTTGGTGTGGGTCTTGAGCCCGAGCATGCCGTAGACCACGTGGACGCCCACCTGGTTCAGGGCCCGCGCCCAGTGCAGATTCTGCAGCTCGTCAAAGCGGGCCGTCACTTCCACCAGACAGGCCACCTGCTTGCCTGCCTCCGCGGCCCGCATCAGGCTATCGATGAATTGCGTGTCGGAGCCGATGCGGTAGACGGTCATCTTGATGGCCAGGACCTTGGGATCCTCGCAGGCGCTCCGGATAAACCGGGCCGTCGTCGCAACGAAGCTCTCGTAGGGATGGTGCACAAGGACGTCGCCTGCGCGGATGATTGAAAAAATGCTGCCGTCGCCGTCCGTGAAGGCAGCGGGCACGATTGGTTCCCACGGACGATCGCGTAAGTCCTCCCGCGGCAGCCCCGCAATCGGCATGAGACCGGTGTAATCCAGCTCGGCCGGTGCTTCGTAGACATGCATGGGGTCGAGGGCCAATCGGTCGGTCAGCAGCGCGAGTTGTGCCACGCTTCCGGGGGGCTCGTACTCCAGACGGACAACCTTTTCCATGCGTCTTTGGCGAAGCTCCTCGGCAACGTGCTCGATCAGGCTCCCTTCTATATTTTCCTCGTCGTCTTCCACCTCTGCATTGCGAGTCACGCGGAATGGCATCACCTCCAGCACATGCATTTCAGGAAACAAGCTGTCGAGATTGGCACGAATGAGGTCAATCAGTCGGACGAAACGATACGTCTTCTCCGTGGCGCTGTCGCGAGGCTCGGAAGTCTCGAGACGCAGCCAGGCGGGCACGTGACCCGGCACCTTTACGCGCGCGAACAGGATGTTCCCGGAGCCTGGATCCTTGAGAAGGATGCCAAGCGATTGCGAAAGATTGGACAGAAAAGGAAAGGGATGGGAGGGATCGACCACCAGCGGTGTGAGCACCGGATAGATCTTCTGCCGAAAGAGTTCATCGAGCTTGCGTCGTTCGTCCTCGGTAAGATCACTGAAGTCGAGCAGATGGATTCCGTTGCGCGCCAGTTCGGGCCGGATGACATTTCGAAACACATCAGCCTGCGCCGCCGCCATGGCGAGAATCCTCTCGCGCAGTACTTGTTGGTGTGGGTAGGCACTCGGGTCGCGCATGTGCCGCGATAGCACGCCGATGCGCTTCATGAAGAATTCGTCAAGATTCGAACTGAATATGGCCAGAAACTTCAGCCGTTCCAGGAGCGGCGTGCGGTCGTCCAGAGCTTCATGCAGAACCCGCTGATTGAATTCCAGCCAGCCCAGATCGCGATCGAGCAGCGCCGGCGAATTCTTGTTGGCTGGTTCCGTCATGGACACGAATGCTCCAGGGCACCATCAAGTTCAGGGAGTCGAGCCACTACTGTACGGGAGACAACTGCAAATTCCAGATTTCGTCGGCGTATTCCTTGATGGTTCGGTCGCTCGAGAATTTACCTGAGCTGGCGACGTTGATGATGGCCTTGCGCGCCCAGGCATCGGGGTTGGCGTACAGGGCAGCTAAATCTCGGTGGGCGCGGGCGTAGTCGGACAGGTCCGCGAGATGCCGATAGTGATCCCCCTTGGTCAGCAAGGTGTCAAGGATCGGACCGAAAATCCCCGGCTCGTTACGGCTGAAGTGGTCTGAGCTGATCAAGTCCAGTGCCGCGCGGGTCTCGGGTTCGTGGTTGTAGTGCCACCAGGGATCGTACCACTTGGTGCTGTCGGCGACCTGCTCTGCCGTGAGACCGAAAAGGAAGAAGTTTCCCTCGCCGGCTTCCTGAGCCATTTCGATGGTGGCCCCGTCGCGCGTGCCGATGGTCAGAGCACCGTTCATCATGAATTTCATATTGCCGGTGCCACTGGCTTCATACCCGGCTGTCGAGATTTGCTCGGAGACATCGCTGGCCGGGATGAGCCGTTCGGCCATGCTGACGTTGTATTCTGGCAGGAACAGTACGTTGAGCCGGCCGCGCACTGCCGGGTCGCCGTTAATCGTGCCGGCGACGTTGTTGATCAGTTTGATGATCAGCTTGGCCAGGTGGTAAGCCGGCGCCGCTTTCCCCGCGAAGAAGAAGGTGTGCGGCGGCATGTCCTGGTTGGGGTTGCTCCGCAGCCGGTTGTAAAGAACGATAATATGGAGGACGTTGAGCAGCTGGCGCTTGTATTCGTGAATGCGTTTGATCTGGCTGTCAAAGATCGTGTCCGCGTCCACGGTGTGGCCCGAACTGGCTTTGAGCCAATTGGCAAACGCAACTTTGGCCTCGCGCTTGGCGTCGCGGAACTGCGCGCGGAAGCCGGCGTCGTCGGCCAAGGGGAGCAGATTGCGGAGCTGAGCCAGGTCGGTGACCCACTCGTCCCCAATCGCCTTGGTGATGAGTCGGGACAGGTATGGGTTGGCCTGCTGCAGCCAACGCCTTGGGGTGACCCCGTTCGTCTTGTTATTGAACCGCTCCGGGAACAGCTCGGCGAAGTCTTGCAGCAGGCGCTTGCGGAGCAGCTCCGAGTGGATCGCGGCCACGCCGTTTGTGCTGTGGGAGCCAACGACCGCCAGGTGGGCCATGCGGACCTTGCGCACTGGCGCCTCCTCGATCAGGCTCACGCGCTGCAAACGGGCCTCGTCCCCGGGATAGCGGCGGCGGACGTCATCGAGGAACCGATGGTTGATCTCGTAAACGATCTCCAGGTGCCGAGGAATGAGCATTTCGAAGATCTCGACCGGCCATTTCTCCAGGGCCTCAGGAAGTAGCGTGTGATTGGTATAGGCCAGCGTGCGCAGAGTGATGTCCCAGGCCTGATCCCAGGGGAGCTGTGCCTGATCGAGCAAGATACGCATCAGCTCGGCAACGGAAAGGGCCGGATGCGTGTCGTTCATCTGGATGGCCACTTGGTCGGGCAACTCGGACCAGTTTGGGCTGTCTTGCTTGAGAAAGCGGCTGATGATGTCCTGCAGCGAACAGCTCACCATGAAATACTGTTGCAGGAACCTCAAGGCCCGGCCTGCCTCGGTGGAGTCGTCGGGGTAAAGGACCCGAGTGAGCGACTCGGCGGCGACATTTTGGATGACGGCGCCCGCGAAGTCGCCGTGAGAAAACTCTGCGAAATCGAAAGACTCGGGAGCCGCGGCCGCCCAGAGCCGCAAGGTATTGATGCATTGAGCGCCGTACCCCACCACGGGCCGATCGTAGGCGATGCCCAGCAAGCTCGACGGCTGATTCCGCGAGATCCGCAGGGTAGAACCCTGCAGTTCGAATTTGGCATTCAAGGGGACGACGTAGAACTTTCCGGGCCTCTCGATCTCCCAGGGATCGGAGTTCCGCAACCAGTTGTCGGGTTGCTCGATTTGATAGCCCTCGCGGATCGATTGCCGAAAGATGCCGTATTCGTAACGCAGACCGTAGCCGATGGCCGGGTATTGCAGGGTGGCGAGAGAATCCATGAAGCAGGCTGCCAAACGACCAAGGCCGCCGTTGCCCAGCCCGGCGTCAGGCTCCTCCTCGATCAACTTCTCCAGATCCCAGCCTTCTTGCTGCATGGCCCGCCGCACCATCGGTTCCGCGGCCAGGTTCATGATGTTGTTCCGTAGCGTCCGCCCGAGCAAGAACTCCATCGACAGGTAGTGGATGCGCTTCGGATTGGCTTCCTCGCGTGCACGGCGCGTTTTGACCCAGCGGTGGGCGACCAGGTCGCGGATGAACCTGCTGGTGGCTTCGAACCTCTGCCGCGACTTGGCCGTCGGCGGGTCCACCAGGTGGTCGCAGAGCAGGTAGCGGTCGGTCCAGTGCTCTTCCTGCCCCGTAAGCCCCAATCGCTCCAGGCGACGTTCCAACGCAGTGTCTCCAGCCGTCGTGCGCTCAACGGGTTTCACCATGTTTGCACCTATGCTTGAGAGTTCGCCAGCGGACAGCGTAGGACCACGCCCCGTGCGCTTCCGTATGTCAGCGCATGTCGATGCTCCTTCGACGGAGCTGCGGATTCGAGGACCCGAAAAATTGAGTAAGTCAGGATAGGCTATCTCATCGCTTGTGTTTGCCAATCGGTGCCGGCGAAAACTCATCAGATAATCATGGATCATTCACAAGCTGTATGCAAGGACTGACGCGCAAGCGGGTGATTCACCGCGCCGGCGCGAGCGGCACCACCTTCGCGTTCACACAGCATCCCGGTGCCGTCGGCGAAGCGTTGAAGAAAAGGCGCGATGTGGGTTTGACCGCCCGCTGGCCCACCGGCGTTGGTGCCAAGGGCACCGACGGAGTCGCGGAAACAATCCAAAAAACACCCGGCGCGATTGGCTACCTGGACTTTGGCTATGCGCAATATGGCAAAGTGGCGATCGCCAAGCTTCAGAACAGAGCCGGGGAGAACGTCGCGCCCAGCGTAAAAAGCAACCAGGCCGCGCTAAAGTCGGTCGTTTCGCCGGAGAATTTACGGGCGTTCGTGCCAAGCGTGGCAACCGCCCAACATTGCGTGCGCGCGCCCGCTTCGTGCCCAGGCTTACTTATCGTTGCGGAGCTTGTCCGGGTCCACGATCTCGCCGCCGTTGCGCGTGATGACCGCACGCATGGTCGGTTCGTCAAAATCCTTCTTGAGCCAGTGAACGGAACCGTCCGCGAAGGCGGCGTTGATTCCCTCCTTGAATAGCCCTCCGAGCTTGGGCAGAGGCTTGTTTGCATCGTAGGCCAGGTCCGCCGGCTTGGTCCAGGGCACTGCTTCGCCCGCTTCGATAATTGCAATGGTGTTCGATGTGCCGTCGGTGAACTCGGCATAACCTATCCCTTCGACTCCCTCGAACGCAGCTCCCTTCCCCTTGAATACCTGGTAGAAGGTCACATTCTTGCCTTTGCTCGGGCCGCGCACGGGAGCGTAGAGCTTGGGCATCTTGGCCAGAAGGGTCTTGTTGTGGGCGCTGTCCCAAGGTTCGTCGAGGTGGAATTCTTTGAACAAATCGCCCTCTTCAAGATAGGGCAAGAGAAGGACGCGCCAGCTAAGCAGCGCCTTGCCCTTCTTGTCATAGACCGCCGCGGCCGGGAAAAGCCGGTTGACACTGTGGAAGTTGTGCATCGCCAGCATCAATTGCTTCATCTTATTGGCACTCGTTAGCCGGGCTGCCCTGAGTGCGTCCGGGGTCTCGTCTTCCTGTTTCGCGCCGTCTGCTGCGACTCTGGGCGCCAGTTTAACGGCTGCCCTGGCCGCAACACGCGCATCGCCAGCCGGTAGGTGAAAGGCGAATAACCCTCCGCCCGCTCCAATAGCACTGGCCCCGAGGAGAACCGCGATGGTGACATTCACTTTGGTCAAGAACATGGTTTGGATCACTCCCTTGGAAAGCGCGGCCGCCTGCGCCGACACGACGCCTTCGGCGCCCGCCTGGCCTGCCGCAACCAGCAGCGCAGCCTTGGTGGTAGTTGACAAAAGGGCGGCGGGCACCGCGGCGGAGGCGCTGTTCTGCGTAAGAATCACGGCCAAGGTGCTCGCAGAGAGTGCCAGGCCGCGGCGTGTGAGCCGGCCTCGGAGCAAGTCGCGGGCGCGGGTTAGCCGGCCCTTCACCGTGCCGACCGGCCAAGCCAGCTGACTGGCAGCCTCCTCGTTGGTTTTCCCCTGCAGATAGCAGAGGACGACCGGCACCCGATATTTCTCCGGCAGGCGATTCAGTTCCTCGTGGAGGATAATCTGCTGCTCGGGCTCGAGGCCCGGGGCAACCGGCTTTGCAGCCACCATGTCTACCCCCCGTGCTTCGTGGGCCCGCTGGCGAGCGCCGTTCGCCCGAGCGCGCACCGCCACTCTGTAGGCCACCCCATAGAGCCAGTTGCCCAGCAAGGACGCATTGCGAATCGAAGAAGCCCGGCTCACCAGCACCAGAAACGTGGCCTGGAAAGCGTCTTCGACGTCGTGCGTGTCACGCAGTAAGTCGCCGCAGACGCGCAGCACCATCGGACCATGGCGCTGGACCAGGGTCTGGAAGGCGGCTTCGGCCTGTTCCGTCACAAACTGCTGAAGCAGGCCAGCGTCGGGGCAGTCCTCGTTTGCGCGCGCTGCCGCGGTCGAGCGTAGGTGCCTCAGAAAGTCGGTCACCGGTCCGGCGGTCATCTGCTCAAGACTCCCTATTTCGGCGATCTCTTCTTAATTACTGCACGCACCAAGCAAACGGATACAACTTTTTTGCGTTTGCCGGAAAAAATTCCGTATCCAAGCGGCCCCGGCGTGCAGTAATTGATTGGAATGCGTTACAAACTCCGACGACTGAGGTGACTGATGTCGCTGCTATTGACATGCTGGTTGCTGCTGCTCGGCACCGCTGCTTCCGCTCCTGCCCGGGCAGAGGATGATCCCCTGCCCGAAGGCGCCATCGCCCGCTTGGGCAAGGTGCGCTACCCCCACGTGGGCCGCGTGACTTCGATTGCTTTTTCACCCGATGGCAACACCCTGGTCGCTGCTGCCTGGGACGGGTCGATCTGGTTCTGGGACCTCAAAACAAGGCAAGAGATCCGGCACCATGCAGGCCCGCCGGCCTTGATCAAGAGAATCTTGTCCCCCGACGGCAGGTTCTTTGCCTCAGCCAGCAAGGATGGGATCATCCATGTCCACGACACGGTCACGCGAAGAGAATCTCTACGACTGCCAGGGGAACCTGCTCCGACCTGCTCCCTGGCCTTCTCCCAGGATAGCAAATCACTAGCTTCCCATGGCGCGAGAGAACCCTTGCATATCTGGAACGTTTCGACCGGGCAAGAAATGAGACAAATCCCCATCCCGCGCAACCAAGGGTCCGGGCCTCCTTTCTCTCTGGGCCGAAAGCTGCTGGCCTACGTCCGCGACAGGGACACTATCACGTTGTTCGACATGGACACAGGTAAGAATGTGCACCAGTTGACCAAGCGGTACAGCTCCCCGACCGACTTCGCTTTTTCTCCCAACGGGAAGATTTTAGCCACGGTGGGCTATCACAAAGGGATTCATTTGTGGGACCTTACGACCGGCCGTGAATTGCCGGGACTGGAAGCGGAAGCCATGAGCCTGGGCGTGGTGTTCGCTTCCGATGGCAGATCGGTTGCCACGGTCGGCGGGGAGAACGAGATACTGGTGTGGGAGCTTAAGACGCGTCAAGAGCGTTGCCGGTTTCGCTCTCCGGACAAGAACCCTGGTGTGCTGGTTTATTCCCCGGATGGATCTCTACTCGCTCAGGGAAGCGATGATACGACGGTGATTCTCTGGGACGTCACCGGCGGCAGCCTGTTGAAGGGCCGAGCCAAAGAGTCGCCTCCCAGCGCGGCGCAGATGCAGTCGCTCTGGAAGGATTTGGCGCAGGCGGAAGCTGGCAATGCCTACCAGGCGATGGCTACCCTGATCGCAGCGCCCGTCTCAAGCGTGCCGTACTTGGAGACGCATTTGCCGTCGACGAGTTCTGCTTCCTCTGAGCAGATCAGCCGCTGGGCCGCTGACCTCGATAATTCCCGTTTTGCATCTCGCAAGGAAGCGATGCAAGAGCTAGAGAAGCTTGGCGACTTCGCCGAACCCGTGCTGCGCCCGCTGCTGCAGGGCAAACTCAGCTTGGAGAAACGCCAGCGGGTAGAAGAATTGCTGAATAAACTGGAGGCTAGCCCAGAGCGGTTGCGGACATTGCGCGCCATTGAAGTGTTGGAGCGCATCGGCACTCCATCGGCCCTGCGCGTTTTGCACAAGCTGGCAAGCAGGAAACCGGCAAACAGCATGGCAGCGGAGGCGCAGGCCTCTCTGTCAAGGAAGCGATAGCGCGAGCCCCAAGGGCCAGGGCTTCCAAGGTGCGCAGCTGTCTCGTTAAACTATTGCCTTCCAGGATTTACGAAGAGTCCTTTGGGAGGCGACACGGATGTTACCCAGTGTTTTCCAGACGTTTGTCGAACGAAGCCCGATTTGCGTCATGGCCCAG
>DATGZX010000389.1:0-3303 GCA_035296965.1 Gemmataceae bacterium
GCCGACGGAGAAACCCTGGGGCGTGGGCGAGCCGTCGGCTGCCGTCGTGCCCTCCGCCATTTCGAACGCAGTGTTCGATGCGGTGGGAGTGCGTCTGCGCTCTGTGCCCTTCACTCCGGCTAAGGTGCGTGCCGCAATGCAGAGTGCCTAAGGTGCGAAGTCTGGTCAGCTAAGGCGGGTGTATACTCAGCCGGACCTGGGAGCCAAATTAAGTCTCCCGGAAGAGTGGGGGCTTCGCGATGCAACCTGATGCTCCGTCTGGCGCGCAGTTGACGCCTGCAATCGTCTTCGAGAATCTACAAGCCTTTCAACGGACCTTCGCGCTGAAGGCGGCTATCGAGTTGGACGTGTTCCGCGCCGTGGGCCAGGGGCCGGGGGATGTGTCCTCGATCGCGCGCCACGCCTCGGCCTCGGAGCGCGGCATTCGCATTCTGTGCGACTTCCTCGTCGTCTCTGGACTTCTTCAAAAGGTCGACGGGCACTATCGGCACACGCCGTCCAGTGCGGCATTCCTGGACCCCAGCTCGCCCGCCTGCCTGGCTTCGATTGTTCGTTTCCTGTCGCTACCGGCGCTGCGCGAGCCCTATGAACATCTCGCCGACATCGTGCGCAAAGGCAGGACCGTGCTACCGGGCGAAGGCTCGCTGGAACCCGAGAACCCGATCTGGGTGGAGTTTGCGCAAAGCATGGCTCCCATGATGGCGCCCATGGCGGGGCCGTTGGGGGCCATCGTGCTGGAAGGCCGCACCGGACCGATGCGCGTGCTGGACATCGCCGCCGGTCACGGATTGTTCGGCATCGAAATCGCCAAACAAAATCCGCAGGCGCATGTGACCGGGCTGGACTGGGCGCCGGTGTTGCGGGTAGCACTCGAAAACGCGCGCAAGGCCGGCGTGCACGACCGCTACGACATGCTGCCGGGCAGCGCATTTGAGGTGCCGTTCGGCGGTCCGTACGACACGGTGCTCCTGACGAATTTCCTGCATCACTTCGACGTGGAGACCTGTGTCGGGCTGCTGAAGAAAGTCCGCGGCTCGCTCAAGCCCGGCGGATGTGCAGCGACGCTGGAGTTCGTGCCCAATGAAGACCGCGTCTCGCCCCCGATGCCTGCAGCCTTCAGTATGACCATGCTAACGTCAACCGCAGCCGGAGATGCGTACACCTTCCGCGAGCTGTCGGATATGCACACCAAGGCTGGTTTCAGTGGCGTGAGGGCCCATCCCATCCCGATGAGCCCGCACACCATCGTAATGGCGCGGGCCTAGGGAGGGGTTTGCCATCCTCTTGAATGTTTCCTGATTATTTCTTCCTGGATGAGCCACTCGGACGTGATTCTTCGAGTTTGCGATGTCAGCGGAATGATTTGATAATGGCCTGATCGTCAGGCACCCAGCCCATGAAGAAACATCCGCGACAGGCTCACAGCCATACGGGAAAGTCGGATCGGCTTTCGGCCCAGCGGATGTCGGCCCAGGAAGATCGGCGCCGGCCTCGTTTCTCCCGCGAGCTTTCTGTGCTTTACGAAGACGATGCCGTGGTCGTTCTCGACAAACCAGCCGGACTTCTGGCTGTGCCGGTTAAGGGCTCCGATACTCCGTCCGCCTTGTCTCTGCTTGTCGCAAAACTCAAACTGAAGAGACAGCGAGCCTTGGTCGTGCATCGCATCGATCGGTTTGCTTCCGGGGCTCTGCTATTTGCCAAGACCGGTCCGGATCGAGATGCGCTGGTCCGACAGTTTCTCGCTCATACTCCCGTGAGGAAATATCTCGCGGTACTGCGCGGCCGTCTCGGCGGTGAGGCAGGGACGCTCGTGCATTATTTTAGACGGGAAGGAATGTTCCAACAGTTGCGCACGGCGAGAGACCCGCGGGCGGCTCGTGCCGAACTTCGATATTCCGTCGAACGCCTTTTTGCGGATGCTTCGCTCGTCCGGGTTGAGCTGGTGACAGGATTGCAGAATCAGATCCGAGCGCAATTTTCGGCGATGGGCCACCCGGTTATCGGCGATAGAAAATATCACCGGGCGGAATCGTCGGAGCCGCTAATTGCTCGCGTCGCTCTTCATGCCGCATATCTTGAGTTTGTCCATCCGCGCTCGGGGGAGAGCGTCGCGATCGACTGCAAACTCCCCCCGGATTTTCAGCATTTGGTCCGAGAATTATCGCGATCAAGCCGCGCGCGCCGATGATGATACCAGGATGATGCAAGATGGGAACGGCTTCGGGAAGAGTCGTTGAAGGCGCTGGGTACGGACCATCCCTACGCACGTGGGGAGAACATCGAAAGGCCGCGGACTTATACCACCGTCCACCATCCATTCGAGACAGAGCTCACAGACCGTTAGAACGAATAGCGGTATTCGAGCCGGACTATGTGCTCATACCAAACCGAGTGCGTGACCGCTTGCCCGAATCCCACATAGACGGAATTGTGTCTGCCAAATGAGGTGCGCGCTCCGACTTTGAGATTCACAATATTGATGCCGCTGGCATCGGAGCTAGCGAGCGTCTGCAGGCCGCCGAGCACGTGCCAGCCAAACAACTCGACCACGGGTGCAAGCTTAATGTTCTCGTGATTCACCAGTTGATAGCTGGGCCCGATGCCATAAAAGAAGACGTCGCCGGCATAGTTGGCACCCTTGCTCGTGGTGGATCCGTTAATCGGGTGCCAGCCCCCGATCTGGGATTCGACCGCCCACCGTCCGGAAAGCCGCTGATAGTACAGCAGGGAGGGTTCGACGCTGTAGTGGGCCGTGCCCAGTCCTCGGGAACCATCCCCGGACGGGAAGTAAGCTTTGAATTGGAAGGTTAGCGAGTGATTGGAAGAAGCGGTCACGGCCAGCTTGAATCCGGCTCGAACATCGCTAATTCCCGACTGGTTCAAGAAAGGAGAAGCTCCTGTGACAGCCACGCCCTGCACGACATTGCTTGTACCGGGAATGAAACTCTGTGGCTGAATCCAGCGGATCGGGACTTCGGTGAAGACCGATAAGCGACGAACCGGAGCATATTCCACCTGAAAATAGAGTTGCTGAAAATTTATGTTATTCGAGGCGCCGGGCCTCGGCCCCGGCCCGCCGGGATTGCAACCACATTGCGGGTAGAAGAACTCGGCGCGATCGGGAGCATTATCTTTGAAGCCCGCGTCGAAGCGAATTCGAACCTGCGAACCGACGATGGCGTCGTCAACGTAGCCGACCATGCTGCCCTCAAGGGGCGGCCCGGAGGGTTCCTTGGCCGGCGCCGTTTTCTGGCTCTGAGTCGACTGGCTGGTTTGCGGCGGCTGCGGATCCGGCTGCGACTC
>DATGZX010000390.1:0-30001 GCA_035296965.1 Gemmataceae bacterium
GGAGGAAACCGCCCGCCAAAACTGGAGCACCGCAGAAGGGCCATATCAGGATATTACGGATCTGTATATTCGCAGCCGCGTGTCCCAGGCTGACGCAACCATCGCGCCCACAACGTCTTGGGTGCGACAGTGCCATTCGTAACAAGCCCTGGTTTAATCGGATGAACCAGCTGACGGTGATCGCCGCGAGTGCGGTCGATTTCCCAGCCAACCTTCCTCAGCAATTTTAGGAGCGCTCGGACTTTCAAGCCGCGCCCTCCCTCATCGTCCTGGTTCAGCGAGTACCTGATCTCGCAGTTGGTGGTAAATTCTACTTGCTCGTGCGCGAAACACGTAGTGTATAGCCAGGCGCCTCTCATTGAGCCGACTGCTTCCTATCGACGGCTCTCAGGCGATTTGGCGACAGATGGTTGCTGCGATGAGTCTTGATGCGTGGGCGGAGTGACGAGATCGCTTACCCGGCTGGCGCGCCAATTTGCGCCAAGGCCTCACGAGCGTGGCGGCGCAGTTGCTCGTCATGGGTCTTACCAAGAAGCTTTTTGAGGGCCGGGACACTGGGGCCGGCTTCCGGCCCAATATGGCCCAGGGCAATGATCACGCCTGGCAGGTGTGGAGGACCAAAGTTCCTGCCGGAGCTGCGCGTCGATGGGTCCTCCAAAATCTTGATGAGCAAAGGGACGCCCGGCTTGGCCGCGGCCCCCAGTTCACCCAGGGCTTCGATTGCCTGAACGCCAGAGGTCTTCACCTGGTCGGTGGTCAATATTGCGCACAGCGACGCTGCCAGGGGTTCCGGGGGTTGGTGCATGCGGCTGAGCACGCGGATCGCGTCGATGCGAAGACCGGTATCTGACTCCTGCAAAAGCTCTTGCACCGCTGGCAAGATCTCCTGGCACTGACCTGCGCGATCCAGCAAGATGGCGATGGCCCAGGCGCGGCGAGCGGAGTGACTCTTGTCGCGCAAGACCGCAGCCAGGGTCTCACACTCGAGCTTGGGGTCGGCCTTGGAGAGGGCGGCATCGGCAGACAGGAAAATGGCGGTATTATCTTCCTTCTTCATGATGTCGGCCAGAACAGGTGCGGCCGGTTTGGCATCAGCGCCGATGTAAAACAAGGCCAGCAAGGCCTGCCTGCGCACCGCGTGATCCGGGTCTTCAACCATTTGGGTCAGCACGCCGACCGAGTCCTTGCCTCCGTCGCGCAAGGTCTGGCCCACGTCCATCTTGTCCGGTTCGTGACCCAAGAAGCTCTTTCCCTGGACCGCACGTGTCCAATAGCTTGTCGGCTTGCCGGCGAAGAACGCCTCGTTTCTTAGAAAACCCAGCGGAACGTAGGCGGCCGCCGGAAACAGGAGGACGACGACGACACAGGCCCCTAGGAACACGATAATCGCAAGGAACCAAAACTTCCGCATGGGGACTCCAGCTGCTTGAACGTCCGTGTGGCGGCGAAAGAAGCTGATTCTGAAATGGCAACAGAGTCAGGCAAGGAAACTACGGCGCATGACTAGCGGGCAAGAAATCGAACGAAAAATAGAGTGCCCTGGGCACCCGGCGCCGGCCAAAGAGCGCGACCACGCTGAAGAACAGAGCACCACAGGTACAGGCTTGGGGCCTGGTTCAAGTTCGGCTCACGTCTGGCGAGCAGGCCTCCGTGCGCGGATAGGTCCGCGAGTCTCCTCACAATCACAGTCCCAGGGATCAGTGGCAGCAAGTCGGCCGGCTTGACTCAACTTCACTATTTCACCCGAGTCGGCGCCACGTCGTTTTGTGGCTCAGGTTTCTTATTACCACCCTTGAGAGGGATGTAGGATGGTGTGGATTCACCTGTCCCACGCTGCATGCCTTTCATGCCTGTCGGCCTGTCGTCCCCGCCGCAACCAAGGCTCAGTCCCATCCCGATCAAAAGAGAAGCAATAACCAGGCAACGTAAGAATCCCATGTGAACCTCCAACCTCCAAACGGCCAAAGCGGTGAACTTGGCATACAACTGGTTCGGCTGACGAAAGAAGAGAGGGCCCCCGGCGGGCACCGGGGGCCGATGCGGCGGAATCTATCTATCCTGCGTGCGGTCAATACTGATACCAATAGGCCGTAGCCGCATTCGCCAGAATGCGGGCTATCTCTCACAGGTTCCCCCGCATTCTGGCGAATGCGGCTACAGGGCGATGTCTCATTCTGGATCGCGCTCAGTATAATTGAGGCGAACCCTGGACTAGAGACCCATCAAGGTAAGATCGACCACCTGGCTGTCCGCCATTCCAGACATGGCGATGTACGTGCCAAAGTCTGCCGATCGACTAATCGAGTGAACGGAGCCATCGGCAAATGCGAAGTTAATGATTCCAGTATGCTTGCTGCTGAATTGCCGGAATGTGAAATCGTTGAAGGGACCTGTTCCGTACTCATTCTGGTAAATCGGGGCCAGACCCCACCCCGTATACCACCAGCCCGCGCCCATCCAGGCGATTTCAAATTGCCGTTGACCGTCGATGTGGAACCCGGTCAATGTCTCGCCGAAAGCGAGCGTGTTCGACGTTCCGTCGGTGATACTCGAGAGCTTGCTCTTCGAGTTCATGGTGTAAATGCCGGCGTAAGCAGTATACGTGCCGCTGATGCCGTTGCCGCCGTCGGTCCACGCGCTGGTTACATTCCCCCAAGCCCCGCCCACGCCGACGTAGTTGGTGCGCCCCAGTTCGTGCCCAAAATTGGGAACGTCGAGAATATAGTCCACGTAGATGTGGCCACTTGCGGTTATACCGTCAACGCCAGGCTGAACTTGGATGCCCATCCCATCGATGACTCCCTGAGCCTCCTGGGGAGTCCCGGTGAACAGGTTTGTGCCTGGTCCCGAACCGGCATTATCGGATGGACAGAGGTACGATTTGATGGTCGTGTCGGCTCCAAATGCGACAAACCCACCACCTGTGCCGTTGACCAGGTTCGCAGGAACGCCGCTGCTGAAGTCAAAGGGGGGATAGCAGTAAGCCCATGCTCCAACCGTCGTGTTGGGAGTAAACCAGCTGCCCGGGATCAGGTTGTAAACGTTGTTCTGCTCCATGTAAGGCAGCAGCAATGCCATCACGCCGACATACGGACCTGAGTAAGGCGAAGGGAAATTGTAGGCTCCTCCATTTGCGTCTGTAGACTGCTGGGTAACAATGAGCCCGGGCGGGAATTGCAGGTAAGTACTTTCATAGTTGGCCGCCGCCAGCGCGATCTGGTGCAGATTGTTCTGGCAGCTCATGCGCGCGGCTGCTTCGCGCACCTTTTGCACGGCGGGCAGCAGCAGGCCAACGAGTACGGCAATGATGGCGATCACCACGAGCAATTCGATCAGCGTGAAACCGGACCTTCGACGCGGGTGGTACATAGTCCACTCCTTTAGATGAAGTGTAAAAAAAGATCGAGCCTGGCCTACAAGCCTAGGCGCTAGACCTCCCCAAAGTCGATCCGGCACGCCCATGGGCGCACGCCAGTAATCCCTCGCTACCGAGAAGAGTTCAGAGAGAACCTCCCGCGGTGGAAGATGCGGGGCAAGACGTTTAGGCTACCGGGTTAGCGGTCTAGAGTATCCACATTTTCAAGCTTTGCAACGATAATTTATATTTTTTTCAACATATATTCTTTTTCGACCACCCGCTTCAAGGCTCGTGATCGTTCCTCCCCGTGCGCTCGGCGCGGGTCTCCGACCCCGTCGCTCCCCGACCGAAGGTCTCCCGCCCCCCGTCACCACACAATCCCACTCAACGGCACGTCACCCGCCCCCGTGTCCCCCAGCAGCCAGCAAGCCGCCGACGAAAAACGCCAATGCTCCGCTTGCCGCACCAACCCCTTGCGACACGGGTCGTCATGCAGATAATCAAGCTTCGCCCGCCAGAATGCCTCAGTCTCGAGTTGCACCGGATGCCGGCTCGGCTGCCAAAAGCGCCGCTCCCGATGCGTTACGGCGTTCGGCGCAGGTCTCCTGACCTCGCCGCAACTAGAAACCAGCGTGAACCTCCACGGGGCAAGCCCGTGGCCTCCAAGATTGGCGGGACTCGGGAAGTAGAAACCAGCGTGAACCTCCACGGGGCAAGCCCGTGGCCTCCAAGATTGGCGACGGGGTGCCCAAGGCAATTTGTGTGGCCGGGGCTGGAGTCTTCCAAAGACTCCAGCCCCGGCCAGACTTCCAGGTGCCTAGGGCGCAGAGGTCTCCTGATCACTGGGCACATCCCAGATTCTCAGAGCATCAGCGGCGCTGGCGAGGTGCTTGCCATCCGGACTGAAGGCCACGCTAAAGACGGTATCGACATGCCCTTTGAGGGTGAGGGTTTCCTTACCCGTGGCGGGATCCCATAACTTCACGGTCTTGTCGTCGCTGCCGCTGGCTAGGCGCTTGCCGTCGGGACTGAAGACCACGCTGCGGACAGTATTCTGATGGCCCTTGAGGGTGCGGACCTCTTGACCAGTGGCCGTGTCCCAGATTTTGATGGTCTTGTCGTCGCTGCCGCTGGCCAGGTGTTTGCTGTCTGTACTGAAGGCTACGCTGTGGATGGGTGCAGAATGCCCCTTGAGCGTGCGGATCTCCTGGCCAGTGCGGGCATCCCAGATCTTGACGGTGTTGTCCTCGCCAGCGCTGGCCAGGCTCTCGCCATCGGCACTGTAGGTCACGGTATGAACAGTCTTCTCATGCCCTTTGAGGCTGAGGGTCTCTCGCCCAGTGTCAGCATCCCAGATCTTCACGGTACTGTCCTCGCCGGCGCTGGCCAGGAACTTGCCATCCGGACTGTAGGCCACGCTGTAGACAGGTGCCGTATGGCCTTTGAGCGTACGCATTTCTAGACCGGTGCCGACATCCCAGATCTTTACCGTGCTATCCTCACTGCCGCTGGCCAGGCGCTTGCCATCGGCACGAAAGGCCACGCCATTAACAGTTCCCGCGTGCCCTGTGAGCGTATGGACCACATGACCATCGGCGATATCCCAGATCTTTAGGGTCTTGTCCGCGCTGGCGCTGACGAGGCGTTTGCCATTCGGACTGAAGGCCACGTCATGGACGGGCTTCTTATGCCCCGCGAGGGTTCGAGGCTTGCTGGAGTCATTCGATTCCCGGGGGCGTGGAGCCTCCGTGCCTTTGGCAGCGGGACCGGCCGCGGGCACTGTGCCGGATGGTTGGGTCTGGGCGGCGCTCGCTCCGGCAGGGGTGCGCGTTTTGCCGGTCGGTTCTTGGTCATGGCTCGACAGCGCGCCTCCTTGCGATTGTGGGATGGGCCAAATCCGCACAGTCTTGTCACGACTGGCCGACGCCAGCATCTTGCTGTCCGGACTGAACGCAAAAGAATAAATAACGTCCGCGTGCCCGCCAACTACCGTAGGTTCGTTCTTGCCCGTCCACACCTTGATGGTGTTGTCCTGGCAAGCATAGGCCAAGGTCTTGCCGTCGGGGCTGAACGGCTTGAAGGGCCGGCGATCCCCGAAGCGCGCCTCCAGGCTCTGGAATCCTCCCAAGGTGGCGATGGACCTGCCACTCGCCACGTCCCAGACCCTCAAGGTCTTGACGTCACCGGCTGGCGCCACCAAAGTCTTCCCATCCGGGCTAAACTGTGCGCGCCAGTCGCTGGAGCAGTTCGGGAAGGTGGCAGTTACCTTGTGGGCGGCTAGGTCCCAAATCTCGATTGTCTTGTCGCCATGTCCCCACGCGACGACCTTCCCGTCGGGGCTGAATTCCACCCAGCCAGGAAGGGTAATTATTTCCTTGCGGGTCGTCAGGTCCCATAACTTGACCCTCTGGCCGTCAAAGCTCGCCAAGGTTTTTCCGTCGGGGCTGAATGCGATTGAGTTGACTTCGCCGGCATGTCCACTCAGCGTCGCGGCTTCTTTGCCGGTAGCCACGTCCCAGAGCTTGACTGTCGTATCCCCACTTCCCGACGCGAGAGTCTTGCCATCGGGGCTGAACAGCACTGCGTAGCATCCTCGCGAGTGCCCCTGCAGGGTGGCGGTGATCTTGCCGGTGGCCACGTCCCAAAGTCGGACCACGCCGTCATCGTCCAGGTGGCTTGCTGTTGCTATGGTCTTACTGTCTGGGCTGAACGACCACATAACTTGGACAAGGTAAGCCAAGGTCAGGACAGTCTTTTTCCCCGTGGCCACATCCCATAGCAGCAGATCACGATTGTCCGCACTGCTCGAAGCCAGAGTCGTTCCGTCGGGGCTGAACTGCAGCCAGGTGACGTCGCCAATTTCTCCGCGCAGGGTGGCAAGCTTCTTTCCCGTATTGGGGACCCAAAGCTCGATCTCCGAGCCGCTACACCCCGCCAGGATCTTTCCATCCGGACTGAAAACGAGCTCGCTGACGGGAGCATTGCCCGCGCGGGCGCATTGCAAGCCAGCCATTTGGGGAGGAAGGTTTGGAGTAGGCGAAGAACGATCCGGCGGCGGCTTCGGGCTGGCGCTCTGAGTGTTGCCGCGACTGGGGGGCAAAGTGGCCGGTTCGCTCCGAGCCACCTCGGCTACCTGAGGCGTGTCCTGGACGTGCGGCTTTCCTCCCGGCATCATCCTCCAGATAACGCCGCCGCAACAAAACAGCATAACCAGCATTGGTGTGCCGACAATAAGCAGGATTTTGGCCGGCAGCGGAAGGGATTGTGCGCGGTTCTTCTTCATTCTCCGGCGTTGCCGCGCTCCCGGCGCGTCCAGGTAGTCGACTTGGGGCGGTGGCGACGGGGCGACCGGTGAAACTGGCAGGGGAGTGGGGGCGATGCCTTCGATCACGAACGAGTTTCCACATTTCTTGCAAGTCGTCTTCTTGCCGATGGCCTTGGCAGGAACGGTATATGGCACGCTGCACGTGGGACAATGGATTTCCATCGTCCCGGTCAGCAGCGGTTCGTCCGCGCCGGATAAAACCGGCAGCGACTCCTCGCGCCGCGGAGGCGAAGGTGGCAGCCCCGGCGGCGTATCCTCGAATTCATCGCGCCGCCTGCGGCCTTTGCGGCCGCGACGGCTCGAAGGGCTGTCTCCCTCCCGACTGCGGCCAATGCGATACAGGCCGTAAAAACCCAAGCCGACCACGGCAAGCAGGGGCAGGGCAACCAAGGGTCGGTAGGTGATCCAGCCGGCGGCGATCGTGCACAGCGTGAGCAGGAATGCCAGCCCCAGACAAACCACGCCGACTCCGCCGGCCACGACGTCTCCGAGGAACGGAACAAACTCGGCGACGGCAACGATGGGCTGGAAGCAGAGCAATAGGCCGAAGACCATCATCACGAAGCCAACGACGCGCAGGACCCAAGTGAGCACGGTGTTTTCCGTGGCCAACGTGTCGAACATATCCTTGGCGCTTTGTTCGCCCATCGTCAAACGAAACAGTGCCGTGCCGTTAGGCGTGGCGTACGACTCGAACGAATTCTTAACCTGCTTGGCCAGGATGCTGACCGTGGCCGGCCTGGTAACGCGATGAGTGATGCGGAGATCGCCGATTTGCAGGTCCAATTGGCCGGGACTTGCAGGAAGAAAGAAGGCGCTGTCCCGCACTTGGAACTGCCGGCGTAAGTCGGCGGGCAGTTTATCTAGATGTGCCTGGTTTACCGGCACGAGCTGAGCCCCGCCGATCTGATTCACCAGGGCGGCCGACAGCAGATAGCCGTCCACCCGCACCTCCCGCGCCGTCCAGCTGGCACTGCTATAGCGCATGGAACCCGGATTCTGGTGACCGGCGCCCTGCGAGAACTGCCGGGAATCGATGAGGGTGTCGGACCAGTCTTTGCCGTACGTGTACTTCGTGACCGTCTGTTGACCACCGCCCCGCTTGTTCTCTGTATGCTTTTCTTCCTTCTCGTGCCATTGATACATCTCCACCAGGCGGGCCAGGGCGATGGCCTGTTCAGAAACGCTGAACTCCGGGTCGCTGAGCACTTCTGCGGTGTCTGCGCGTCCGCTGAGATGAACCAGCTTTCCCTCGTTGGCAGGGTTGACCTGAGACGGGTCGCCCACGGTAATCACACTGGCGGCACCTTCGCTGAGCCCCTTGTCGATGCGGACCGCGCGTCCCTCATTCCAAAACAACAGCAAGATGGAAGCGGGGACCAGGACGATCCCGATAAGCATGGCGCAGCCGGAGCCGAGACAGCCCGAGCCGGGGGTGCCGGACCCTTTGCTGAAATCCAGGAACGAGCCGTCTGACATCGGCGTTCTCCTGTGTTTGATCGTCTATGCTAAGTGAGTCCATCATAGCGGGCCGTAAGAAAGGGTCCCATTCGGATGATGGGAACGCAAATGAAGAATTGGTGAACGATCTTAGGACAGGGCCTCTAAATTCAACAGGGGCCGGGTGACGAATGGGCAGATGTCACATGGTTGACGGGACGTGTCGGCAATGGTACTGTTGCGCGAACGAGCGTCTTGCGGCCAATTTGCCTATGCGCTGGGTGCGCTACGAGGCAACTTCGACGCAGGGCCTTGCCATGAGAGATCGCTGCCATGATTCGCTTCACCTGCCCCAAATGTGATACGGAACTCGAGGTGTCTGACCGGGCGGCTGGCACCAAGGCCACCTGCCCTGATTGCGATGCACGATTCGTGGTCCCGACGAGGGGTATGAAGGCCCCCACGGAACAAGGCCGGCAGTCGCGCTCCTCTTCGGGGAGATCGGCAAGGCGCGAGGACCAATCGTCCAGTAAAAGGAGAACGACGCAGGCAAGCGGTAACTCCCTTCCTTTGCTTCTCGGCGGCATTGGCGCCGGCGTCGCAGTCTGTGTGGGTCTCGTCCTGTTCGTGTTCATCTTGATCTCTCATTCGAAGAAGGGCACGAGGGAAGCGGACTTCGGGTCTTCGCCTTCCGGCTTCGATGCGCCGGGACCTGGAGAGACGGGCGGCCATGCCAGCGGCAGCGCCGTCTATCGGCATGTGCTCAGGTCGGTCGCATGGATAGTCGTCCCTCTTTCGAAGGACGAATTCGCGATGGGCACGGGAACGCTCGTGGACCGGACGAACAGGCTGGTTCTCACCAATAATCACGTCATCCGGGGCGGCACTGGTATCGCTGTGTTCTTCCCGAATTTCCGTGACGGACGACCGATTGCGGAACGCGAAAACTACCTCAAGCACCTGCAAAAAGCGGACGTGGTCCGCGGTACGGTGGTGGCCAACGATGTCTTGCGCGATCTGGCCTTGGTACAGGTCGAACAGGTTCCGGAGGGAATTGAAGCGCTTACGGTGGCCCCGCACAGTACCGACGTCGGCCAAACGGTGCATTCGGTCGGCAACCCCGGCGCGAGCGGCGCATTATGGGTTTACACCTCCGGGACCGTTCGGCAGGTTTATGAAAAGAGCTGGAAAACAGGGAAGGCGCCCGGTGGAGGCGGGTCTCAGGGTGGACAGGGCGCGCAGGGGCCGGGGACGCGGTCGCCCTCGAGGCAGGGGCTGCCAGGACGGACGCCGGGCATCCGACGGATAGGCTTGCAGCCGCCCGGCTCGGGTGGAGGGGCCCGCTCAAAGGATCCAGAAGAGGGAACCGAGCATCGTGCCCGCGTGGTGGAAACCCAATCTCCCACCAATCCAGGCGATAGCGGCGGGCCCCTCGTCAATGACCACGGCGAACTGGTCGGAGTAACGCAAGGCGGACTAGGCGGGGCCCAGCTGGTGAGCTTGTTCGTCGATGTGACGGAAGCCACTTCGTTTATCGAGGGCTATTGCCGAGGAAAGGGGCTGACCTGGCAACGCGAAACCCGATCGTTGCGCTAGGGCTCCAACCCAGCCGATTCGCGGTTTTGATCAATTCTAGCGAGGAAAGATCGCGGGTGACGGGTTTTCACAACGAAACCTGCCCCCGAATCATTCCGTTCCAAGTGGAATTGTTGACGAGACCTGGGGGCAATGGTACCTTTGCGCAAAGCACTATCTTGCGTTGTAGTTGCCTGCGCTGGATGCGCTTTGAGGCAACTTCCGCGAAAGGCCCTGCAAGAGGAGAGCGCCGCCATGATCAGCTTCGGCTGTCCCAATTGCGATACGGAACTCGAAGTTTCTGACCGGGCGGCTGGGACCAAAGTCACCTGCCCCGATTGCGGAAAACGATTCACGGTGCCGACGCGTGGCCGAAGCGCCCCGCCGGATCGGGTCCGGCAGTCGAGGTCCTCCTCCTCTGGGAAATCGGGAAGGCGCGACGGCCGATCATCCGGTAGGGAGAGAGCGGCGCCGAGCGGCATCTCCACTCCTTTGCTCATCGCCTGCATTGGCGGTGGCGTCGCACTCTGTTTGGCTGTCGCCTTGGGCGCCTTTTTCTTGTTCCATGATTCCAAGAAGAGCACGACGGAAGTGGCTGTCAACCCCGCACCCTTCGTGCCTCCGCCTACCGGCTTCGAGCCGCCGCCAACGATCGTCAAGCAGAACAAGCCTGCTCCCAAGCCGGAAGAACCTGCGTTGCCAAGCTTCATGACCGGCCAGGCCAATGGCAACGATGTTTACCGCCATGTGCTCAAGTCGGTCGCCTGGATCATCGTTCCACAATCCGCCAACATGGTCGCGATGGGCACGGGAACGCTCGTGGACCGGACGAACAGGCTAGTTCTCACCAATAACCACGTCATACGAGGTGGGAACAGTATTCTTGTGTTCTTCCCGAATTTTCGCGAGGGGGGGCAACCGATTGCTGAGCGCGACAACTACCTCAAGCACGTGGAAAGAAAGGACGTCAACCGTGCAATCGTGGTTGCCACGGATGTCCTGCGCGATCTTGCCTTGATACAGCTCGAACAGGTCCCGGACGGAGTGGAAGCACTCGCAGTCGGCCGTCAGAGTGCCAACGTCGGCCAAACGGTGCATTCGGTCGGCAACCCAGGCGCAAGCGGCGCCTTGTGGGTTTACACCTCCGGGACCGTGCGGCAGGTCTATGAGAAAACCTGGAGGACGGGGAGTGAGCCCCGCGAAGGTGGGTCTCAGGGCGGACCGGGCTCAGTGATGCGGCCGCCGATCAATCCGGGTCCTCCAGGGCGGCGGCTGGGCGCCCCGCAACCAGGCGTGCAGCAGCCGGGTGCGGCTGGAGGGGGCCCGGGATCGGATACGGAAGAGGGAACCCAGCACCGTGCCCGCGTGGTGGAAACCCAATCTCCGACCAATCCGGGCGACAGTGGCGGCCCCCTCGTCAATGACCACGGCGAACTGGTCGGAGTTACCCAGGGAGGCCTGGGCGGAGCCCAGCTGGTGAGCTTGTTCGTCGATGTGACGGAAGCCGCCTCCTTTATCGAGGGGTATTGCCGAGGAAATAATGTCACCTGGGAGCGTGAAACTCGATCGTTGCGTCTCGGCTCTAACCCTTCCGATCTCGCGGTTCTGATCAAGGCCATCGAGAACCCGGACGACAACATTCGTGCCAAGGCGGTCCAGGCGCTGGGAAATGTCGGAGCGGAGGCCAAGCTGGGCATCCCGCCGCTCTTGAAGCTGGTGCGGGAAGAGAGCACCAAGGAGGTGACCCGAAAACTGGCCCTGGAAGCGCTCAACAAAATCGGTCCGCCGGATAGAAACGATACGGAAATAGTGCGGGAGTGTCTCAAGGATCACGAGCCGAAGATTCGCTGTTACGGAGCCGTGGCCATGGGCAAACTGGGTCCCGATGCCGCCTCGGCACTCACGGATCTCGTGCGCCTAGCCAAGGACAGCAATGTGGAAGTCCGTCAGAAAGTGACCCTGGCTCTTGGGAAGATGGGAACGGATAGCAAGGATACCGTTTTCCCAATCCTGACCGAAGCTCTCAAGGATTCGCACCGGGACGTGCGCGTCGCGGCCGCCCAGTCGTTGGCAGGCATGGAGTCCCTTGGCGCCACCGATGTGCCCATGTTGATGGGCCTCCTCAAGCACCAGGACTCCGAAGCGCGTATCTCCGCTGCGCATGCCCTGGGACATCTTGGCGACAAGGCCAAGGCGGCTGTACCCGGACTCATCAAAGCCTTCGAGAGCAGCGACCCGGCGCTGCGTAGCGCATCGATCGACGCGCTGGCTAAGCTAGGCAGTAATGCCAAGGATGTCGTGCCGGCCTTCACGCAGGCTCTCAGCGAATCGGACAAGGAAGTGCGGAAGAACGCCTGTGAGGGTCTCGGCAAGGTCGGCCCCGACGCCAAGCCCGCCGTTTCCGGACTGGCAAGGCTCTTGACCGACTCGGATAAGGAAGTCAAAAAGAACGCTGCCATTGCCCTGGGCAAAATTGGCGCGGGTGCCAAGGACGCGGTTGTTACTCTTGGAGATGTCCTGAACAAGGATTTGACCATCCGCGTCGAGATACTGACCGCGCTGGGAGAGATCGGCCCCGCGGCCAAGGCGGCGGTTCCCAACATCGTGGCTATTTTCGCCGGCGTTGATGGCAAGACTGCCGACAAGGCCATGCACCTACGGGCGGCGCAAACGCTCGGAAAGATCGGCAAAGACGCTGTGCCGGATCTCGTAAACGCGCTCGGAAACACCAATAACCTGGTGCGAATCGGGGCCGCGGAGGGCCTGGGCGAGATCGGTCCCCCGGCCAAGAAGCTGGCGAGCCGGGCGCTCGCAGCGCACGCGCAACTGGATCCCGATCCTCAGGTCCGCGTAGTCGCGGGGCTGGCGTATTCCAAGGTGCTGGCCAAGTAGGTTCAGGGAAGCCGTCGCGAATTCTTTCTGTCGATTCCTGACCCGCGCCGAGCGCGATTTGAGGCGAAGACCGCGCGTGGTGGGCGCGTCGTAACGCGGCCAACTGACGGGGCACGGCTCGCCCGGCGAGCCGTGCCCCGTCAGGGGCCGGGTATACACCGGATCTCGGGCAAAAATCCCTTCCAAACGACACAAAGCGAATCCTCATTAACCTTTTCGGGACCAGCAGCGTGGCAAGATATGCCGTTCATTTACAGAATCCCCGCGGCCGGTTAGAGTGGATGTAGCCCATCTGTGCAAAAATCGGCATGTTCAGGCGGGAGAGTCGGGGGCGGAGCCCGGAACTCTTGTGCTGTGACATTTATGCTGCGATTGGCTTGTGGTCCAGCATTCAGGCAGTCTTGCCGGACAAAGCCGGAACTACGAGGTCATCCGTTCGAGCGTGACAGTGCACCAGCCGCCCTTGGACCTGGGACAGTGAAGGCTCTCGCACGATCTTTTCCAAAGGCTCAGTATCATGCATCTTACGAGCGACTCGCGCGGCCAGGCTAATCCATTGGCAGCGGACGGAGCACCCGGAGTTGGCCGAGCATCGACAACGTTGGGCCCGCGCGAACCGCTGTTGCTTCAGCGTCAGCGCGTTATCCTTCGCGATCTGCTGGACCTGGTAGCGGAGCGAGTCGAGGCCGAACCGCAGATCGATACCGATTTTCAATCCTGCAAAGCTGCCGCCCACCGTCGCTTCGAGGATGAGTATCAGCAGGTGATCGTGACCTTCGCGTCACGGAAAGAATCGGTCGAGCGGCGCTTGCTGGATTCGCGCCGCGACCTCACGAGCCGCTATCAATTGGCGCGCAAGGAGGCCGAGCAGGCATTTGCGGAGATCCGAGCGCGGGTCGTCGACGAATACGAGTCCGACACCCAAGTCGCCAAGAGCGAATTCAAGGAGGCACGCTGGACGATTACGGCGGTTTACGAGGGAAACAAGAGCGCGGCGGAAAGCCAATCCGGCGAAGCGGAGCAGCGCCTCGCCGAGGCCGGCAACAAGATGCAAAGCATTCGCCGGGAAGCGCGGGAGTTTCTGGAGATGTGCCGGTTAGCGGGCGGGCAGCTCCGGGAACAGGCGCCGAGTACTCCCCAGCCCCGCGCTCAGGACATCTTTGGTCAGTTGGATGAATATCTTGCCTTTGCGGATGGGCAGTTGGGGCAGCTCAAGAACCTGAAGATCCCGCAGTACTTCAAGGGCGAACGGCTGCTGTGGATTTTTGCGGCGATCTGGCTATTGGCCATCTACCCCGCCCATTTCGCGGGTGGATGGCTCTACGGGTTCATCCTGGGCACGGTGGCCGTGGTGGGCCTGGGCGTAGCCGTGACTTTCTGGCTCTACTCGATCGCCCGGCGTCAAATCGGCGGCCTCTATGGGCCCCTGGGCCGGGCCTTGATCAAGGTGGAGGCGCTTGCCAAGGAATGCCGGGAGCAAGTGGCCATCGATCATCATCGCCGGCTCGGCGAAGGCAAAAAGCGCTACAACAAAGAACTACGCCAGGCGACGGAAAAGTACCGGCGCCTGCGCGAAGAATTCAAACAGAGGCGTTCAGGGATGCTGCAGGAAGGAATGAGAGAATACCGGCAGAAGCGCTCGGCGATCAAGGATCAGCGGGTCACGGAATACGCCCAGGCCAGCGAAGAATATCGCCGCACGCGCGGGGAAATCCAGGAGCAATACGATAGGGATTCCGAGCGCGTCACCTCGGAGCATGACAGAACGCTGGCGGAGAATGAGGCCGATCACGAGAGCCGCTGGAATGCTCTTGCTACCACCTGGCGCGAAGGATTGGCTCGATTTCGCGAAGAGGTGGCGGAAATTACGCACGCGAGCAGCCGGCTTTTCCCCGATTGGACGAACCTATCCTGGAATTCCTGGTCGCCTCCCGGCGGAGTGCCGCCGGCGATTCCCTTCGGCGAATACTATGTGAAGCTCGATCAGATCCCGGGCGGTCTGCCGACCTATGAGCGGCTGCAAACGCAGGAGCCGACCGTTTTCTCATTGCCCGCTCTCGTTCCATTTCCGCATTGCTGCTCGCTCTTGATCGAGGGGACTGAGGAGGGGCGAACGTATGCGGTCGAGGCCCTTCAGGCGGTCATGTTCCGGTTGTTGGCCGGCATTCCACCGGGCAAGGTCCGCTTCACGATCATCGACCCGGTAGGCCTGGGGCAGAACTTCGCCTCCTTCATGCACCTGGCGGACTATGACGAAGCCCTGGTCTCCAATCGAATCTGGACTGAATCTGCGCGGATCGAGCAGCGTCTTGCCGACCTGACCGAGCATATGGAAAATGTCATCCAGAAATACCTGCGTAACCAGTTCGAGACTATCGACGAATACAACGAACAAGCCGGCGAGGTGGCTGAACCTTATCGCTTTCTGGTCGTCGCCAATTTCCCCGTGAACTTCACCTCCGACACGGCACGCCGGTTGATGAGCATCATCAACAGCGGGCCGCGCTGTGGCGTCTATACTCTGATCACCGTCGACAGGAAACAGCCCCTGCCGCAGGGATTCGACCTGGCGGACATTGAGCAATCGGGAGCACGCATTTTCTGGCATGAGCGCCGCTTCGTCTGGCAGGACGAGGATTTCGAACAGTTTCACCTCGAACTCGATGTGCCGCCGCCCGAAGAGCTATGTACGCAAGTGCTGCGCCGGGTCGGCGAGCTTGCAAAGGACGCGCGCCGCGTCGAGGTTCCGTTCGACTATGTCGCGCCGCCGCCGGAACAATGGTGGACGGGCGACAGCCGTAAGGGACTGAGCGTACCGCTTGGCCGGGTTGGGGCCACCAAACGTCAGCACCTGAAGCTGGGGCATGGCACTTCGCAGCATGTGCTTATCGCCGGGAAAACCGGCTCTGGAAAATCGACCTTGCTGCACGCGCTTATCACCAACCTCGCCCTGCTCTACAGCCCCGATGAGGTGGAAGTTTACCTTGTCGACTTCAAGAAGGGCGTGGAATTCAAGACTTACGCCAACCATGAGCTGCCTCATGCCCGCGTGGTGGCGATCGAAAGCGAGCGCGAATTCGGGCTGAGCGTCTTGCAGCGCCTGGACGCAGAACTTCGGCAGCGCGGCGAAAAATATCGCAAGGTCGGCGCGCAGGACTTGAATTCCTATCGCGAGGCGACGGGGAACCAGCCGTTGCCGCGTATCCTTCTAATTGTCGATGAATTTCAGGAATTCTTTGTCGAGGAAGACAAGCTTGCCCAGGACGCCGCCTTGCTGCTCGACCGGCTGGTACGTCAGGGACGCGCATTCGGTCTTCATGTGTTGCTTGGCTCGCAGACGCTGGGCGGAGCCTATTCGTTGGCGCGCAGCACCATCGATCAGATGGCGGTGCGCATCGCTCTGCAGTGCAGTGAGAATGACGCGCACCTGATCCTCAGCGAGGACAATTCGGCGGCCAGACTTCTTTCCCGTCCCGGCGAGGCCATCTACAACGATGCCAACGGCTTGGTCGAGGGAAATAACCCGTTCCAGATTGTTTGGCTCGACGACGACCGGCGCGAAGCGTATCTCCTGGCCATTCAGGGTCTGGCCTCGAAACGCCATGGGCCTCCCCTGGAGCAGCTTGTCTTCGAGGGCAATACACCCTCCGACGTCAGCAAGAACATCGCCCTCCAGCAACTGCTCGAAGCACCCGCCTGGCCCGAACCGCCGAGAACGGCGCCGGTTTGGCTCGGGGAAGCGGTGGCGATCAAGGATGCGACGGCTGCGGTCTTCCGCTCACGCAGTGGTCACAACCTCTTGATTGTCGGTCAGGATGACGAGGCGGCAGTGGGCATCCTGGCCACTGCGCTGCTTGGCCTGGCGGCGCAATACGCGCCCCAATCCACCTCAGAGGGGCCCGTCCGCTCCTTTTACATCTTGGACGGCAGTGCTGAGGATGGCCCCCATGCGGGAATACTGGCACAGTTGGCCGCCACGCTGCCGCACAAGGCGCGCGTGGGCGCCTGGCACGATGTCCCCGCGCTGATCGGCGAACTGGCGGCCGAAGTGGACCGGAGGCAGAAAGCCAATCTGAGGGATGCTCTGCCGGTCTTCCTGTTCATCAATGGCTTGCAGCGTTTCCGCGACCTGCGCCGGCAGGAGGACGATTTCAGCTTCTCGCGACAGGGCGAAGAAGCTCCAAATCCTTCCAAACAGCTTGTCGCCGTGCTCACTGAGGGGCCAGGATTGGGAGTCCACACGCTGGTGTGGTGCGATAGCCAGAATAACCTGGGCCGGGCGTTCGACCGGCATACGATTCGGGAGTTCGAGTTCCGCGTGCTGACGCAGATGAGCGCGGGCGACTCCAGCAGCCTGATCGATACGCCCCTGGCGAGCAAGCTGGGACTGCACCGCGCTTACTTCCATAGCGAGGAACAAGGGCGTCTCGAGAAATTCCGACCTTACGGGTTCCCCTCGGAAGCTTTGCTGGAATGGGTGGGGCAGCAGTGGCGCAAGAAACGACTTCCCACCTGAGCAGGGCGAAAGCAAATCGAGCTGGTGTGGCGCGAGCGGGACCGGAATCTTGGTCCCCGCAAACTTAAAGCTGCAATGCAACTGAAGTAGGAAACGCCGATGCCAATGACGGAGTCAAGGGTGCCTCTGCGGATGGATTACGATGTCAGCCTTCTGACAGAAAACGATATCTATCTCTTCAACCAGGGAACCCATTACCGGCTTTACGAGAAACTGGGCGCGCATCCCCTTAACGTCGAGCGCCGGGCCGGTGTCTATTTCGCCGTTTGGGCGCCCGACGCCGAGCGCGTCTCGGTCATCGGCGACTTCAATGGCTGGAACAAGGGCGCTCACGTCTTGAGGCCCAAAGGCAGTTCGGGGATCTGGGAAGGCTTCCTGGTCGGCTGCGACGCGGGCACCGCCTACAAGTACCATGTGGCCTCGCGCTACCAAGGGTACCGCGCCGACAAGGCCGATCCGTTCGCGTTTGCCGGCGAAACGCCGCCGCGCACCGCTTCCGTGGTCCATCCGCTGGAGTTCTCCTGGGGCGACCAGGCCTGGATGGCGCGTCGGCAGCGTCACAATGCGCTCGATGCCCCGCAGTCGATTTACGAAGTGCATCTCGGTTCATGGCGGCGCGTTCCCAATGAGGGCTGCCGCTCGCTCTCCTACCGCGAACTCGCGCCGCTCCTGGCGGACTATGTTACGCGCATGGGCTTTACCCATGTCGAGTTCCTGCCGGTGATGGAACATCCCTTTTATGGATCTTGGGGTTACCAGGTCACCGGTTACTTCGCGCCCACGCGCCGCTACGGCCCGCCTCAGGATTTTCAGTTCCTTGTCGACGTCCTTCATCAACAAGGCATCGGCGTCTTCCTCGATTGGGTGCCGGCCCATTTCCCGGCCGACGAGCACGGTCTGGGGTTCTTCGACGGTACGCATCTGTACGAGCACGCCGACGCGCGAAAAGGATTTCATCCGGACTGGGACAGCTTGATCTTCAACTACAGTCGAAAGGAAGTCCGCAGTTTCCTGCTCAGCAACGCGCTGTTCTGGCTGGACAAGTACCATGCCGACGGCTTGCGCGTGGACGCCGTCGCCTCCATGCTTTACCTGGACTATTCGCGCAAGGCTGGTGAGTGGATCCCCAACGAGTACGGCGGGCGGGAAAACCTCGAAGCGATCTCCTTGCTGCGAAACCTCAATGAGGTGGTCTATCAAAACCATCCGGACGCACAGACCATTGCCGAGGAATCCACCTCCTGGCCGATGGTGTCGCGGCCGACCTACGTGGGCGGCCTGGGCTTCGGGCTGAAATGGGACATGGGTTGGATGCACGACTCGCTGACTTACCTATCCCTGGACCCCGCTTACCGCAAGTACCACCACAACCTGCTCACGTTTCGTATGCTGTACGCTTTTACGGAAAACTACGTCCTGGCTCTCTCGCACGACGAGGTGGTCCACGGCAAAGGCTCCCTCGTGAGCAAGATGCCTGGTGATGATTGGCAGAAGCTCGCCAACCTGCGGCTCCTCTTCGGTTACATGACCGGTCAGCCCGGCAAGAAGCTTCTTTTCATGGGCGGCGAACTGGGCCAGTGGACGGAGTGGAACCACGACGACAGCCTTGCGTGGCACCTTCTGGAGTCGCCTCGCCACCAGGGCATCCAGAAGTGGGTCGCCGACCTGAACCACCTCTACCGGTCGGAGCCGACGCTTCACGAGCTGGATAACAGTCCGGCCGGCTTTGAGTGGGTGGTTGCCAACGACTCGGATCAAAGCGTTCTCGCCTTCCTTCGCAGGGGCAAGTCGGGCCGCTCGGCCATGCTGGTGCTGTTCAACTTCACGCCCGTGCCGCGCTACGGCTACTCCCTGGGAGTTCCGCTGGGAGGCTTCTGGCGTGAGATGCTCAACAGCGATGCCTATGACTACGGCGGTAGCGGCATCGGCAACGCCGGGGGGCTCGAGGCGAGCGCGGGCGGCGCGCATGGCCAGCCTTTTTCTCTGGAAGTTGCGCTGCCTCCTCTGGCTGCCTTGTTCTTCCTTGGCGGGACCTGAGCAGCGTAGGCCTGCGCGCCGGTCATTCCCACGGGCGGCATGGCAAAATGACAAGGATTGCGAGATTTTGCCAAGGGCGCGCGAGTTGCACGCTGGTCGCACTCCTACCGCAGTTTTTCACGGAAAGAAAACAACTTTTGATTTGACAAGCTGGGGCCGGGCCATTAAAACCCACATCTGGGATGACTCGCTAATTCCCCATTCCGTACAGAGTCGAGGCGAAGCGCAAGGCTTGCTTCCCGGTGGAGCGAGGGCTAGCGTGTGCGCGATCCGCGCGCACGGTGCTCAGCCAGGCATGGTTCCGCGCCGCCGTCAGGCAGGAGCTGGGTTCCGGGGACCGTATGTTCTCGGATTCATTCGTTTTCGTTACCTGTTTTTGTTCCTGGAGGCACCGATGATTGGACGACATGTGATGCTGGTGGGGGTGTTGGCAACAGCTCTGTTGAGCACTGGCATGAGCCTGGGCGATGACAGCAAGGCAGCCAAGCCTGATACTACCAAGGCCAAAGCGAAACTCCCGAGTCATTTCAAGCAATTGAATCTGACCGAGGAGCAACAAGACAAGCTGGCGACGATCATTGCCGAGTACAAGGCCAAGATCGATACGGCCGAAAAGGAATTGAAGAGCCTCAAGGAAAAGCAAAAGGAAGAGTTTGGCAAGGTGTTGACCGATGCACAGAAAGCGCAGCTGCAGAAAATTCTTTCCGAGAGCGCGATAGGAGTCCTCCGCCAAAAGGGTGCCGCCGCGGCGCCGCCGCCAGTCTCTAACCAGGCTGAGCAGAAGAAAGAAAGCAAGAAGGAAGACAAGAAGTAAGTTAGCCACGCAGTTGTCTTGATGGGTTGGGCACCACGGGTTGGGCCGAGCAGCAAACCGAATCCACATTCTTGGACTTGCTGGGGCAACCCGTGTTCGCCCGGCCCAAACCAGGTCGTTCGGGAAACGCGGGCGCCGGCGCTGCGGCGTTGAGCCATGCTTCCTCACGCTGGTTTTGGCGGCCCGTTAGGCACTCGCCGTTTCCGCTAGCCGTTCGGCAAGCTCCGGAATCGCCGCGTGCAGGGCATCTTCGGCCCGCTCCACAAGGATCAAAGTCAACTCCTGCCGCACTGTCTCCGGCAGATCGCGCAAATCCTTCTCGTTGTCCTTCGGTAGGATCACGCGCCGTATCCCGGCTCGGCGGGCGGCCAGCACTTTCTCCTTGATGCCTCCGACCGGCAGAACCAGGCCGGTCAAGGTGATCTCGCCCGTCATGGCGGTGTCGTTACGCACGGGAAATCCCGTGTACAGCGAGGCCAAGGCGGTTGCCAGGGCCACCCCTGCCGACGGACCGTCCTTGGGAACGGCACCGGCTGGGACGTGAATGTGCACTCCCGCACGGCGGAATTGGCTGCGGTTGATGCCAAGCTCGTCGGCATGCGACCAGATGTAACTTTGTGCCGCGGTCGCCGACTCTTGCATGATCTTGCCGAGTTGTCCGGTGAGCGTCAGTCCGCGGCCGCCCGGCAAGAGGGTTGCCTCGACATAAAGCACATCGCCACCCGCCTCGGTCCATGCCAGACCTGTCGTGACGCCCGGCGGCAGCTTTTGCCGGAGCCTTTCGAGGTAGAAGCTTTCTCTACCAAGCATGTCGGGCAGATCCTCCGTGCGCACCGTGAGTGCCTGAGCCTGGCCTTCGGCGATGCGCAGGGCCGCCTTGCGCGCCAGCCGGCCGAGAGCACGCTCTAGTTGCCGCAAGCCGGCTTCGCGCGTGTACCGCCGGATGATGTCGAGCAGCGTATCCTCGGGAATGATCAGTTGCTCGGGCGTGAGTCCCGTTTGGCTCAGTTGCCGTGGGATCAAGTAGCGGCGCGCAATCTGGCTCTTTTCCTCCTCGCTGTAACCTGTAAGACGCAGAACTTCCATACGATCCAGCAGAGGCTGTGGGACCGAGTCGAGCGTGTTTGCCGTCGTGACGAAGACCACGCCGGAAAGGTCGAACGGCAAATCGAGATAATTGTCGCGGAACGTGGAATTCTGAGCCGGGTCCAGGATCTCCAGCAGTGCCGCCGCCGGATCGCCGCGGAAATCGCGCCCCAGCTTGTCCACTTCGTCGAGCATCAGGACCGGGTTGTTGACCCCCGCCCGGCGGATCGCCTGCAAGACCCGCCCCGGCAGCGCGCCGATATACGTGCGCCGGTGGCCGCGCAATTCCGCTTCATCATGGAGGCCCCCCAGGCTCATGCGTTCGAACTTCCGCCCGAGCGCACGCGCTATCGACTGACCCAGGGAAGTCTTGCCCACGCCGGGAGGCCCCACGAAACACAAGATCGGAGCCTTGGCCTGCGGATTCAGCTTGAGGACGGCGAGGTGTTCCAGGATTCGGGTCTTGATCTCTTCCAGATCAAAGTGATCTTCGTCGAGCACCTGGCGAGCGTGCGCCAGGTCGAGGGTGCCAGGCGAGCTTTTGCGCCACGGCAGCTCCAGCACCAGGTCCAGATAGGTCCTGGTGAGCTGGTAATCGGGCGCGGCAGTCGGCAGCTTTTCCAGCCTGCTTAGCTCGCGTTCGGCTTCCTTGCGAACCTCATCGGGCAGATCGGCCTCCAGGAACCGCTGACGCAGGAGGGCCGCCTCGGCCTGCTCCGGATTCTGTTCACCCAGCTCCTGCTGAATGGCCCGGAGCTGTTGCCGCAGGAAATAGTCCCGTTGCTGCTTGGTCATTTCGGACTGTGCTTCGCTGCTGATTTTTTGCCGCAGCTCCAGCACCTGCACCTCGTGAGTCAGGTGGCTGTGCATGAGGCGGAGCGCTTCCAGCCGGGTCGGTGCCTCCAGCAGCCCTTGCTCTTTCGACAGATCGAGGCTCAGCATCGAGCCAATCAAGTAGACCATCTGAATGGGATCGCGGGCCTGGGAGAGAAGTTGGCCCAGGTCAACGGGTGTCTGCGGCTGCGCGAGCGCCAAAGCTCGGGCGGCAAGTTCGAGGACCGCACCATGTAACGCCTCCACTTCCGTGCCCTGTTCATCGGGCAGCGGGTAGGGCCGAACGGCAGCCTGGAGGTAGGGCGTAGTCTGGCTGACGCGTACCAGGACGACGCGCTCGACGCCCTGCACGATCACCTCCAGCCCGTTCTCGGAGCGCGCCATCCGCTTGATCACCGCGCGCGTGCCGACGGTGAACAGGTCCTTTTCGGCGGGTTCTTCGACCTCACTGTCGCGCTGGGCGATCACCAGAAGTGTCTTTTCCTCGGTGGCCAGGGCTGCCTCGACCGCGGCGCGCGAGTTGGGCCGGCCCACGGACAGCGGCATGAGCAGATGCGGGAACAGGACGGTATTCTTGATCGGAAGAACCGGCAAATTCACAAGTTTTTCTTCAGGGGTCATGGCCTCTCCTCTTCTGTCTGGATACGCACCAGCAGCATCCCAGCCTCATACTCGGTAGAGATGAGGGCATTTTCCAAATCCACCGGGAACTCGATGTGCCGCTCGAACTCGCTGTAAGAAATCTCCATCGAGTGGTAACAATGGCCTTTTTCGATCGCCCAATCGCGGCGGACTCCTTGCAGCGTCAAGCGCGAACCGCACGCCTGCAGCCGAATGTCTTCCAGACGAATTCCCGCCAGGTCGAACTTGGCCAACCAGCCGGTCTTCGTCCGGTAAATGTCGGCGGCCGGCCGCCAGGCTGCTTCCAGGAATGAGCGCGCGCCCGCGGTGAACAGGCACGCTCTTCTCGAACTCTTTTCCGGCAGCATGGTCTTCTCAGCCTCCTCTAATCTTAATCAGCGCGCTCGAATCAGCAGTAGGAGGTTAAACTTGGGTGCCATGCTTTCGCGGCCTAAGCTTGGACTGAACCCACCCATGCCTACCTCCCGGGGCCGCGAAAGCATGTCGTGCCCCAACCTAAGGGAGCCGTTCGCTGATTGCTCCATGCTTTCGGGCCTTGGCACTTGGCAGTCGCCGGCGGTAATTCGGGCCCGAAAGCATGGCACCCAACACCAGTTTGCTTCAAGATCACCACCGTCATTCACCGCCGCCACGACTGTTGTCCGGCCGGTCGTACCCATGTCCGGCCGTCAGCTCGCCGCCGGCGTTTTCTCTTTCTGGGGCGTAAAAGTCAGCTCCGGCCTGGTTGGGTCGAGATCGACCATCACCGTTAGGCCATCTCTTACCTTGCCCTGGAGAAGCAGCCGGCCCAGAGGCGTCTCGATCTCTCGCTGGATGGCGCGCTTGAGCGGACGGGCGCCGTAGTTCTGGTCGTAGCCGGTGCGCACCAGGTGAACCTTGGCTGCGTCGGTCAACTGAATCCGGATGTTGCGGTCGCTTAGGCGGTTCCGCAGGCGCTGCAACTGGATGTCGACGATCTGCTTCAAGTGTTCCTCGGCAAGCGCGTGGAAAACGACGATCTCGTCCACGCGATTGAGGAATTCCGGGCGAAAATGCCGGCGCATCTCTTCGAGCACGACTTCCTTCATGCGTTCGTAGCCGGTGCCCTCGAACGCCCCGCGATATTCCAGGATGCGGTGGCTGCCGATGTTCGATGTCATGATGACAAGCGTGTTCTTGAAATCGACCGTGCGGCCCTGGCCGTCGGTTAGCCGGCCGTCATCCAGGAGCTGCAGCAACACGTTGAAGACGTCGTGATGCGCCTTCTCGATTTCGTCGAACAGGATCACGCAATAAGGGCGGCGCCGCACCGCCTCGGTCAGCTGTCCGCCCTCTTCGTAACCGACGTATCCCGGCGGGGCGCCGATCAGGCGTGCGACCGTGTGCTTCTCCTGGTACTCCGACATGTCGATGCGGATCAGGGCGCGCTCGTCGTCAAAGAGGAACTCCGCAAGAGCGCGGGCCAGCTCCGTCTTGCCGACGCCGGTCGGGCCAAGGAAAATGAACGAGCCGATCGGCCGGTTCGGATCCTTCAACCCCGAGCGCGCTCGCAGCACCGCCTCGGCGACTGCCTTGACGGCTTCGTCCTGCCCGATCACGCGCTGGTGCAGCTCGTCTTCCAGATGCAACAATTTCTCCACTTCTCCTTCGAGCAGCTTGGACACGGGGATGTGCGTCCACCGGCTCACCACGTCGGCGATATCTTCCTCATCCACTTCTTCCTTGATGAGCCGGTTTGCGCCAGGTTGTTCCGCCAGGCGCTCCTCTTCCGCCTTGAGCTGACGGTCGAGAGTGTTCAACTTGCCGTATTTCAATTCCGCGGCCCTATTCAAATCATACTGCCGCTCGGCAAGCTCGATGTCCTTCTTGGTCTGCTCGATTTGCTCGCGGAGGTTGCGCAACTGCTGGATCGCCTGCTTCTCCGTCTGCCAGCGGGCGTTGAGCGCGTCGACCTCCGTCTTGAGGTTTGCCAGCTCCTTTTCGATCTTGCCCAGCCGTTCCCTCGAGGCTGGATCGGACTCTTTGCGCAACGCTTCGCGCTCGATCTCGAGCTGCATCACACGCCTCGAAATCTCGTCGATTTCCGTCGGCATCGAGTCGATCTCGGTGCGCAGCTTGGCCGCAGCTTCGTCCACGAGGTCGATGGCCTTGTCCGGCAGAAAGCGATCGCTGATGTAGCGGTTCGACAGAATGGCGGCTGCGACGAGAGCGGAATCCTTGATCCGCACGCCATGATGCACCTCGTACTTTTCGCGCAGGCCGCGCAAGATGGAGATCGTATCCTCCACCGAGGGCTGATCGACCAGCACCGGCTGGAACCGGCGTTCCAGGGCGGCGTCCTTCTCGATGTGTTTGCGGTATTCGTCGAGCGTGGTCGCGCCAATGCAGTGAAGCTCGCCGCGCGCGAGCATCGGCTTGAGCAGGTTGCCCGCATCCATTGCTCCCTCGGCTCGTCCCGCGCCGACAACGGTGTGCAACTCGTCGATAAAGAGGATGATTTCACCCTGTGCTTCCTGCACTTCCTTCAGGACTGCCTTGAGACGTTCCTCGAACTCGCCGCGGTATTTGGCGCCGGCGATGAGGGCGCCCATGTCCAGGGCGACGACGCGCTTATTCTTCAGGCCTTCGGGAACGTCGCCGCGGATGATACGTTGCGAAAGTCCCTCGACGATGGCCGTCTTGCCGACGCCCGGCTCACCGATGAGCACAGGGTTATTCTTCGTGCGCCGCGAAAGCACCTGGATGACCCTGCGGATCTCATCGTCGCGGCCGATGACCGGGTCGAGCTTGCCTTGCCGCGCCAGCTGAGTGAGATCGCGACCATAGCGCTCCAGGGCTTGGTAAGTCCCTTCCGGAGTCTGCGAGGTCACGCGTTGATGGCCACGCACATCTTGCAGAGCGCGCATGAGCCGGTCACGGCTGACGCCGAATTCTTTCAGAATTCGACCGGCCGTACCCGTGTCTTCCGTCAGCGCTAACAGCAGGTGTTCGATCGAGATGTAGTCGTCCTTCAGCCTCTTGGCCTCCTCCTCTGCCTGCACAAGCAAGCGGTTCAGCCTGCCGCTGACCAGCAGCTGGTCCGGGCCGCCCGATGCGCCGCTGACGCGCGGCAAGCGCTCCACTTCCCGCTGCACGCGCAGCTTGAGAGCCTCGACGCCCACATCCGCCTTGGCAAGGATGGCGGGCGTCAGCCCTTGCTCCTGGTCCAACATGGAGAGCAGCAGGTGCTCGACGTCAACCTGTTGCTGGCCGAAGCGCGTCGCCAGGCGTTGGGCGCCTGCCAGAGCTTCTTGTGCTTTTTCGGTGAATCGATTGAGATCCATCGGTCTGTACCTCGTGGTCAATCGTGCGTGACGCCAGTCATCAGCTCAGGACAGACTTTTACCCTACGGATGAGCAAGTCTCGTGCCTTTGCCTGCGAGCGGCAATACGACCGCCAAAAGATCCGGTGGGACCGGGATTGCTGGTCGTATGCCAAGTTCCATGGTGCGGGCTTGCCACTCTATCCTATTCACGGTTGGATATTGGATGCGGCCGGTATCAAAAAGGATGCCAAATGCAGAATCGGCTGCACGCTTGGCAGGGGAGCAGCCCCGTGTGTGCCATTTTGACGGCACGCAATAGGCTGCCCTGGGCGGAGCCGCGCTCTTGGGCAGTGGGGGAGGCCCTTATCCAGGAAAGGGTTGGCTGCCCTCGACGGGCGATCACGGCTGAATAATCACGAGCGCTACGCTTCTTGAGGCGACCTCTGGCGCAAGCAATGCCCCGGAAAAGGCTTGGCGCATTCCTGCCTCGCAAGAGCCTGCTGGAGGGCCACGCCTCTTCCCCCGGTTTCCGGCCGTCCGGCGGCGGTGCCGCCGGTCGAATTGACCCAACTCCATATCACTGTTACATTACAGACATGAAGAGAGGTGTTCCGGTCTCGCCGGGGGTCGCTGTCGCCCGTGCCTATTGCCTGGACGAGGCTATGGCCGGGCGCGAACCGCATCAGCTTGAGGTCGGGGCCCTCTCCGCGGAGATCGCCAGGCTCGACAGCGCCTGCACGGCGGCCACCCGCGAAATCGATAGTATCATCGCACGGGTGAGTGCGCAGATTGGCGAAGACGAAGCGGCCATATTTCGCGCCCATCGGCTGCTGTTGCGCGATCCTGCTCTCATCGGCAAGGTGAAGTCCGCCATCCTCAATCGACATGTCGATGCCCGCACCGCGCTGCACGAATCGCTCGAAGAATATAACCAGATCTTCTCGCAGATTCCGGACGAATACCTGAAAGAACGCATGGCCGATCTGAGAGACGTGATCGGCCGCATCGTGGCGAACCTGGGAGTTCAGGAATCGTCCCACGAATTGAACCCCGACGAACCCGTGATTATCGTTGCGTCGGAGGTGCTGCCTTCTCAGGCCCTGGCCTTCGATCGCTTCCATGTAGCCGGCATCATCATGGAGGCGGGGGGCACCACGGGCCACGCCGCTATCCTCGCCCGCGCGCTTGGCATTCCTGCGGTGTCCGGTTTGCGCGGCATCCTGCGCGAGGTGCATACGGGCGACCTGGTCGCCGTGGATGGCCGCGAGGGGCATGTTCACCTCAATCCCGGACCGGAGGTCGAAGCCGCCTACCGCAAGCTGCAGCGCGAGTATGTCGATCTGCGCGATCGCCTCGTCGAGAACCGCGAACAGGAACCGGTCACTCTCGATGGAATCCAGGTCACGCTGCTCGCAAACGTCAATGGGCCCGCCGATGCAGCGATGGCCGCCCGCGTGGGCGCGCAGGGAATCGGACTTTATCGCACGGAATACCTCTTCCTGACGCATCCAAGCGTCCCGAACGAAGATGAACAATTGGCAGCCTATCGAGCCGTGATCGAGGCGGCGCCGAACCACCGGGTCACCATCCGGACGCTCGATCTGGGCGGGGACAAGCAGGTGCCCTACCTTGGCAACCAGCACGAGACGAACCCTTTCATGGGTTGGCGGAGCATCCGGCTCAGCTCCTCCCACCCCGAATTCTTCCAGACTCAGCTCAGAGCGATCTTGCGTTCGGGCTGCCACGGCAAGGTGAGTCTCCTGTTCCCCATGATAAGCACCCTTGAAGAGGTCCAGCGTCTCAAGCGGATGGTCGCGCGCACGCGCGAATCGCTCCGGCGCCAGGGAGTGGCTTTTGGCGAGAACATCCCCCTGGGCGTCATGCTGGAGGTGCCTGCGGCAGCACTCTGTATCGACGCCCTGCTTGACGAGGTCGATTTCGTCAGCATCGGCTCGAACGACTTGATCCAGTACGTGATGGCGGCGGACCGCGATAATCCGAAAGTGGCGCACCTGTGCGAGCCGTTCAGCCCAGCGATCCTGCGTCTGCTGCAGCAGGTTATGCGCGCGTGCATCGCGCATGGCACGCCGGTAACCTTGTGCGGCGAGATGGCGGGCCGGCCGCGCTGCTTCCTCCCCTTGTTCGGCATGGGACTGCGCCAATTGAGCATGAGCCCTGCCTTCGTGCCCACGCTCAAGGAGTTCATCCGGCGCACCACCCTGTCGGCTGCTCAGGAGACGACCGAGCGGGTGTTGCAGATGCACACATTCGGCGAAATCCGCGGCTACTTGACTCGCAAAGCGCGCAAAATCTGGCCCAGCGTCAGCATGTTCGACACGTCGAAATGAAGGAATAGGTCCACGCGCGCTGGCGGAATCTGCGGGCAATTTCAAGCAACGCTGCGATCCTGCGGAGGCGCGCCGAGCCTCATCGCGCCTGTCCTTGACACCATGCCCTCCCCTGTTAGAATGGCGCAGGAGCCGGGCAGCCATGCTTGCCCGGCGTGGGGAGCCGCGGCAATGATGAAGTGCCACAAGTGCCCGAAGCCCGCTACTTACCACATCACCGAGGTGGTGAGCGAAGATCAATTTCAAGAACTGCACTTGTGCGAGGAATGCTACCACAAGTTTTTCTACGAACCCAACCAGCAAGGATTCGGCGCAAAGGGCGAAACGAGTCAGGCAGAGGAAAGCGAAGAAGCCAACCTTCTCAACCAGCGCGAGTGCCCCGAATGCGGGATCAAGTTCGTGGAATTTCGCAATTCCGGGCGGCTCGGTTGTCCCCATGACTATCAGGAGTTTCGTGAGGAGTTGACGCCGCTCCTGGAAAACATTCATGGCGAGACGCGCCATTGTGGCAAGACGCCGCGACGGTTGCCGCAGAACAAACAAACGCAATCGGAACTCATTCAATTGCGCAAGCAACTGCAGCAGGCGGTTACGCGCGAAGCTTACGAAGACGCGGCCCGGCTGCGTGATCGAATTCGCAAGCTCGAGGAAAGCTGATGTGGCCGGATGGGAGCGCTTCGGTGCGGCAGGTGATGGTGGCTGCGCCCGCGACCTGCCGGCATGGTGTAGGCAAGGGAGTTGAGGCTCCGCACGGCAGCGGCACTGGTCCTTCACGGAGGAAGGCGACATGAAATGCCAGAGCTGCTCCAGCCCAGCCACGGTTCATTTGACCGACATAGTGTCCGGTCAGAAGAAGGAAATGCATCTGTGTCAGGCTTGTGCCGAACATCAGCACCTCATCAAACAGCAGCAGTTGAATCTCCCCGCGATCCTGCAAACGCTCATCGGCCATCACATCGGGCAGTTTACCGACGAATTGGCAAGGTTGACCTGCCCTGCTTGCGGTATAAAGTATATGGAGTTTCGCGCGGAGGGCCGGCTCGGATGCCCGCACGATTACGAAGTCTTTCGCAACGGTCTGGAGCCGCTGCTGCAGCGCATCCACCGAGCCGGCCGGCACGTCGGCAAGGCGCCGCGACATCGCCGCTCGGCGCCGTTGCAGGTCGAGTTGTTGGAATTGAGGGGCCGCCTTCAGGCTGCTGTGGACGCGGAAACGTACGAAGAGGCTGCCCGTTTACGAGACTTGATAAGACTGAAGGAAGCCACGGATGAATCTGGATAACCTGACTCATGCCAGTGGCGAATGGCTGCGTGGCACGGGCCCCGAGGCGGACATCGTCATGTCCAGCCGGATCCGTCTCGCTCGCAATCTGGCCGCATTTCCATTCACCAACCGGGCCAGTGCACATCAGAAGGCCGACATGGAAGGTCTCCTCCGGGATCGCATTGCCAAGTTGGAGATGAACCCGCGGCTGACATATTTCAGCCTCGCATCTCTTTCCGCTCTCGATCGCCAGTTCCTGATCGAGCGTCAATTGATCAGCCGCGAGATCAGCGCCGCAGAAGGGCCGCGCGGTGTGGCTTTCGACGAACGCGAAACCATCAGCTTGATGATCAATGAGGAGGATCAGATCCGCCTCCAGGTCATGCGCAGCGGGCTGTCGCTGGACGAGGGCTGGCAAGAAATCGATCGCGTGGACGACCTGGTCGAGCAGCGCGTCACCTATGCCTTCAGCGAGGAGTTTGGTTACTTGACCGCCTGCCCGACAAACGTCGGCACGGGAATGCGCTCCAGTGTTTTGCTGCATTTGCCGGCCCTGGGCTGGACCAAGCAGATTGAAAAGGTATTT
>DATGZX010000391.1:0-2730 GCA_035296965.1 Gemmataceae bacterium
GCCGCCGCAACACGCTCCCGGAGATCCATCGAATAGGGTCCCATGATCAGCCTCCTTCTGCTCCAAGGGCTTGCCAAGAAGACTCTTGCGTTCCTCACTACAGAATTATTCGCGCCAGCAACCCGTAAGTAAACCGCGCTAGGGTGGTGGGGGGAAAGCTCCTGGCACCTTATTGTTGGCATGGTGACGATCGTCTCACAAGTGTCTTCTACGACTGGACGAAAATGGGAGATCACTGGTTTTGCCGGTTCTCTTGGGTTAATAAACCAACCACTGGGTACGCTTTCTTGGAACAAGCGTCCCTGCATGCTTTGACGGGCGCTTGGTGGCTGGATGACGAAGTCGACAAGCCAGCAACGATCCCAGAGATCCCGGGAGGGTCAGGAGAGCCTCTCCGATTTGAACGTCTCTCGAACACGGCTTTCCCCGTATGGGCGTCCGATTATCTAGAGAATGCTCGGAAGGAGGCGCCCAGTACGCACTCATAAGAACTTCAAGCGTCGTTACGAGGCCGCTCTGGAACGCCTTCGACTGTCCCGCACGCTCCTGGACGAGACAGCTCTGAAGGAGTTCCGGGGACACCATACGTAACTGAACTAAACCGCTTCGCGGTGGGCAAGAAAGAATGAAACATGACGTCACCGCCAAAATTGAACGCCCGTTCATATTGATCGGGCGAAGTTGATGGGTAATTCGGTGGCCACAGCTACCTAAAGCCATTGGAAACAGGGACTTGTCGCTGGTTCTTTTCAAACTCCCTATTCATCCCAGACTATCACTCGGGACTTTTGTCAGAAACGTCATTCCTGACTGTTTCTGACAGGCACGCGCCGTCACGGAAAGGGCGGTTCAGTCTGGGGGGAAGGCTCTTGCGACGGAATTGAGAGCCGGGCGATCGTCGTGACCCGGTGCCCTTTCCCCAAGGCCGCCTTCACCATCGCCACGATGCTAGCCCGGATCGCCTCGGGCAATTCGAGGCAGGCGGCCACGACGGCGGCCAGGCCGGGGTCAGTTTTACAGGTGTCGGTGGGCAAATGGTGGGTAACCGCCGGGGCGGGTTCGCGCAAGTCCTTTGGTAATGGACCTTTGGGAGAACCGGCCTGCGGTCTCATAAGCTTCCCTCCCAATTCGCTTCGCATGACCAGGATGCGGCTGCAAGAAGCTCAAGTCGGAGCGATGCGATGCGAGCCGAGAGAGTCGACGTCGGTGCCATTGGCCGCACGCAAAGGTCGCTCGTCTCGGCTTGGCTCGACCTTCCAGTGAAGCGGCCGGTGGTCTTGGTGCTGGTCGTGCTGATCGTCGCGACGCCTGCGTGGCTCTTGGCCGACTGGCTCAAGAACCTCGCCTTGCATCCGACCGATTTTATCTATATCGAAGAAGCCATCGATGCCCGTGCGCTCAGGAAGCATCTCTTCGTCCCGTTGAACACGCACGTGGTGCCCTTGTTCCGGCTCTACACTTACGCCGTGGTACAGTCCACGGACCGGCTGGAAGACTTGCCCCGCATGCTCCTCGGGGCATCGTACCTCGGGCTTGTCGCGACGATGCTGCTGGTCGGCCGTCTGGTCCGCCAGGAGACGGAGCGCACCGGGCCGGCTCTCGGGGCGATGGCGTGCATGGGCATCACGACGGTCGTCCTGCCTGTGGTTTCTCACTACGCGGCCAGTCAGGCACTCTGGAGCGGCGCGGCCATCGTGGCGACGCTGCTGGCGACCCATGCCTGGCGGTCCAGGGGTGGAACCTGGAGACTGGTGCCGGCCGCGATCGGAGTCTTCGCCGCGCCGGCAATCTGGTCGGGCGGACTGGTTGCTGGTCCAGCCGCCGCGGCAGCGCTCGGGGCCGACGGCCGGCCGCGATGCCGGCGGGCAGCCGTCGCCATGATCGCGCTCTCGAGCGTTGCCGCACTCGTCATCCTGGGGCTGAGCAGGCAATATATCAACGAAGACGCGGTCGTCAATGAGATTCACCGTGAACTCTGGCCCCGGCCCATCCAGGGGTTCTTGAACGCCATTCAGGCGGTTGCCGAGGCCACGATCCTGAATAACCTCGGTCTCCGACGCGGCAACATCGGCATTCCAGGCAGCAGTCATCCTCGGCATCGTCGCGGGCCTCTGGTACGCCAGCCGCGGGCGCACCGGGCGGGCGACTCCGCTGGAAGCGGCCGGGGCGGCGACTGTCGTCTGTAGCGCCCTGCTTGCCTACTTGTTCCGCGGCAACCTGCCCTTCAGCAGCCTGCGGCCGGTGGGCTGGTATTACGCGATCCATCAGGTCGGGGCCGTCCTGTTCGCAGCCGGCTGGTGGTCGGCTCTCTGCGATGGGGTGTCCAGAGCCGGAGGCAAGTTGACCGTTCGTGGGGCGCTGGGCGTCGTGTTGCTGGTCCTGGTCCTCTGTGGGATTCAGGGCGATCGCGCCGAAAGGCTGCACATCGAGGCCGCGCCCCCTCTGGCACCCTCGGAATCCGGCATGTTCTGGAGCGCGTACATGCGGAATGCAAGAGCCGCTTACTTGAATGCCGAATCCTCGGAACATCTGCGTCGAACGCTGGCCCGGCTTGACCGGGCCGAGCAAATCGCGCTGCGCGAGGGCATCGGTGACACTCTACGAGGGCTAAAGCCCTGTAGCTTCTCGGAATTGCTTCCGAGCAACATGCCTGGTGTCCCCAGGACTACCTGGCGAAAGCCAGGATACTTGCGTGGGCTAGGCCCACTTCCAACAGCGTTGGGCACGCTT
>DATGZX010000392.1:0-16930 GCA_035296965.1 Gemmataceae bacterium
ACCTACTGCCGTATCGGACGGCACGGGAACCAGCTTGCCAACATCAGGCACTCCAGCGCCGCAAGATCATGAGGAAGGCGCGATCAAAGAAGAAACGGCCCATACTCTTGGCCGACTTGGAGCGGCGTTATCGGGAAACGCTGTAATTATAGCCCTATGGCGGACTGTTGAATAAAAATGCCACGCGGGTTCGTGCCCCCACGTGGCATTCTATTGGCAGACGTCACCGGCGGTGATCGGCTGATCAGGCCGCTGGTGTCGCCCATCAGAATATGAGCCCATCTTGCGGATGCGTTGGTGCTTTCGATCCTCATGCCGACGCAGTGATCCCTGTGTCAACGTGGCCGAACCGGCTCGCCTAATGGCTCCAGTTTAGAAGAAATGGGTCTATTGTTATTCAGGGCGAATTTGCGCACAGCGACTCCTTTCGCAACAGAGCGGAACTCAGTCGACAACCGTGATCGCTTGCCAGCATCCAAGTACGGCGTACCGTTCGAGACCTCGGTTGATGTGACGTGTGTCGGACGAATGCAAGCATGACGAGCTGGAACACCGCTTCGATGCAGGAGGGTGGCCAGCACCTTAAAGCCGACGACGAATGGGGTCAACGTCACGAGGAGGAGAACTATTGCCAGGAACAGCACCGGCCACAGGGGGACCACGAGCAGCACGGCCAGCATCCCCACGGCAAGCCACGGCAACATGGTCCCTAGGCCGGGTTCTGCCAAGCGCGTCTCCAGGAGTTTTGTGGCCGGTTGCGCCTGCGCGGGAGCGGCGATCTGCTTGCGCATAGGCGGCAACCAACCAGGCTTGACGGTTTGCTTGAAGGGAGGAGTCATCAGGGTAGTCATGATGTTTCTCCTTTGGCCTGGCCTCGGTCGGTGCCACTTGTGGCACTTGAGCCAGTAAATCCTTTGGCTCAGAGATACCAGGGCGGCACGCCAGGGAAGTAAAGTTCACATCGGACGATCCCGTCTCAAATTCAAACCTCAAAGCATATATTCTCATTACAGCATTTTAAACTTTCTGAATATTAGAAAAATCAGCATTTTACATGCCAGAATCCATATCTAATGATACGAATTTACATAAGTAACCACTGGAAAGCAGGTTGAGGAAATAAATCCAGCGCAAGCATCTGTGGAGAAATGGCCCCGGATGTAATCCAACCGCTCACCTTCCTGGGCCGAATGAGCATAGTTGGCAAATTGTACATCCTGAATTCCCCGGGTTATGGTTCACACGCTGAGCACGGGTGAAGGTCCTGGTTGACCCCTGGGCGCTCTGGGTGCCGAAAGATAGTTTCTGCCAGGCGCTGCTTCCGCCAGTCGAGGATCGTAGCTATCGGCTGAAGGTGGTGCAGATAGATCGGATCACGGCCCTGTTGCACTCGCGGCAGGAACAAGATCTGCTCCTGGATATGGGGCGCCAACTGCCTCAGGTTCATGATCTGCGCCATGCGAGCGGCCTCGCACACCCTCTCGTCTCGATCGGCTATCTAAAAGTTCTCTGTCTTGATCCGAGGTGAAGGCACCGCCACTAATACTGGACAGTGGACTGATATGCGCTCGAGCCAAAAATCTCAGTGCTTGGTGGCGACGTTGGAACGCCGATGGGTCGGCCCGCGGCTTCTTGAAGGCCCACGGTCGCTTCCGTCTTGAGGCCGGGTTGCCCGTCTGCAACACCCGCGCGTATGATTGCGGTGCATTGACCTCGTCCCTATCATCTAGCTTCCCCGGCCGCAACGCCACGGCGCAACGGCGTCCTCTGGGCGGAGGCAGACCGTCCGTTCAATCGACAACTCTGTCTGGCTGGTTCTGTCGCGGTCCCATCATCTCCGCTGAACTTTCCGGGTCCGCTGCGGCAAAAGAAGTAACCCGTTGGGTTTGCGCTGGGTTAGAATCGCCCGCATGTCCCACGTCACGCTTCTCCTTGACGCAGCCGCTGCCGGCGACCGCAAGGCCGCCGCGGACCTTCTACCGCTCGTGTTGAAGACGCGCGATTGCACGGCGCCGCCGACTTCGCCGGTCTCTGGATCGTGGCCCAGAATCGAGAACGTGGCGACGGGGTCCCAGGGCGGTTCACCTTCCCTTGCGGGATGTGCGGACAGGGCAGCAAGCAGGCCCAGCAAACCGGTAAGACTCGCCAAGTTGAGCAGGAACGGCAATAGTCGGTGTGTCGGCGTTCGTCGAACTGGTTGCATACTGATCCATTGGCAACGACACCGGAGGCCGATCGTGCGTCCACACACCGCTTCGCTGTTCGACTTCGATCTCTACGAGCCGCTGCCCATCCAAATCGAGGTATCCGACACACTGCTTACCTCCGACGCCGGACTGTTGCCGCTGCGGCAATTCTCGGCGAAGGCCACGTCAGATGAAAATGATAAATTGACAGGACCACAGGACGGCAGGCTTTTCATGGTGATCTCAGGAACCCGCCATCTTTTCAGGGAGATGCTTCATGAACACATTTGCTGAAACCACACGTCGTGATTTTATTCTCGGGAGTGTCGCGGCAGCGTCTGTGGCCTCGTTCATTCCGGCGCATGTGCTGGGTCGAGGGGGAAAGCTGCCGCCGAGTGAGAAGATCACGCTCGGAGTCATCGGGATTGGTCCACGCTGTACTTACGACCTGAAGGCGATGCTGCCTTTCCCGGATGTCCGGTGCTTGGCGATTGCCGACGTCCAGGCCAAGCGGCGACAGGCCGGCAAGACGCTGGTGGATCAGCACTACGGGAATAAAGACTGTGCTATCTATCGAGACTTCTGTGCACTGCTCGACCGCAAGGATCTCGACGCCGTGCTGATCGCGACCGGCGACCGCTGGCATGCAGCCGCCTCCATCCTAGCCGCGAAAGCCGGCAAGGACGTCTATAGCGAGAAGCCTTGTGGCATCACCATCGCCGCCTGCCAGGAGTTGGCCGACACCATGCATCGTGAGAAGCGGGTCTTCCAGGCCGGCACCCAGCGTCGCAGTGTCCCCAATTTTCAGAAGGCCGTGGAATGGGTCCATACCGGGAAGCTCGGCAGGCTTCACACCATGCACGCCTCAGTCTATCTTCCCGTGCTCGACAACTCTTGGCTGCCGGCCCAACCGACTCCGGCGCGTGACGTGGTAGATTGGAACCTGTGGCTCGGCCCGGCGGCGTGGCGCCCCTTCAATCAGCAGTACTGCGATGGCAAGTGGCGCGGGCAGTGGGACTTTGATTCCGGGGCCCGGCTGCTCGATTGGGGGGCCCACACGGTTGATCTGTGCCAGTGGGCCAACAAGGCCGACGATACGATGCCCATCGAGTACCAACCAACGGAGACGAACATCGTCTGCCACTATGCCAACGGCGTGAAGCTGATCATCGACTTCCTGAAGGCGCCGTTCGGAAATCGCTCTCCGCACTACCTGACGAGGCTGGGAACCTGTCCGGTGCGCTTCGTCGGCGATGAGGGCTCGGTCGAGACCGGCGACGAGGGCGAAATCGTCGCTCAGCCCGAAGCGCTCCAGAAGCAACTTCCGAAAGGGACCAAACGGGTCCTGGGACTGGACGTGACGGCTCATGCGCGCAATTTCTTCGATTGCATCCGGTCACGGCGCCTGACGGCCGCCAATCCCGACGTGATGCGGCGATCGCACATTGCCTGCCATGCCGCAGCCATCGCGTGGATCCTGGGGCGAAAACTGAAATTGGATCCCGTGAAAGAAGCGTTCATCGGCGACGAGGAAGCCAACCTGATGCGCTTTCGGCCAGCACGTCCCTGGTCGGCCTGAGACGCTCGGCACTGAGATTCCTGTCCTGCCGCAGCTTCCTCCGGATCGTGGCCGTGGGGCCTGGCGGCCTCATCCAACAACACCGAGGAGCGACCATGCGATCCCTGTCTTTCCTTCTCGCCACGGCGGCGCTGGCTGGGTCCGCATCTGCCGCGGAGCCGAATCAGCTCGATCATCGTCACACTTTTATCTACGTCAGCGTCGCCGCTGAGAAGCGTATTGCGATCTATCGGATGGACCGCGTGACGGGCAAGCTCGCTCCTCGCGGCGACACCAAGCTCGACGGTGAGCCCGGAGCATTGACGGTCGATCCTCAGAGGCAGTTCCTCTTCGCATCCCTTCGTTCGACGGGCCAGCTGACCTCCTTCCGAATCAACCGTGCGACCGGGATGCTAACGCACCGAAACACCGTGCCGGCCGGACCCGATCCAGCTTATCTAAGCACGGACGCCACCGGGCGACACCTGTTCGCAGCCTACTACGTCGATGCGAAGGTGACGGTCCATGCGATTGCCAGGGACGGTGCGCTGGGAGAGAAGCCGCTGCAGAGCCTCCCAACCGCCGACAAGGCGCACGCCATCGTGCTCGACCGGTCCAACCGCTTTGTGTTCGTGCCCCACACAGGCCCCGACGTGATTTTCCAGTTCGCCTTTGACCCCGGCAGGGGCGGGCTGACGGCCGGCTCACCGGCGCATCTCACGACGCCGAAAGGGACCGGCCCGCGGCATCTCCAGTTCCACCCGGCGCGGCCCATCGCCTACGTCGCCAACGAGCAGGGGAGCAGTGTGACCGTCTACGCCCTCGATACGAAGTCCGGCACGCTCCGGCCGCTGCAGACCGTCTCCACGCTGCCCGGTGAATTCCGTGGAATCAACGCCTGCGCCGAGATCAAGGTCCACCCCTCAGGGAAGTTCCTGTATGTCTCCAACCGCGGGCACGACAGCATCGCTGCCTTCGCGATCGATGATGGCAGGGTATCAGTGATCGGGCAGGAACCGACCGAGAAGACGCCGCGGTCGTTCGACCTCGATCCGACCGGGAAGTACCTCTTCGCGGCGGGGGAGTCATCGGGAAAGCTGGTCGCCTACCGTGTCGATGGCCAGAGCGGTCGCTTGAAGAAGCAAGAGGTTTACGAGGTCGGAAAGTCACCCTGGTGGGTGCTGGCCGTGGGCCTGTCCTCCCCTCCGGACAGGTCTGGCGAGAAGCCTGAAGGAAGGGTGAGTGGCAAGCCGGTCAAGGAGCTGTTCTTGCCGGGGGAGTCGTTTCTCGTCGAGGGCCGGCCCGCCTTCGTCCTTCTCCCACCCGAGAAGAAGCGCGTGAAGCCACAACCGTGGGTCCTCTATGCTCCCACACTGCCGGGCTTGCCTGACCAGCATGAGAAGGCGATGCACGAGCGTTTCCTCGACGCCGGAGTCGCCGTCGCCGGGATCGACGTGGGCGAGGCGTACGGTGGCACGAAGGGGAAGGAGCTGTTCACCGCTTTCCACCAGGAGATGACGGCACGGCGCGGCTTTGCGCCACGGCCCTGCCTGCTGGGCCGCAGCCGCGGCGGCCTGTGGGTGACAGGCTGGGCCGCCGACAACCCGGACAAGGTCGCGGGCCTCGCCGGCATTTACCCGGTGTTCGACCTCCGCAGCTACCCCGGCCTGGCGAAGGCCGGCCCCGCGTACGGATTGTCCGCGAAGGAACTGGAGGCGCGACTGGGCGAGTTCAACCCGATCGAGCGGGTCGGTCTCCTGGCAAAGGCACGGGTGCCGGCTCTGCTGATCCACGGCGACGAGGACAAGGTCGTACCGCTGAAGGAGAACTCGGCAGAGTTCGCGGCCCGGTACAATGCTGAGCGGGCGGAAGGGTTGGTGAAGCTGATCGTCGCGAAGCGTCAGGGACACAACTACTGGGAAGGATTCTTCCGCTGCCAGGAATTGATCGACTTCACGATCGCCCAGGCCTGGGCCGGGAAGGAAGCCAAGGGGAAAGAGAAGGAGTGAAGCCCGCCATGGCGTTCGACTCCCGTCAAGGCGAGATGTTACATCGACAGAGAAGCAACTGCGGGCGTTAGCCTCCGAACACTTCATCGGGATGACCGGGTGATTGACGAGAGACGGGGGCCCGCCGAAACTAACTTGAATCGATAATCGCCCCGGTGGACGAAGTCCGCAGGGACAAATCGGATGCCGCACAGTCCCCCGCGACGAGGAGTTTTCCGATGACCAGAAACCGCTGGACTCTTGCCTCCGCCCTGGCCACCCTAATCCTGTTCGCTGCGCCAGGCCCCGCTGCCGCGGCCGACCCGCTCGTCTTCGTCACTTCCTTCGCCCCGGGCGAGCGGGGCGGCATCCACGCGTACGAGTTCAGCACCAAGGATGGCAAGCTCAAGCCGGTCCGCCGAACCGCGGGTGCCGAGAACCCGTTCTTCCTGGCCCTCTCCCCGGACAGGAAGTACCTGTACTCGACCCACGCGAAGCAATTCGGCACAAAGGAGAACGAGCAGGTCGCGGCGTACGAGGTCGTCGGCCGGACCGGCGAGCTGAAGCTGCTCAACCGTCGGTCGGCCGAGGGCACTGCGGCGTGCTACCTGGACGTCGACAAGACGGGCAAGGCCATACTCGTGGCGAACTACTCCTCGGGGAGCGTGGCCTCGCTGCCGATCAAGGTCGACGGGTCGCTCGGCGAGGCAACGTCGTTCATCCGGCACCGGGGGTCGAGCGTGAACCCCCAAAGGCAGAAGGAACCGCACGCCCACTGCATCGTGGTCAGCCCGGACAACACGTACGCCTTTGCAGCCGACCTTGGGACCGACCAGATCTTCGGCTACAAGCTTGACGCAGCCGCGGCGAGGCTGACGCCGAACAAGCCTTCCTTCGCCAGATCGCCCGCCGGGGCCGGCCCCCGGCACTTGACTTTCCACTCGAACGGCAAGCGCGTCTACGCTATCAACGAGTTGCTGAACTCGGTCACCGTGTTTGACTACGACGCGGACTCCGGCACCCTGTCGGAGACACAGACGATCTCGACACTCCCGGACGGCTTCAAGGGCACCAGCTACTGCGCGGACGTGAAGGTCACCCCGGACGGCCGCTATCTCTATGGGACGAACCGCGGGCACGACAGCATCGCGATGTACAAGATCGGCGAGGACGGGCGGCTGTCGCTGATCGCCATCAAGCCAAGCCTCGGGAAGGGGCCGCAGAACCTGGCGATCTCGCCGGAGGGCGAGTGGCTCCTCTGTGCGAACATGCCGGGGAACAACGTGGCAGTGTTCCGGATCGACGCAAGGACTGGGCGGTTGATGTCGGCCGGCGAACCGGTCAATCAGCCGAGCCCGTCATGCATCATGCTCGTGCCGTGATCCTCGAAAATAACTTAGCCAAGCTCGACTTCTCCTTCGGAAGGTACCGAGCTCAAGGAGGCGTGAGCTTGCTCTTGTCCTTCCAGAGCTTTGTCGTTAGCTGAGGAAAGAGGGCGAAGGCATTCTCCCGTAGGATCTGCTTGCCGATCCGCAAGGCATAATCTTCGTGCAGATCGCCGCGGTCGGCTTTTTCCGCCAATACTTCCGCCAGGCAACGGCGCGTGAACTCCGTGGCACCGTAGATTCCCTCGGCATGGTTGCGGTCTGCGCCCCAGAAAATGCGGTTCGAAGGAATCACATCCAGCCATTCGTGATAGGCCCGCTTGGCCATTGAGTAATTGATGGTTGGCAGCCAACAAGAATCGACCCAAACATGCGAATATCGCATGGCGATGGCCTCCGTTTCACTGATCCAGGGATAGCCCCCGTGAAAGAGGATGAACTTGGTCTGGGGGTTGGCGTGGATGAGATCGACCAGCAGCATGGGATTGGAGCCCTCGATACGTGCGTCGCCCGTGTGGATCTGAAAAGGGAGACCGTATCTGGCGCTCAGGGCCGTGAGCTGCCAGAAGATAAAATCCTCGAAGGCCCGAATGTCCTCGGCTTTCAACGGTGGATTACTACTCGCTTGCCGGCATTTTCCGCGGGACCGAGGTGTTTCTCGATGAAAACCGCAATGCCACCATGTGGCAGGAATGGCCTGCTCAATCATCCCTTCGTGCGGGAACAGTCCTTGCATTTCGCCAAACTTCTGTTGGCTGACCCGAAGGCGAAGGACGCGAACCGGGTGGCACTTGGGTACCGCAGCGCTTTGGGGCGGGAGCCGCTTGTGGCCGAGTAAAAGGAGGTCGCCGACTTCCTCGCCGCCTAACAGAATCAAGCGAAGAGGAGAGGGCGAAAACCAGAAGAAGCACGGCTAGATGCGTGGCAAAGCTTCTGTCAGACGTTGTTCTGCCGCAACGAGTTCCTCTACGTGGATTAAACCCGAGAACCAACCATGACCATGCCGACACGCCGGGAAATTCTTCATCGTCTCGCCTGCGGCTTCGGAAGCATCGCCCTCTCCGGTCTGTTGGCCGATGTAGCCCGTAGTGAAGCGACCGCTGCCGATCCGTTGGCTCCGAAGAGCAGCGAAGCTCCAAAAGGTGTCGTGACCGCCACGGACGGATCGGTTCACGGGGCCGGCACTCTCTCCTCTCCCATCGTGGACCAACCCGGCAGTATACACATAGGCGGTTACAGGCGTCTCGCCAAGCGAGCACGCCTGTAACTGGCGTGTTGAACGGAGCCGAACCGAGACCTTTCCGACGCGACGTGGGCGAGCGTGGGCAAACTAAGATCGGTCAGCGTACGAGCCAGCATAAGAAAAAGACCCACCCCAGCAGCGGCAGTAGATTTACGATTATGGCGTAGCCGGCGTCTCGTTTGGCGAGTTCCGTTGGCCACCGTCCGGTGCTGCTGTCCTGGTGGCGGATGAAGAACGGGCGTAAGCGCTCTTCCTCGCCACGGACCTCCGCCATCGGAAGCAACTGTTCACCGTGAGTATTGCGCTTGCCGTACGGTGCCCGAATGTCGAGCTTGCCATCATGGAAAATGTTCAGGATCGACATTCCGTTAACGGCGCCGTACTGGTTCTTGAACCCATGCTTTTTGGCAACGTCGAGCGAACGCTTGAAGCTGTCCCTCGCGAGTCGAAGCTGCCAGCTAACGAGCATTTGGAACGAGCTTCCAACGCTTTATTCCGGGGATGGGTGGGTCGCATTGCCGGACGTCGTGGCTCAAGGTATGGCCGGCGACCTCCATCGAATGCTGGACACCGTTTTGCCGATGACCGTGAACTCCATCCGCTCGGCCGCGCCGATGAAGCCGTGCAGCACTTCGCCGCAATGCACGCCGATACCCATACCCAGCGTGACCTCACCCCGGCCCGCACGACGGGCGTTGAGGTCCTTCAGGGCCGTCTGCTTCTCCCAGGCCGTAAGCACGGCTTGCCGATACTGGTCTGGAGCGGGCTCCGGGCTGCCGAAGACGGCCAGGATCGCGTCGCCAATGTACTTGTCCACCGTGCCGTCGTGGGTGAAAAGAATCGGTCGAGGCGGCGGATGCGGGCGCGGATGTCACCATGAGGGAATGATAGCAGGTGGAGACTCGAGTCTCACCGATCACGAGCGGCAAGGCGACTACGAGTCTGATCGGGCCGCTCCTTCTGATCGGTCTTTTGATCCTCGGGTGTGGCCACCTCACGCGGAGAGAAGACTTTCTCGCATTTCGGACCCGCACGAGGCCGGCGACTGGCTGGAAATCCAACTCTAAGCGGGCGTCGCATATCGCGGTCTCGGTCAGACGGGGCGCCATTTTCTCAGTCAACTCGTTGCCCCGGTGAAGAGCGGGGCAATCGGCTCGCCTTCGTTCAGATGCATTGGGCGATTTAACGGGTCCGTGATCGCCGTCCGCGGATCAACTCCCAACGTCTGGTAAATGGTGGCTCCCAGATTGGAGGGGTAGTACGGACTGACCGCTGGGTAGGCGGCGATCTTGTCCGAACGGCCGATCAGCTGTCCGCCCCGCACTCCGGCCCCGGCAAAAAGGGCAAAGAACACGCCAGCCCAGTGGTCTCGGCCGTCCGGCACAAAGCTGGGCGTACCAACATTGCCTCCGAGCTTGGGCGTGCGCCCAAACTCCCCAACCATCACGACAAGGGTCTCGTCGAGCAGGCCCCGCGTTTCCAGGTCGTCGAGTAGCGCCGCCACTCCCTGATCCAGGGGGGGCAGCAAGCGGTCCTTGAGTTGCTTGAAGTTGCTGTTGTGCGTGTCCCAATTGTTCATGGATCCCATGTTGGCCTGGACGATCGGGAGGCCGGCCTCGATGAGACGCCGGGTCAACAACAGTGACTGCCCGAACAAGTGCCGTCCGTACCGCTGCCGCACACGGTCAGGCTCGCGGTCGATGGCAAATGCCCGGCTAACTCGGCTCGCGGTCAGTACGGAAAAAGCTTGATGCTGGAGGTCCCCGAACTCTCCCAGCGCTTGAGTGGCAGCCAGAGCAGCGCGCTGTCGATCCACCTGAGCGAGGAGACGCATGCGGTTGTCGAGGTCGCTAACGGAAAGCCCCACGGGAAGGCTCAGGTTTTCGACCCGAAATTCGGCCGCGTTCGGATCCTGCTTGACGTGCCAGGGGTCATGCTTCGCACCTAGAAACCCGGCATGCTGACCCGAGAAGCCGTAGCCGTTGTTCAGGTAGGTCGGGTGCATCACGCCGTTCGGAATGCCGTCGCGGCGGGGCCGCACGAAATCGAGTCCCGAGGCATAAGAGGGCCAGTCGTGCCGCGAGGCCATGTGCGTGGACCCGGGAGGCATCTTGTCGATGCCCGTGAGGACCATGTGGGTTGCGTGCTCGTGGCTCGGCAGACCGTGGGTCATGGAACGCACGATGGCAAACTTGTCGGAGCGCGACGCCAATTGAGGGAGGTGCTCGCAAATCTGAAGTCCCACCGTGCGGCTAGCGATCGGGCGGAACTCGCCGCGCACCTCGGCCGGTGCGTCGGGCTTCAAGTCGAACATGTCGAGGTGACTGGGGGCGCCAGTCAGAAAGATGAGGATGACGCTGCGCGGTGGTTTGGCAGCGGAGCGGCGCTCGCCTTCGGCGGCCTCGGTGCGACGGGCGAGCAGCGACGGAAGCCCTAAACCCAGCAGGCCCGAGTAACCGACCTGCAGCAGTTCCCGCCGTGTCACGCCCAGCAGGTGCCGATGGCCAACTCCTTCGCGCCCGCGAGCCGTTCGATTGTTGGCGTTCATTCTGTGCCTTTCACTTGGGGGGGGGCTGTTGGGCGCTCCGCTGACAAACTCGACTTCGAAGGTTGTTTCGGACACCACGGGATGTCCACCGCGTAAGGCCGTGGCTCGGGCAGTCAGTTGCCAGATGCCTATCAGGCGAGAATTGTCCTGCGTGTCGATGGGCCAGGTCGCGGCGGCTTCGTCCATGGGCCAGGCGAGTGGCTTTGCTGTGACAAGCCCCTTCAGATCCTCGGGCACGATCAGCTCCACGGTCACGGCCTCAGGGAGTTGCGGTGAACGAGCCAGCTTCAGGCGAATGTCAAAGGGTTTGCCGACCGGCGCCGTGATCTCTTCCGGCCCGTGCGAGAGCTTCATTAACGCCCCTTCGATCGACATGGTGATCTGCCCTTCCATCGCAGTCAGCACATGCCGCGGCCTGCCCTTCGCGTCCGGAACCTGGGCCATCGCGATGAGCCCCATCCGCGACGTTCGCGTCGTTTCCAGCCATTCCGGAACGAACACGGGATAGTCCACCTTGGTCTGGCCCGGTGCTACCGAGAAGGCGGGGCCGCGAATGCCCTGGCGATGCCGCTGCTGATTGCCGGCCATGTCGAGGATGACCTCTCCCGTGAACCCGTCGGTTCGTTCGATGAGGATCTCGGCGAGATGCGTGGAGCCTCGTGGGATCCGCCGTCCGCCATCGGCTTCGGCCGCCCTCACCTTGAAGGGTGGCTTCATGGTTGTGGCGATCAGGACACGGGGAACGAGATTGGCCTCGGCACGTCGCGGGGCAAGGTCGCCCTGGAAATCTCCGCAAACAGCCTGCGTGACGGTACGCTGGCCGACCTTCGCCGTGCCGACGATCTGAACCAACGAGGCGCTCGCCGGGGCATCCTTGGAGCATTCGAGACTGATGGGAAAGGTATCCGCAGTCGGCGGGATGACGAGTTCTTTCGGCACGGTCACCCCTGCTGGCAGACCCGTGAACGACAGGAAGACGGGCTCCTTGAAGCCTCCTTCGCGAACGATCCCCACCGTCAACGCGGCCTTACCGCCAATGGGCACATTGACGATCCCGCCAGTTCGCACTCGAAACCGCGTCGGCGGGCGTTTCGCCACAAGACGATAAACCGCGTCGGCGCCGGGCCGTTTTCCCGAGACGTCGCCAACGATGATTCGGTAGTCGCCATCGCTGGGCAGCGTGAACGGAACACGAACTTGACTGCTGCCGTCCAAGTCATCTTTCGCGACGAGTTGCTTGCCGTCGGGGCCGATGATGGTGAGCGTAACATTGAGAGGCGAACCAATCTGCAGGGCCTGGACGGCGACATCCCAAGCGTCGCCCTTTTTGCCGACGAGTGTGTAGGTATCGCGTTCGCCGCGTCGGCCGATCCGGCCCGTGACGGCGCCAGGAACCGTGAACCGGCGCTCCTTGGGGTCGGTCGTCGTCGGTTCGAGCTGCTCGGGATCGTCGCTCAACAGGAGCGGAATAGCCGGCGCGATTCCGTAGGGCGTTTCCAACCGATAGGTAAACGATTCGCGATCTGGGTCGTTCGGGAAGGCGACTTCTTTCGTCACACTTTCGAGCCTCGCCTGCCCCGTGGCGATGCCGATGCCGACGAACTCCACCGGGCGCTTGTCGCCCCGCCGACCTGCCGCCGGAATGGTGGTGATGACTCTCGGGCCGGGCGTGAGGGTAAGCCGATATGTGAAACAACGATAGCCGCGGTGATCGACGTCCCGGACGCAGACGGTGTAGGGTTTGCCCTTCTCCACTGCAAAGGTCAACGTCGGATCACGCCCTTCCGTATCAACGGCTTCAGCCACCTTGCTCCCGTCGATATCGCATATTTCGATGACTCCCAGGAAATCACTCCCCAATCGCCGGGCCGTCAGTTCGCATGTTACCGGGCCGCTTCGGGTCGCCCAGAATCGGTAGCGATCCACTTCCTCGATCCGCCGCAATCGGCCGTTGACCGTCACAGGGAGAGACGGAAGTTCTTGCGGCCCTCTTCGGGATTCGTCCTCGGTCACTTCGTTAGCGGTGCCGACCATGAACACGCCCCCGCTGCCGCCGCCGTTGGCATTTGCCACGCTCCAGTGAATCGGGCCAGGAAGCATGTTCGCCGGAAGGACGAAGCGGGCGGAGACTTCCCGAGGCAGACGCGGGTCATTAGCGAAGCTCTTGATGCCAAACCAGTACGGCGGCTCATGAAGCAGTACCACGCTCGGCTTGGAGAGCACTTCGAGCTTGACGCGGGGATCGTGAACGAAAAACTGGATGTCGGGAGTCCAATCGGCTCCACCGAGACGCACCTCGATCGTTGTCCCCGCTTTGCCGCCGGGAGGAAAGACATAACTATCCTGGCCGGGTGGTAGCTGGGCGAATGATGCCGGAGTCATTGCCGCTAGGGCGAAGAGGCTCAACAGGCTTCGAGATCGCCACGAAAGTGTTGCAAACATGAGGTCATCTCGGCGCGGGTCGTTCCTCATCAGATCAAGCCCTTGATGAGCTTGCCGCCTCAGACAATGGGCACAGGCCGCCCGAGGGGAGTGAGGTAGGTCTTGTCGCAGTCGATGCCCAGGAGGTGGAGGACGGTTCGCAGGATGTCGGCCACGCTCACCGGATCAGCGGTGGGCGCCGAGGCGTGTTTATCCGTGGCCCCGATCACCTGGCCTGGCTTGATGCCGCCGCCAGCGAACAGCACGCTCTGTGCCTGCGACCAGTGATCGCGGCCGGCCTTGTCGTTGATCCGCGGCGTGCGGCCCATTTCGCCCATCATCACCACGAGGGTACTATCGAGCATGCCACGATCTTGCAGGTCGGTCACGAGGGCACTGAATGCCTGGTCGGCATGCGGGATCAGGTCTTTCTCCAGGCTCGGGAAGCAGGAGAAGTGCGTATCCCAACTTCCGTGATCGACGCCAATGAAGCGGCACCCGGCTTCAGCCAGCCGACGGCTCAGGAGGGCACACTGACCGAGCGACGAATGCCCGTAGGCCGCCCGCAGTTTTTCCGGTTCGGAATTGAGATCGAATGCTTTGCGGGCCAGCGGCGAGGAGATCAGATCACGGGCCTTGTCGTAATACGTAGCCATCGTGCCGGCTCGACCGGCCGGCGTCATGTCCTTCTCCAATTCGAGCAAGGCCCTCTGGCGGCGCTGATTCCGTGATTCGCTGAGGCGCTCGTCAGGCTTCAGGTCTTTTACCTCGAAGTCGGGTTGCACGGGGTCCGACTCGATGACGAACGGTGCGTGCTCCGCGCCATAGAACCCTGGTCCGCCCGCGGTCAACGGGTGCGGCATATTGATGTAGGGCGGCATACTCCCTCTCGTGCCCAGCTCCCGCGACACAATGGACCCGAGTGACGGATATGTCTCGTTCACCGGCACCCTGGAGTTCGCCCCGTCGGCGAAGTTGGCCCGATATCCAGTCAGCACATAGTGATAGCCCGTCGTGTGGCCATTGTCGTTGTGACTGTGCGAGCGGAGGATGGTAAACTTGTCCGCAACCCGGGCGCAGCGGTGGCAGTGTTCGCCGACGATCGTACCGGTCACATTGGTCCTGATCGGCTTGAACGGCCCGCGAATCTCAGCGGGAGCATCTGGTTTCAGATCCCACATGTCGATCGTGGATGGGCCGCCCTGCAAGAACAGGAAGATACACGCCTTCGCCTTCGGCTCCGTCCCGTTCGACGCCGTGGCTTCCATCTGGAACAGAGTCGGTAGAGTTAGTCCACCGATGAATCCCGATGCGCCGAGTTTGAGAGCGTGACGACGGGTGATGCCGTCACAGAAGCCGCGCCGCCAAGTAGTGTCTTTGCTTCGCACGTAGGACCTCCGCTCAGACGGCTGGCGGGCAGAGCACCAGCAGCTCAATGGTTGTAAACGAACTCCTTGGTATTCAGCAGCGTCCACAGCACGTCTTCGACCGCTGCGCGCCGGTTCGTGCCCGTTTCACGAAACAAATCCAGCATGACCTCTCGGTCGACTCTTGTCGGCATACGCGCAAGGAGGCCGAGATAGAGGTCGTCGATGATCGCGGTCGGTGTCTTGTCGGAATCGGCGAGTTTGCGAGCCGTGCCGCGGCGTGAGTGAATCTTGGCCGCAATCTCCGGGGCGTTCATCTGGTGCAGGGCCTGGGCGATGCTCGGTTCGTTGCTGCGCTCACACTCGCACACACTGGCCCGTACGGGCCGACCGAAGAGCTTGAGGAAATACGAGGGCATGCGGTTGTCCCACAACTGGATGGCGCGGACTCCCTCCGGCCAGCCGTTGAACTTCTCCGGCACGTTGGTGGTTTGGCTGATCGCGTCCAGCAGGACCTCGGCCGGCAGCGTTCGTGGCATGGCGTGCGAGAAGTTTTGTTCGTCGCTCGCGTTCGCGTGGGTTTGCGGCCCGAGCTGGTAGACGCGCGAGTTGAGCACTGTCCGGACGAACGCCTTCAGGTCGTACTTTCCCTCCTTCAAGTGCCTGGCAAGGTCGTCGAGGAGCGGTTCATTGGTCGCCGGGTTCGTCGCCCGGAGATCGTCAATCGGGTCGATGAGCCCGCGCCCGAAGTAGTGCGCCCAGAGCCGGTTGACGATGGCCAGTGCGAGGAACGGATTATCCGGCGAGGTCATCCAGTCGGCGAGCACGCGGCGGCGATCGACCTGGTCCGCCAATGCGCGCGGTGAAGCTCCGAGGGCCCGCGTCGGGATCGGTTTCCCGGTGCGAGGGTGTTGCAGATCCTGTCCGGGGCCGGCCACGATCGTTTCGCCCCCGGGCCCCGCCTTCCGCGCGACGCCGGTGAAGAACCCTGCCAGCGCGACGTAGTCGTCTCGTCCCCATTTCTCGGACGGGTGGTGGTGGCACTGGGCGCACTCGATTCGCACGCCGAGAAACAGTTGGCTGATCGACCGGCTCATAAGGTCTGCCTTGTCGAGTGCCTTGAAGAGCCCGGCCGGCCCTTCGGCCGTCACGGCCCCTTTGGCCGTCACGATGTCACGGACGAATTCGTCGTACGGCCTGTTCTCGTCGAACTGCCGGCGGAGCCAGCGGGTCATGGCGACGGCGCCCGCCGCCGTGAGCGCATCCCGATCGACGCGCAGAAGGTCGGCCCACCGCATCGCCCAGTAATCGGCGTACTCCGGCCGGTCGAGGAGTTGGTCGATCAGTTTGGCCCGTTTATTCGGGTCGGCGCTCGCCAGGAACGCCCGGGCCTCTGCCGCCATGGGGAGCGTGCCAATAGTGTCCAGGAACACCCGCCGGAGGAACGTGGCGTCGTCGGCAAGATCGCTGGGCGGGATGCCGAGGCGTTCCAGTTTGTTCCAAACGTGCTTGTCGATGAAGTTCACTTCGGACGGACGGGGGAACTGCACCCCGGGACGAGGGAGCGTGACGTGGCAAACCGTCACTTGCCCCATGTACCGAACCAGAATCGCTGCCTCTCCGGGGATGTCGCCTCCCTGCACGTTACCGCGGCGATCCACGCCGGCAATGGTGGGCACGTTGGAATCGTACTCCGCCTCGGCAGTGACGCAACGCTGTCGGCCCTTTTCGTCGAGGGCCGTCACGCGCAACTGCTGTGCTCCCCGCGGAGCGAGGATCGTTTCCTTCGGCTCGACCTCAATGGCAACGACCGGGTAAACGTGCCCCGACCGCAAACTCATTCCCTCCGAAATCCAGCGCACGAGGCGCTTGTAGGGAAGCGTGTTTTCCTTGATCTTCTTTCCGCCGCCGTGCGGTATGCGTCCAGTGGCTTTCTGAATCAGCAGACTGTTCTCCGGCGATGAGGCAAGGACACGGCGGCCACGGCCTTCCATGACCAGGGCCTGATAGTCCGCTTCGGGATCGAACCCGAAGACGCTCAACTTGAAGCCGTTCTGCCCTTCCGCCTTGCCATGACAACCCCCACCATTGCACCTTAAGTTACCCCCCGAATTCTATACCTGAGTTCTCCAAAACTAAGTGAGCTTTCGGTTTTGTAAGGTTTTCACAGTGCGGGAGAAGAGTAGTCGGTATGCGCTCCGTGGCGAAGAAGGAGGCAAGGCAGCTAAAGTTTT
>DATGZX010000393.1:0-36334 GCA_035296965.1 Gemmataceae bacterium
ACTTCTCAGCCGGACCGGATGAGCCGCGCTTTCAGCGGCTCCCTCCAAGTTCCACATCACTTCACGAGCGCTGCCCCGGCAACAAAATGGCCGCCGGCCCGCTCGAAATCCGCGCTAGAATGTGCGAAACTCGAACTTAGGGAATTGCTCGGCTAGCTGTTGAGAGATGTTCAGGCTCTTGCGCCAGAATTCCTCAGCACTCTTCGGGTTTCCTCTATCCCTCGATATGGTACCCAGGCACGAATAACATTCTGCCATTACTTCCTTTGTTTCGATCAGAACCGGTGCGTTTGGGGGCAGAGCGCCGCCGGAGTCCAGAATCTGTTGAAAGAGGACGAACGCCTGAGACGCTTGCCTCGGCCTTTGATTGTAGAGTGCAGCTCCGAGGCGCTGCCGACTTTTCATGAGGCCGACAGTGTAGTCCTGATTGGAAGGGGAAGCGGCGGCGAGGGTCTCGTATAAGGCAAGTGCTCTCCGGCCAACTTGCTCTGCCTTCATATGATCATGAAACAAATTGTAGATCTCGCAGACGCGGAGGTACGCCTTGGCCATCTGTTGACCGGCATTTGGATCGGTCCTGTTGCGCTCGACAAATTGCTCATAGAAAACCAGCGCCTTTTGGAGCGTTTCCTTGTCATCGACTGTCAGATTCGTGTTTTTGGGCAATCGCTTCGACACAATGTCGATATACATCTCGTCTAGCACCTGGAGCGCGTCCTCGAGGTTGTGAGACGCACGCTCGTAGGCAAGCTCCGCTCGCATCTTTTCCTGCCAGATCAAGAGCGAGCTGGCACCTAATATCAGGGCCAACAAGAGCGCAAAAGCAGAGGAGGTCGCCAGCAGCTTCCTGTTCTTGCGCGCGAACTTCCGTAGCCGGTACGCCGTCGAGGGCGGGCAGGCTTCCACCGGCTCGTCCGATAAATACCGCTGAATGTCCCGAGCGAAGCCGTTGGCTGTCTCGTAGCGCCCGTTGCGATCCTTCTCCAGCGACTTCATCACGATCCAGTCCAGCTCGCCGCGTACCAACTTTGTCAGCTTGGCCGGCTCCATCTTCCGCTGGGCCGAGATCGACGGCAATTTCTCGCCCGAGTCGCTCAAACGGGTGCTCGGCTTGGGCGGCTCCTCCTCGCGGATCATGCGCAGCATTTCCACGAAGCCCGCCTCGCGCAGCTTCTTGCGTTCCAGAGGCGTGCTGCCGGTCAGTAGCTCATAGAGGAGCACGCCCAGCGAATAGATGTCGCTGCGCGTATCAACGTCGAGCGCACTTGGCTCCGCCTGCTCCGGGCTCATGTACTCCAGCGTGCCGACCACCTGGCCGAACTGCGTGAACAAGGTCCGCTCGGTCAGCCGTTGCTCGATGGCCTTGGCAACGCCGAAGTCGATGACCTTGGGCACCGGCTTGCCATCGTAGAGCGTCACCAGCACATTGGACGGCTTGATGTCGCGGTGGATGATCCCCTTCTGGTGGGCGTGCTGAATCGCCTGGCACACCGGAATAAAAAGCTCCAAACGCTCGCGCGGCGTCAGATGCTGCTCGTCGCAGAACTTGGTGATGGGCACGCCTTTGACCAGCTCCATGACGAAGTAGGGCCGGCCGCTGTCCGTGGCGCCCACATCGAGCACGCGGGCGATGTTCTGATGATTCATGAGCGCCAAGGCCTGCCGCTCGGCCGAGAAGCGGGCGATGACCTGGGCCGAGTCCATGCCCGGCTTGATCACCTTCAATGCAACCTTGCGCTGGACCGGCTGGGCCTGCTCAGCCATGAAGACAGTGCCCATGCCGCCCTCGCCGATCTGCTGGAGCAGCTTGTAGGGGCCGATGTGCATGCCGGGCCCTTCCAGGGGAGCGGGCGCGACCGTCGTCTCGGCCGACACGCTGGCCTGCTCTCCTGAAGCGAGGGGGCCCACGGCCGGTTTCTCCAGGAACCTGCCCGCGCGGAAGTGGGCGTTCACCAGTTTGTCCACTTGCGAGCGCAAGTCCAGATCGTCGCCGCAGGCCTGGGCGATGTAGGCAGCCCGGTCTTCCGCCGACGCCATTTCCACAGCTGCGCAAAAGATGGTGTCCAGGCTTGGGGTCTCGGCGGCCATAGTCAGGGTCCTTTAGAGGGCTGTTCATAGAACAGTGCGAGTTTCCGACTGAAAACGGCTCACGGAATATGAAGAATTATTTGGGACCGAAGGCCTCGGTCTCGGACAGAGCTGCAAATAGCCAGGCCCGAGCCACGGCCCAGTAGCGCTTGGCCGTGGCCAGAGAGATGCCCAGGCAGGCGGCGGCTTCCTCCATTGACAGGCCCGCGAAGTGGCGGAGCTTGACGAGTTCCGCCTTCACCGGCTCTTTCTCGGCCAATTGTCGCAGTGCGTCGTCGAGGGCAAGCAGGTCTTCCGTGGGCTCCTCCACGCACACGGCCTCGTCCAGGTCCACGCGCTGCCGGCCGCCTCCGTGCTTGGGCCGTCCTTTACGCCGGGCGTTGTCGATCAAGATACGGCGCATTGCCTCGGCCGCGGCCGCGAAGAAGTGCCCCCGGCTGTTCCAGTTCTGGACCTTTGCCACGTCCACCAAGCGGAGATACGCTTCGTGGACCAGGGCCGTGGCCTGGAGTGTTTGGCCGGGCGCCTCCTGAGCCATCCTCTGGGCCGCCAGTTTACGGAGCTCGCCATAGACCAGTGGCAAGAGTTGTTCCGCAGCGCGGGGATCGCCTTGCTCGATGGCGGACAGAATGCGGGTAACGTCACTCATCGGCTGCACTAGGTCTTGGGACTGGGACAAGATACGATGTGCCCGAGTATAACCGCCGGCGACGACACTTGCGAGGATGTGGCGCGTCGAAGAGCTGTCCGAGAGCTTCCGGGGGCCACAATCATTCATGGCGGGCTGTTGCCGCTTCCCATTCGAAGGCGCGCAGACGACGCGCCGCTCGCACGATTTCCCACTAACCCTTCGTAATCGCTTTGAACCGCAATAGATCCATTTCTTCTAAACTGGAGCCATCATTCCCATGCTTTCGGGTGCCGTTCCTGGCAGCGGTCGTCGAAGGCTGCGGTTGCCGAGTTCCTGGGGTTCGGAGTATGATCCTGCTGCCCGTCAAAATGGTCAAACTAAAGGAAGAAGTCGCATGAAGCAGGATAATAGCCAGGAATTGTTGTCGGAAGAGAGCCGCAAGGAGATTTTCCTCGCCATTGTGGACGCCCAGGACCACGAAATGGACGTGGCCCAGTCGCACCGGTTCGTGATGGAACGATTTGGCGTGAGCGAGAGCCAGGTCCGTGACATTGAGCGGGAAGGGCTCGACCGCCAATGGCCGCCCCTGTGATACCCGCGTTCCATGTCGAGCCTTCGTCTTCCCTGCGGGTGTAGCGGATGCTTGACCCCTCAAGGAAGGTCCGGCGGGCTCGTTCCGCTATTCCCTGACCAATCGACCAGCTCCTTCTCCAGCATTCAGGATGTAATATAGGGCAGAGGCGGGCGGAGGTGCACGAGGTCCATCAGGAAAGGTTGGGTCTTCATGAGCGGGTGCAAACGAGCGTCGCGGCGTGAGTTTCTCAAGGCGGGGGTTGCGGCGGCTGGGGTCTTCACCATCGTGCCCCGGCACGTGCTGGGCGGCCGGGGATATGTGCCGCCGAGCGACAAGGTCAACGTCGCGCTCGTCGGTGCGGGCGGGCAGGGGCGTACCAACGTGCGCGAGCTATTCAAGCAAGCGGACGCACAGGTTATCGCCGTGGCGGACCCGGCGGAATCGTTCAGCCTGGAGCGGTTCTATTTCAAAGGCGTCGGCGGGCGCGGACCCGTGCAAAACGAGATCGAGAAGCATTACGCCGGCACCACACCCAATTCCCGCTGCACGACTTATGAAGACTTCCGCGTCATGCTCGACAAGGAAAAGGCGATCGATGCGATCCTGTGCGCCACGCCCGACCATCTGCACGCCTATGTGTCGACGATTGCCATGCGCTCGGGGAAGCACGTTTACTGCGAGAAGCCGTTGACGCATAACCTGTGGGAAGCCCGGCAGGTGGCCCGCATCGCCAAGGAGACCGGCGTCGCCACGCAAATGGGCAACCAGGGCCATTCGACCGACGGCATCCGGGAAACGTGCGAGTGGATCTGGAGCGGCGCCCTGGGCACGGTGCGCGAGGTTCATGCCTGGGTCAGTGCCCGGCGCTGGAACCCCACGCTCACGGGGCGACCGACGGAGAAGGTCGCCGTGCCGTCGGGGTTGAATTGGGACCTGTGGCTGGGGCCACGCGCGGTCCGGCCCTATCACCCGGCCTACTTCCCCGTGGCCTGGCGTGATTTCTGGGCGTTTGGTTGCGCCAATCTGGGCGATTTCGGCTGCCATGACATGGACGCTGCTTGCTGGGCGCTCGACCTCCATGCACCGAGCCGGGTCACAGCGCGGGCGGCTGGCCCGATGGATGCGGATATCGGACCGCACGGTGCCATCGCGTACTATCACTTCGATGCGCGGGGGGATCGGCCGCCCGTGAAGATCACCTGGTATGACGGCGGCCTTGGACCGGAAAGGCCTGCTGGGCTGTCCGCGAAGGAAGGGCTGCCGGCGCGCGGCGTTCTTTTCGTGGGCGACAAGGGCGCGCTTATCTGCGGCGGCGCGGGCGGCAAACCTCGCATTTTGATGAACGGCGTCACGCCTCCGCCCCCCACACTGCCACGGACCAAAGGCCACCATCGCGATTGGCTCGACGCCTGCAAGGGCGGCAAGCCTGCGGGCAGCAACTTCGAATATGGCGCGCGCTTGACCGAGATCGTGCTGCTCGGCGTGCTTGCCCTGCGCACGGGCCGTGAGATCGAATGGGATGCCGGGAACCTCAAGGCGAAAGGCGCTTCCGAGGCGGACGTGTTTATCAAGGAAAGCTATCGGAATGGCTGGGAGATTGCCTAGGCTCGCAGCCGGAGCGGCCGCTTGGCCGGGATCGGCCGTGCAAGGGGCACCAGGCCCGCCAGAACGGCGGCCACGGCCCACGAAGGATCGTAGCAGGATTTGTCCCCATCTTTCTTGTTAGCGCGATCGTACCCCGGCGCCGGTAAATTCCATTCCGCCGCGGTAATTCTGGCGAAGAAGGCATCCTTGCTATCCATGCGTGACTGCGTGCCGGCATCCGCGTCAGGTGCTCTGGCCGGTTCGCTCCTCAGATGCTCCCCCACACCGGTTCGCGCGGGTTGAACGGTCGGTGGCGGGAATGCCTGATCTTGGCTGTGCACCGGCATCGAGGCCGGCAACGCCGCGTCAGACGAGAACATCATCAGAAACCGCGGGTCGCTCTCCAGCAATTCCAGGAGCATGCGCAACCACGCGGCTCCTTCACTCTCCTTCCGGCTCGAATCCTCCGCCGTGCCGCTGCCTTCCGAGTTAGCATTCACTCCCTGCGATGCAGACAATGCCAACGTCAACTGCGTTGTGCGCTGGAAAGATGTCGTCACCACAAGTGCCTGAGACGCTGGGCTATCACTCGTTGCTCCCGACGCACTGGCGCTATTCATGGCGACGGGCGGCGCGATCTGCGTTGATGACTCGACGGAACTGGGCACAGAGATCGTGAATACCGTTCCATTGAGACCTGTGATGGCCGGGACGCTGGTGCCATCGAGGACAAAAGTGATCGTCCGATCGACGCTGTTGACCACCAGGGAGTTCGCACGGTCGAGACTGCCCTGGACCGGGTCCAGTTCGTGGTCCTGCGGATCGAAGTACTCCAGAACAGGGATGATGCCGTGCGCCGGCGGGTAACTGAACGTGACCGTGATCCAGTCGCCTGACTCGCCGAGAACCAGACGAATGTCGAAAGTCGCCAGGATTACCGTCGTGGACGAGTTGGAACCGGCCGGCAGGCCCGCAACGGTGGTGACGCCCAAGTTCGCAAGAATGAGCGTCGCCAGTCCTTGATCACTTGACGACCGCACGAGTGTGGCCATGGCCGCGGTCACGCTGGCAGCTGCCGTCTGACCAGGCGCTACGACTTCCTCGGTCTCCTGAGCCGTTGGCCCCGGCAGCACATTGACGGTGAGCTTGTCGGTGCCGGGAGCGCCATTCGAACCCACGACCGTGATCGTGACCGTATAAGTACCTTCCCGGCTGTAGACATGAGCGAGAAGGAAGGAGTCATTTGCGTTCAGCGCCAACGGCTGAGCACCTGAGCCGTCGCCATAATCCACCGTGGCTGCCCAGATTTCGCGTCCCGGATCCGAGAACGAGCCGGATCCAGTGTACGTCGTTTGCAGAGATATCAGGCCAGGGCCGGCAGCAATCACCACCGGAGCCACCTCCTCAACGACCAATGCTGTGCTGCCTGTTATCGAAGGCAGTGCCGCGTCCGCGACCGCAACCGTCTGCGCACCCTTCGTGCTCATGATCAGTCCGCCGACAAAGGTGTGCGTGCCCAGATCGATGGCCAGGAACGTGTAATCCCCGGGCAGCACTGCCTCGCTGTCGCTGCTCGTGAAAGAAACCGTGCCCAGATAACCGCTGGCGACGTTGCCGAACGGGTCGAGCGCGGTAATCGTTACATTGACGGCAGCTCCTTCTGTCACGCCGGCCGGCGCTACGATCTTGAACTGACTGGCGGCCGCGGGGTTGACTGTGCCGCTTGCCTGCGCGGGCGTGACAGTGGACGACGTATCGTCCACCGTGATCGACTGCCCCCCAGCCGTTTTCAAGGTGATGTTGAACGTATGCGTGCCGCCATCCGCGAGCGTAAACGTGTAATCGGAGGGCAAGACCGCTTGGGCGTCCGTGCTTTGGAAATGAATCGTGCCAGTGTAACCTGGTGCCGGCTGGTCGTCGACGTCCTCGGCAGTGACCGTGACCTGCTGGACCACGCCGGCCGCCACAGGCCCATTCACAGTCACTGTCGAAAACACGAGTGCACTTGGCGTGGCCTGGAAGGCGCCGATATTAACCAGCGGCCCACGCGCGACGCCTCGCTGGTCCACGGACGGGGCCGGCGCGGGATTGCCAGCGTTGAGCGCAGGGCTACCGGGCTCCAGGGCGATCGTTTCGGTTGGGCCGCCATTGTCCTGAAGCTGACCCAGGAGGGGATTGACGTTCTGCAGGTCGGAGGACACGAAGCCACTCAAGCCGTTCGTGTCGCCGAACAGGTTATCGCCCTGGCTGAAGATGGGGCCGAAAATATCCGGGCCGTTGGCAGAGTTGTTGTCGGCCACCAGAGTATTGACCAGACTCATCGCGACGGAATCGGAGAAGATGGCGCCGCCGGAGGCGCCACTGCTGTTATAAGCGAACGTGCAACTCTCGATCGTGTAACTGGCACTCGAGCTGTTGTTGATCGCGCCGCCGTTCCCGAAGGGTGCGCCGTTGTTCGCGAACGTGCTGTTGAGGATGGTTGCCAATCCCGCACTCAAAGAGATGGCGCCGCCGCCACTGCCACCGCCTGAGTCGCCCTGACCATCGACATCGTTGCCGACAAACGTGGAGGACAAGAGCGTCAGGTCCACCCCTGATGCATCGATTGCCCCGCCGCTCTGGGCCGCGGTGTTGTTCACGAAGGTACACTCGTCGATCGTCAATGAGCCGGCATTGGCGGACCCTACGTCGCTGATTGCGCCGCCGGAACCGTTGGTCGCCAAGTTATTGCTGAATATGCATTGCGACAGGGAGACAAAGCTGCCGCCTCCCTCTATGTAAAGCCCGCCGCCCGTAATTGCCGCCCCGGAGCTAACGGTCAGGTTGGAGATATTGACGGTGGCAGGCGCAAGAATGTCGAAGATTCCGCTAGCGTCGTTGCCGCTGATCGTCAGCTGGTTGGCTCCTAGGCCGACGATGGTCAAATCGGAGGCGATGGCTAGTTGGCCGCTTGTCAAGATGATGGTCTGGCCGGCAAGGGTCGGGGCAAACTCGATCGTGTCGCCCGGCGCCGCAATCGCAATTGCATAGCGCAGCGAGCCGAGCCCCTGGTCGTTGGCCGTGGTGACCGTGAGCGTGCTTGGCAGCCAGCGATCTTCCAGGATCTCAAATTTTGGGCGATAGCTCACGTGCGGGTGACGCCTTGGACTAACGGATCGAGTACTCGATTCACCCAGCCCTTGCCCCCTAGGGAGAGACATGTATGGTTCCCTTGTAGCCAATACATCGAGAGGGATGTCCCTGCTTGCCCAAGCGCTGCAAATGCAACCCCACCCGGACAGGACGCGGACAAACCAGGTCCACCAGGACGCTACAGGGCACTGGGGTCGTGCACGTTGGAAAGCATGACAAACCTAGGCTGGGGACGTGCCTGAGTCAAAATCCCTAGCAGGGCCTCACGGCGACCGAGAATTGTGGCAAGGACGTGTTTTTCACGTGGGCTTGCTATATGCTAGCGCTCTGTCCGATTTCGTGTATGCGTGCTCAAGATATGAACGCATGTTCGAACGAGCCTGGCAACGCGAGAATGATCCCCGAAGCCATTCTCGCAGCCAATATTCGTTTAACCGCGAGCCAGCGGCGAGCGCGTGAACAATCAGGATACTGTTTCCCTTTTGTACACGCGCTCGCCGCTGGCTCGCGGTTAAACAAGCCGAATGCATTTTCGTGTGAGTTTGGAGACCGGAGGAATGAGGAGTAACGAGATGACCTCGAGGGACATGGTGGTAAAGCAAGCGGGCACAAGGACACGACGCGGAGCAACAACGATGGCAAGATCATTGGTCGTGCTAATGATGGCGTTGACGGGAGCGTGGGCCGGTATGCCCTCATATACTCGAGGCGAGGAGGCTCCTCTCCGCCTGCACCTCCGCTCCCAGGCGAAAACGCCCGGCGAGGACGGTTTCACGCCGGTCATCAAGCAGGCGGATTGGAATCCCAAGAAGACCGCGCTGATCATTTGCGACATGTGGGACGATCACTGGTGCCGCTCGGCCGCCGCGCGCGTGAACGAGCTGGCGGGACCGCTCAATGACGTGGTGCGGACGGCGCGCAAACGTGGCGTCTTCATTATCCATGCGCCGAGCAGCGTCACGTCCTTCTATAAAGATTCTCCCGCGCGCCGCCGCGCCCAGGAAGCCCCGTTCGCGGCGACTCCGGTACCGCTGGCGACCATGGAACGCTGGGGCACCTGCTGGTGCTGGCCCGATGCCCAGCGCGAAGCCGTTCTGCCGATCGATGATTCCGACATGGGCTGCGACTGCCCCGTCAAATGCACCATTCGCGATGCCTGGAAACGGCAGCACCCGACCATCGCCATCGACGACGCCGACGCCCTCACAGACAACGGCCAGGAAGTTTGGAACCTGCTTCTCCAGCACGGCATCGACAACGTCATCCTGTGCGGCGTCCATCTCAACATGTGCGTGCTGGGCCGGCCGTTCGGCATCCGCCAGATGGTGCATCTCGGCAAGAACGTGGCACTGATGCGCGACATGACCGATACCATGTACAACCACGAGCGCCCGCCCGGCGTCAACCATTTCGCCGGCACCGACCTGGTCATCGCTCACGTCGAAAAATACTGGTGCCCGAGCTTCACAAGCAGCGACATTTCGGGGAAGTCTGCGTTTCGGTTTAAGGAGGATTCGCGGGCGCGAAAATAGTTGCCGGGTTGTAGCACAAGCTGTCAGCTTGTGCTACCAGAGCGCGACTTGAACCACCATTGGGGCAAGCTAAACCTGCCGCTCTCGAAAGATGCCACGGGCTTGCCCCGTGGAGTTTCACGTTAGCTTCTACCCAAGCAATCCCCTTCTTTCCTAGATGCCACGGGCTTGCCCCGTGGAGTTTCACGTTGGTCGCTGGGACTGCGCTCCTCAGTAGATCACAGCCTAACAATCCACGGCACAAGGCCGTGGGATTCAACGCGCCTCCTCGACCGAAGTAGAAGCCAGCCTAACAATCCACGGCACAAGGCCGTGGGATTCAACGCGAATTCTGCTTCTTCCTGCCGATGTCACAGAGCAGATCCGAATGCACGTTTAGTCCGAGATTGGTCATGTTGTAGAGATGTTCGCTGGCAACGAGCCAGACAATCTTGCAGATCTCGCGTTCCGAATAATGTCGCGACATGCGCGCAAACGTGTCTGGGTCAACCTTTTTATCTTGGGTCAGCTCGGTCACGTAATCCAGAGCAGCTCGCTCCGCCTCGGTAAACAGCGGACTCATCCTGTATAGCTCCAGCGCATCGAATTTCGCCTCGTTCATCGACGCTTTGATCACAAACGAGCGAGCGATATCGATGCAGAATAGACAGACGTTGACTCGCGCCACCTGTACACGGATGAGCAGGATCAATTCCGGCGGCAGCAGTAGCTTTTTGTCCAACTTGGCGACCTTGGCATAGAACAGGCCGAACGCAGCCGGCAGCCGGGCGGCATATACCTTCAGCGGCGTGGTCACCTTGCCAAATTGCCGGCGTGTAACGTAATACGCCAGCTTCATGAACAGCCCCTGGGGCTTTTCGATAGCAGGAAGGAAAGTATCCCCGTTCCTTACCTTCGCCATGTTGCTCCTCCTTTGCCCTTTTCATTCGATTTTAAGGATGATCCGCGGGGCAGGCAAATAGGAGCCGGGTTGTAGCACAAGCTGGTAGCTTGTGCCGCTTTTGCTCAACTCGTACGTCAATTGGGAACTACCCAACCAGGGGCTTTTTATCGCAAAAAAAGTGGCACAACTACCCCTCCCCAGTGCAGTATCTATTAGAGAGATCCATCTTCCTTGATTGCGAGAGAAGAAATGGCGACTGGGCACGCTAGCGCTGTGGTTCAACATCTCCGTGGGTTGGTGGGACGGCAGCGGGATTGCAGGCTGTCGGATTCGCAGCTTCTGGAGCGTTTCGCCAAGCAACACGACGAAGGCGCTTTCGCCGTCCTGGTCGAACGCCACGGCCCCATGGTGTTACGTACTTGCCGGCGCGTGCTGCACGACCAACATGCTGCCGAGGATGCTTTTCAGGCAACGTTTCTTGTGCTGATACGCAAGGCAGCGTCTATTCGCGAAGGTGAACTGCTTGGGAACTGGCTCTATGGAGTCGCTTATCGCACAGCAAAGCGGGCCAGGGCGGAGGCAGCTCAAAGGTTCAGTCGCGAATCACGAGTCTCAGCTTCGCCCCCGGTGGATTCTCTGGCAGAGTTGTCGGCTCGGGAACTATGTGCTGCCCTGGACGAGGAACTAGACAGGTTGCCGCAGCAGTACCGGGCCCCGTTTTTCCTCTGTTTCATCGAGAGCCGAACGAGAGACCAGGCCGCCCGACAGCTGGGTTGGTCGTTGCGAACGCTTCATCGAAGACTCGAGCGCGCCAGGAAGCTCCTGCACGTCCGACTGACCCGGCGCGGGCTGACGCTGTCCGTGGCCCTGGCGGCCCTGGGGTTGTTCCAGCAGGGAACCAAAGCAGCGGTGCCGTCCTTACTGGTCACGACAACTATCAGGACCGCCCGGCCTTGGATGGTGGGCAAGTCTCACACTGCCGCGGCTTCAACTGCGACGGCGGCTGCGCTGGCCGACCGCGTCCTGCGAAGCATGGCTGTGATCAAGCTGAAAGCTATGGCGACGCTGGTCGTCACGGCGTGTCTGATCGCGTCGGGGGCAGGATTCATGCTGCGTCGCGAAGGTGAAAGTCTTCGAGCGCCGGCAGCGCCCGTCGTTGCGGTAGCCGCGGCAGAGGAGCCCAAGAAACCGGCCCAACCGAGTGGGACGCAGGAAGCGCACGTCGACCGTTATGGCGACCCATTGCCCGATGGCGCACTGGCCCGGCTAGGAACGACGCGTTTTCGGCAGGGGTATATGGTCTATTGCGCAGCCTTCTCTCCCGACGGCAAGTCCATCGTTGCCTCCTCCGCTGGACAAGGCGTCCATATCTGGGATGCGATCACGGGGAAGGATCGTCTCCAACTTCTGCCGCGCGGGCATGTCTATGCGGTTGCTTACACTCCAGATGGCAACCTGATTGCCGGGAAGGGGCGCGGCTTTGGCTTGTTCGAGGTCAGCGCAGGAGCGGAGCTGCGCCATTTCGAGGGGAATGAGGGTGGAGCGACGATGGCTCTCGCCGTCTCGCCGGACGGCAAACTGATTGCCTCCGGCGGCCACGATAGTCTCATTCGTCTTTGGGAAACCGGCACAGGAATGCATATCAGGCAATTCGAAGGGCACGCAGCCACCGTCCGTACAGTTGCTTTTTCGCCGGATGGCAATGTCCTGGCGTCCGGCAGCGGCGATAAGACAGTGCGCCTCTGGGAAGTTGCCACGGGCAAAGAAATGGGATCGCTCACCGGTCACCAGAATGGGGTGGCGTCTGTGGCGTTTGCTCCTCACGGTAAGACCCTTGCATCAGCAAGCGAGGATGGAACCGTTCGCCTTTGGGATCGAGCCTCGAAGATGCAAACTCACCTCCTTCAGGCGAAAGCTGGCAACGTTGCCAGCGTTGCCTATTCACCAGATGGAAAGACGCTAAGTTCGGGGCACCAGGATGGGACGCTCCATCTGTGGGACGTCGCGACGGGCCTGGAACGCCTTCAATGGCAGGCCCACACCTACCGGGTCCAAACCACCGCATTCTCGCCCAATGGCAAGCTCCTCGTCTCTGGAGCAGTTCAGGATTGTGGCCCTCGTGTGTGGGAAGTCGCCACCGGCAAGGAACTGCACTCGTTCGTTCAGCATCGTGGCGCCATCGATTGGCTATCCTACGCTGCCGACGGCAAAACGCTCCTATCAGGAAGCCGGGATAGGCTGATTCTCCAATGGAACCTCGCCGACCAATTGCCGAGTCCTTGGTTTAGTTGGCCTAGCTCGAGCGTGAATTCGTTTGCCGTTTCATTGAGCAGCCATCAACTGGTGACCTCAGGGCTAGTGGAAAGAATGCGCATTTGGGACACGACCAACAAGCAGCCAGTGCGGCCACTGGGCCCGCAGGGTCCGCGTGGTCCATTGGGTCCGCAGGGCCCATACTTGGCGCGTGAATCGTTAGCCTATTCACCGGACGGACGTATGATCGCTTCGGGCGGCAAGGATGGGGAGGTCGTGTTGTGGGACGCCGTCACGGGAGATAAATTGCGAGAACTCTCAGGCCTTCGTGACAAAGTCACTTCTATCGCTTTTTCTCTAGATGAGAAAACCTTAGCAGCGGCCGCGGGGGCAGTGCGAGGCAGGGCGGGTACCATTTGTCTTTGGGATGTTGCAACAGCCAAGCTGCAGCGTTCCATGGAAAGCCCCGGCTTCCTTGAGGCTGCCTTGGCTTTTGCTCCGAACGGCGGGATACTCGCCTCGGCAGGGGGATACGAGGGCGAGGCACGACTCTGGGACGTCGCATCCGGGAAAGAATTGCGTCCGTTAAACGGCGCGCAGCGGGGATGCTATAGGATTGCGTTTTCCCCAGATGGAAAGTGGCTGGCCGGCGGCGGCGGCGAGCGTGACCCGGCTATCTTCATCTGGGAGGTGGACAGCGGCCAGGAGGCCCTTCAGTTTCATGGGCATCTGGGAGCAGAATGCTCGTTGGCCTTCTCCCCTGACGGCAGAGTCTTGGCCTCGGGCGGAGCGGAGTCGATGGTCCTTCTCTGGGATATGACCGGCCGGTTGAAGAATGGTCAACTTCAGCCACTGGCGCTCACCCCGCAGGCTTTGGAAACCCATTGGAACAACTTGGCTGGTGATGCCAGCCAGGCTCACTCGGCCATCTGGGCACTCGTTGCTAGCCCTCGGGCCGTTCCTTACTTCCAGGGACGGCTGCGGCCGGTGGCAGCAGTCGAGGCGCAGCGACTTTCCAAGCTGATTCAAGGTTTGGACGACAGCAAGTTTGACGTTCGCAAGCAGGCCATGAGCGAACTGCAGGAAGTCGGGGAGTCCAGCGCGAGCGCCCTGCGCGAGGAGTTGAAGAGGAAACCTACGTTGGAGGTTCGGCAGCGCATTGAGCAGCTTCTCGCGCAGATGGAGCCGGCCGCGTCGCCGGGAAGGCTGCAGACGCTGCGTGCGGTTCAGGTTTTGGAGTACATAGGATCCCCCGAGGCAAAACGCCTGCTGCAGAGCCTAGCTTCAGGAATTCCGGAAGCCAGCCTTACCCAGGAAGCGGCAGCATCGTTGCGACGGCTGGCGATGCGCTGACCACGACCACGCGCCCGCGTTCGACTCGAACCACCGTCGGGGCCAGCACAACGCTGGGACCGTCCGTAAGTCAGTCGCGAGCAGCCGGTTTCGTCGCCTTCCGCCCGCTTCCCATCTGAGGATCATCGTGCAGCGGCCGTCGCACCCCCTCCACACTTGAGTAGCATTGGTCTTAGCCAGTAAAATCCATTAAGATTGCAGATGGCTTCACTTGCCGGCGTTTTCTTGCGTCCAGGCTGAATCCAGAGTATCCTTCGGCTGAAATCCTCTGGACCCCAACTCGAACGGCCGTGAGGTTGCAAATGACTGAGGGAGACCGGCTCCTCCTCAAGGCGATAGCTGACGGTGCCAAGGAGCCTCAATGGACCCAATGGGCCCTGCACCAGCGAGACGCTCAGTTGGATCTTTTGAGACTCCATCTTGGGCACAAACGTCTCGATTCATTATCCAACGCCGTCCTTCGCGAATTATTGACCCGCGAGAGTGAGTTTCTCGACCTAGTTGCCTGCCAGGTTCGGGAACTGGTTCGCAAGGCGGAGCTCGACCCTGCCGCACGGAACCGCTTACTCGAATACCGGAACCCGGAAGCTGTCGTCAGGAACATTGCAAGCTCCGTTTGGTTTGTGCCGTTAAGCTCGGTTTTGAAGAAGGCGCTTCTCAGCGCTTTTTCCCCGCTCGCCACGTCGGACCCCGTCGCTGCTTCGGGTCTTGCCACTCGCGAAAACAGCGCCGACGCGGATGCACGAAACAGGTCGGCTGCCATCGGCAACGGGACCAAACATGGCCAGAAGATTCTCCCCGAAATCGCTGCCTTGGCTCGTGAGCAGTTCACGGAGGAAGAGATTCGGCAGTGCCTCCTAGATTTGCAAGAGCTGGACCATCCTTCTGGTCCAGAGCTTGCGGATTTTATTTCGGAACTTGAGCGCGCGGTGAATGATCCGTGAGCGAACCGACAAGTGGTCCAATCCCCTACAAAGTTGTCTACTCGGAACTGGTCCGGGCCGAGTTGCAGAATTCCCTTATTCCGCAAGCGAAGGCACTTGGCAAGGGGCCGGACCTTCTCGCTGCCCTTAAGCTTCCTGCCATTTCCACGAGTCATTAGTCTCGCGAATGCCGGACAGAAGTTAATCGTGGAATCATTTTCATCGAACGAACGACGGTGGCAACGTCCGAGCTTCGGCTGCATGAAGGATGAGATCAACTGGCGGGCTTGGTATTAGCAATCGCCGGCCGAATAGATGCGCTCAGCCCCGGCCACCCCTCGCGGCCGTGAAACGGGTAAGCATTCGCCCTTTCTACCGGGGCCCGGCCAGCGCCTGCAGGTCCGCGAACCAGCGGGACAAGGTCCCCGTCAGCCGGCCGCTGTTATCCATGCGGGGAACTTTGTGCTGCCCGCCAAGCTGGCCGCGCGAACGCAGCCAATCGGCGAAGCCGCCGTGGCGGACAGGCTGAACTTCCGGGCCCGCCAGGCTCAGATCGCCTTGCCGGTGCGTACGGTAATCGTTATTGAGCCGGCACAGCGCTGCGTCCAGCTCTGCGGTGAATGCAGCAAGGTTGGGGGGAGCGCCGGCGAACTCGATCAGGTACAGATGGCGGCCCGGCTCAGCGGTGCGTTCGGGGAAATGCGGCCCCACGTGGAAGTCCACGATAGCTGAGCCGGTCGCCTCCTCCGCCTCCGTCACGGCCCGCTCGACCTCCTCGCTGATCAGATGTTCGCCGAAGGCCGACAGGTAATAACGCGTGCGTCCGGTGAAGCGCAGCAACGGCGGCTGCCGTCTTTCAAAACAAACCGTGTCTCCGAGCAGATAGGACCACAGGCCGGCGCAAGTCGTCAACACCACGGCATACTGGACTCCCAACTCCAGGTCGGCAAGTGTATGGCGCGTCGGTCGATCAGAGCCCAATTCCGCGACCGGCACGAACTCGAAGAAGATCCCGTGATGCGTGATCAGCCGAAGCAGTCCATGCCGGGGATCCTCGGCGGCAACGAACCCTTCGGAACAAGGGTAAGTCTCCTGGAACCGGACTGCATCGTTGCCGATTTCGCTCCGGAAGAGGCGCCGATACGGGTCAAACTTGGTGCCCCCGTGGATCACCAGCCGGAGTTTGGGCCAAATGTCGGCAATGTTGTCGCGCCCCGTAACCTTTTTGAGCCATTCGAACAGGACCAGTATCCACGAAGGCATGCCGCTCAACGCCGTGATGGGCAGGTGAGCGCTTTCAATTGCCAGGCGCTCGACTTTCCTGTCCCAGTCCCTGCAGAGGGCGAGATCGACTGGTGGAAATGTGTAGGGCCGAAGCAGAGGGGAAACTTCTCGAGCGGCAATGCCGCTGAGGTCGCCGGCCAGTGCTCCGCCCACTTCGTGCAGATCCGTGCTGCCGCCCAGGAAGAAAATGCGGCCGGTGAAGAGAGAGGCGCCAGGGTTCGCGGTCCGGAAGAGCGCTAGCGTGGTTAGGGCCGCAGAGCGATTCGACGCAAGCATCTCGCGCGATACCGGGATGTACTTGGTGTTGCCGCTGGTGGTGCCGGAAGACCGGGCGAAATAAGGGATCGACCCCGGCCAGGTGGTGTCCGTAAGATCTGGAAACACCGGCCGCCAGAACTCGCTCCAGAACGCTTCATAGCTGCGTACAGGCACGCGCTCCTGGTAGTCCGCCACACAGCGAATGCGCAAGAAATCATGCTCTCGACCGAAGCGTGTACGGCTTGCGCGGCGCACCAGGCGAAGCAAGGTTGCGCGCTGGGACGCGGCGGCGTCGATAGCATCGATACGATGCACGCGCGCCAGGCTGAAGCGCTGCAACAGCAGGTCGGCCAGGCGCCGCACGGGTGTCGATCCGGCCAAACCTTGAAGCAAGGGCTGCATAAGCGTCGATCGCTTTATTCAATTCTTCTGCGGGCTCTGGCTGCAACCGCAATTGCGCACGGGCACCTTGCTCAAAGAACCAGGGTCGGATGGGCCAGCAACAACTGCGGGAGTCGGGCTCGGGGCGAAGGACGCGGGTGGGTGAGGAAGTGAACGACGAGCCTATTGATGAGTCCCGGCTTTTCAAGCTGCGGCGCATGGCCACATTTGGGGATGGCCAAAAAATGACCTTGTGGCAAGTCGCGCACCGCTTCCGCAGCATGCAGAGGGCTGACAATCTGATCGTTTTCTCCGCTGACCAGGAGCGTGGGATGAACTACCTGCGACAAGCGCGGCCGGACGCAGTGATCCATCGTGCCGCGGATAGTGCGCAGGAGGCCGGTCCGCCAGCGCCGGTTGGCGAATTGCCGGGCATAGTACCCTTCGAGGCCGGGTTCTACCTGCCGCCGATCAAAAAAGACGCTATCGACCAGGGAACGGAAATCGTTGCGGCGCACGCCCTCGACCACCGGCAAATGCTCCACGTCGCCTAACCCCGAAGGGCAGATCAACACAAGCCGGGAGACCAGGCCAGGGTAGCGCACGGCGAATTCGATGGCGATTTTGCCTCCCAGGCTGCTCGCGACCAGGTGATAGGGGGGAGTTTGCACGAAGTCATCCAGGTAGCGATAGAGCTGCTCGACCAGATAATCGACGGAAATGGGTTGATCCTCGCCAATCCGGCGGTGCAGCGTGCTGCCGTCGTAGACCAGTAAATTCGGCATGTGGACGTCAAAGTGCCGCCTCCAGTAGCAATGATTGCGAAACCACGTCTCGGCCTGTTCCGCCAGCCCGTTCACCAGGACCATGGGCGTCCGGCGCGCGTACGGATTCGGGCGACAATAGTCCATCAGCGATCGCAGCATATCCCCCATAGCGAATTCCCTCCGCAACTTGGGAAGCAATCGAAACCAGGCTTCACGTCATGCTGCCTGAGAACCCCTGGCGCCAGGGTTGGTGCACGATACTTGATAATTGCAGCTGCACTTGATACTTGCAGCTGCGGGTTGTGGGCGAATGAAGATTTCCGGCGGAACCGATGATGTTTCTAAAAAGTTATCGTGAAGCCGGCCCCCACACGCATCCAGCAGGCACAGTCGCCTGACCGAACCAGCATTGCTGCGTGCGGTTGCCGTCTCTACAGCTTCTTTCATCCGAAATGTATTTGCGACCTGGATTAAGAAGGATTTGCACGGAATGGCCTGTGCCGGGCCGCCGATCAAGTCTTCAACACCTGGCACACACGCTGCACTTCCTTCTTCGCCCCAATGATGATGGGCGTGCGTTGATCGATCTGTTGGATGGGCACTTCCAGGATGGAGCGTTCGCCATCGGACGAGGCGCCGCCGGCATTCTCCATGATGTACGCGAACGGCCCGCACTCGAAGAGGAGACGGAGTTTTCCCTGGGGATACTTGCTGCCCCCGATGTTCGTGAAAATACCCGCTCCCTTGACGAGCATGAGATGGATGTCCGGCACCATGCCGCCGGAGTAGCGCAAGGTGTGTCCCTCCTGGAGCCAGATGTTCATCATCTTGTAGTATGCCGGCGTGTCCACAACCGCGCGCAGGTTGCCCGGAGCGTAAGTCTTGACCTCGTCGCGCATGGTCATGTTCTCTTTGCTGAGAACGAATTCGCCAACCTCGTTCAGGTAAAACTCGTGGACACCCTTGCCTACGGAATAGGTGAGGATGGTGCGCGGGCCGTAAACCAGATAGAGAGCGCCAACCTGGTCGCCCGGGTTGGCGCCGATGATGTTCTCGCGTTGATAGATGCCAAAAATTGAGCCGATGGCCAGGTTGGCGTCCACCAGCGATGACCCGTCCAGCGGATCGTAGACAACCATGAAGGGGGCTTTGGCGGCCAGCCTCTGGACATGCGTCTCTTCCTCCGACGCGATGCTGTGGACCAGTTGATTCTCGCCAAGTTCGTGGCGGATGATCTTGTTGCTGAGCACGTCAAGCTTCAACTGCTGCTCGCCGTACAGGTTGGAGGTGGCTTCGAGTCCAAGGTCGGTCGTGCGGATGGCGTTGTGGACGTACTTGCCCGCGCGGGCAATGTCGCTGATGAGATGGCGCAAGTCGCTGGAAATCTTCGCCAGAGACAGGTGAGCATTCAAGGATACCCGCGTCGTCAGCGTGGTGTGGAGCATGATTTGATATGTTCCTCAATGCTCACTGAAACATTTTGTGACTCCGGTCCCCACGTGACATCACGTAAGCAACCAGATCGAGGATCTCATCCGACTTGAACGTATCCAGGAGACCCACAGGCATCATGGAGATTTTCGAACGATCCATGCTCTCCACCTTCTTCCGACTAATCGCAACCTGGCCGTCCGGGTCGAGCATGTTCGGCATGACGTAGAGGGTGTCGCCGTTCAGGTTGACGATTCGGCCGGTGACAAATTTGCCGTCGGTCGTGGCAATGGTCATGGCGGCATACTGGTCGCTGATTTCCTTGCTGGGATCGATGATCGATTCCAGAAAATCACGAACGCTGAAACGGCCCGAGACCCCCGTCAGGTCGGGGCCGGCAGAGCCGCCCTCGTTGTCGAAGCGATGGCAAGCGAAGCAGTTCGCGGCGCCGAAGAGCGTACGGCCGCGGTCGAAGTCGCGCTTGCTCAGTCCTTGTTCGACAACAGGCACCAGGGCATCCAACGTCCACTTCTTCACGAAGGGCCGCACCTTGGCCTGGGCGACTTGCGCCTTCGCGTCCGGCTTGGCTTCCAGGATCGGCTTCAAAGCAACCTTCTCATCCTTGCTGAGAGTTTTGATCGCATCTTCCTTCATGTGTTTGATGAAGTTATTGAAGCTGGAGCCGCCCTTGAAATGGGCTGCTTTCAGATACCACGAGAAGTATTCTTTACGCTGCTCCAGAGTCCAGCCGGTCTTGAGCATGCGCAAGGACTTGGCATATTCCATCTGCTCTTCTTGCGTCGGCGCATCGGCGAGCAGCTTGAGTGTTTTGGTCGCAGTGCCGGGCGCTTCCAGGTAGACCAGCAACTGGCATAAGTCGGCATTGAGGTACCGATTGCGGTTAGGGTAGTAGCGGTCGAAGAGAGCGATGGTGCGTTTGCGCGTGGCCTCATCCGGCTTCTCCATGCGGACGAACAGCACGGCGTAGACGCGCAGCAGGTCGAGGCGCTGTGAATCGGTTAGCGACTGCCAGCCGATGTGCGCCAGGGCGTCGAGGATCTTGGCCTTGAGCACCTTGTCCACAGGCGGCGTTTTCGGCGTGCGATGGAACGGGTCGGTGCTGCTGACGCGCACCAGCGCGAGCAGGGCCTGGATCGCGGACGGAGCATCTTGCTCGGTAAGGGCGCGATCCTTCCACGTTGCGGGGTCCTGGTGCTCGATCGCCACGCGCGCAGCCGAGCGGATGTAGCGGTCGACGTGATTCAGATACGGCCAGGCGACGGCAACCGCCTTCGGGTCCTTGTGGCCGTGGAACGCTTCCAGCTCGCGACGCAGCGTGCGGAATTCCTCGCAGCGCTTGTCCTCGGGGGCAGGCGCGGTCGGTTCCTTGCCGACATAGGTCAGCCGGTACAAGCCCGACTGCGTGCGGCGGCCGCCGACTGTGAAGTACATGGCCCCATCGTTCGGATTGATGACCACGTCTGTGAGCGGCAGGGGCGACCCGTTGAGGAAATCCTCGGCCTGTCCCTTGTATGCGCTATACTCCGGCGTCAAATGGACGGCGTAGAGCTTGCCGTAGCTCCAGTCGCACATAAACAGAGCTTCCTGATACTTGGTGGGGAATTTGGCACCGTAGCCAAAGACCATGCCCGTGGGTGAGCCGGGGCCAATATCCAGGATGGCCGGCAGGCTGTCGGGATAATACGGCGGCCACTTGCCGGCCCCGTTACGCCAGCCGAACTCGCTGCCGCTGGCTGCCAGGCAGACGCGCGTCGGCCGATACCAGGGCGTGTTCATGTCCCATTCCATGTCGGCATCGAACGTGAACAGGTCGCCGTGATGGTTGAACGCGGCATCGAACTCGTTGCGATAGCCGGTGCTGATCAGCTCCCAATCCTTGCCGTCGCGATCGACCTTGTAGATGCTGCCTCCCGGTCCAAGCACGCCTTTCATGAAGCCGTTGCCGTCGGCCATCCGCGGCAACAGATGGTCTTCGCCCCAGGCGTGCGGCACGCGCGTGCTGCTGTAGTCCATGATCTTGGTGCCGTCGCCCACAACCACGTACAGCGACTTGCCGTCGGGTGCAAGCAGCACGGCATGCGGGCCGTGTTCGCCGCTGCCGGGAATCTTGCGCAGCAGTTTCACGTCGTCCAGGCGGTCATCGTTCCTGCTGGACCTTACGCGGTACAGGCCACTTTCATAATGCTCTCCATGGTTGACCACGACGTAGAGGCTATCGAACGCCCAGAGGAGACCATGCGCCTCGCCAATCGGCGCATCGATTTTCTCGACCTTGGTGGCCTCGGGCTTGCCGCCCAGCGGCGGCGGCGTGATGCGGTACAGGGGGCCATATTGGTCCGAAACGATGAGCCGGCCCTTGGGGTCGACGCACATGTTGACCCACGAGCCTTCCTTGTCCTTGGGCACCGAGTAGAGCAGTTCGGCCTTGAAATCCTTATGCACATTGAGCTTTTCCGCCGGCGTCGCGGTTATCTTCTTGACGGCTGCGTCCGTGGCAGGCGCCTTGGCTTTTTCGCCTCCTGGCAAAGGCGCGCTAAAAACGGTGCCTGCCGCAGCAATGCCTGCCAGCAGGATTATCGACAGATAAACTCTTCCGAGGATTCGCATGGTGGTTTCCATCGCTGTCGGGTGAGGTTTGCAGCGGAACATGGGTGGGATCACTTACACATCCAAGAAGCACGGCCCATTCCTGACTTCGGTTTTCTCATCAGGGTGGGCTGCCTCTTGAGAAAGGATAACAGACAGAACACGCCGGATGAATAGCCTATTGGCACAAGCCCAATATTTCTTGCCTCCTAGCCGGGATTTGTCCGCGGCGCCTGCCAGGGCGGTTTGACCTTGATTCCCCGGGCTTCCCTTCTCAGAATAACCCGGCTGCCTGACGGAGGATACGCGCATGATCGTCGGTGTGCCGAAGGAAATCAAGACGGACGAGTACCGTGTGGCCATGATCCCGGTCGGCGTCGAAGAATTGACGCGCGCGGCCCATCAGGTGCTGATTCAGGCGGGGGCAGGGCAGGGCAGCGGCATCAGCGACGATCAATACTCCATGCACGGGGCGGAGATCGTGCCAACGGCCGAGGCGATCTGGAGCAAGGCCGACCTTATCGTGAAGGTCAAGGAGCCCTTGCCACAGGAATGGCCCTTGATGCATTCGGGGCAAATGGTCTTTACCTACTTCCATTTCGCCGCGGACGAGCGCTTGACGCGTGCCGTAATGGAGTCCGACATCATCGCCATTGCCTACGAGACCATCAAGGACGCTCGAGGCAACTTGCCTCTTCTGACGCCCATGAGTGAAGTCGCAGGACGCATGAGTATCCAGGAAGGGGCGAAGTTCCTGGAGCGGCCTTTCGAAGGCCGGGGCATCCTTCTTGGCGGCGTCCCTGGCGTTCTCCCCGCCAATGTAGTCATCCTGGGTGGCGGCATCGTCGGCTCGAACGCAGCCAAGGTCGCAGCCGGGCTCGGGGCCAACGTAATTATCCTGGATGTCAATCTCGAACGCTTGCGTTATCTCGATGACGTGATGCCGCCCAACGTCACCACGCTTTTCAGCGACCGGCATAACATCCTCGACAGTATCAACCGCGCTGATCTGCTGATTGGCGCGGTCCTTATTCCCGGAGCCCGCGCACCGTATCTGGTTCGCAAGGAAGACCTCAAGCGCATGCCGACCGGCTCGGTCCTCATCGACGTGGCCATCGACCAGGGCGGTTGCATCGAGACTTCGCGGCCGACGACCCACAGCCATCCCACCTACATGGTGGACGACGTCGTCCATTACTGTGTAACGAACATGCCCGGCGCTGTCGGCCGAACCAGCACTTATGCGCTCACGAACGTAACGCTGCCTTACGTGCTGCAACTGGCCAAGAAGGGACTCGAGCGGGCGGTTCGAGAAAACGCGGCACTGGCTCAGGGAGTCAATATCCGGCAAGGCAATGTTACGAACTCCGCGGTGGCCGCGACATTTGGCATGGAATGCATCGGAGTCTAAACTGCCAGCTGCTTTTCTACTGCCAGTCAGTAGTCAGTAGGGTGCGTCAAGCGTACTCGCGCCGACGCACCGTTCAGGGGCCAGTGCGTCGGCGCAAGTACGCTTGAGGCACCCTACGAGTACTGGATCCGGTAGAAGTCGAGGGAGACCGAGAGATGCCTTCCCCCGTAGTCGCCCTTCTTATGGGGAGCGATACTGACGTACCGACTGTGCGGGAGGCTTGCACGATCCTGCATCAGTTCGGCGTGCCGTTCGAAGTGCGCGTGCTCAGTGCGCATCGCTCTCCGGAAGACCTCGTCGCTTTCGTGCACAAGGCCGAGCTGGAAGGGGTACGCGTCTTCATTGCCGCGGCAGGCGGGGCGGCACATCTCGCCGGCGTGGTGGCGGCGCATACGACGCGGCCCGTCCTGGGCATCCCGATCGAAACGAGTGCATTGAATGGCCTCGACTCGCTGCTGTCGATGGTACAGATGCCTGGCGGTGTCCCCGTGGCGACCATGGCCATTGGCAACGCGGGCGCGCGTAACGCGGGACTCTTCGCTGTTCAGGTTTTAGCCCTGGGAGATCCGGCCCTCGCGGAGAAGTTGAAGCATTACCGGTCGGAGCAGACGGAGCTGGTCCGGCAGAAGGACGAGGGCGTGCGGCAACAGTTTGCCGACTAGCCCTCGGACGAGCAAAAAGGTGCCAGGACCCATTTCAGATCCTGAAGTGATCGAAAACTTGGATCTGAAATGGGTCCTGACACCTTTTTGCTATCTCAGCAAGGAGGCTGTCCATGTCCTCGACCACCGCGCAGTTTTCCCAGGTGCTACCCACACTGCAGGCGCGGCGCTCCTGGCTCCTGCTCCTCGTTCGCAGCCCCGCGGAACATGCCTGGTCCAGTTCGGTCGTGCTTGCGCTGCTGTGCGGTTGGCTTTTCTTTTATGGTCTGGGCAAGGGCGAGTTGTTCCGCACGGAAAGCTTGCGGGCGATCATCGCGGCACAGTTCCTGCGCTCCGGGAACTGGGTCGTGCCCACCCTTTATGGCGAGCCCATCTTCACCAAACCGCCCGGGATGTATGCGGCAATCGCCCTGTTGAGTTGGCCCTTCGGCGGCGTCAGTGAATGGACTGCCCGATTACCTTCCGCTCTGGCGGCTACGATCACGGTCTTCCTCTGGTACTGGTACCTTGGCCGGCAATTGGGCCGGCGTGGCGGCCTGCTGGCAGCGGTCCTCTTACCTGTCTCCTTGATGTGGCTCGACAAGGGAAGCGCCGCCGAAATCGACATGATGCAGGTGGCGTGGGTGACCGCGGCAATCTTGTTTTTCTTGCGCGCTCTGGAGATCGCCGAAGAGCCAAAATCCAGGGAGCAACCTGTGGTCCTCAGTGCCCGTGTCTCGGCAGCCGGGGCTTTATGGCGAGCGGCAGGTAATAATCTCCACTCTCCCCCGCCTCGGGGGAGAGGGGTTGGGGGTGAAGGGGACGAACGACCCCCGGCTAAGGCCCCTCACCCCCGACCCCTCTCCCCGGAGTGCCGGGGCGAGGGGAGAACCATTGCTGCCGTTCACCGATTGGCCGTTGAAAGCGCCGCGCAGGCAATCCGCCCCGACCAGACTCGCGCGCTATGGTTTTGGTGGCTGGCTGCATTGTTGTGCGTTGCGGGCGGCGTTCTCACCAAGTGGACTGCTCCTGCTTTTTTCTATGGGACCGTGGTAACCTTGCTGTGGCGCCGGGGCCGCCTGGGGTTGCTTTTCGGGAGGTATCATCTCGTCAGCGCGCTCGTGGGCGCTGCCGTCTGCCTCACCTGGATAGGGGCAGCGGTCGCACTCGCCGGCTGGGAGCCGTTTTACAATACCGTGAGTCGTGAAGCACTGATGCGGCTCTTGCCCAGCCATCATGATCGACCATACCCCTGGCGCGAAACGCTGGCACACCCAGCCAAGCTATTCGCGGCAAGCTTGCCCTTTTCTGTCGTCGCCTTGTTCAGTCTCCGGCCTGGCTTTGGACAACTCTGGGATGAACGCGGCCGGCGGTTGCTCCAAGCATTGCATTGTTGGTTGTGGCCGAACCTGGTCTTTTGGACGATCATCCCCGAGCACGCCCCGCGGCATAGCTTTCCGTTGTTCCCGGCCATTGCCGGGCTGGCAGCCTTTGTGCTGCTGGCCTGGATAGACGGTCGCCTTGCCTGGCCTCCCGCAAAATGGCGCTGGCTCCACGCGGGGCGGCCGCTCCCGTGCCTGATCGCTGTGATGGCGATTTGGCTGGCGGTCAAGCTGGTGCATGTCCACGTTGTCATCCCACTGCGCGACCAGGGCCGTGAGCCGACTGCCAAGGGCCAACTGCTGGCCCAGCTTGTACCCGAGGGAAATACACTCTACTTATTCATGCTCAAGGATGAAGGGATCATGTTTTACTACGGTAGGCCGGTGCGACGACTGGCCGGTCCGGAGCTGCTTCCCTCGTCTAACGCGCCTCTGTACTGTATTCTCGATAATGCAGAGTGGCATCGCTGGAAACGCATGGACGAAACGGAAGTGCTTCAGCAGATGCTGGATGAGCAGGGAGCGCCGATCGTTTTGGTGAAGCTGACAGCTCACCAGCGAAATTCGCTCAACTGATGTCTGATGGGGTGGGCACCTTCCACGACCCAAGGTTGCTTTGATGAATCCAACTGGCGTTCCACAAGACGTCAAGGTCTTGAGCATCGGGGAACTTACTCGGGCCATCAAAGGGCTCATCGAAGAAGGTTTTGCCTCCGTTTGGGCTACGGGAGAGGTCGGCAACCTAGCGAGGCCCTCTTCCGGTCACATCTACCTTACTCTGAAGGATTCCGAGGCTCAGCTCCGCGCTGTGCTATGGCGCAACGTTGCCATGCGTCTCAGATTCGAACTGCGCGAAGGTCTCGAAGTAATCGTCCGTGGCCGGATGAGCGTTTACGCCCCGCGCGGCGAATACCAGTTGGTTGTCGAGGAGCTGCAACCCAAAGGAGTGGGAGCACAGGAGCTTGCGCTGCGGCAGCTTAAAGAGAAACTCTTTCGGCTTGGTTACTTTGCGCCGGAGAGGAAGAAACCTTTGCCGCGTTTTCCCCGGCGTATCGCCCTGGTGACCAGCCCGAGCGGAGCGGCCGTGCGCGACATTCTCGAAATCCTGGCGCGCCGCTGGCCGGCCGTGGAAATCCTGATTTGTCCGGTCCGCGTGCAAGGAGACGGCGCCGCCGAAGAGATTGCCGCGGCAATCAGCCTGCTCAATCGCCTGGATGGCGTGGACGCCATGATCGTCGGCCGCGGGGGCGGCAGTACGGAGGATCTCTGGGCATTCAACGCCGAGTGCGTGGCTCAGGAGATTTTTGCATCGCGGGTACCGGTAATCAGCGCCGTGGGGCATGAGATCGACTTGACGATTGCCGATCTCGTCGCGGATTGTCGCGCTTTGACGCCCAGCGAAGCCGCCGAGCGCATTGTGCCGCACCGCGAGGAACTCCTGGAGGGTTTACGCGGATTGGAGGGGCAGTTGCGCATGCTCTTGCAAAAGCAGTTACAACTTGCAAGTAGACGCCTCGAAGACCTGGGCCAACGGCGCTGTTTTCGCATGCCCCTCGAGCCAATCCGCGATCTTGAGCGACGGCTCGACGATTGCGCCGAACGGTTGCAGCGAATCAGCAGGCAGCGATTGCTCCAAATACGCGACCGTCTCCAGGCGCAAGCAGCCCGCCTAGAAACACTTAGCCCCTTGAACGTCTTGGCTCGGGGGTATAGTCTAACTCGCAGAGAAGCGGACGAGACGGTCGTGCGCAGCCCGGAACAGGTACGTCCCGGCGACCTCCTTCTCACGCGCCTGCAACATGGGCAAATTCGCAGCCGGGTGGAAGGATCGGAGAGGACTTTCGATCTCCCCGCTTCCTGAGGAGCCTGCTGAAAAAGGGGTCTGACCCCTTCCGCGGGAAATCAGTGAAGCTTCGTAGGGGGTCAGACCCCTTTTTCAGCAGGCTCCAGAGCGTCAGGGAAGGCGAACTCCCCGCGTGGGCGGCACGCATGACTGAACCCCCTGACAATCCTTTGACTTTCGAACAAGCCCTGGCCGAGCTTGACCAGATCGTCCGCGATCTGGAAGACGGCCAGCTTGGTCTGGAAGATGCTCTGGCGCGCTATGAAAAGGGCATCGGGCTCCTCAAGGGTTGCCACGCGCAGCTTCGGCAGGCGGAGCAACGGATCTTGCTGTTGACGGGCCTGGATGCGGACGGTCAAGCCGTTACGCAACCTTTTGAGCACACAGCCACGGCCGAGAGCGGCAAGACGGAGACCAAGAAGCGCCGCAAAAAAGACGAGGGGCCAGAGATACCGTTTTAGTACGAGCTTGTAGAGATTGATGTCCAAGGTCGACGACGAGCTGGATCAATACCTGAGGGACAAGTGCGCCCTTGTCGAGGAAAGCCTGCGCAGCGCGCTCGGTCCCAATACAGGCTGTCCGGAGTCGCTGCTGGAAGCAATGCGGCACAGCCTACTCGCTCCCGGCAAACGCCTCCGGCCCCTGCTGGTAATCCTCGCCACGGAAGCATGCGGTGGCGAGGACCGAGCAGCGCTCCCCGCGGCTTGCGCCGTCGAAATGATCCACACCTATTCTCTGATCCACGATGATCTGCCGGCGATGGACGACGACGACCTGCGCCGCGGTCTACCCACTTGCCATAAACAGTTTGGCGAAGCGCTTGCGATCCTGGCCGGCGACGCTTTGCTGACGCTGGCCTTTCAGGTGCTGGCGGAGGGGTATCCCCCTGCAAGCGGGGCAGCCTGCTGTCGCGAATTGGCGAAAGGGGCCGGTGCCGCCGGGATGGTGGGAGGACAGGTGGAAGATCTGGCCTGGGAACGGGTTAACGAGGAGGCTTGCGTGTGCTCGGTGTCGGACTCCCGTCAGCAGAGCCAGGCCCTGCTGCCCCCCCCCAGTCTTTTGGCCCTGGAAAACATCCATGCCCGCAAGACCGGCGCTCTTTTTCGAGCTTGTCTGCGGCTCGGAGCATGCGTGGCGCAGGGAGAGAAGCCGGGGGGGCCAAACCCGATTCTTGTCGATGCCCTTGACGCCTACGGCCGCTCTTTCGGCCAGGCGTTTCAAGTCACGGATGACCTGCTCGACGTGGAAGGCTCTGCAGACCAGATGGGAAAGCGCGTGCAAAAAGACGCTGCTCGCGGTAAATTGACCTATCCCGGCTTCCTGGGCGTGGCCGAGAGCCGGCGCCGCGCCCAGCGTCTGTGCGAAGAGGCCCGAGCGCACCTTGTGCCGCTCGGGGCGGCTGCAAACCATCTGGCAGCACTAGTCGACTTCGTCGTCGAGCGGAAGCGATAGTTCATGCATAAAGGATGACGGTGATGAGCGAACTGCTGTCAAAAATCGCCTCCCCTGCCGACCTGCATCAATTCTCCGATGAGCAGCTCTCCCAGCTCACCCAGGAGATGCGCGACGAACTCGTGCGTGTCTTGAGCATTCGGCCGGCGCACTTCGCGAGCAACCTAGGCGTCGTCGAACTCTGTCTCGCGCTGCACCTCACTTTTGACTTCAGCCGCGACCGCCTCATCTGGGATACGGGCCATCAGATCTATCCTCACAAACTGATCACCGGCCGCTACCCGCAGTTCGAAACGATTCGCACGCGTGGCGGCTTGATGGGTTACCCCAATCCCAACGAAAGCCCTTACGACCTGTTCATGACCGGTCACGCTGGATGCAGCCTGTCGTGCGCCCTGGGCCTCCGGGTAGGCGACGAACTGCTTGGGAACGGCGATCGCCATAGCGTTGCCGTCATCGGCGACGGGGCACTCCCTTCGGGAATTGTTTTCGAGGCGTTAAATAACGCGGGCGGCCTGGGCAAGAAGCTGCTCGTAATCCTCAATGACAACCAGATGTCCATTTGCGCACGTGTCGGCGGCCTTGCCCGCTGCCTGGATCAAGCGCGCTTGACCAATTTCTACCAGGGTTCCATGCGGAACCTGCACGATCTCCTGGCCAAAGTGCCGGTTGTGGGCGGCATGGCCAACCAGGCCATCGAACAACTTCGCGACGGCCTCAAGGCTGTTCTCACGGGCGGGATGCTGTTCGAAGAACTTGGCTTCCGTTACATCGGACCCATTGACGGGCACGACCTGCCGTCGCTGCGTCGCTGGCTGCGCGATGTGAAGAGTCAGGAAGGGCCCATCCTGTTGCATGTATTGACCGAAAAGGGGCACGGAGTAGCGCAAGCCAGCCAAGACCCCGTGACCTATCACACGCCGCCCGTTTTTGAGAAGATCGGTCCGCAACGGACCATCCTGTCACTGCGGCGCGGCGGCTCCAAGGCCTACACCGACGCTGTCAGCACTGCCGTCTACCAGGCCATGGAGAACGATGCCAAAGTAGTTGTGATCACTGCCGCCATGTGCCAGGGCAACAAGCTGGAAAAAGTGCGCTCCGATTTTCCGGAGCGCTTCTTCGACACGGGAATTTGCGAATCGCACGCCGTTGCCTTCGCCGCCGGCCTGGCCAAGGCCGGCATGCGACCAATCGCCTCCATTTACTCGACTTTCTTGCAGCGCGCCTACGATCAGCTCTTCCAGGAAGTGGCCCTGCAGAACCTGCATGTGACTTTTTGCCTCGATCGCGCGGGCCTTACCGGTCCGGATGGACCGACCCATCACGGCGCGTTCGACACCGGCTACATGCGGCTCTTCCCCAACTTCGTGGTGATGGCGCCCGGTGACGAAGCCGACGTCGCCCCAATGCTCCACTTCGCTTTGGAATATGAAGGTCCGGTGTCGATGCGCTATCCCAAGGCCAGCCTGGAGAATGTAAAACGCGGCGTCGCTCCGGTCGAACTCGGCCAGGCGGAGGTTTACGAGTGGGGCGAAGACGGCATGTTCATTGCTTATGGCAGCCTCTTTGCCGTCTGCGTCGAGGCAGCGGAGCGGCTGCGTGAGGAAGGGCTCAACATTGGCGTCATCAACGCACGATTCGCCAAGCCGATCGACACGCAAACGCTGCTCCGCGCGGTGGAAGAAATGCCGCTTGTCGTGACCGTGGAAGAAGGAGCCCTGCACGGGGGCTTTGGCAGCGCCTTGCTCGAAGCAACCAACACTGCGGGGCTGGGTACGCGTCATCTCGTCCGCCTGGGCATTCCCGATCGCTTTGTCGAACATGGCGAACGCGCGGAGCTGCTGGCAGACCTTGGCCTGGACGTGAATGGTCTGTGCAAGGTCGTTCGAGCGGAGCTTGGGAGCGGCTCCCGAGACTCCCACATCGCCAGCGAGCAGCCGTCTCGTTCGGGTCGGCCATTCTGAGAGCGTGATGAAAAAGGGGTCAGACCGAATTCTGCAGAGACTAATGACTTTGCGAGGGGCAGAGCACCTCGATTAGCCAGGGGGTCAGACCCCTTTTTCATCACGCTCCGACGCCTCATCCCGGGTTCTGCGTATGCGTCTCTTTGTCCTGGGAAATGCCAATCGACCAGGAGTTATCAAGGCGGCCGAGCGTTTGCTGCCGTTCCTCAAGGAACACGCTCAGGTCGTCGTTTTCGATCTCCAACAGGAGGCGGACCTGGGCCAGGAGACCGCCGACATCGCTCTTGTTTTCGGCGGCGATGGGGCGATCCTGCGCGCAGCACGTCAAATGGGCTATCAGCAGATCCCCGTGCTCGGCGTCAACCTGGGCAAGCTTGGCTTCCTTGCCGACCTCAACCTCGATCAATTTGAGGAGTGCTTCCCACAGGTGGCTCGGGGAAACTATCAGATCACACACCATGTGATGCTCGAATGCACGTTCACCTCGCCCGCGATGAAGCAAACCGTTCTCGGATTGAACGATGTGGTGGTGCACACCGGGCGGTCGTATCATGTTATCGACCTGAATCTTTTCGTGGATGGCGAGCCGGTCACGCGCTATAGCGGGGACGGCTTGATCCTGAGCACCCCGATCGGCTCGACGGCTCATAACCTCTCGGCCGGGGGACCGATACTCGGACAAGAGCTGGACGCTTTCGTCATAACTCCAATTTGCTCCCACACTTTGACCAATCGTCCGGTGGTTGATTCTTCTGAAAAAGTCTATACGATTGTTCTAACCTCCGGCTGGGGGGATGCCGTCCTGATTGTCGATGGACAGGAGATCACTCCCTTCAACACGGATGGTCAGATCACGGTTCGGCGTGCGCCGGTAACCTTCGGACTCGTCAAGGTGCCAGGGCGTGGCTACTATCAAACGTTGCGGGATAAACTCCATTGGGGCCAGCAGCCCAATTACCGTGCCGAACCGCGGACGCAGGAGTAACGTAAACGGAACAGGGTAGCCCGGTCTTCCAACGATAGCGCCCTGCGCGGCCAATGAGTTTCCCTGCCTAACCGTCACAAGCGGTCTCTCGGGGGCTTCGACTTTGCGCACGGGGCCAATGGATCCGTTGTGATGGGGTATTGCCAGGAGAGAATGGAGAATGGACGAAGGTGGCGATTCCCTTTCGCAAGAATCCAGGACGGTCTGCAAGCGGGTCCTAGTACATGGCCGAGTCCAGGGGGTGGGCTTCCGCTACACGACGCGGCAAGTCGCCTCGGGATACCTAGTGACAGGTTTTGTTCGTAACCTGCCCACTGGCGATGTTGAGATAATGGCTGAGGGGCCGGTCGATCAAGTCGACACGTTCCTTGCAGCAGTCGCCAGATGCATGGCAGGGTACCTCGAGAGTATCGAGGTCCAGGAAGAAACTTGCAGCGGTTACAAAGGATTTCAGATACGGCACTAATCGTCTTAGGAGAGTCTTCGAACACTTGCTTATGAACGCCATGCTTATTTCCTTCGCGATCAGCACCTTACTGTTTTTGCTCCAGTTGATAGCCGCATTGCCTTGGGTCTTGCTTGCAGACCCGACCTCGGTGGGGTCATTTTTGAAGCGACCCATAGGCTGGCTGACTACGCTTGGCATCGTGGTGGCTGGAGGAGCAGGTTTGACCGCGTTCGTCACATTCGTCGAAGACCCCGCGGCGCTAGTTTTCTGGGGTCGTCTTTTCGGGGCGCTACTGCAGGCCCAGCTGATCATCGATTTCTTTATCGTGCTCTTTCCATTGCTCACTCGGGTGTGGCCGGAGGGAGCTGCGGTCGCCCTGGCCGCCTTTCGTGAAGGTGTTCGCCAACCAATGTTCTGGTTGATTATCGTGATATCGAGCGGCCTGATGATTTCTTCGCCGTTCTTGCCTTATTTCACGTTCGGCGAAGACTTCAAGATGGTGAGACAGCTTGGTTACGACACGATCATGTTGGCCAGTGTTCTTTTCAGCGTGCTGGCGGCGAGCATATCGATCAGCGAAGAGATCGAAGGACGAACGGCCATCACCGTGATGAGCAAGCCTGTTTCGCGGCGGCAATTCCTGGTGGGCAAGTTCCTGGGCACATTGCTGGCCGCCTTACTCATGACCGGTATGCTGGGGTGGCTCTTTACGGGCGTGATGTGGTTCAAGCTCTGGTTTGATCGCGAACCCATCGTCGATCCGGGCTGGATCGAACGGCTCAGATTTGGCTCGGGCACGGCGTTTAGCCCTGCAGTCGAACTCATTGGAGGGTCGGCTAGTTGGCTCCAGGAATCAATTATGGGCACCGGGCCGGGCCTCGTCTTCGGGTTCTGTCAGGTGATGGTACTTCTGGCCATTGCGGTGGCACTGGCCACGCGGCTGCCGATGGTCGTGAACATGGTTACTTGCCTTCTGGTCTTCTTCCTGGGCCACCTGACCCACGTGCTGGTCCAGGTCTCCGCCCAGCGATTCGCGCTTGTGAATTTCATGGCCAAGTTCTTCGAAAACGTCTTGCCAGGCCTGGCGTATTTTGACCTTGGCTCGATCATCGTTCGGGATGTGCCGCCGGACGCGGGTAAATTCTTCTATTACATTTGCTCTGTCGTGCTGTACGCTGTCTTGTACAGCGTGATCGCCTTGCTTTTCGGCCTGGTCCTGTTCGAAGACCGCGATCTCGCATGAGAATGTTGCTCTGTATCGAACAGAAGCCTGCAGCGCCAGTGTAGCGAAAGCTCGTGCCGGCGTTGTCAGCTCCTGTGAGGAACCCCTAAGTACGAGCACCAATGAACGAGGGACGACAACCCCAGCCTGCTGGTCCTTCGGTGTGGTGCCTTCGTTCTTATGGATTCGAGGGTGCCCCGTGGAACGCGAAGCGTTTGCCCGAGCCAGGAAGTTTCTCAATTACAGCCCCGTAGCCAAATGGGTGGCTCTTGCCGCCGCCGTGGGCACGGGAATCCTTTACGTCGCTCTGCTCGCCGTACTGGCTCTTTACGCCGATTTGATGATCTCCCGTGGGGAGATTCTGTCCTTTCGGGCCCTGCCCAGCCACGAAAAAGCGGGGTTCCTCCAGAAATGGAATTCGCTAGACCCAGAGCAGCGGACCAGGGACCTGCAGCGCCTCGGAGTGCCTGACGCCAAGGCAGACGAACTGGCGAATGCCGACCTCAAGGAGCCGCTCGATCTCGAGCTTGCATGGCGCGGCTACGTGTCTCAGATTCTCGATGAGCGTGTCGGCCCTACAGCCGCGAGCTTGGTGGCACAAGCTCCGCTCGACAAGCAACTTACCGACCTGGGCATTCTCAGTCTGGTGGTACGCAGCCGCCACCGGCTGTACGGAGGGGTCGTCGCCGGGCTGGCGCGCTGGAACCCCTGGGCCTGGAAGTATCGTTCCGCGTCCTGGCCTAATGCCTACTACTATCTGGCGGGGTTGTTTGTCGTTGCGATCGTCCTGGCCCTGCTACGGGCCCTGTTGCGCTTCGTGATGATCACCGCAGCGGCACGCGCGACGGTCGAGGCAGCCACGCGCTTGCGAAGGGCCGTCTACCATCATACGTTCCGCCTGGGCACGTTGGCCGTGCGCGCTCTAGGACCGAGCGAAGCGGTCGGCATCTTCACGCGCGAGTTAGAAGCCGTCAATAACGGCCTTTATGCGTGGTTGACGGTCATTTTTCGGGAGCCTGTCAAGTTTGTCCTCCTCCTGACATTTGCGCTTGCCGTGAATTTGTGGTTGGCCCTGGCCTTCCTGCTCTTTGCGATCGTGGTCTGGCTGATCGGCGGGCAAGTAGCGGCACATTATCGCCGCGAGGGAAGGGTGGCCATGCAAAGGGCCGCCGAGCAACTCGCGCTTATCCAGGAAAGCTTGATGCTGATGCGCCTGGTCAAGGTTTACTTGATGGAGCTGTTCAACCAGTCGCGTGTCGAACGTCAACTGGCTCGCTACGCCTGGGCGCAACAGCGGCGGCACCTCGGTGAAGCGATTTATCGCCCGCTCCTGGTCTTCCTGGGAACTCTGGCGTCGGCCATCCTGCTGGGTGCTGCCGGAATCATCATCCTCAACAGCCAGCTAGGCGTTGCCAGCGCCGTAGTGCTCGCGACGGCGCTCGTCAGCCTTTACTGGCCGCTGGTCACGTTCCTGGAGCACCGGCGGCTCATGCGCCGCGCCCGCGCCTCGGCCGTGGCTCTCTTTCGTTTCCTCGATCGCAAGAGCGACGTGCAGCAGATGGTGGGTGCCGAATTCCTCCCGCCGCTGGGCAAACAACTCGAGTTTGACGAGGTGAGTCTGCGTGAGCCGGGCAGCGATCGCATGCTGCTTCAGGGCATCAGCATGAATATCCAGGCCGGCCAACGGATTGGCATCGTCGGCTCAGACGAGATGGAGACCCATTCGTTCGTCTATCTCATCCCCCGGTTTCTCGATCCGACTTCCGGAGAAATCCGCATCGATAACCACAACCTGCGTTGGGTCACGCTGGATTCCTTGCGCGCGCAGATCGCGCTGGTGCTGCAACGTAATCTCGTGTTCAACGACAGTGTGGCCAACAACATTGGCTGCGGTGACCCAAGCTACACGCTGCCGCAAATCATCGAGGCAGCCAAGGTCGCTCACGCGCACCAGTTCATTCAGAAGTTGCCGCACGGCTACGAAACCCTGATCGGCGAAATGGGCCATCACTTGGGGATTGGCGAGCAGTTCCTGATCGCACTCGCGCGTGCAATCCTGCGCGATCCCGCCCTTCTCATCATCGAGGAACCGGCAGAGCCATTGGACGAAGACTTGAAGTCATTGCTGGACGACACCTTCGCGCGCGTTCTCCCCGGACGGACCGCGATTTTCCTGCCTCACCGGATCAGCACGATTCGCTCATGCGATCGGCTCTTCTTGTTGCACAAGGGCCGCATCCAGGCGACGGGCGGCCACCGCGACCTCCTCTCACAAAACGAACTGTACCGGCATTTGCATTACCTCGAATTCCACGAATTCGCCGAACAGGTCTAAGGCAGATTTTGGTTCTTCGCCCCACACTCCCTCCCAAGAATCACGGCGGAGAAAAAGGACAATTCACCATGGCGTACGATCGTGAATTAGCAGTGGCGCTGGAAGCTGCTGCGCTGGCCAGCGAGTTGATCCTGGAGCACTATGCGCGTTTTGAGGTCATAGCCGATGCGCCGGCAGACATCAGCACGGAAACAGACCGCCGCTCCCAGGAGATCATCCTGGGGCACATTCACAAGGCGTTTCCGCCTGACGCCCTCTGCGCCGAGGAAAAAACGAGTGGATTCGAGACGGTGCCTCAGGCTGGGCCGCGACTCTGGATTGTGGATCCTATCGACGGCACGCGCGGTTTCGCGCGCAAGAACGGCGAATTCTCCGTCATGGTGGCGTTCGTGGATCAAGGACGGGTTGCGGTAGGCGTCGTCCTTGAACCCGCTTTGAACCGGCTTACTTATGCCTCCTTGGGCGGCGGTTGTTGGCGGCGCGACAATGCGCGACGTGAACCGGCGCGCTGCCAGGTCACCTCGGTTGCCGACCTGGCCAGGGCGACTGTGACTCAAAGTCACTCCCGAAACCCGGACCAGCCTTCCCGACACATCAAGGCGCTGCATCCCGCGCGCGTCATCGAAACATACTCGGCAGGCATCAAGCTTGCGCAGGTAGCACGCGGAGAGGCGGACATTTACCTCAACACCTACGATGCCTGCCATGATTGGGACATCGCTGCCGGCCAGATTTTGGTTGATGAGGCAGGCGGTCTGGTGACGAATCTGCGAGGCGAGAGCCCGCGCTACGGCCTGCCGGGCTCGCTGCAGCATCACGGGCTTCTGGGCAGCAATGGAGTGATACACAAGGCAGCGCTAGCCGCCTTGCAAGGGTTGCAGGATTGAAAGGCGGAGGGAGTGCCCATACGCGGGCGTTTTCGATTAGGGCTTCTTGAATTCCGCTTGCCAGGTCGATCGTCCCTGAATGG
>DATGZX010000394.1:0-74443 GCA_035296965.1 Gemmataceae bacterium
CGGATGCGCTGCTCACGTTGTCGGCATCCGCGACAGACAAGAACATCCATGCATTCATGCTAGCAACGACAACGCCGTTCAGCTGCGCCAGTTGCAAGCAAACCCAACCTGGGACAGAGGGGGACGCGCTAACAAAATACATCGAAACTTGCTGCCATTACGTCAACCCACTCCATGCAGCCAAAATTGCCTCTTGCTCTTTTTCAGAGTGGGAATCGTAGTCCGGGAAATTGGAAGTGTCGAGTTGCGCCAAGTAATGGGCGCGCCCTTTCTGGCCGAGGTCTTTGGCCATGGTGCTTTTTACCTTCTCGAAAACCGCTTTGAGCCCTCGAGTTGCCCCTGCGATCTGGACGGCCGCCTCATGTTGGACGCGATCCGCAAATGCCTTTCCGCGAGTCATTCCTTCAGAGGATTTGATAACGATGCTCTTGATCTGATGCTTGGTGATGAGTCCGTCTATTTCCAAAAGTAGCCAGCGCAAACTCTGGGGCTTGGCGTAGCCCTTCGGAAAAGCGACCGCATAAAGCGTCTCTTGGACCGGCGATTTCTTGGTTCCCGACAAGACCGCATATGTGAAGTCCTTGTTGCTACAGCGAACGCCGAGGACATTCATTGCAGGCTCTCCGCTGAATGTTCTTCAGTCATAACGCCAGGGATCAGTTGCCGGGGCGACTCCAGAGAGTTCAAAAGAGGAAAGCGGTGGTATCGGCCCGGTCAACTGCATCCGTTCGTTAGGCAAAAGTATCTAGGATGGTTCCTTTTTCCCTCCCTTGTCCCCCACCAGCTTATCGGTGAGCACAGAAAAGCCTTGTTGGCGCTGCTGCTCTGAAACACTCGCAGCTGTCTCGACATCGACTTGAAGTCGCTGTGTTGGCTGCTCCAAGAGGAACCGCATCAATCTAGGGATCATGTCCTTACGGGACTTGCCGCCAATTTCCTTGAGTCCAATAATTTGCGCGAAGTGGCGGATATCCTGGGGCTCGGGCAAAACCCTCCTGTCCTTCAGTTGCGTGTAAAAGTCGGTCAAGAGGCGGTGCTTCTCCTCATCCTTCTGCCGAAGCTCCTCCAGCGTGGCTGGAACGCTTGGGTTGGCTTGGTGATGGGGTTTGCTAGACGGGCGGCGAGGTTGGCCGTCGGACCCCTCGACCGTACCGTTCCGCACCTTGGCCAAAGCAGCCCGGACTCGGTCGACACCGAAGTATTGGACCAGTAGCCCGACCGCTTCTTCGAGGAAGGACGATGTGGATTTTCGGCTCATAGTCCGATTCTACCAAAGAACTCGTCAGCGAAGGCCGCGAACTCGCTTTTTACCATACGGTGCGCGCCCTTTGTGCGGTCAATGGGCATTCCCTCTCTCGCAGCCCGGTAATAGGAGTCAGAGTGCGGTATATCGTTCTCAAAGACGTACCAGCCGTATTCGGTGGCCTTTTCTTTCACATCTCTGCGTGCAAGCCTGTGCTCGCGCTTCTCGTTGCGGCGAGTGAAGTCGTTAAAGACAAGGCCACAGACCTCAATAGCTTTATCCTCATGACGCATCCCAAAAGAGTGAATGCTGCGATTCAGCAAGGGGAAGCCGATTGATGCAAGAAACTCGGCTCGAATAGGCACTAGGATATATCGACTACAGTGATACGCGGCGTCCGTGAGCATGGAATCGGTTGGGGAGCAGTCTATTATGATCAAGTCGTATTCCTCCTCAACCTTAGCTACGAAGCGGGCCAGCAAGGTTTCCTTCTCCCACGGATTTCGAAGAGTCCAGGACAACTCGAGGCGGGAGGGAACAATGTCGAAGAGGCTGCCGTCCCGATAAGTAACCCGATTGAAGATGACTTTTGAGGGGTCAAGCTTCTTCGGGCTGCCGCTTGCGGTGCCAGTAGGCGTGAACTGCTCAAAGATGTCGGACACGGTGAGGCCGTCGCTGTTCAAGTAAGATACGTATCTCTGTGGTGACATGACCGATTGGCTGGCATTGGCCTGTGGATCGAGATCGACAAGCAAAACCTTCTTGTCCATCTGCCTTACGGCGTACCAAGCGATCTGGGTGGCGAGAGTCGTCTTGCCCACTCCACCCTTCATGTTGATGAGGGAAACGCAGACGGCCATGGGTTCCTCGTCGTCTTGTGGTTGGAACTGTTCGCTTTACGAAAGCCCGCCTAACCGGTGACTATCCGGATCGGCGCCGGTTGAGCCAGCACTGAGCCGGCCAGCATATCAAGGCGCGCCGGTTGACCTAGCACGGGCGCCCCTCAGGCTTTTATGGCGCTCCGGTTAGCCTAGCACGCTATTAGAACAGGCCACCCAATTCGGATCAACTACCGACCTTGAAGTTCTCCCGGAACTTGCTCTTTTCGCTCTATTGAGAGAACAGCGAACCTTCTGGTCCTCTTTATTGAGCGTCTTTCCGCAACAGGAAGGGGACGAGCGATGATCACGGTCGGCGGAAAGCTCAGCATGGCTAACTTCTGCTGCCCGAGGCCCTCAGTTACCTTCATCCAGACGAGTTGCACCCCTCACCTCAGCCCACTTCGCGAAGGCAGGCTCCCCGCACGTTCGCCAAAATCGGCCCGTCTATCCCTCCCCTGCCCCGCCGGCGGGGTTCCAGGTCCAACTGGCGTGCGTTGCTGGCGCAGGCTTTCAGCCTTGTGCGTCGCTTCCGCGGCCAGGGCGGATTCGCCCTGACGGGTGAGGATTTCCGCGAGGGCCTGGTAGTGCTCGGCCAGGACCAGAAGAAGAGGGCGAAAATTGGCGTGGGGGGCCGCCAGCTTTTGCGTGCGCGCGATGCCTGCTTCCAGCAAGAGACGCGCCCAATTGAGACGGCCTTCCTGCACCATCAGGTCGGCCAGGGCCAGGCGGATGGTTTCGCCGTTGACGGCGTCGACGGGAGGGGCGGCAGGGCGCGGCTCCAAGGTGCGATAGAGGTCCAGCGAGCGGCGGTAGGCGCGCTCAGCTTCCGGGCGGCGCTTTTCCAGCAGCAGGATCGAGCCGAGCCGGCCTTCTGCCCGGGCTTGCAGTGAGAGCGTCCGCTGCGCGTCGGCGTCGGGGCGCGGCAATTCCTCCATCATGGCCAACGCGCGCTGCAGGCGCTGCTCCACCTCGGCGAGCGCCTCCGGATCGTTCGAGGTGGGCTGGGCCTGGGCGTAGGTCTCGGCTAGCTCCAGGCGATAGGCGGGCAGCGCGGGGGCGGCGTCGGTGAGGCGCTCGAGGATGGCGGTGGCGCGAGCGAAGGCGGCCTCGGCCTTGAGCGGCCGGCCGAGGCGTTGTTGCAAGTCGGCTACCCGGCGATATGCCTTGGCGGCTTCGATCTGGAGATTGGCGTTGGTGGCGTTCTGGGCGGCGAAGCGCTCGTAGAAGTCGAGGATCTTCTGCAAAAGGGCAGCGTCCTCGGCGGAATCGTTGGGGAAAGCGCCAATGCCGGCGCGGCGCTCGCCGCCGGCCAGCCGGGGCGGCGGCATCATCCGCCGGCGCGTGATGAAGTTGAACATCGACTCGAATGCAGCCAGCGACAGCTCGACGTTCGCTTCGGCGCGGGCCGTGGCGGCCAGGGCTTCGCCGGTCTGCTTGGCCTCGCCGGCCAGGGCCGCGCGCGTGTTCACGTAGCCGACCCAGCCGACAATCCCTGCGCACAGGAGCGCGGCCAGGGCAGCCGCAGTGAGGCCCGCAACAGCCCGGTTACGGCGGCACCAGCGCCACAACCGCTCGGCCGGGTGGATGCGCCGGGCGGTGATGGGCCGATCGTCCAGGAAGCTGCGCAGGTCGGCGACCAGAGCGTCGGCCGACTGGTAGCGATGGATCGGCTCACGCGCGATCGCCTTGAGCACAATGGTTTCGAGGTCGCGGGGAATAGCCCGGTTCAACTTGCGCGGCCGGACCGGCTCGTGCCGGCTGACGCATTCCAGCAGCTTGGCGGGATGCGACTCCGCAAACGGGGGCGCGAGCGTGAGCAATTCGTAGAGCGTCAAGCCCAGGCTATAGATGTCGCCGCGCGCGTCTGCTTCGCCGCGCAGGGTTTCCGGCGCCAGGTACTGCAGCGTGCCGACAATATCGCCCGTCTTGGTCAGGTCTTCCTGGTAGGCGAGCTTGGCGAGACCAAAATCCGTAATCCAGACCATGCCGTTGTGATCGAGCAGCAGATTCGCGGGCTTGATGTCGCGGTGCAACACCCCCTGGCGATGGGCATACGCCAATGCTTGGGCGACCTGCTGGCCGACTTCCGCGACCCACCGGCAGTGCGCTGTCCAGTCCGGCAGGGCCGCGGTTGCAGCCGAGCCGGGGTGCGGAGCCGGCTCGGACAGCTCGGGCGGGGGCTCGAGACTGGGTTCGTAATGAATCGTATTGCCCCCGGAGTAGAGGCAGCCGGCTTTCGCATGAGCAACCGCGGAGTTGCCTTTCCGGAGGCCGGCCAGCACCGCGTCCAGGCCGGAGCCTTCGATATATTGCATGACGTAGTAGGGCAAGCCCTCCATGTCGCCGACGCCGAACACCGGCACGATGTTGGTGTGGTGCAGCCGGGCCGCGGCCTGCGCTTCGCGGTGAAAGCGTTCGATCTTTTTCGGATCGACATACGCAATGCGCGGCAGGATCTTGAGGGCGACGCGGCGGCCCAGAGACTCCTGCTCGGCCTCGTAGACGATACCCATGCCGCCCCGGCCGATCTCGCGGAGCAGCCGGTATTCGCCGATGCGCCCCAGCGGAGCGGAGCCGGCCACGAGCCCGCCGGCGTGGAGCCGCCAGCGTTTGCACTCCTCCATGCGGGCGACGGGAGGGAGGATCGCCCGGAGTTCCTCGGCCCACTGCGGGTAGCGGAGTTCGTACTCGTCGATTGCAGGCGGTTCGCCGTCCCGGCAACGCTCGGCAAATTCCTCGGCCACGACGTCCAGCGGTTCGCGGTCGGCATCGAAGTCTATCATGGGTTTATCTCGTTCCTGCGGTCGGGTGCCGTCGGGTGCCATGCTTTCACTGCCAGGCATGTGACACTGATAGCTGAACCAAGGAGCAGAAAAATCATGTCGACCCCCAACGCAAGGGAACAGTTCTCCCACTGCTCCATGCTTTCGGGCCTTGGCACATCGTAGTCACCGTCAGCAGGCTGGGCCCGAAAGCATGACGCCCAGCTCATATATTCGAAACCTCCAGGTAGTCTTTGAGCCGGGCGAGCGCGCGCACGTAGCGTTTGCTGGCCGCGGCCGGCGGAATGCCAAGGGCGAGGGCGGTGTCCTTGTTGCTCAGCTCCTCGAAGTGCCGCAGGCAGAGCACTTCGCGGTCGGCGCGCTCCATTTGTTCCAGGGCCGCCTGGAGCTGCAGGTGGCGTTCGTGGCAGATGGCCTCCTGGCTGGGAGAAGGCAACCGGCCGGCAAGCTGGGCGGCCAGGCAGAGGGAGCTGGTCGCCGGCGTGCGGCCGCGCTCGAGCGGGATTTCGAGCCCGGCAGCGCGGGCCTGGGCCTGAACGTGCTGCCGATAGACGTCGTGAAGGCGCTGGCCGACAAGCAACCGCAGCCAGCCAAGGAGCGATTGATCGCTCTTGGCCAGGTAGTGGGGCAGACGCTGGGCGGCATCGAGATAGACCTCCTGCAGGACATCCGAGGCCGACATGCGCGCCTGCATGAGTGGATGGAGCTGGGCAGTCACCATGCGCCGCAACGGCTCACGGAAGCGGGCGAACGCGTCGGCCAGGGCCTGCTCGTCGCCGGCGCGGAGGCGCGTGCGCAGCTCGGTGGTGTCTGTTGGCATGGGTGGCTCCTTTGTCGGCGGTTCCGGCGGGGCGTTCTTTCGCTCAGGCTTTGTTGCTCTTAGACAGCGGGTTGGAAATAGGACTAAGGGGACGTATTGGACGTATATAGCCTGGCCGCGCTTGCTTCGGCCGAGGGAGGCGGGGCGGAGCGGGACAGCATCCAGAGCAAATACCCTGCCTTTGTGCGCGGGATGCGCCTTCTCACCCGCGCCTCCCTCAGTCGAAGCGAAGATCCTCCAAGAGCAAACACTGCGGCGGGTTGTAGCACAAGCTGTTAGCTTGTGCCTCCAGCAGGAGTGCGTGCCGGGGGAGGGATCCTTTGTCACCGCTGGGTTTGCCTTGATCCGCCGTCCGGGTCGGCCCAAACGTGGGGCATCCGTGCTGCCAGACGCACGCCCCCGCGCGGTGTGGCACAAGCTGCCAGCTTGTGCTACAGCGCTCGTGTCACTTTCTCGAGAATTCTAATCCTCCTGTCTCCGGGAACGTCGGCTTTCCGTTTATGGAAGTAGGCCTGTCAGCAGCCTGGTGCGAGATCAGCCGCTTGTGCCGGGCCGGCGGGGCAAGTGATGCTACTTTACCTTTCCAGTCAGGAGAAACTGATGAGAAACTGGCTACGACATTGGCCAATTGTGCTGTTGGCGGCGGGAGCCATCTTCCTGGTGCTGCAAGGGACGGGGGCCCAGCAACCTTCCAAGAGCAAGAGCGGCTCTGCCAAAACAGAAACCAAGGTGGATCGCGACCTGCAGGCGTGGTTCAAGATACTGACGGAGAAGATGACCGATCGTCACGACAGCATCCGCGACAGCGCCCGCACGGCCCTGGCGTCCCTGGGCACCAAGGTCCTGCCCGCGCTGCGCGTGCTGGAGACTAGTGAAGATGGGGCAACCGCGGAAGCGGCCCGGAGAGTCGTTCGCCGCATTGAAGGAGCTGCGCGCTTGGGCGCACGCGCGCGTCAGTTCGCTGGCCAGCGGCAAGGCTGGCATCGCGGCGGTCGCCAGGGCCGGGGCTTTGGGGCTCGCGGTCATTGGCGAGGACCGAGGCGCCCAGGCTTTGGCGGTCCGGGTCGCGGGTTCCCGGGAGCGCCCCAGCGCGGTTTCGTACCAGGCAGGGGAAATAGGGGCGGGTTTGGCGGAAGTTTTGGAGGCGGAGGCGCAGGCGGCTTCGGGCAAGGCTTTGGCGGAGGCGCGGGCGGAGGAGGCGGTTTCGGGCCTGGGTTCGGCGGGGGCATGGGAGGCAATGGTGGTGTTGCGCCAGGCTTTGGTGGGGGCGCGGGCGGAAGAGGTGGCTTCGGGGCGGGAGGCGGCGCTGGTGGGAGAGGGCCCGCTCCGGGAGTCGGGCCACGGTCGAATCCGGGCTTCGGCGGCGGAGCAGGCGGCTCTGGAGGAGGCGGTCGGGGTAATCGTGGTCAAGGCCCGGGACGGCAGCCAAATTCTCCCGGACCCAGGGGAGACAGACCACCCGGACCTCCTGACCAGGATGATTGAAGCGCGAGGTCGCTGAGCGTGGAATAGCAAACGCACGCGGAGTCTGCCGGCTCCGCGTGCGTTTTTTGTTGAAATTGGCTTCCTGGGTATTGGGAATGGACAGCGTCAGCGATTGCCGGTGGGAGGGGCTGGGCCGTCTGTTCCGCTGCGGTAATCGACATCCACGAGCGACCCTTCCTTGAAGTGAAGCGTTACCCAGATGTCGCGGTTGGGATCGCGGAGTCCTGCCAGATCGGGAACGTGATAGACGACGAGCAGTTGCTCGTGTTGCCGTTGGCTGGACCACATTTCGAAGCCGCGCAGATGCATCTTGGCTTTGGCGTCGTCGACTGCGGCGCCGAGCGGGATTTTTTCAAGGACCTCTTGCTTGGACTGGAAGGGAGTTCCGAAGGGATTGGTGAGGTTAATTTGGTACGTGTTGGGACTGGTGGTGCCGCACGCCAGGCAAAGGAGACAGCCCAGCAGGGCGAGACGCCGTTTCAGGAACAAGAGCGGGCCGGGCAGCACAGTGGGTATCCCCTAGCGAATGAGACGGGATCTGCATCCTTGATCGCGCAGCCGGGACCTTGAGGGAGCAACTCCAGTGCCATTCTTCTCGAGGCACACGCTTCGCCTGGCAGAGGCAAGGCTGAAACCTGCTGGCGGTAGCGGTTTGCGGTTTGCTGCCGTAGCGAGAGCGCGGGGCGAACAATGGAGATAGCTGAGGCAAAGATTACAAAAGGTGAAGGACGGAATTGCAAAGCGATAGTCAGATAAAGAGAATCCTTCGTATCTCTGAAAGGCAATAAGTGTACATGCGAACCGTTACAAGGCCGCTCTTTTTTATGAGTCCCAAAATGTCCCAAAATGCAAAAAACCCGTGTTTTTCGCGGTTTTTGGCGCTCCGCTTTTTGCTTTGGCGCCTGGCTTCAGTCTCATAATTGGCAGGCGTCGCAAAAAGCCCGTGTTTTGCGAGGTTTTCGCAAGATGATTATTTGCGCACCGTCCTGTTTTTTCGATTTAATATTCTCAAAATGCCAAACCGGTATGGCCGCAGCATTCCAGATCACTCTTTTGGCAGCTGTGCCGCTTCCTTTGCGGTGAAAGTTCGCGTTGAATGAACTCGTGTTCATGTAATCCCACTGTCTCCCTGGTTTGTTCGAACAACGCGGCTCTCCCTAAAAATCGAGTTGCGTTAGAGTTGTGAAGTGTCAGGATTGTCCCAGACGGTAGGAATAGCTTTTTTGATGTGCGCTTCAATTTAAGAAGATTTCTCATCGGGCTTTCATTAGCGCGCTCATATACTTGGGTTGTGCCGCCGGTACTCGGCTTTGTGATCCAGCCCACGCGTCCCGGCTGAAGGCGGAACTACTTAGACGTGACAGAGCACAAGCGGCACGCGAAGTCCCACCAGCCCCTGGAAATGATTCGGCGGACTCGACACCTGGTTTAGCCAAGGAGCTTTTCAGGGGACGAGCCTTAGCTCTCGCGATCGGGAGACCTGCCTTATGCGCGCAAAGTCATTCATGATACTAGCAGTGGCGATCCTCTTCCTTGTTACGGCGACAGCGACAGCACAGCCTCCCGGCGGCGGCGGTGGTGATCCATCCGGTGGCCGAGGCGGTGGACGCGGCGGTCGCGGCAATCGCGGCGGCGGTGGGGGTGGGTTCGGCGGCCGCGGTGATCCAGCCCAGATGTTCAACAATCTCTCCGGCGGCAAAGACGTCATCAATCGTGCCGACCTCGATCCAGCCATGCAAGGGATGTTCGACCGCTGGGCCCAGCGCATGGGCATCACCGACGGCAAGATCACTCGCCAGCAATTCAGCAATGGCATGCAGCAGCGGTTTGGCGGCGGCGGGGGCGGTCCTCCCGGTGGTGGAGCTGGCAACGGAGGGAACAACGCCGACCGGGCCGAGGCGATGTTCCGCCGCTTCGACACCAACGGCGACGGTGTCCTGAACAACGATGAAATGGTCGGCCCGCTTGAAGCCCTGCGCACCGAGCGCGATAAATGGGACACCGATGGCAATGGGCTGATTGATTTGACGGAATTCAAAGCCTATTTCCAGGCGCGCGTCCAACAAATGGCCGCGGATCGCAATGCGGCCGGCAATTCGACCGAGTGGCTGGGAGGAGTTCCCGGTGAGGCGACGCCGGCCCCCCAAGAAGACACCAAGCCCACGGTCTACCGGGCTGGTAAACTACCGCCAGGCCTGCCTGCCTGGTTCGAGCAGCTCGACACCGATCACGACGCCCAGATCGGCTTGTACGAATGGAAAGTAAGCGGCAGGCCAATCGAAGAATTCGTCAAGATGGATCGCAACGGCGATGGCTTCTTGACGGTGGAAGAAGTCCTCTATTTCACGAAGGGCTCTGGCAGCCCCGCCCCAAATGGCAATGCAGGCGCTAACGGCCAGCCGCCCGTCGGCAGCAGTGCCTTCGGCGATGGCGGCGGCGCTCGCCAGAATTTCTATTCCGGTCCCGGTGGCGGCGGTGGCCGTGGTAGAGGCGGTCAAGGCGGCGGCCCCGGCGGCTGGAATGGCGGGGGGAACCGAGGCGGTGGTGGTGGCGGCAATGGCGGCGGCGGCAACCGAGGGCAGAGAAACAACAATCCCCCAAATCGCAATAACGGCTAAGCCGCGGGGTCACGAATCTCCGCGAAGAGTTTGATCTCCGCGCTCGCGGCTGCTCGGCGTTAAACCATCTGTACCCAACATTCGGTCAGGCGGTCTGCTCCATCCGCTTTCCTCATGGAGTTTTGCGATGCGCTCGACACCATCGGACGTGGTGCGCGCAGTCGGGCTATGCCTGGCGCTGTCGAGTGCAGATCAACTTTTTGCCGCTTCGGATGCTGCCGGCCGGGCGGCCCGAACTCGTCAAGAAGCTGCCCGCACGGTTGACATCACGTTCAAACAAACAGAGATCATCGCCAGGGGAGCGATCACGACACTTCGAACCGCCCCTGCCAAGCCGGTTACTCTGAGGCCTGAGAAAGAAACGAGTTTGGAATCGACGAACCGGATCGTATTCGATGGCGGCAAGGTGCGCTTCGAGAACAACTACAGCTTCCCGTCCCAGCTCTATGGCCAGGCTGTTCAGGCGAACGACGTCACTGCATTCAACGGCTCCCGCTCAATCTTTCTACACACGGCCGCGGAATTCCCGCACCCCTTTGCTACCATCACGAAGGGCTCACAGATCAACATGCAGCTGCCCGCATTGTTGCCGATCCAGATGACGTTTCGCGGGGCGGGCAACTACCCGTACTCGACGAGTGACAACAAATCAGGCAGCACTCTCGTTGACGGGGTCGTCTGTGATGAATTCACCACTGCGGTAAAAAATGGAACCATGACTTGTTGGCTCGATCCGGGCAAAGGTTACAGCCCCCGGCGCATACGGACCCAGCTCAGAAGCGGAGTCACCGAGCAGCTTGACGTGTGTTATCGCCAGGAGGAGACCTGCGGATGGGTTCCAACCTCCTGGACCCACAAGCAAATTGGGCGTGACGGGACCGTTCTCATCACGATGCAGGTGAATGTTGTTTCCATGCGGCTCAATGTCCCGCAGGAAGCTCAGCTGTTCGACATCACGTTGCCACCGCAAACGGGCGTTAATGATTACACAAAGGGCGCTGCGCCGGCGTATTTCATCGTGGAGAACGACGGCAGCAAGCGTGCCTATTCGCCTTTCCAGCCGCCCGACCTCAAGACGAAGGTTGCTACTGGGCTGCGCGCCGTGGCCAGGAACGCCGCTGTGTTGGCCACCCCGTCGGTGACAGAGCTTCACTGGTACGAAGAGCACAAACGGCTGATGGCTGGTATTCTGAGCATGGCGCTGGCGCTACTCGGCCTCCTGTATCTCTTGAAGAGACATCGAACGAGCGCGGTTTGGAAGAAAACCCGCCGCGCGAGGGATTAGTGCTCCTCTTCAATTGGGCTGGAGTCGATCCGGTGCTATACTGAGCCGAATTTGAAACCTACGCGCTAGAGCGCCAGGTCGGAGTAGATGGATCATGGGCCAACGCCTCGCAAATCGTTCAGCGCTGTCACTGCTCGCAGGGTTGGGGCTATTCACCTCTTGCTGCGCTGTTCGCGCCGCTGAGCCGCAGCGCCCCAACATCATCCTTATCCTGATCGACGACATGGGCGCTCACGATCTGGGCTGTTACGGCAGCAAGTTTTACCGCACGCCGAACATCGATCGACTGGCCGAGCGCGGCATGAAATTCACCGACGCCTATACCGCGTGCTCGGTCTGCTCGCCCACGCGGGCGTCGATCCTCACCGGCAGGTATCCGCCTCGCTATAACTTGACGGACTTCTTGCCCGGCAGGTCCGACCGGCCGGATCAGAAGCTCTTGCGGCCGGTGATCAACCAGCACTTGCCGCTCGAGGAAACGACGCTTGCGGAGGCGCTCAAGTCGGCAGGTTACACCACGGGGCACCTTGGCAAATGGCACCTGGGCGGCGAGGGTTTCGGCCCAAAGCAGCGCGGGTTCGACGTGAGCATCGGTGGCGATCAATCCGGCTCGCCGGCTAGCTGGTTTGCGCCGTTCGCAAACAGCAAGGGCAAGTTCATGCCGGGATTGGAACAGGCTCCCAAAGAGGAATACCTGACCGACCGTCTGACCGCGGAGGCGGAGAAATTCATCGAACAGAATCGTGCCCGGCCATTTTTCCTCTACCTGGCGCATTACACGGTGCACATCCCGCTGAAGGCGAAGGCACAGATGATCGCCCACTATCACGGTAACGGTAAGCCGGGCGAACAGAACAACACCGTTTACGCCGCCATGATCGAAAGCCTGGACGACGGCGTCGGCCGGTTGATCCAAAAGCTAAAGAGCCTGGGACTATCAGAGCGGACCGTCCTGATCTTCACTTCCGACAACGGCGGCCTGAGCGTCTTCGAAGGCCCCGACACCCCTGCAACGATCAACACGCCGCTGCGCGAGGGCAAAGGCTACCTCTACGAGGGAGGTATCCGCGTTCCCTTGATCGTCAGCTGGCCTGGCGTGACACATGCTGGCCGGGTGTGCAGCGTGCCGGTCTGCAGCATCGATTACTTTCCGACGATTGCCGAGATGTGCGGCTTGAAGAACACGCCGGCAGTCGATGGCGTCAGCCTGGTGCCGGTGCTCAGGGGGAGTAACGAGCTGCCGCGCGCTGCGCTCTTCTGGCACTATCCGCACTACAGCAACCAGGGTGGCAAGCCTGGCGGAGCGATCCGCGCCGGCAACTACAAACTCATCGAATTCTACGAACAGGGCAGGCGCGAGCTGTACGACTTGAAAAAAGACGTGGGCGAAACCCGCAATCTCATCGAGGAGCAGCCAGCGCTGGCAAAGGAACTGGCTGGCAAGCTGGAAAATTGGCGACACGAGGTCGGCGCGAAAATGATGCGGCCGAACCCGGCTTACGTTCCCAATCCACAGGCGGCGGACGGCAGCGTGACTTTGCCGGCGCGCACGGCGGATATCCACGGCGTGCAACTACGCCATGAGCCCTTGCCGCACAAGAACACGCTGGGCTACTGGACGCGCGCGGAGGATTGGGCCAGCTGGGAATTCCAGCTCGCAAAACCGGGCGCCTTTTCCGTCGAAATCCTGCAAGGATGTGGCAAGGGCAGCGGCGGCAGCGAGGTCGCAGTCAGCGTCGCCGGACAAACGCTCAAGGTAACAGTCGAGGACACGGGGCATTTCCAAAACTTCAAAGCGCGGACGATCGGCACAGTGAAGATCGACCAGCCGGGACGTTACACGCTCGCGGTGAAACCGCTGGCCAAACCGGGCTTAGCGGTGATGGACCTGAGAACCGTAACGCTTAGGCCGGTTGGCAAATGACCGGTGTGGTTCGCGGAATTCAGCAATTCACGATAGATAGGCGTCCTGGGCGGCGCGCTCGTAGGTTCCTTCCAGGTCAATGGGCACAGAAATGTCCAGTGTGAGTGGAAGGACCAGGGTGGGTAATGGAGCGTCAACCAAGAGCTTGCGCTGCCAGATCGCGAGTATGCTGCCGCCCGTGGCAGCCGGCCCGCCCACGCGGTAACTGATAGCGAACGAAGGCGGGCAAGGCGGCCGATTGATTTTTAGCTCCTGTGCGATCTCGTCAGCAAAAGAAAAGCCCACCGGTCGCGGATGGACATCCACCAGAAGCAGGTGAACGCCTTCCATGATATAGCCCAAATACCTGCTCAAGTAGGTCGCTCGCGCGACTGGCCGATTCTTATTACGCGGGGAGACCAGCTCAACTGCGGCTACCAGCCGTCCCTGGCGCTCAACGAGGACGGCCTTGTTTGGATCCAGAGTCGCTACGGCAATTTCCTCGTCGGGTTCTTCGCTGACTGCGGGCTGGTCCGGTGGTCCCTGCTCTGGTGCTATCTCTGAGGGACTCCATTGGCGAACCGCCACATCGGGCTTCTCGGTTGGAGCGCCAATGGCCACCGTGGGGGCAGATCCAATATAGGCGCGGTAGCCGGGAGGCAGCCTTGGCTTAATCCAGCGCAGCAGCTCCGCAATCCAAAGATGGTGGACGCCCTCCCAGCCAGCCCTGTCTGACCAATCGTGCAACGGCATGGCGAGCCCATCCAAAAAGCAAGTCTGCATCAATGAGCATTCCTATTATACATTGCCTGGGAGAAGCTTTTCAGCCACTGGCTGATGTGTCTGGTCATTTATCTGTTCTGGGTAACCACCAGACTACCTCCGACGCAAGAACGCTGCCTGAATGCAAGGCGTTCGGAAAGAGCCGCGTTCCGCCTTCTCCCGGGGGCGCCGATTGGTTCGTGGATTCTCAAACTCCGAGTCAGTACACTGGCTGGAACAGCGGCGCACACGTGCTGCTATGTTCGGGAACAGCGCAGAACGTGAGTCAGGCGGCTCTCGATTTCTAAGACTCGAGACGGCTTCGAGGGAAGAATGATGAGAAGACCAGGATATGCAGTCGTGCTGGCGGTAATCGCTTTTGCAAACCTGGGAGGCGGCAGGGTGCAAGGAGCGGACCCTTGGCTCATCCTCAATGGCTACGATGGGCCGGGCAAGGGCAAGCACATCGTTTTGATTAGCGGCGATGAGGAGTACCGCTCCGAAGAAGCGTTGCCGCAACTGGCCAAGATCCTCGCCAAGCGCCATGGCTTCAAATGCACGGTCCTGTTTGCGATCAATCCCAAAGACGGGACGATCAATCCGAATCAGAGCGACAACATCCCCGGCCTGGAAGCGCTCAAGACGGCGGATTTGATGGTGATCTTCACGCGCTATCGCGATCTACCCGACGAACAAATGAAGTACATTGTCGATTACGTGCAATCGGGCAAACCGATCATTGGCATGCGCACCGCCACGCATGCGTTCAACATCAAAGCTGGCAAGACCTACGAGAAGTATTCGGCCGGCAGCAAGGAATGGGACGGGGGCTTCGGCCGACAGGTGCTCGGCGAGACCTGGATCAGCCATCATGGCCACCACGGTCAGCAAAGCACGCGCGGCATTATTGCGCCGGGCGCGGAGAACCACCCGATTCTGCGCGGCATCAAAGACGGAGATATCTGGGCGCCGACCGACGTCTATGGCGTCCGGCTCCCCATGCCCGGAGACTGCAAGCCGCTCGTGCTGGGTCAAGTTCTCGAAGGAATGAAGCCGACTGCTCAGCCCACCACAGGCAAGCAAAACGACCCGATGATGCCGGTCGCATGGGCCAAGACCTTTACCGGCGAAGCAGGCCATCCCGCTCGCGTTTTCGCGACGACCATGGGTGCCTCGCAAGACCTCCAGAGCGAAGGGCTCCGCCGGCTGCTGGTGAATGCTTGCTACTGGGCAGTGGGCATAGAGGACAAGATCTCGCCGACCGCGAATGTAGATATCGTAGGTGAGTACAAGTCGTTGCCTTTCCGCTTTGGAGGCTTTGCCAAGGGTCTCAAGCCTGCGGACCTTGGAATCAAGGAGTAAAAGCCAGCCGCTTGCGATACTCCGCGAACACGGCCAGGCCATCGGGGCAGAATGGATCTTGTGTGCTACGGGTGACGGCCTCTTGCAGACCGACAAATTCGCCGCGCACGATTTCTTCCGGCTGCAGGCGAAACGGACCGTCGTGACAGATTCGATAGGCCCACGAACGCACGCCTGTTGACGCGTCGGCATACTCGAAGGGAAAGAGGGGCTCGGGCGTACTTTCGATGCCGAGTTCCTCGTAAATCTCTCGCAGCGCGCCCTCAGCGAACGATTCGCCTGCCGCCAGCACGCCGCCGACCGCCACGTCCCAGTGGGAAGGATAGACATCCTTCGTCGCCGTCCGCAGATGCACAAAGAGGTTTCCGTTCTGGTTGAAAACCAGAATATAGATACAGCGGTGCGGCAAGCGCCGCTCACGCATTTCCCGGCGCGTCACGGTGGCAATGGTGAGCCCGGCCGCATCGATGACGTCCACGAGTTCGTTGCCTGGATCAGGGTTCATTGAGCGAGCCTTGCCAACCGTGGAATCGTTCGGGGCTGTTCCCCGGGCACGCTGACAAAACAGGTTCACGGGTGCTTTTTGTTTATGTCCGGCTTGCCGCCCTCCGCGTTTGGCCCAAACCGTATGTGATAGCCCCCCTGCCCTGCGAATTGATCGCCGAACATCGCACGAGTTCCGTACGAAGCGAGTGCTACCGTCGCCAGCAGCGCGGCCAGGCCAACGACGGTGGTCCACATAAGCGACCTGCCGGTAATCGCTCGTTCTGCCAGGTCGGGCAGCCTCGTGGGGCGGGGCCAGAGGAGGATCAGCACCGTGCAAATCACCGCGTTCACATGGATTACACCCTCCGTGATCAAGCGCTGTTCCGCGAAGGATGGAATGGCATGCATGAGATTGCCAACCACGACCCACCACAGAAGAATGAGGTAAAGAAGCTGGCCCTTCCCCAGGGCACTTTCCGGCAACAGAGGAATGCGGGTGCACAGATGTCTCGCCAGTAAACCAATGACGGCAACAGCAAGCAGCGCGTAGCCCACATTAAACCAGTACACGGTGGCCCACCCGTACAGACGCTCGGGCACAGCATGCTGCTGGATCCAGTTTGGAACGTCCTTGATCACATTCAAATAAGTGATCAGGAGCACGACGAATGCAACCGCAATAATTTCGGTCCAGCGTCGGGTCCGTGGCTCGTCGACAACTCTCGGTACCCGGCGGGAAAGGAACCCCATGGCCAGCGCGATACCGATGCCGTTGATCAAGCCGTAGGTCTGCTCTAGAACGCTATGCCAATTCGTCTGCCAGGATCCTCCCCCGAACAGCTCGGTTAAGACCAGAGGAAGGTACTTCACCTCCGCAAGCTTGAAGAACGTTGCAGCCGCGAAACCGAAGCCGCCAACAAAGCCGGCAATCAGCATCGCCTGAACGACAGGCAGCATGCGTTGGCGCATAAAGAAGAGGAGTGTACCCGCCGTCATGCCGAGCGCGCCCACCCAGTTGTCGCCGCGCGGCGGCGTCATGCGGAATTCAATGCCGAGCACGTCCACCATGAACACCATGAACAGAAAGGCTGCCCACCAGCCGATGGTCATGTGCAGGATGAGCGAAGTTCCCCAGCAGACCCGGCGCCGGATCGCTGCCAGGAGCAAGACCGCAACAAGTGCGGTGAGTACAGCCAACCAGGAAGTGTCGTACCAGTACAACTTACTCAGATGGCGTTTGTCGCCATAGCCCGCGTGATCGATGAGCGGGATCACCAGATCCTTGACGTACCAGGTGGCACATACCGTCAAAACGGGAACGAACAGGCTCGTCAATCGCTCGCGATCCAGGCAGGCAGGCAGTGCCGTGCCGGCGCCTCCCAGGGCAGCCCACAGGAAGCCAATGAGGAACAAGCAAGCGTAGCCGTAGGCTTGAGTAGGAAGGTGGCCCGAATGGGTATAGCTGATAACCATCATGTACGAAATGGAACCGCCGAATGACCAGCCGAGTGCACCAAACATGCCGAAATAACCGACGCGCGGCCACCAATCATCGCGTCCCGAGATAAGGACAGCCGCGATGGCAGTGAGCGCGCCCGGAATCATGGCGCCATACTCGTGCCCGAAATTGCCCCGTATGCCCCAACCGATGCTCAGTGACAGCGCGCAGAGAATGATCATCCGGAAGAGTGGCAACTTGGCGGTCGGCATGAGTGCCTTTCGATGGGCGGCGCGAAAACGGGTGTGTGGGCCCTATGCCAGAATCCCCTTCACCGGTCCGTGCTCCTCCACGCCGGTCAGTCGCATATCCAGACCCTGCACTTTGTAAGTGAGCCGTTTGTGGTCGATGCCCAGGCAGTGCAAGATCGTGGCGTTCATATCGTGGATGTGGATGGGGTTTTCGATGATGTTGTAACAGAAATCGTCCGTTTTGCCGTAGACGATGCCTGGCTTGATGCCGCCGCCGGCCATCCACATGGTGAAGCAGCGCGGATGGTGGTCGCGGCCGTAGGTCTCTCTGGTAAGGCCCCCCTGACAGTAGATCGTGCGACCGAATTCGCCGCCCCAGATCACAAGCGTATCTTCCAGGAGGCCGCGCTGCTTGAGGTCCGTGATCAAGGCGTAGCAGGCCTGGTCCACATCCCTGCACTGGTTCGGCAGATCCACGGTTAGATTGAAGTGCTGGTCCCAGCCGCGGTGGAAAATCTGGGTGAAGCGGACGCCGCGCTCAGCCAGGCGTCGTGCGAGCAGGCAGCTCGCGGCAAACGTGCCGGGCTTGTGCACGTCGGGGCCGTACATGTCGAGGATATGCTTGGGTTCCTTCGACAGGTCGGTCAGCTCCGGAACCGACGTTTGCATGCGGAAGGCCATTTCGTACTGGGCGATGCGCGCCTGGGTCTCCGGGTCGGCGACCTCGTCGTATTCCTTTTGATTCAGATGGGCCAACGAGTCGAGCATCCGGCGACGCATGTGCGCGTCTACTCCCGGGGGATTGGAGAGGAACAGGACAGGGTCGCCCTTGGACCTGAGCGCCACGCCCTGGTATTTGCTCGGAAGGAAGCCGGAGCCCCACAAGCGATTGTAGATCGCCTGCGCCTCCTTGCGGCCAGTCCACGACGCAGTCATGACGATGAACGCGGGCAAGTTTTCATTCATTGTGCCCAGCCCGTAGCTGAGCCAGGCGCCCAGGCTGGCGCGGCCGGGCAGTTGATGGCCCGTGCAAATGTAAGTGACAGCCGGGTCGTGGTTGATTGCCTCGGTCCAAACCGTTCGGATGATGGCCAGTTCGTCGACCATCTTCGCCGTCCAGGGCATCAATTCGCTCACCCAGGCGCCGGCCTTGCCGTATTGCTTGAACTTGTACTTGGAAGGTGCAACGGGAAAGCGCGTCTGGCCGCTGGTCATGGTCGTCAAGCGCTGCCCGGCGCGCACCGACTCGGGCAGGTCCTTGTCGAACATGGCGTCCATCTTGGGCTTGTAGTCGAACAGGTCCATTTGCGATGGGCCTTCGTTCATGAACAGGTAGATGGCCCGCTTTGCCTTGGGGGCAAAGTGCGGCAGATTCGGCAAGCCGCCGGTGGCATGCATGGGCGGAGCGGCGTGCAACCAGCCGGGGGCAAGGGACGCGAGTGCCGCACCTCCCAGGCCCAGGGCGCTGCGGCCAAAGAAGTGGCGACGGGTCATCAGTTGGATTTGTTCTTGGAATGGGTTCATGGCGTCTCTTTCCCTCATTCTCTCGACGACTCGTCCTGAGAACCGGTTCGCTGCCGGATCTCTTCCAAACGCGGCAAAGGATCAGCGCCTGTTTGTAAGTCGCGTAGCATCGTCAATTCTCGAATGATCAAGTCCCAGTCAAGATGGCCAGTTTGTCTTTCCACGATCCCGCGCACGTCGACCCAGTCCTGGTCGCGCCCCGCAAACGCTTTCAGAATGACAAGGTCCTCGGCGGAAGCAGTTACCAACATCGTTCCCGGTTCAAACGCAAAAGGCGTTGCTCGGTCGATCACTTGTTCTTCAAAAGGAAACCCCGCCAGTGCTATGTCCAGGGGAACCCCGTTGCTGGCCGTGCAAAGAACCACGCGGTTCTGAATCGCAAAGGCTCGAGCATCGAGAATCCGGCCGGAGAAGTGCGTCAGCAATGCATCAGCGAATTCCTGCTCCTTGCCGAATCCAGCCAACAGACTGAAATCAACGTCCTGAGTGACTCGCGGAATCCCCCAGCGAACGACAGCGAGACCGCCAATGATGCAATAGCGCCATCCCTTACTCCGGAAAACTTGCTCAGCTTCCCAAGCGGCGGCGTAGAGACCATTCATCGCTTCAATCTCGCCAACCTGCGTTGGAGCTCGACCAAGCCGCTGGTGTTGCGAGGCACTGCGCGATCAACCCCCAGCTGTAGCAACGCATCGATGAGTGGCCGTTGTTCTTCGTAATTGAGGTTGCGGAGCTCACGAATACGGACCTTCTCCAACTCGGGACCGACCCGTTTCCAATGCTCAACCCACTCTTTGCTAATGCTCGCCACGGGCGCTCCCAAGGTTGCTATATTGCGAATCGAATCTACCCCTTATTCAACACCTCATGCAGATTCAGCACTAGGCTGGCGCTCATGATTTCCAATCGAGCTGCACTGCCTCTATCGCGCCCACAGTCCACACACGAATGCCGGTTTCGCTAATCCGAATGACCTTTCCCATGCATTTGGACTTCGTATTGAATGCAGGATGACGCAGGTAACGGCGGACAAAGCTAGCCGCCTCGGCTGCCCCAACTGCCAAGCAAACAATGCAATATCTCCTGTGACACAACCGCTGATCGAAGAAGCCTAGGTCGCGCGTGAAGAACCTGGGCCTTGCGAGCGATCGCAGGAGCGGGATCAAGTGCTCACGATCTTTCATCCCCTTGCGACCAATGTCTTGGCCGACCTGTCTAACGCGAATCTTCCAACCTTTGAGCAACTGCCGTTGGGATTCCGGGATGTTCTCATCCAAGATATTCATCGGCCCGCAGGTTCAAAGGTGTTACCTCGTTTGTCCGCGAGCAACGCTTCGCTAGCCAGACGGACGGCCTCGGCAATGGCTCCCTTGGAAATGCTGCCGTGCCATTCCTCAATAATCGCATCCCAGGCCATGCCGTTCGCCACCTGCTCAAGAACATCCTTGACGAGAATTCGCGTAGTCCGGAATGTGGGTTGACCGTGACAGATGGACGGATCCATCACAATGTACCTGCCTAGAGGCTTCTTCACGTTCAGTCCCCCCCCCGGAAACATCTATCCTTTATTCAATACCTCGTCCAAATTCAGCACCAGGTTGGCAATCATCGTCCAGGCAGCCAACTCCGTTGGGTTAAATTTCGTGTCTGGCTTGGTCTCCCCGACCGCGATTAGCTTCTTGGCTGATTCCACGTCTCCAGTGTAAGTGGCCAAATTCTCCTGATAAAGGCTCACAAGTTCGGCCAGCTCTTTTGCATCCGGCTTCCGCGCGGTCGCCAGCCGGAACAGGTAGCCAAGCCGTGCCTCAGTTGTGCCGCTGCTCTCACGCAATGTGCGCCCGGCCAAAGCCCGAGCGCATTCGACGTATTGCTTTTCGTTCAGCAACAGCAAGGCTTGCATGGGCGTATCGGTCCGCTCGCGGCGCACCGTGCATGCTTCGCGCGAGGGTGCGTCAAAGGCGTTCATTTGCGGCGGCGGAGCAGTGCGCTTCCAGAAGGTGTACAGGCTGCGGCGATGCACTTTCTCAATGCCCGTGTCGGCGGTGAAGTTGGCCGTGTTACTTGTGACGTAGCCGACGGCCTCCCACAGGCCGGCAGGCTGCGGCGGTTTCACACTCGGCCCGCCTACCTTCTCTACCAGCAAACCGCTGACGGCCAATGCTTGATCGCGTAGGGCCTCGGCATCGAGCCGGAAGCGTGGGCCGCGCGACAGCAGCCGATTGGCCGGGTCTTTTGCCAGCCGGTCCGGCGTGACTCGTGACGATTGCCGATAGGTGGCCGACAGCGCTATCGACTTCATGAGCCGTTTCACGTCCCAACCTTCTTCCCGAAACTGCACTGCCAGCCAGTCGAGGAGTTCCGGGTGGCTGGGAGGCTCGCCTTGCGAACCAAAGTCCTCGGCGGTCTTCACGAGGCCTGTCCCGAAGAATTGCTGCCAGAAACGGTTGGCTGCCACGCGTGCCGTTAGCGGATGATTGGGAGACACCAGCCACTGCGCAAAGCCGAGCCGGTTGCGTGGAGCCTTCTCGGGCATGGGCGGCAGGAACGCAGGTGTGTTCCGTCCCACTTGATCTCCCCGTTTATCGTACTCGCCGCGCTTCAGCAGATATGCGGGTCGAGGTTGGCTCCGTTCCTTGGAGACAAGCGTAGTCGGGATCTGTTGTTCAACTTGCTGACGCTGTTTGTCAATCTCCGCAAGCTGCCGGTGCAACGGTTCGAAAACCGAGCGTGCCTTGGTATAGGCGTTCTCGATGAAGTAATCCCGCAATTTCTTTCTCTGGCTGTCCGTTCGTTTGGTCGGCTCCAGCTTCACGATCTGGGCGATCGGCCTGGGTAAGCCCGCTCCACCGCTGCCCTCCTGCACGTGCAACCAGGTCGATAGGGTATCGAACGGCTGATCGCCTTGCGGCGTTTGCGTTACGATGCCGGCTTTATCCCAATAAACCGTGCCATCGTGCTGGGTGAACGCCCAGCCGGTGATCACGGCGCCAGGACGCAGCCCGACCTTGGCGGCTTCGACCTCCAGGCGCACCCACTTCCCCACCGGAGGCAGCGGGCCCATTGACCGGCGTTCGCTGGTGTTGTCCGCGCCCCACGAAATGAGGTTACCGCCCCAGTAGGCGCGATGCTTCCACTCACCTGTGTTCCACTGGAGCATGATCTCTTTGGGGGGATTGGCCGGGTCGAGGTAGACGTGGGCGAACAGGGCATCTCCAGCCCCGACGCGCAAGCCCGGTCGGGCGTTTTCGAAGGAATGCTGGCTACGCCCCGTAGCCGTGCGCAATACAGATTTACTCCCGCTAAAGACCGGGTGGCCCGGTGCGGTCACAAAGTTCCATTTTCCATTGACGCCGCCATCGCTTGCGAACTGGGCACCGATAGGTATGTCGTCGTCCACCCAGGTGAACTCCACTCGAGCCAGAGCCGGCAGCGGTTTCTTGTCGACGCCGTCATCATAATTGGCCTTGGCCACCTCCGCTGCAATCTTGGCCCGCATGTCGCCGACCTTCTGTTGAAGCTGCGCCAGAGCTTGCAGCTGAGCTGGCGCACCGACCCGCGCAATCGGCGCGTACTGGGCGGCGTTACCGTCCAGGGGCGCTTCGTCGAGGCTGTTGAAGAAGGCAAAGAGCTGATAATAATCTTTCGATTTGATCGGATCGTACTTGTGATCGTGACAGCGCGCACACCCCATCGTCAAACCGAGAAAAACAATTCCGGTGGTATCGATCCGATCCACCACATTGCGCATATAGCACTCTTCGTCGATTGAGCCACCTTCGTTGGTGGTTACATGGCAACGGTTGAAGCCGCTGGCCACGATCTGATCGAGCGTCGCGCTGGGCAACAGGTCGCCGGCCAATTGCTCGACGATGAAGCGGTCAAAGGGAAGGTTGTTATTGAACGCCTTGATCACCCAATCGCGGTAGGGCCACATCTCACGGTAATTGTCGAGGTGCAGCCCGTGCGTATCGCCGTAGCGGGCCGCGTCGAGCCAGTAACGCGCCATGTGCTCGCCGTAGTTGGGTGATTCGAGCAACCGATCCACGACCTTCTCGTACGCTTCCGGTGAGGAATCGGCGAGGAAAGCATCCACCTCCGCGGCGGTGGGCGGCAAACCGGTCAGGTCCAGCGTCACCCGGCGCAAGAGCCTGGCCTTGTCCGCGCCCGGCGCTGGCCGGAGGTGTTCCGCTTCCAGACGGGCCAGGACGAAATGATCGATGGGTGATTTCGGCCAGTTTTTGTCCGTAACCGCAGGAAGCGCCGGCCGGCGTGGCGGAGCGAACGCCCAATGCTGGACCCAGGGCGCGCCTTGATCGATCCATTGCCGCAATAGCTCGATCTGCTGAGGCGTCAAATGTTTGTCTGTCTTGGGCGGCGGCATCCGCGGGGCCGGTTCCTGGGCGGTGACGCGTTGCATGAGTACGCTCTCGGCCGACTTCCCCGGAACGATTGCAAAGCCGCCGTCGCGAAGCTCCGCGCGGCTGCCGTCCTTAGTATCGAGGCGCAACTTGGCTTTGCGCTGCGACGCATCCGGGCCATGACAGGCGAAACAATTATCCGAAAGGATAGGCAGGATCTGCCGATTGAAGTCGATCGTGGGCTGAGTTCGAGTCGCCGGTGGCGCAGCCCGGAGTGTGTTCAGGGAAGGGGATGCCTGAAGGAGGAGAACGAAGGCTCCGATAGCCAAATACGGGCGTTGAATCCGGCGAGAGAAGAGTGCGCTCATGGCGAGACCTTCGAGACGAGAAACGGTGGGAGAACGTATGGAGGGCAGTCGCGCGGAAAGTCGTTCATACAGGCCGTCATCTTCTATTAGTTGTAGCCGGACCGGGAAGCGAGAACAAGCAGATAGTTGGTTCCCGCATTCTTACCCGGCCGGTTTTTGTTGGAAAAATCTCCTAAACTCGGGTAGCGTGTGGAGAGGATGTCCAGGTTCTTTCCCCCTTCACAAGGAGTGTACTATGGCTCGATGCAGTCCTGTTGGACGAGGCCTCGGCCTCGTTCTGACGCTGTTCGCCCTTGCCGTGCCCGTTTATGGCAAATCGACTGGTCTCAAGAGCTCTGTGACCGGCAAGCCCGACCTCAAGTCGATCGACGTGATCTCGTTTGGGCCCGAAGGGCTGCTGCTGATCGGCGATGGCCGCGGCGCGCAGGTCGTGGCCGTCGATACGGGCGATACTTCGCCGAAAGGATCCATGCGGGCCGCCATCGAAAAAATCGATGAGAAATTGGCCGGCCGAATTGGCACCACGGCGAAAGGGATCGCCATCTTGCATCTCGCCGTGAACCCGGCCTCTGGGGTTGCCTACATCGCGCTGCGCAAGCAGGACGACAAGACGTGCTTGATCCTGACCGTGGACGGTACAGGCAAGATCGATGAATTCGCGCTCGATAATGTCAAGTACGCCCGCCTGGCGCTGCCGGCTGGCGAAAAGTCGCCGATAGACATCGTGACAGACGTAGCTTGGGCCGAGGACCGTGTGCTTGTTTCAGGCCGAGCCAACGAAGAATTCGCCAGCAAAATCTTCTCGATCCCCGCACCCTTGGAACACGAAGCCAAGGCCACCATCTCCAGCACGGAAACTTACCACGTCGCGCATGGCCGCTGGGAAACCAAGGCCCCGATGCAGACGATCCTCCCCTACCAGGAAGATGGCAAACGCTACCTGGTTGGTGCGTTCACTTGCACGCCGCTCGTCAAATATCCGTTAGACGAAATCCGGCCGAATGCGAAAGTGAAGGGTGTCAGCATGGTGGAGCTTGGCCAGGGAAACATGCCGCAAGACATGTTCGTGTATGAGAAGAACGGGCATTCCTATGTGCTTGTAAACACTCTGCGCCGCTTCGGCAAGCCATTTGGCAACAGCCCCTACTGGACCGCGCGGGTCGACCTAGACCTGCTGCGCGACAGCAAAAACACCAACACCAAGGCTATCCGCAGGCTGGATACCCAGGGCAAACCCCAAACGGACCGGATCAAGATGATTGACGAATACCAGGGGGTCGTGCACATGGACCGGCTCGATAACGACAACGCCCTGGTCTTGCGCACCGGCGACAACGGTGGCTTGACGTTGATGCCATTGGCGCTTCCCTAGGCTTCGGGTGCTGTGAACCATGAAGTTTTCTGTATCCCGCCCCCTTCGGAGGGCACATGGGGCTCATTGGCAGAGAAGAATCGCGCACACGTATTCTCTCTTCCTCTGGGTCCTTTGTGCCTCTCTGGTCGCTTGGGTAGTGGCTGCCGCCGACAACAAGCCAGCCAATTTGCGCATCAGCCGGCTTCAAGATGGAATGCACGTTCAGGCCGTCGCCACGCTCTCTGCGAGGTCGCTCGAGCAGGTCCCTGAGGGAAAGTTGTCCGCCGAGCAAGGCGAGCAATACTTGATCTTCACGCTCGTCGATCCGGGCACCGGCAAGGAAGCGGGTGCAGTCCTTGGCAGTTACGAGCGCCGGCAAGAAAAACTCACCTTCACGCCGCGTTACGCCCTGGCTCATGGGCAGAAGTACAGGGCTACTCTCAAGTTGCCTGGTGGAGACACCGCCTCTGCCGACTATCGCGTGCCGGAACGCCCCAAGACGGCCGCGGCGGTCGTCGAGAAGATCTACCCAACTGCTGAAGTCCTTCCCGCGAACCAGTTGAAATTCTACATCCACTTCTCCAAGCCGATGCGCGAGAGCAGTGAAATCTTCGACCAGGTCGCCATCCTCGATGGACTGGGGAAAGCGGTCCTCGATCCCTGGCGGCGCACCGAATTATGGAATGCCGACGCCAGGCGCTTGACACTGTTCATTCACCCCGGCCGCGTAAAAAAAGGCGTGAATCTGCGCGAGGATTTTGGCCCCGTGCTGCGGCCCAATGAGACCTATACCCTGCGGATCGACGCCACAATGCTCGACGCCGAGGACCAGCCGCTCGGCAAGCCGTTCACGAAACGTTTTCGCACTTCCACCGAGCAGCACACGCGCCCGTTGCCGGAGGAGTGGAAGGTCCATGCTCCGCCCGCCGGCAGTCGACAACCGTTGAAACTCGATTTTCCCAGGCCCCTCGATCGCGCTTTGCTCGACCGCTTCCTCATCGTGCTGGACGCGGATGGGAAAGCCGTCCACGGCAAGATTGAAGTTGGCTTTGAAGAGCGTTCCTGGGCCTTCCGCCCTGAAAGCGACTGGAATGACAGCGAGTACACGGTCCAGGTGGATGAGAACCTGGAGGATTTGGCAGGCAACACTCCCCAACGACTCTTCGATACCGACCTGGAAGAGGCCTCCCCCGCCGCGCCGCGCTTGATCCTGCCGTTTCGGCCGGGGAAATGAAATCCGTTTTTCCTGCCATGCTTGGCTTTTTGTAGCTAATGCTTTCGCTCTCCTGCTTTTCATGCGACGAATCATGCCATCGAACCGAGGCTTTTCAAGGGCTCTTCTGTGCGTGCTCTTTTGTGTGCACAGTGCTTTAGCGGAGGACCTGGGCCTTCGGGTCGCCCCTGGATTCCGCGTCACGCTATATGCGGATCAGGATCTGGCGAATGACATCTTCGCCATGACGCTTGACTCCCAGGGCCGGGTGGTCGTCACCGGTCCGGGTTACATCAAGGTGCTTCACGATACCAAGAAAACGGGCAAAGCCGACCGGGCGACGCTCTTCGCCACGCCGCCCACCGGTGGCATGGGGTTATGCTTTGACGGTAACGACCTCTATTTCTGCGGGGGCGGCTGGCTGTCGCGCTATCGCGATCCCGCGGGCAAGGGCTACGCGGAAGGGCCGCCCGAGCGCATCCTGCCACTGGCGTTCAGCGAACACGGCGGCCATGCCATGCGCAAGGGGCCGGATGGCTGCTGGTATGTCATTGGGGGCAATGAAATCAAGAACCCGCGATCGCTCATCACGGTGCCGAACTCCCCCATCCGCGAGCCGGAGGCAGGGGCGCTCATGCGGCTCAGTCCTGATTGCCGGCAGTGCGAGGTCATCGCTCACGGTTTCCGCAATCCTTACGATTTCGATTTCAACGAAGCCGGCGACCTGTTTACCTACGACAGCGATTGTGAACGCGATTTCTTTCTCCCCTGGTACACGCCCACACGCATGTACCACATCGAGTACGCGGGCCACCACGGCTGGCGCCTCAACGGTGCTGGGCGAAGCTGGTGCCGCCGCGACGATTATCTGGATACCGTCGATATGCTCTGGCCGGTCGGTAGGGGATCGCCAACGGGCGTCGTCTGCTACAGGCACGTGCAATTTCCGGAACACTATCGCGGCGGTGTGTTCGCGTTGGACTGGACCTTTGGGAAGGTCTATTTCTTTCCGCTGCGACCGGATGGCTCCAGCTATCGTTCAGAGCCCGAGGTGTTTCTGGAAGCGGTGGGCACGAGTGGCTTCGACCCCACGGACGCCGTCGTCGCTCCCGATGGTTCGCTGCTCGTCAGCATGGGTGGCCGCGGTACCCGAGGGGCCGTCTATCGCATTGAATATGCCGGCAGCCAGGGAGCGCCGCGGAAGCAGCAGGTATTCGCCTCGGAGCTGGACGCGGTTCTCCACGCCCGACAGCCACTCGATGCTTGGTCGCGGGCATCCTGGATGCCGGCAGCGGGCAAACTGGGCGCCGCCTGTTTCGCGGCGGCTATTAGCGACCAAAAGTGGGATGTCGCCGGCCGGGTGCGCGCGATCGAGATCATGACCGAGTTATTCGGCGGTCTGCCCACGAACGTCGCGATGCCGGTTGCCCAGGATGCTTCGCCCTGGATTCGCAGCCGGGTTGCCTGGTCGCTTGGGCGACTGCCTTGCCATGACTTCGATAAGATCCTGCGCCAGCTTGCTGAGGATACTCACACGCGCGTGCGCCGTTGTGCCCTGGAGGCGATGGCCGATCACTTCCATGAACTGAAATCGAACCAGGCTCTGGAGGTGTTGCCGGCTAACCTGGCAAGCCCGGACAAACGCGTGCGCCACGCGGCGGCACGTCTGGCAGCCATGCTCCCTGAACCCTCATGGGCGCAACTGCAGACGAATCTTGCCGGGGCATCAGCGCAAGCCGCTTTGACCGAAGCACTGGCGGCAATCTGGCGCAATCCTATCCTGGATTCGCCGGACGCAGTGATCGATACGGCCCTTTCGGTGTTACGTGCGTCCAAAGATACGGACTTACGCCTGCAAGCGGTCCGTCTCATCATGCTTGCCCTGGGCGATTATCACCTGAAAAACCCAAAGGTTGAAGCGTTTACGGGCTATTCGCTGCAGCGCTCGCTTGCCGGGCGCGAGTTACTGGTAGCTCGCGTACTGGCCGTGGTCCGGCGGCTGTTCCCTTCGGGCAACGCGCGCCTGGATGAAGAGTCGGCGCGTCTGCTGGCGATGCTCGAGGACGACGACGCGGGCACGCCGGCCAAGGTTGCCTCGCTTTGGATCGATAGCACTTCGCCGACGCAAGGTATGCACTATCTGGTCGTGTTTGCGCGGCTCCGCGGCCCGCGGGGCCCTGACGTGACAGAGAAGGTAGCCCGCACGCTACTCTCTCTGCAGCGCAAGCTGGAAGGGCGGGAGCAAAGAATCAAGCAGACCTGGAGCGAACGGCTGTCGGAGGTGGTAGCAAGTTTGCTAGCTAATGATCCGCGCCTTGGCAACGCGCTGCTTCGGCACCCCGATTTCGTGCAGCCAGGCAATGTGACGATTGCATCCGCCCTCTCCGGTCCGCAACGAGCAGAGGCAGCTCGTGGCTTCCTAGCTGAGGTAGAGAAGAATTCAGACTTCCCGTGGTCAGGACCGCTGATCGAGTTGTTCGGGATCCTACCGGCGGAACAGGTCCGGCCTGCGCTCCGCAAGCAATGGACAAACTTTGTTCTTCGCGACAGCCTCCTGCTAGCATTGACGCAGCAGCCGGAGACGATTGATCGAGAGAAGTTCCTCGCCGGCCTGGAATCAGCCCAACCACAGGTGGTCCAGGCATGTCTGACAGCACTAGAGCGCCTACCGCGTGACGATTCGCCACAGGATCTGGTCCCCCTTCTTCGGCTTTTGCAACGGCTAATGCAGGAGCCCAGGCAGGAGAAGGAACGCACGCAGGTGCTCGCTCTCTACAGCAGGCAAAGCGGCCGGGTCTTTGCCGTCACGCAGAAGGGGACCACTGCGGCCGAGCTGAAACGCGCTTATCAACCCGTCTTTGAGTGGTTCGAGCGCCAATTTCCGACTTTGACGGCCGCCTTGCACCAGGCTGCTGGCGAAGAAGACCCCGCCATCTGGAACAAGCTATTGGCGTCGGTCGAATGGTCCAAGGGCGATGCCGCCCGGGGAGAGGTGCTCTTCCGTAGCCACGCCTGTCAGACTTGCCATTCCGGCTCGCGCGCGCTGGGGCCGGATCTAACGGGCGTTGCGACTCGGTTCTCCCGTGACGATCTCTTCACCGCCATCATTTACCCAAGCCGCGACGTGGCCCCTGCTTATCGAACCAATGTCGTCGAGACGCGCAGCGGCCAGTTCATTACTGGAATCGTCGCTTTCGAATCGGCCGACGGCTTGATCATCCAAACCGGGGCGACGACGACAGTGCGCATCAACACGCCCGACATCGTATCGCGGCTGCCCAGCAATCGCTCGCTCATGCCGGACGGGTTACTGAAGGACGTGAAGCCGGGAGATTTGGCGGATTTGTACAGTTATTTGCAGACTCTGCGGAGCAGCGCTCGCAAGTGACACCACAGGGAAACCTCCCTCTGGAGATCCTAATATGAGTGAATTGCTCGGAGCCGTCCTCGGTCTTTCGTAGTACTGGAGCAGGCTTGAGAGGTGACGACGTCCGGGGCGCGTCTAATTCTACGATTGGCAGACGAGATCGCGCTGCCATTTCCCAACGGAGTAAAGCGTTTTCGAAATCCGGACCATCTCCATGTCACGAAAATGCAGTATCAACTCACGGCCGTTGGAAAGGAGGATGGATTGTGTGTACACAGTCTGCTTTCCCTCCACAGATACATCGACCTCATCATGCAGCCACTCCAAAAAAGGCGGGGATTCCTCCGAGAGCCGCTCATGAAGAACAACCTCAGGTTCCTTCGCAAGGTGGTAAGTCAGAATCAACTCCTCATGCGGCGGTGTGCCAAGCTGCAAGCAAATCACAAATGAGTTTTCCAACTCTGGCTGACCAAGAATGAAGACTTGAGCATCGTGCAAGTAGAATTGGTCCAGCAAAAGCCCCAGACTCTTGGGCAACTTTGATTGGATTCCCCGTAGATGGACGTGGTAAGCATCCGAGGCCTGCTCCAAGACCTCGTGAGCTTCGCTCGCGTCTTTTGGATCCGGTGAGCCAAAGCGACTAAGTAACTCAGGTGTGAAGTACTTCATGACCTCTTCTTGGCTTTCCGCCTGTCCGTTTCGAGGAACACCCTACAGGCAGATTGCTGGAGGAGGGACTCGAACCCTCACGGGGCTTTCGCCCCACCGGATTTTCGTGCCACGATAGCTTTCGCTACCCGACTGGTTCGTGGCCTGGACTTTCTCTTGGCCGTGGATGTCCGCTGTAGGCCTCAGCCGCAAAGTCTCTACACCTTCTTCTTTTTGTCCCTGGCATCATCTGGCTTTGCCAGATCATGCGGACATCAGAGTGTGTGCCGTCCAAAAAGAAGCTTGGCTCGGGATTGCCACCACCATGACGTGCTGAGGTTTCCCCGAATTCGACTGAATTCACGCGGGGAGTTTCCTGCCCCGGTGCTCAAAGCTCTCAAGTCCGATGCGTCTGCCGATTCCGCCACTCCAGCGCTTTGGTTCTCCTGTATTGATGGTCCCCATGGGTGTGATTGGGAAAGGGAAGGAAGATCGGGCGAAGAAAACATGACCCCGACGGGATTCGAACCCGTGTCGCGGCCTTGAAAGGGCCGTGTCCTAGGCCTCTAGACGACGGGGCCACGTCGCTCGCCGAGCGACAGGGCGCATCTTAGAAGACACTTCCTAACCCGTCAAGTTCGCCCAACTTTTCAACATCCTGACACCCTTCCCGGCGACCGCGTTGCCTTCGCGAACTCGTCCGACCTATAATGCCAGCAGGATCGAAGTACGAGGTTTCAGCAGAAAGGGTGAGCCCTCATGGCAAGCGAGAATATTCTGGAATTCACGACAGCGAATTGGGAGCAAGAGGTCGCGAAGAGCGATAAACCGGTCCTGGTAGATTTCTGGGCACCGTGGTGCGCCCCGTGCCGAGCCCTCGCGCCCACCATCGATAGGATCGCGAGCAAGTACGCCGGCAAGGTTAAGGTGGGTAAGCTCAACATCGACGATAATTCGGACATGGCCGTGAAGTACCAGATTTCCGGTATTCCCCAGGTGCTTTTCTTCAAGGGTGGCGATCAACCGCGTGACCGCCTCGTCGGGCTTCAATCGGAAGGCGAACTCGTAAAGGCGGTCGACCGCGTCCTGCAAACTTGAGGATCCCACATCTGCCCAGTCGTGACAATCGATACACTCGGCAGGCCGGGAAAGTCGGGGAAAAGCTTCCGACGTTCCTGGCCTTTCCTCATTCTCGCCTTTGCCGCCTTCTTTAACTTCCCCAAAGAAAACGGTCGATAATGGAGAGGTCTGAGAGACATTCCCCGCGAGGATTCCCTGGATGGAACCGACCGACCTTGTTCTGCCAGTCAGCCCGGCGGACCATGTCCCTCCCTCCGCGGGCGAGCTGATCATTCAGAACGGTCGCTTGAGCGGCACGCGCCGGCCCTTGGTCGTGCCTCTTACCTTGATTGGTCGGGCCGATGGCTGCGACCTTCGGCTCAATGTTGAAGGCGTCCATCCCTTTCATTGCGTACTCGCCCTGGGCCCTTCGGGGCTGCATCTGCGCGACCTGCAGGGCGATGGCAGCACTCTCGTCAACGGAGAGCCGGCGCTCGACCGCCTCCTTCACGACGGCGATCTGCTGTCTGTAGGCCCCTTCCGCTTTCGCGTGCAGCTGCCGGAGGAACCCGCAGTGCAGAATGCGGAAGCGCTAGAGAAAGAAAAGGAATCGCTCCGCATCCAGGCGGCGGCCGTGGCAGCTCAGCAGGCTGTCTTGATGCACGAGGAGATGGAACTCCAGCAGCACCGCTCGGCTCTCCAGCAACAAGAACAACAGCTTGCCGCCCACCTGGAAGACAAGAGGCAACGCCTGGTCGCGCTCCGCAACGATGCGCAGCGGGCTCGCGCCGCCCTGGAACAGGAGCGTGCCGCGTATGAAGAGCGGGTCGCCCAGGTCCTACGAGAACTTGCTCACAGCCGGGTTGAAATCAAAGATCAACAAAGCGTACTGCTAGTTCAACGGCGCCGGCTCTCGGGCTTGCGGCGACGATTGAAGCGAAGGTGGCATCGCCATTGGTCGGTGGAACGGGCGGCGATGTGCCGTCGCGAGACAGAGATCCATGAACTCGAGCGCCAGTTAGAAGAGGAAGCCCTGGAACTGCGTCAAGTAAAGGCCCAGCAAGAACAGGCCCGGCTTCATTTCAACGGCGAATTCGAGCTGAAGCAACGGCAGCAGCAGGCGGCATGGGACGAGCTGCGCGGCACCCAGGCAGAATTACAGGAGCAGGCTCGCCTCCTGGGGCAGCGAGAGGCGGAACTTCTGGAAGGCGAACGCAATCTGGCCAAGGAGAAACGAGTCTGGAATGCAACTCGACTGCGGCTCAACAAGGAAGTAGAAGGTCTGGAAAAGCGCGTCCACAGTTATCGCCGCAAGATCATCGACCAGGAGCAGGAGGTACTTGGACTGGAGATTCTGCGCCGCGACGTTCAAAGCCGGCAGAGCAACGACGCGGTGTGCCTTTCGCAAGCGGCAGAGAATGGCTCCAGCCAGGGGCATACCATAGCGGAGGCGGCTGGATCTAACGAGGCTCAGGCCCGGGAACAATTGCGTGAGGCCGAGGCTGCCTTGCAGTGTCGGCTGGCTGCCCTGGAAGACTTGTCGGCCGAGCTGGCGGATCAGCGGCTCTACCTGGCGGAGGAGTGCGAACGCCTGGCCCAGGGTCAGCTACGATGGCAACAAGAGCGAACCGCTACGGTTGCAGGGCTCGAAGCCCTGGGATTGGAACTTCAGGAACGAGAGCAGTCCGTGTGCACGCGCGAACGGTCGGTCGAGCGCGCGGAGTTTGCCGTGCAGCAGCAATCGGCCCAGGTCGCGCAGGCACGCACGCACCTCGAGGCGCTGAAGGCCCGGGTCGCAGCGGGAGCGCTGGCCTGGGAGGGAGAGAGAGCCGGCCTCCTTCTGGATGTTCGGACCCGCGAAGAAGTCATGGAACAGCGCCTGGCAGCGCTCACAACATTGCGTGAGCGCTGGGATAAGCGCCGGCAACACCAGGTGACCGAGCTGCGCACTCAGCGGCGGATGTACCAGGAGCTTCGCCGGGAGTGTGCGAACCTGCGTGAAAAATGGTTGCAGCGCAGCGCCCTGCAACTCGGTGAGCAGCGCGCTGTGGCAGAACGGGCCCTCGCCATGGAACAGTATCGTCAGGAATGGATAAGCAAAGCCGCCAACCCAAAGGCCGCCGAGAAACGGCTGGAGCGCTTGCGGCGACGCTGGACAGCCTTGTCGGCACTGGCCACACGCTCTCTTGCCGTGGAGCGTCGCAGACTCGAGGTGGAGGCCAAGCATTTGGAGGATCAGATCCTTCATCTGGAACAGTCGCGCGAAGAGGTTGTCGCGCAGCACACGGAACTCTCGAGCCGGCAGGCTGCCTGGGAAGAAGAGCAAATCGCCAGCGAAGCCGAGGAATCCAGACTCAAGCAAGAAGTGATGAGCCTGCGGGACCAACGAAGCCAGCAAGAGCAGGTCCTGAAGGAACTGAGGGACCAGATCGAGCGACTGGCTCGCCTTCTTCTGGAGGGAGATGATCCCGGCTCCGTGCCTTCAGTGCAAGCGGCCTGATGAGGCGCGGCTCGAAAAACTGAGCTTCGCCCTGTAGCCGCATTCGCCAGAATGCGGGGAAACCAGGTTCCACACTGTAGCCGCATTCGCCAGACTGGGGGAAGACTATGCGAGGCAACCCGCATTCTGGCGAATGCGGCTACGGCAACGTTTCATTCTTGACCGCGCTCAGATTACCTGCCGTCCACCTGCAATGTCCCTATGAGCTCGCGGATGCTCGAAACTCCCAGTTGAGCGAGAGCTTCGGGCAATTGCTCGGCCAGGCGCTGCGAGGCTGTCGGATCGTAGAAATTCACGGTCCCCAACTGCACCGCGCTGGCTCCTGCAATCAGGTATTCCATCACGTCATCGATCGTGGCAATGCCGCCGATGCCGACAACCGGCACCTGCACCGAGCGCGCTACTTGCCAAACCAGCCTCAGCGCCAACGGCTTGATCGCGGGCCCGCTGAGCCCCCCGGTGGTGTTTCCCAGGATGGGCCGGCGTCTGCGCCAATCAATGGCCATGCCAATGAACGTGTTGACAAGCGACACGGCATCCGCTCCGGCCTCGGCGGCGGCCCGGGCGACCGGCACGATGTCCGTCACGTTGGGCGTGAGCTTGGCCAGGAGCGGGATGGAGCAAACCTTGCGAACCTGGCCGACGACGCGGCGGGTTACCGCCGGATCGGTAGCAAAGTCCACTCCGCCGGCGACGTTCGGACAGGATAAATTCAATTCGAGTGCCGCCAGTCCCGGTTGCTGGCCGAGCAGCTCGGCCATCTCGAAGAACTCTTGCTCGTTCTTGCCGGCGATGTTGGCGATGACCGCCGTCGGTAAGGTACGCAGGTACGGCAGATGGTGCGCGATGAAGTGGTCGATGCCGTCGTTGTCGAGGCCGATCGCATTCAGCATGCCGGACGGCGTCTCGACCGTTCGCGGCGGCTTATTGCCGGCGCGAGGCTGCCTCGTTACGGTTTTCGGGATTACTCCGCCGAGACACTTGAAATCAACCGTCCCCGCCATTTCCCGGGCGTAGCCAAAGGTTCCCGATGCCACGAGGATCGGATTTCGCAGGTGCAGGCTGCCCAGGGTAACGGACAGATCGATCATTACGTATGGGACTCTTCCAGGTACGTATACCCCTCCAGGCCCGACTCATAAAAGGTGAGCAACTGCCGCGACTCGTCCAGTGAAATCTTGCCCGAACGGACCGCGCGCTCCACATCCTTCCGCATATGCGAGGCCAGTTCGTCCGCAGAGTATTGCACGTAGTGGAGCACCTCGCGGACCGTGTCCCCTTTAATGACTGCGTCCAGATTGATCTCGCCGTCTTCGTCCAGGCTGACGTGCACTGCGTTGGTGTCGCCCAGGAGGTTGTGAAGATCGCCAAGGATTTCCTGGTAGGCCCCAAGGAGAAATGCCCCCAGGTAGTAAGGCCGGCCGTCGAAGGTGTGGAGTTCGAGGGTGTTGCGGACGTCGCGCAGGTCGATGAACTGGTCGACCTTGCCGTCGGAATCGCACGTGATGTCGCCCAGAACACCTCGCCGGGTTGGCTCTTCGTTGAGGCGGTGGATCGGCATGATCGGAAAGAGCTGCTTGACAGCCCAACTGTCCGGCATCGACTGGAAGATCGAGAAATTGCAAAAGTAGGTGTCCGAGAGGAGCGATTCCAGCCCAACCAACTCTTCCGGGACGTACTCCAGATCCCGAACGATCTTGAGCAGTCTGCCGCAGGTGGCCCAGAACAATTGTTCGGTAAGGGCGCGCAGTTCGATGCTGAGGTAACCCAGGTTGAACAAGTTCATCGCCTCGTCCACAGACTGCACGGCATCGTGATAACCCTCCAAGAAATTTTTCTTGGAGAGGTCGCGGTAGATCGAAAACAGGTCGCTGATTGGCTGGGGTGCATCGGCCGGGATCTCAGGCGGAGCCTGGTAGCGGTCGAAGTTCGACACCCCCAGGACGTCGAAGACCAGCAAGCTGTGGTAGGCCACGACTGCCCGCCCCGATTCGGAGATGATGGTCGGGTGCGTGACGCCCATTTCGTCGCAGACGCTCTTGACGCGGAAGACAACGTCGTTGGCGTATTCCTGGAGCGTGTAATTCACCGAGGACTCGAAATCGGTCTGCGAGCCATCGTAGTCGATCCCGAGGCCGCCGCCGACGTCGAGGTAGCGAACGCCGCCGCCGATGCGGGACAGCTCCACGAAGATACGGGCTGCTTCCGTGAGGGCACTCTTGATGTTGCGGATGTTCGTGATTTGGCTGCCCAAATGGAAATGGACCAGTTGCAAGCAATCCGGCAGATCGCGCTGTTTCAGATAGTCCAGCGCTTCGAGCACCTCGGTGACAGTCAGGCCGAACTTGGAACGGTGTCCGGTGCTCGACTTCCAGCGCCCCGCTCCACGCGACGCCAGCTTGACGCGCACGCCGATGACTGGCCGGACATTTAGCTCCTGGGCATAGCGCACGATCGCTTCCAGCTCAGTGAATTTCTCGACCACAGGAATGATGTGCTTGCCAATCTTGCGCGCAAGGACAGTCATCTTGATGAATTCGTCGTCCTTGAACCCGTTGCAGATGATGGGCGTGTCCAGTCCATTGGCCAGGGCGAGCACGGCCAGCAATTCCGGCTTGGAACCGGCCTCCAGACCAAAATTAAATGGCCGGCCGAAATCGAGGATCTCTTCCACGACGTGCCGTTGCTGGTTCACCTTGATCGGGTAGACGCAACAGTAGGCTCCCTGATAGTCGAATTCTTTGATCGCGGCGCGGAAAGCGTCGTGAATCTCGCCGACGCGGTGCCGCAGAATATCTGTAAACCGAAGAAGGATAGGCAGTTGGATACCGCGCGCTTGCAGCTGGTCCACAAGGTTCTTCAGGTCGATCGCCTGCTCCGGGCGCTTGTTTGGGTGGACGGTGACGTGGCCGGCTTTGTTGATCCCGAAGTACCCCTTGCCCCAGTGACGGATGCCGTAGGTCTCCGTGGCGTCATAGATCTTCCACTTCTCGATCAATTCCATCAGGGGATGGCCTCCCATTGGGGCTCGGATTGGTGCAATGGTCCCGCTAATCAGAACATTGTACGCGCGCACCTGGAAAGAAAGCGATTCGCAAGCCTAAAGGAAAAAGCTTTACGAAACTCATTGTCCCGCCATGAGAATCGTTTTATCATCAGTATGATTCCCTGTCATCGCAGTCAAGAAGATTTCGCCGATTAATCACAGGTTCTTGCTTTCTCCGCTGGCAACGCTGGCCCAGATGGAAAGCGTTGCCTGTCAGGGAGATCGGAAGCCGACACAGTAGCGCTCCAACCTGGACCGCACTGACCCGGGCGGGCTTGATTCCATCGGCCGTAGAGGGACCTCGCGCCATGCCGCTTCCTGGAGACCAGGCCAATCAGCAAATGGTCGATCGCCTCATCGCGGAGGGAGCCCTGTGGTCCGGGTCCTTGATAGCGGCTTTCCGCGAGACTCCGCGCCACAAGTTCATCGATCGCGTCTTCCAGTACCAACGTAAACAGAATCGCTGGCGCGAAATGCTGACCAGTGAGCCAGGCTCTGCTGAGCTTCGGGTGGTGTACTCCGACCGTGCTCTCATTACCCAGATTAGCCCTCCGGGTACGGATGGATCGGGAACGCCGGTAAGTTCGTCGAGCCAGCCGTCGCTGATGGCTCAGATGCTGCAAGACCTCCAGTTGAGGCCCGGACTGCGGATGCTGGAGATTGGGTCAGGCACCGGTTACAATGCCGCGTTACTGGCGCATGTGGAGGGGCCGAACCTCGTCTTCTCCATCGATGTCGATAGGGAAGTGCTTTCCGAGGCCTGGGCACATCTCCGTGCATTTTCAGAGCGCGGTATCGCCTTGCGTCACGCCGATGGTCGACACGGTCTCGCCGAGCAGGCACCGTTCGACCGCATCATGGTGACAGCCGCCACTCCTGACCTGGAGCCGGACTGGCTGGAGCAGCTTGCCGAGGGCGGTATTCTCTTGGCACCTCTGGCATTGGCACCGGGATTGGCTTATGTGGTTTGCGGAACCGTATGCGATAAAGTGTTCGAAGGAAAGCTGACACGCGCTGCCTATTTCATGCCCCTTCGGGCCGAAGGGGAAACGGGCGCCGAGGAGCCGGTTCGGCCGCCCCCAGGCGAAGTGGAAACCCAGCCGGCTCCCTGGGCCGGCTGGTTCGATCGCAGGAGACCCAGAGCCAGTTGGTTCGGCTTTGTTCAGGCTTTGGCGTTCTATGCTTTTGTAAAGGGCCTGTCGATCCATTACCAAACTCTGACAAATGGAGAGCCGGCATATGGTGTTGAACAGAATGGTCATTTTTGCTGGTTGGGCTCTCAGAACTGGCAAGTCAGCGGCCGGCTTGGACGTGAGCTGGGCTGGGGGCTTTGGCGGGCATTTTTGGACGCCGGCGGCCCCCGTCCCACGGAATTTCGTCTCCGAGCCGCTCCCGACCTTCCGGCACAAGCGCAAGGTGTGCACGACTACTTCCGCCAGGGTCCTCGTTGCCGGCAGCTTTGGGAACAAATCGAGCCGGTCGAGCGCCCGTACTGGCTTTAGACGGGAACTGCATTCCCGAGTGCGGCCAACCCCTTGAAGCGCCGACACAAAACAGGGTATAACGCTTTGGGGACGTTCAGAGGGGAACACTGGAGACACGCGCATGCCAAGTCCTTTTCCAGGAATGGATCCGTTTCTCGAAGAAGAAAAGCTGTGGCCATTGTTCCATCATCAGCTTGTCACTTGCCTGTACCAGATCCTTCTGCCAGGGCTGGTGGATCGTTATCGAGCACGCGTGACGCAGCGGCACTATACAACCGAGCAGCCATTATTCACTTCCGTTGTCCGCGAGGAGCATCACGAAGAACTGATCGAGATTCGCCAGCGGAATGACGGCCGGCTTGTGACCATGGTGGACGTGGTCAGCCCATCGAACAAGATGACCGAGGGCGGCCGGGAGGCATATCTCGCAAAACGCCGGGAAGGCAAGGAATTGGGAGCGAGCCTTGTCGAGATCGATCTCGTCCTGCAGGGGCAGCCAATGCTCGACTACTCGCGCGACGGCTTGCCCGACTGGGATTATGCAGTGACCGTAACCCGCTCGGCGCAGCCGGACCGCTTTGAGATTTACACCGCCACGTTGCAGAAGAAGTTGCCGCGCTTCCGCCTTCCTCTTGCCGGGGACGATCGCGATACGGTAGTCGATCTGCATACCACCTTTTGTCGCGCGTTCGACCAGGGCAGCTTCGCCTCGAAGATCGATTATAAGCATGCCCCCGCTGTTGCCCTGAGTACAGAGGATCGCCAGTGGTTGAATGAGTTGCTCACGCAGCAGAAACTTCGCTGAGCGGTGTTGTTCCCTGACGCGGTGATCCTTGGCTCGCAAATGGCCCAAGCACGTCTACCAAGTCCGGTCTTGCTTGTCGTGGCCGTGTTTAGCAGGCACGATAAGCTGTTCGCCTATGCTGTAGATCACCTCGAAAAGCACTTCGGTCCGGTCGGCTTGGCAAGCCTCCCTTACGAATTCGAACAAACAAGCTACTACGAAGCGACCATGGGGAAAAGGCTCAAGAAGCAGCTCTTTGCGTTCGACCGACTGATTGACGCTGGTCACCTGGCCGAGACGAAACGGCGCACGAATGAATTCGAGCAAGCGGTCGCCAATCTGGGCACTTATTCGGAGCCGCGGCCGCTGAACCTGGATCCTGGGATCCTGTCCCTCGGAAAATTCATGCTGGCAACGACCAAGGACCAGGCCCATCGCATCTATCTCAGCGCCGGGATCTATGCCGAGGTGACGCTGCGCTTTCAAGCGGGCACCTTCGAGCCCTGGCCCTGGACCTACGCCGACTACCGCCTGCCCGTGGTGATTTCCTTCCTGAACAGCGCACGAGATTTCTTCCGCCAAAAGCTGCGCGAGCGGCCGCGGAAGGACGCCTGACGCGAGAGCCTCCACGGGAGACAACCAGGTGCCGGATTCGCAAATCGTTTCGCAAGAGTCAGTTGGGTTGCTCGGCGCCCCGGCGGAACTCTTCGTGTACCTTGCGGCAATCCTTTCAGCCTTTTTGATCTCTTTCCTGCTGACCTTCCTTCTGATCCGCTGGGCGCCCCGGCTGAACCTGGTCGATCATCCCGGCGAACGCAAGGTCCATATTCGAACTACGCCCAAGGGCGGCGGGCTTGCGGTCTTTGTCGCCATGCTCGCATCCAGCGCACTCGCTTCGTATGCATTCTCACTCGGCATCACGCTGACACTGGCGCTCAGCATTGTCATCGTGATTTTGGGCCTGGTGGATGACCTGCGTCCTTTACCCTGGCAGCTACGCCTGGGCGTTCAGACGGCAATTGCGGCCGCTGCGGTCTATTTCTGGAGAGTCGATGCCGACTGGTCCGCGCGGTTTGCAGCAGTTCTATGGATCGTCGCCCTGGTGAACGCGTTCAACATGCTCGACAACATGGACGCGCTCTCGGGAGGCGTCGCTTGGATCGCAGCCGCCGGATTTGCTGCATTACTCTGGTTTCACAGCGGCGCTGCCTGGGATGGGCGACCAGCCCTGCCCTACTTTCTTCTCATGGCGGCGCTATCCGGCTTCCTGTGGTTCAATCGGCCCCCAGCCCGTATCTTCATGGGCGACGCCGGCAGCACGTTTCTCGGTTTTTTCCTTGGCGTACTGAGTCTGCAGGGAGGTATTGCTCCGGGTTCCACTCCCCAGGCATGGTTGGTACCGCTCTGCATTCTGGCTGTCCCCTGGTACGACCTTGTTTGTGTCGTTTCTCTCCGCTTATGGCAAGGGCACAGCCCCTTTCACGGCGATAAACAACACCTCTCGCACCGGCTCGTTCATCTGGGACTTCGTTCAACGACGGCGGTTCGAGTGATATATCTTTTCGGGCTAGCTAGCGGCATGGCAGGACTGCTGCTCGATCATGTGTCAGGCGTTGAAACATGGCTAGTCGTCGCGCAATTGTTCTGCTGGTGGCTAGCCGTGGCGGCGGTCGAATACTTCGGCCATTTCCGGTCGCCTAGCGCCAAAACATAAAACAGTAGCGTCGAAGCAGAAACGCTCTCCTCAGCATGGGGCAGCTGCACGAGCACACTTCCTTCCCGACGATTTCTCAGAATTCAACTCGGAGCTGAACGGCCAGGACGATTTCGGCCATAGATTTGGCGGATTTAGCGGTAACAGCGGTCACGCCGAGTTTCGTTGTGTCTCTCGTCGTTAAATCAGTTTGACAGTCAGTTTGCCTATTTTTACTATCTATCCCATGATTACTAAGCTAGGTAATCGATAGAATCTTCCTTTGGCGTCGCGTTTCGATCCATCCCGATAGGTTTGTGGAGGTAACAAGGCATGTATAGTGTAGTGCTGATGGCTGCCTTAACCACCGGTGCAGGCAGCCCGGCATGGTGTTTCGGCAGCAATAGCTGTCACGGCTGCTGGAGTAGCTGTCACGGTTGCTGGAGCAGTTGCTCCGGTTGCTGGGGAGGCTGCCATGGTAGCTATGGCTGCTGCGGAGGATGCTACGGGTGCTGGAATAGCTGCCACGGCTACTGGGCCTGCCACGGCTGCTATGCTAGCTACGGTTGCTGCGGTGGCTGCTATGGCTACGGCCACGGCTGCCACGGTTGCTACGGGTACTCCTGCTACGGCTCGTGCTACGGTTGCTGCGGAGGCGTGATCTATGCGCCGCCGGCAGCTCCGCCCAGCGCGAAGCCTATGGAGCAAGCTCCCCCGCCCAAGAAAACCACCCAGGCAGGGTCAGGGTCGGCTCAGGCCAGAGTCACTATCAATTTGCCCGCGGACGCCACCCTTTTCGTCGACGATCAGCCGATGAAGGCAACCTCGGCGACGCGCGTTTTCCGCACGCCGCAACTCGAAGCGGATGCGACCTACTACTACGTGCTCCGCGCGGAAGTCACCCGGGACGGTCAGAAGCAAAGCGAGGAAAAACGGATCCTGGTGCGCGCGGGCGAGAGTGTACGGGCTTCATTCACCGAATTAGACTCCATTGCGACGGCCCGTGCTCAAGCAGCGCTCAACCCCTGACATTTTTCAATGACGCCACAAGAGGGCCCACGGCTTCTCAAGCCGTGGGCTTTTCCGTGCGCGGTTACGCACACTCCGGCTGGGCAAGCTGAAGCGCCTGCACCGGGCAAACCAGAACGCAAATGTTGCAGCTTACACAGTCGCCCGGACGCGGCAGCCAGGGCAGGTTCGCGCTCATTTCGAGGCAATCAGTCGGACACGCCGGGACGCAAGCGCCGCACGCCGTGCAGCGAGTTTCGTCCAGCAAGGGAATCTCGCTCATCTTGATTCAACCTGGCTCTCTATCGTTCCCTGGCGTCACGGTCCGTTGACGCCTCATCGGCCGCCCAAATCCTTGCTGCTCTCCCCCGCCGCTGGAGGCGATGTCATCAAGCCCTGCGGGATTTTCGCGGCCAGCCTGCGCTCCGGGACGGTTTCCAGAAAGCCCGCAATAAGATTGTGCAGCTCCTGGCGCGGCAGCGAAGGGAAGACGATGAACGTTGCGCCCAGATCCCAGGCCAGGGCCGCGATTCGCGTGTCGTCTGTGTCGCTGACGACAAAGGCTGAAGTGTCGGGAAATTGCCACATCACCCTTTCCAGCAGTGTCGTCTCACGAACCAAATCCTTACCGATTTTCAACACGAGGACACTCGGACCGCCGCGCTGGAGGAGGCGCAGGCAGGCATCGAGACTGCGCGGTTCACGTACCGACCACCGGCGGGATTTGCTCTCCCGGCGCAGCAGTTCGGCCAGCCGGCCGTCTGTCTCGTAAACAAGCACTTGTGGATGGCGCATCTTATTCGATCGTCCTTACCACTCACCAATATCCACTTGCCGCTACCTAGGGCGAGGGGCAACTAATATTCTCCCCTCTCCCCCGCTTCGGGGGAGAGGGGTCGGGGGTGAGGGGGACGAACGATCCCCGGCCAGGGCCCCTCACCCCCAACCCCTCTCCCCGGAGTACCGGGGCGAGGGGAGAACCATCGCTGCGGCTCGCCTTACCATTCTTGAATCTTCAGAGCTTCCATGCGGCGCAGCAATCTTGGCCTCCAGATGGACAGGATTTCCGCTGCGCGGCTGCGGTTGCCCTGCGCCTTCCGCAAAGCCAGGAGAATCAAGCGCCGCTCCGCTTGCTCGAGAAGCTGATCGAGAGGCAGTGCCATTTCCTTGGGGACTTCCGGCGTCTCATCCAGCCGCACGGCCAAGCGCAAGGCAGCGGGGAAATGGCCCACGTCCAGTTGATCGTTGGGCGTTCGCAGACAAGCAGCCTGCAAAACAAAATACAGCTCGCGCAGGTTTCCGGGCCAAGAATAAGCACGAACGAGTTCCCAAGCCTCAGGCGTCAATCCGGTTACGGGGTGTTCCCGGCCCGTGTTTGCACGTTCGAGAAGCCGGTCCACGAGGGTGGGCATGTCGGCTTGGCGCTCCCGCAGTGGCGGCACTTCGATTACCAGGGTGCTCAAGACGCAGTGCAGTTCTTCCAGCAATCTGCCCGCCCGAACCTCATCTCCAGGGTCGAGGTCGCACCCTGCCATAATGCGTGGTTCCGAAGCTGCACTGGATGCGCCCATGAGATCGCCCAATCGGGCCTGGGCTTCCCGTGGCAGGCTGCCAGGTTCACGGAGGTAGCGCGTACCCTGGTCCGCCTGCCCGCGGAGGGAATAATGGTCAAAGAGCACGGCGGCCAAGGCCGACCCTGGTAAGCGCGTACAATCGAGCGCGACAAATGGCCCCCGGTCTCCCGAGCCTTGAAAATGAATCGTCCTTGCCACCCAGCATTTGCCGGTGCCGCGCTCTCCCTGGATGAGGACGGGAAACCGGCTTTCGCCGGCCAGGCGCACTTGTTCGAGCACGCGCCGCATCGCCGGTGAGTTGCCTGCGAGTTGATCGAGGCTGTAGCGCTGCTTCACTCCATTGCGCAACGCGGCAAGCTTTTCGGGAAGAGGCGGCGTCTCGACCGGCTCGCGCTCCGAGGGAGCCGTGATCTTGGCCAGCACACACAGTAGACCGTCGGCATCCCGAAAAGGCAGGAAATCAAACTCCCACCAGCGCCAGGCCGTCTTTGTCCCGGGTACAAGCCTGCGCGTTCGGCCGGGTTGCCCCTTCAGCACCTCGGGCGGGGGACAGCACAGCGCGCGGATCACGACGTCCCAGGGATCCTGGACGATGGGCGTCCTTCGGATGCACGCCAGGCCGCGGGCTTCGGTGGCCCCAATGCCGGTAAGCTTCTCCCATGCTTGATTGACGAACAGGATGCGGCGCCGGCGATTCAGGACGAAGATCGGATCGCTGGAGCGCTGAAAGAGGGCTTGCCAGCGAAAGTCGGGTGTGTTCTGGGGGCCAGACTCCGAAGCGCTGGCTGGCAGCGGCAAAGAGGAGGACTCAAAACTGCCGTCTGCGCCGCTCATCCCAAGTCAAATGAAGAATGTCAGTACGTACTGAATCAATGCGATTGCGCACAGAAAGATGAGCATGCGCAGGCCCCAGCGGGCGGCCTCCTTGATGATGTTGCCCCAATGATCGTAGCGGGTCGCGCTATAAACCAAACTGACGACAACGATCAGGATCGGCAAATGCCAGTAAATGCTTCCGGGAGCCAGGACAGGTGCCACGTTCATGCTGCGACCGCCTCCTGATGAGTGCGCTGCAATTGTTCACCTTCCGCAAGCGCGGGGCCGGCAAAAGCGTCGTAGATAACGAGAATATTGAGGACGCCGGCGATCACTGTGTAAACCCAGCCGAGGTCCCATGTCTTGTCGCCGTTCGTCTGAAGTTCATTCAGAGTCCTGCCTTTCCATTCTGCGGGCGCTGCGGGCGCTTTGTTCTTGAATTGATGCGGGTCCATGCCAGGCTCAGCCCGCGATTCGAAAGGGGTGCGCTCGAACGTGCCAAAAACAGGGCCCTTGTCGTCGTGGGGATTGAAATTGTTGTACTGCCATATCGCCGGCCAGGCGGCTACCCCGATCCAGAACTGACCCAAGAATTCTTTATGGTTGTAGAGATTGCCGAGAGGCCGGGGTAAAGAGATAGGCGGCGGAGGCGTCGAGTCGACCGTGTCCGGCAAGTACACGTTGCTCCAGCTACCGAGGTACATCCCGTAGAAGAACAGGCCATAGAGACATACCATGAACAGCAGTCCCTTGGCGACCCTTCCTTGATAGATTTGTCCCAGGCCGGGGACCAGATAACTCAAGAACCCGGCCAAAGGTGAGAGAGGCTGCAGAACTGGGCTGCGATCAGTAGGATTCGGCATTCCGCTTGACTCTAATTGAATGTAAGTGTCGGTCGGTCCAGGCATTCCAGGGACGAGAGGACCTTTTTCCAGTTCTCTCATTCTAGCGGCCGCGCGTTACCAGGTCCAATTGATCCCTTCGAAGGCCACCCAGGCAAGGGCGGCAGCGATGAGCAGGATACCAGTCCAGCCCAGTAAAGCCCGGCCCTTGTAAGCGCGCAGCCCACGTCCCAACGGGCCTAGCCAGAGCGTGCCGTAGTCGAACGCCTGATTACACCACACAAATGGACGCAACCACGGAGAAACGATCAAGAGATCCGCCCCACCGGTCGCCTGGGCGAATAATGGCGCACGAGTGATGGCAGCCCGCGCGCCAGCTCCGGCTGTTGTTTTCTCGCTGCCGCCGTCTGCTGGCTGAACGACCGGCGTCGTCGCCCTTCGGCGCGAACCACCTTCGGCCGCAAGCGCCGTAACTGGGAACGCGAAGGCTGAGAAATCCAGATCTTGACCTTCCCCTCCTATATTCGATTCGCTTCTCGCCGCGCGCGCGACCGAAGGATTATTCGTCTGTCCCTCTTCGATCTTTTGGGGAGCAGGAGGACCTGTGTTTTCAAGGTCGCGGACAGGCGCGGCATTCGCCAAGCCGTGAAGCGTGACACGTTGTGAACTTTCAGGAATACTAATCGTATCTTCAGCGGCATTGACCGGCAGAGCGAGCATGCGCTGCATCAAGGCGTCAAGTTCTTCCAACTGCTGCCGCGTCGGTTGGTCCACAGTCGGTTGCTTGGATTGCCTGGGAGAAACCATGCCTCATAGCCTCCATGCTAAGCGGTCGGCGCAACCCACGGCACGCGGAGCGCGGACTTGAGTCGAGAGCCGAGAGGGGGGTATTGTAACAAGGATGTCCGATCGATTTTATGTCAACTGTGCGTTGAGCGTCGGGGACATCGAGTTGACAGGCCCCGAAGCTCACCATTTAGCGACAGTTTGCCGGCTTCGCCCCGGCGACCATGCCTGTTTGTTTAACGGCGACGGCCGGGAATACCCGGCTCAAATCACTTCGGTCGGTCGCCATAAGGTAAATCTGGTGATACAGCAGGTCCTGGCTCCTAACAGAGAGCTTGGCACTCGTCTTCAGGTCGCGGCGCCGCTTCCCAGAGGCGACCGAGCACAGTTCCTGGTCGAAAAGCTGACTGAACTGGGCGTTACGTCCTTTGTGCCATTGCTGTGCGCGCGCAGCGTCGTGCACCCACGCGAAGGCAAGCTCGATAAGTTGCGGCGCTACGTTATCGAGGCAAGTAAGCAATGTGGCCGAACTGAACTCCTGCAGGTCGAGCCGGCAGAAGGATGGGCAAATTATTGCCGACGTGGCGATCTACCGCCAATGCGTGTCCTGGCTCATCCAGGGGGAGCGAGCCAGGAGCGGCTGAGCGGCAAAGGCGCGGCACTGGCGGTAGGCCCAGAGGGAGGGTTCAGCTACGAAGAAGTAACGTTGGCCCGGCAGGCCGGATGGCGGGTGATGGACCTGGGCCCACGCATTCTTCGGGTGGAGACGGCCGCTCTCGTGCTGGCAACCCTGGCGGCTTACTGAGCCTTTGTGTAAGTTTTTTTGAACACGCCGCCCAATCAAGATCCAGTCGGCACAGGAACAGGTATAGTCGCGCTTGGCTGTACTGATGCCGCCCGCGGTTTCGTCTTCCCCCTCTCCAGGATCAAGTAGCCGACTGGGATGATCATACGCGTGAAGAGCATATTGGCCGTTAGCCCGCCAATGACCATGATGGCCAGGGGTTGCTGCATTTGCGACCCTGGTCCAATGCCGAGAGCCAACGGGAAAAGACCCAGAATGGCTGCAAGGCTAGTCATCAGAATCGGCCGAAAGCGTGTTCGACCCGCCAGCAACAGTGCCGGCCTCAGCTCCATGCCCTCATGCCGAAGCTGTTGGATGTATTCGACCAGCAAGATGCCGTTCTTCATGTCGAGGCCGATCAGCAGGATGGCGCCCATGTAGCTCGAAACGTTTAGTGGCGTTTTGGTAATCCAGAGTGCGAACAGCCCGCTGACCAGCGACAAGGGTTGCGTCAAGAAGATCAAGAGCGGCAATACAACAGAACGAAATTGGAAAGCGAGCATGATGAAAACAAGGATGACGGCCACGATCATGACAAAGAGCAGGCTCTTGAACGCCTCTTGCTGCCGGACATAATGTCCGCCCATTTCCCAGCGATAGCCCGACGGGATTGGGATGCTGGCCATCCAACGGCGAATGTCGGCGACCACCGCATTCAAGCCAGCCTCCTCCTCGTTGAGTTCGGCAGTGGCAAAAATGAAGGGTTGCTGGTTTTCGCGCCATTGCTCATCCGGCGTTCGTGTGCGACCGAGCCGCGCCAACGTGGCGAGCGGCACCGCGTGCGCCGGACCGGCCAGCATGCTGACGGAGCTACCCGCAGCCGCGCCCAAGGGAGCCGGTGCCGCGTCGGGCAAGAGAATCCACTGGCTGAGAATCCTGTCGGGATCGAACTCGCCGCGACCAAATCGAGCCCAATCGGGGTAGCGGACGCGCACGTCGGTGACGCGCTGGGCAGATTCACGCACCTGTGCGGCCACCTGCCCAAGGAAGATCGCCGACAGCTGCCGTTCGACGGCCTCGGCCGTCAGCCCGAGTTTGGCCGCTCGAGCCCCGTCGACCTGGACCATCACATCGGGGTTCCCTTCGCGAACATTGCTGTTGGGCTCCTTGATGCCCCTGCCCTTCCCCTTTTTCTCCAAGGCTTCGCCAACCTGCTCGGCGATGCGGCGGAGCTGGTTGTGGTCCGGGCCAAAGATCTTCACCTCCACGGGCTTACTGGACCCCGAAAGATCGTTTAGCTCATCCTGCATAATCTGGACCAGGTCGATCTTGAGTTGATGTTCGCCGAAGTGGTCCTTCACTTCGTCTTCGATCTCCTCCATGACCTTGTCTGCCGGCCGGCGGCGGTACTTCTTGCGGATGAACTCTTTGCCCGCTTCCCTTGCCTGTTCTTCAGTGAATTTGGGCCCGTATTTTTGGGCAGCAATTTCCTTTCCCTGTTTGGTCATCTCCTTTTCAATGTCGCTAAACTTGGGCCGAACCCGTTTCGCCAGGAGGCTAATGGGATCATCTTCATCGGGACGGAGAACCACTTGAATGTCGCCGCGGCTGGTCTGCGTGGCAAAGATGCCATTCTCGGCCCCCGTGCGGCGCACGTAGGCGTGCACGTCGGGGTTGGCGGAAAGCACCGTTTCCACCTCGCGGACCATCTTCTCCGTTCCCTCCAGCGGCGTGCCCGATGGTGCCCAATAATCGAAGATGAAGGCCCCTTCATCCATGAGAGGCATTAACCCAGTCTGGAGTCCACGGACCCACGGGGGAGGCGGCGCCTCGCCCGGCTTCTGCACTTCGGTCAGGTTGGGAATGCCCGTATAGATGAGCACACCGAGTCCGACTGCACCCATTGACAGGGTCAGCGTTACCCAAGGAAAGCGCAAAGCGACAGCAAGGCCCAGCTCATAGATATTGGCCAGAAAGCGATAGATGGGGCCCGGAGGCGGCATGGGCCGGCCCGCGAGGAATTTGGCAGCAAATACGGGGACCAAGGTGAGACTAATCACCATCGACACCAACACAGCGATCGAGAGCGACCAGCTGAGGGCCGCGAAGAACTGGCCATAAACCCCGACTATGAACGCCAGCGGCACGAACACGAGCACGGTGGTCAGCGTCGAGCCGATGACGGCGCCGGTGATTTCCGAGGATGCAGCATCGACTGGATCCGGGGTTTGGCCATCAGCAACAGAGGTTCCTTTGTTTGCTGCACTGTCCATGCCATTGGGCAAGGCATTCGCTCCCCCAACTCCGGAAGCCCGAGCCCCAGGCCCCGTTTCGCGTTTCCCTTCGGCAGTCAGATGCCTGGCAATGTTCTCAATCACCACGACCGTGTCGTCGATGATGAGGCCGATTGCGACCGCGAGCCCGCCTAGCGACATGAGGTTGAGCGTCTCGCCTGCCCAGTGCAGGAACAGGAATGTGATCGCCAGCGTGGTGGGGATGGCCAGAGCCGAAATCAAGGTGGCCCGCCAGCTACGCAGAAATGCAAGAAGGATTAGGATGCTGAACAGGCCGCCGATGATGATCGCATCGCGCACATTGTTCACGGCAGTCCTGACGAAGGTAGCCTGGTCGTACACCACCGTAGCCTTGATATTTCCAGGCGGCCGCTGCTGGGCAAGGGTGGCTTCGAGGTTACGAGAGATATTGAGCGTGTTGCCGCCCAAGGTCCGAAAGATGGTGATGACCACGGCGTCCTTGTTCTCGAAGCCAATCGAGAGAAGTCGATCCTGATGCGAGATGCGCACGTCCGCCAAATCGCGCACGCGCAGAGGCTGATTATTCTTGGTCGTGATCACCAAGTCTTCGAGCTGACGGGCCGCCTCGGCCTGGGTGTTGACGATGATTTGCCACGCAAAGGGCGAACGCTCGATTCGGCCGACTGGCTGAAGGCGATAGAGCTTGCTTATCTGATCGCCAAGATCGGCAGCGGAGAGGCCGGCGGCCAGCAAATCATCCGGCCGAGCTTCGATCTCGATCTCGCGCAGGTCACCACCGGCGACCTTCGCGTAAAGCACGTCGGGAATATTCTTGATGCGCGGGGCTAACTCGTAGAAAGCATAGTCGCGAAGCTGAGCGGGCCCCTCACCTCCGGTCAAGACCAGTGAGATGATGGGAAAAACCGAGGGTGTCATCTGCTCAACCGTCAGCTCCGTGCCGACAGGGAACTGGGAGCGCGTGGCGCTGATCCGATTCCAGAGGAGTTGCTCGGCCCGGCGCATATCCGTGCCCGGGTTGAAATCGACCGACAATTCGCTGCCACCGCGGATTGTCTTGGAGCGCACCTGTGCGACGCCGATCACCGTGCTCACGGCTTGCTCCAGCGGCCGAGTGACTTGAACCTCCATGTTGGGTACCGCCAAACCCGCCGCCTGGGCCACGACAGCAAATCTGGGGAAAGTCACCTCCGGGTAAACGCTGCTCGGCATGCGCGTGGCACTGTAGATGCCACCTGCAGTCAGCAGGCCGGCGGTCAGTACCACTGCGCCCAAATAAGGACGCGCTTTAGAGGCAAGGTTGAACATCTTCGTCAGCAGTAAGTATTCCGAGGTCTTCGCCTGCGTTTCGAGCCCGCCGGCAAAAAGCCGTCGCGAACCGCAACCACTAAGGCCAGCGGCAGCGCTATTACTCCCCTCGCCCCGGTACTCCGGGGAGAGGGGTCGGGGGTGAGGGGCCTTGGCCGGGGATCGTTCGTCCCCCTCACCCCCGCCCCCTCTCCCCCGAAGCGGGGGAGAGGGGAGACTATGTCCTGCCGCGCGCCCAAAGACAACGGATTAAGTCCTATTTTGCCTGGTACACCCGAATCTCGGGTCCCGGTTTCCCCTCCTGCCGCGGGACGCCCAAGTAAAGTCGCCCCGTGTCGGGATCAAAGTAGTGGGTCTTGGCGCCAGCGGCGGTCGGGATTTTGGCCAGTTCTGCATAATGGTCGGCGTCCTGTTGCTTAATCACCGCCAAGTAACCGTCTCCGCAAGAGGCGTAAAGCAGCTTACGCTTACTGTCATAGGTTAAATCATCGATTCCGCCGGGGATAGGCACGCTGGTAATCTCTTTGCCGGTCGCCGCATCCAGCACTAAAACCATCGGCTCCTTGCGGCAGCCGACAAATACTCGATGGTTTGCCTCATCCAATGCCAGGGGAACATTGTTCGTGGCCAGGCTCAAGGTGTAGGTCTCGATGACCGCGTTCTTGTCGGTATCGATCACCAGCATTTGATTGGGGGGCACATTGACATAGAGCCGGGGCTTGCCCGTCTCCATCTCGAATCCTTCCGCAGAACCGGGCAGGCCGATCTCCATGCGTACGGCGAGACTTTTGGCGTCGATTGCGGCCAGCGACTTCTCCGCGTGGGCGACGTAGACCTGGTGCGTCCGTGGATCATAGCGCGCGTTGTCGGCATCGTCTTTGAACTTGATGGTCTTCAGGAGCTTATAAGTATTCGCATCGAACACATTGCAGAAGCCACCTTCGCCGAGGGCCGCATAGACACGATCCAGGTCGGGGGCAATCGCGATCCCTTGGACTCCCTGCTGACTGGGGATCTGTCTGAGAAGTTTGCCGGCTTGGAGGTCCACGACATCGAGTGTGTTGTTGACTTTGTTTGCCAGCAGCAATCGTCCACGCTTGGCATCGACGGCCACATGATCGAGCTTTCCCGGTTTTCCCTTCAGCACGATGGTTTGCACCAACTCGAAGGGTGCTTGATCGTCCGCGCGTGCCGTGGCGGTAAGGAAAGAGGAAAAAGTCAGCAGGACAAAGGGAAAAACTCTGAGCATGGCAGCATCCCACCTTACACGTTTGCTTCTCATGTCATTCTCCTGTTGAAGCACCTCGGCGCCCTAGCGGGCCGTTCGCGTCCCCCGACCACACCTTGGGAACAAAAATCGATTGGTTCTTACCTTTGCCTCTTCAGCGTTTCTTTCTCACTTCTCTTCCTCTTCTCCCTCATCCAACTTCACCACGTCTCCATCCTGCAAGCCGTGCCCGCCTTCCACCACAAAGAGAGCGTCTTGCAAGGAGACCGTCTGCTTCTTCTCCGGATCTTCGAGACCCAAGATCTCGACCACCTTCCAACGCCGGTCACGAATACCCACTTTTGCTTGGAGTTTGCGAGCCTTCCCGATTTTTTCTTCCTTGCCCTCGGCATTCTTCTTCGTTTCGATATTCTCGACGAGAATCACAGCGGGCGGATCTTGATCTTCCAGTAAACCGGTCTCGGGGATGGTCAGCCGTTCCTGTTCTGGCTTAATCTGGACCTGAACTCGGGCGACGGTGTTCGACCGAATCTTCAGATCCGGGTTAGGAAAACGGACTTTGACTGCAATGTTTCCCGTGTCCGCTTGGGCCTGGGGTGCGATAAACACGACTTTCCCTTGGGGAGCGCTGGTGTCGTCTGGATCCTCCTCCCGGACAATCCGTGCAGGCTCGTCCAAAGCAAGTTGAGCGGCGACGTATGGCGGTACGAAGCTGAGTACGTCGATGTTGTCGAGATTGACGACCTCGGCCACCAGGGTCCCCACTGGAGGCACTTGACCAGGGACAATCTGCACCATACCGAGCCGACCGGAAATGGGGGAACGCAACGCGTAGTAGCGAAGCTGTTCCTTAAAAATCTTGAGGTCTGCTTGCCCGATGGCAAGTTTGGCCACTATGCTTTTTTGTTTGGACCGCGCATCGTCGAGGGCAAGCTGTGCTTGCTCGAGTTCCAGCTGAGTAGCACCACCCTTTGGGACGGTCTGTTTCAGAACCAATTTGCTGTTCCAGGCAAGATCCGCAAGCTTGACTACGATATCCGCTTGCTTCTGCTGCTCCTCCAAATCACGAACCCCAGCCTCTGCTTTGTCCACGTTCTGTCGAATAATGAGATCATCCAATTGAGCGACGATGTCGCCGGCGTGCACCTCTTGTCCTTCCTTCATATCCTTGGCCGCGCCGTAGCCGGGCACGGCGACAACCCTGCCCTCAACGGATGTGCTGATGCGCGCGATCTGGTTGGGCAAAGGCAGGGTCGATCCCAGGAGTTCGGTCCAACCCCCCAGAAGCAGCGCCCGCCCGGCAACCGCCTTGACGGGAGCAGGCGGAGGCTCTTCCTCTGCCGCAGGAGGGCGAGCGCAACCAGCCGTAAGAAATGTGATAAACGTCGCGCCAAGAAGGGTGGCGCACCAGTCGCACCGAAACGAACGAAGCGTCATGATGGAGAATTCCAGAAGCGATGGTGCCTTATCTACCTATCAGTGCTATCAAAAGCTGGCTTCCGAGCCCAGCTTTATGACCGGTTTTAGTATTCTGGCTACTGATGTGGAGAATCCTTCTCCGGTCTCATTTACGACTCTGCGTGAAGCCCTGACGCTCGCATCAAGTTCCTCACGGCGCGCTCGCCAGCGACGGGTCGCCGAGGGCGGCGGCCAGATCGGCTTGCGCTTGGCTTACTTCCCAGAGTGCGTCCAGATAGACATCGCGGGCGCGAATCAGCTTGCGAAGGACGTCGACTACGCGGAGCACATCGGCCTGGCTCTGCTCAAATAGACTCTGCATATCCTTGAGCGCTGTCTCCAAATGGGGCAGAATCTCCTTCTCGTACTTCGACGCCCACTCTCGGCCGTTGCGCAACCGATCGAGCGCTGCAAAAATGTCCTGGCGAATGGCCACGTCGGTCTGCTGAAGCTCGAGCCTGACGCGATCGCGTTCCGCCTCCCGCTGCTTGATCTCGCCTCGATGGGTGTTGAATAGGGGGAGCGGAATGTTCAGTTGCCCACCGATTTCATGCACTCTGGTCGGGTCATAGGTGTAGGCAGGGCCCAATGTCGGGTTGCCGTAGCGATCGGCAATCGCAAGGCGAACGCTTGCCTCTGCCTCGGCGAGCGCGGCCTGACGCGCATGCAGATCCGGACGGCGCTCGAGCGCAACCGGGATCAGCGTGTCTGCTTGCCAGGGCTGCTCCGGCTTGATCAGTGTTCCTTGAACGGACAAACTTCCGCCGACCACGCCGAGGCCGCGCCGTAACTCTGATTCCGCGATCGAAAGGTTGGTGCGCCCGGTACCCGTCTGGCCGCGGGCGTCTTCTTCTTCGGTACGGGCAAGAATCAGGTCTGGCTGCAGCAATTTACCGGCCTTCCTCAATTCGGTGAGTCGCAGAACGCTTTGGTGCTCCAGGTTGATGGTGCTTTCGATGAGGGCCAACTTTTCGCGACGATAAAGCACGGCGTCAAACGCTCGAATGACGTGCACGGCAAGTGCCGCTTCCTGAAAAGCGATCTCCCAATCGGTGCGCGAAAGGGCGGCGGCCGCAGCCTGACGACGATACTTTCCTTGGCCGCGCAGCTCTACTTCCCAGAGTAGCAAGTGTTCCAGCGGCACGCGATTCGTAATGCCTGCGGAAACAGGGCCGCTGGAATCTTGAACGCGGTTTTCCAGCAGCGGGTTGAAAGGATACGTTCGTGCAATCACGACCGCCGCCGCCGCGATGCCGTGCTGCTGGCGCAGCGTTGCCAGTTCTGGGTTGTTTTGCAGCGCCCAACTTACGGCGACGTCACGTGTGAAAACTTCGGGGAGCGGCACCGCCGTCGCCGGCTCAGGATCTGCGTAGGCTGTGCCGGCGAACGAATTCACCGTGGCGAACAAGGCCAGGCAGGCGAGCAGCGACCGGAAGCTAGAGCATGGTTGGAGCATAGGCTTTCACTTTGAAGTCTGCTAGCGGAACGGGTCGCGCGCCCATTCCTCATTTCCCAATCTTGCGACGGTCGGGCTTGGTCGAGCAGGCAGCGTATCTTTCGCCAAATACCATTTCTCCCGCCTTTGCGATGCACGCGCTAAACACGGTATCGACCGCATTTGCCGCCGATATCAGACTTAATCCAGATCTTATCTTGCCCAAGGTCCATTCTGAGAATCGGGGTCCCCTTGGCTGGCTGCATAGCATGGCCAATTCCGTGCACGACCACCAAATTTTTTCTAGCTTGCCCATGTTGCGGGCAGGGAGCCCGCCAGACACCAACGATCTCACTGACGCCGTTCAGCTTTTACTCGGGGTGAGAGCAGCCTGCTCCGGAACCCTCTGCAAATGGGCCACGATCTCCGGCAAATAGAGCGTGAACCGGCTGCCATGCTGCCACTCGCTTTTGACACTCAGTTTGCCTCCAATCGCGCGGGCGATACGCTGAGCAACTGCCAGCCCCAGCCCAACACCAGCGTCCCCGCGCCGGCGAACGTGTGGAGATCGATAGAAGGGCTCAAATACGTGTGGTAGGTCTGCCTCCGCAATGCCACAGCCTAGGTCTTCCACGGACCACGCGATATTGCCAGGTTCTCGGCTGAGGCGGACCTTGATCGGCGTGCCTGGTCGGCTGTATTTGCAAGCATTGTCCACCAGATTGTCGATTAGTTGTCCCAGAAGCGGCGCCTGGACCCGAACTCTGGCAGGACCTTCAAACGCCCGCTCGAATTGCAAGTCCGTGGCACGCGGATGTCCCGTCCAATTCTGTGCATATGCGTCGAACCAAGGCGTGAGGTCGATTTCTTCCAGGTCCGGCAGTTGCGCTTCGTGGTCGGCGCGTGCCAGGAACAGGAGCATCTCCACGATCTGGCGCAGGTGCATCGCCTGGCCATGGACCCGGGAGAGAGTATCCCGATACTCCTCCTGGGCCCGTTCACGGCGCAGGGCGACTTCAATCTGGCCCAGCATCGCTGTCAGTGGCGTACGCAACTGATGCGAGGCATCGCCTGTGAAACGCCGCTGTCTCTCGAACGCTTCGTATAACCGGTGCAGCAAGTCGTTGAAGGCTTGCCCCAACTGGGCCAGCTCATCGCCCGTTTTGGGCACCGGCAGCCGCTGCGTCCAGTCTGTATCTCCCATAGTCCGCGCCGCCGTGGCCATGTCGATCATCGGTTTGACTGCCCGCCGGCACAAGCGCGACCCGAAGAGCGCTGCCAACAGCCAGATTGCAGAGGAAAGCCCGGCCAGCGTCAGCGCCAACTGACGTAAGGTTGCTTCCAGGGGAGCGGACGAAATCGCCCCCGTGATTACCAGAAGAGGAAATTTGTCCTGCGCATGTGCACCCTTCGGACCGTGGACGGGCGCAATTGCGCTGGCGTTAGCCTGAACGCGACGCTGCATGAATCGCCATGAGCTTGGCGACGAGCGAATGATAATCCCCACGTGATCGTCGGAGTCTGAGGGCCAGTCCATCGTTGGGTAATCCTGGGCCGACAAGTTGGGAGAGCGTTCGATTTCCTGTCCCTGTCCGTCGCGGATGAGCCAGCGGACATGCTCGTTACCAGAATCCTGGCCCAAAGTCAGATAGTGCTCCCCGGGTTCCCATTCGACCAAGCCGTGCTTGATCTCGGTGGAGGCGACCAGGGTGTCCAGCGCGGACTCCATCCGGCCGTCCAATTGACGATGCAGGTAGGCATTCGCCAGGAAGTACAAAGTCGCGGAAAACGCCACGAGCACGAAAGCCAGGGAGCCAAGAAAGAAGGCCGAAAGGCGCGCGGTCAAGCTCATGGAGAAGTCCTTTCACCCTTATCGGGGGCATCTCCAAATAGGTAGCCGCGTCCCCGCAGCGTGTGAATCAACCGCTGACCATGCGCCTCCAGTTTACGGCGCAGCTCCATCACGTGAACCTCCAGTGTGTTGGAAAGGCCGTCGTAGCGCTCATCCCAAACATGCTCATAAATGCGTGTTCGAGACAAAACCTCACCGGGGTGACGCAGGAAGAAGACCAGCAAAGCATGCTCTTTGGCGGTCAGTTCCAGCACATGATGGTCTCGCTCGGCTCGCTGCGTGGCCAGGTCGAGACATACATCTCGATGACGCAGGAGAGTGCCGCTCCCTCGATCGCGTCGTCGCGTCAGAGCCCGCACCCGCGCCAGCAGCTCTTCGAACGCGAATGGCTTACAGAGGTAATCGTCCGCACCGCTGTCGAGGCCGCGCACACGATCGGAAATGGCGTCCCGGGCGGTCAAGAAGAGAACAGGCGTCTCTCGATTGACGCTCCGGAAGCGCTGCAGCAGAGCCAGGCCGTCTTGCCCCGGCAGCCACCAGTCGAGCAGCACGGCATCCCAAGTCGCCGTCTGCAACGCGTGCCAAGCTGAATCGCCGTCGGCAGCATGTTCGATGCTGAAGCCTTCTTCGCGCAGTCCGCGCACCAGAAAATCAGCGATTTCTGTTTCGTCTTCAATCACCAAGATCCGAATGCCCATCAAGCACCTGCAGCGAGGAGGCTTCGAGTGCCCGGCTTACTTGTCCTTCTTCTCACCCTTCTTTTCCTCGTTCACGATTTTGCCTTCCGGATTAACCGACACTTCCACCTTATCTCCTGGAGTGGCATACACAAGTCTCGCAGCGCCCTTGGTCCAAAACATATCAGACGCAAATAAGAGAAGGCTGAACCGAGAATAAATTCATTCTCATGACGTGCGTGGATTTGCGATTCTTGGCCTGCCGAACAAGAAAGGCAAACGCGGTCCTTCTCCGCTATCCTTTCTTCAGCCAAGGGGCCGAGAATTGGACACGAAAACAATCGTACCGCGAAAATTGCCAAGGAGTAGCTTCCCCCCCGCGCAGCCCAGGTCCCTCTCGAAGGCCAACTTCTCGACCCGGGCAGCCGCCGGAGGGGAAAATGCCAAAAATGAGAAATGTCAGGTTATGTCATGTAAAAAGGGGGGGTGGGCAGACAACGTGTCTGAGAAAATGAAAGTCTGCAAGATATTATTGCGCAATGGTTTACGTCCCAGATAGGACCCTGGACGAATGGCAGTTCATCGTGACAAATGTCATGTGTACTGATGTACATTTTTCCTACAATCCTAGGTACTTGGCTTTGCCCCAAATCGAGACTCGACGACGCACTCGCCCGTAGAAAATCTCACACTGTCCCGGATTCCGCGACCCGCTTCAACCCCCGCAGCCGGCTACGGACTTCTCTGGAGAACACCGCCTCAACGATTGGATCGAGCAAGAAGGACAGCCAGCCGGGCCTTGTCCGGAAGTTGTAGCGGTAGATGACCTGCGTCACGCCGCGCGCGACGGCTTTCTGGAGCAGCGTGGCAGCGAATGACTTGAAGAAGACGGGGCCGCGCGTCATGGCAATAGCAGCAACACGAGGTGGGTTATAGCTGATGTAGATGGCTTCCATCGCCAGGCCGCCAATCATGTTCCGCGCGATGCACAGCGTGTGAACGCCGCTGCCGGCCTTGGTCGCTCCATCGAGAAGGCCGGCCTTTTTCAGAAACGAATCCCATTCCAATCGTCGATCGTAATCGTGGATCAGATCGAAGATCTCCTGGGCTTCACAGCGAATCTCGATACGCTCCTCGCGGGCAGGCATGGTCTTCCCCCCTACGGCTGGCATCGCCTACCCCGAATTCTGGCGGCCATGCCAACACCAAGGTAACCGTGATTGTGCAGGGCCCATAACGCGGCAATACCGGGTTGGGTGCAACCGGCCCCCTATGGTATGATCGATGGTCGGATTGAGGATGCGATCACGAGGTGCTTGCGTATGCTGTTCATCGGACAACAGCGACATCAAACTTGTCAGACCATTACCCGGCGTGCCTTCCTGCAAGCCGGCGGCAGCACCGTTCTGGGATTTTCCTTGGCCGATATGCTCCGCCTGAAGGCTCTCGGGAACTCGCCCACCCAGGGCCCTCCGAAGTCGGTCCTTCTGCTTTGGCTCTGGGGCGGTCCCTCCCACTTGGATACTTGGGATCCTAAACCCGCCGCTCCGCTCGAATTTCGGGGGCCCTTCTCGCCTATCAGCACCAAGGTCCCTGGCATGCACATCACCGACCTTTTTCCGCAGCTCGCCAAGGTGGCGGATACGTTCAGCATCATCCGCTCCATGCACACCAGCTCCAACGATCACGGCGTTGCCGGCACGATTGGCCTGACGGGTACTGCCGCAGGCGGCGTCGGGCTCGATGGCAAGCCCCTGCCCGGTTCTCCCCGACCGGCGACCGGGTCTGTAGTGGGCCGCATCCACGGCTTCCAACCCCCCTTGCCGCCGTTCATGGTCGTTGGCGGAAAGCTCCACCAGGGCAAGAAGGCTATTACCGGCGAAGGCGGAGGGACCCTCGGCGCCCTCTACGACCCTTTTCGCCTCGAATACGATGCCAGCGAAGGATTCAAGATTCCCGCTCTGCAATTGCCGCCCGATCTGACTCCGGATCGCCTTGCTGACCGCCAGAAGCTCATGAAGGCGCTCGATCAGCTAGAGCGACACACAGAATTATTGCGTTCGGCAAAAGCGATCGATGCATATCGCGCCCAGGCGTTTGCCATGCTGACCTCGCCTGCCGCTCGTAAGATCTTCGATCTGTCGCAAGAACCGGATAATCTTGTGGATCGCTACGGCCGAACCCGGTTTGGACAATCTTGCTTGCTCGGCCGCCGTCTGGTGGAACATGGCGTCCCTTTCGTCCAGATCAATTGGAGCGATCACGTCGAAGCGGAAGAGGATTCGGGTGACGGCGGCTGGGATCACCACTATCGCAACTTCCAGATCATGCAGGATCGCCACGCACCGTGGCTGGATCAGACTCTCTCAGCACTGCTCACAGACCTACGGCAACGCGGCCTATTGGAGTCGACCCTCGTTCTCGTGGTCGGGGAATTCGGAAGAACACCCAAGATCAACGACAAGGCTGGCCGTGATCATTGGGAGCACTGCTACAGTGCCTTGCTCGCCGGGGGCGGCACCCGCGGCGGGCGCATCATCGGCTCCAGCGACGCCCGCGGCGAACATTTCCGTGACCGCCCGGTAACACCTGCCGATCTTGCCGCGACGGTGCAACGGTGCGTCGGCATTTCAACCGAACAGGCGGCAACTGTCGGACTGATCGCCAGCGGCAAGAGCGTTGAAGAACTGTTTTGATTTGTTATCAGCCCTTACGTCCGTGCTCTACAATTAGAGTAACCTGAGGATAACGGTGCTTATGATTCGAACTGTCGAAGCCTTCATCGATGAAAAGGGCCGGGTTCGTCTTTTGGAGCCGGTCGAACTGCGTACGCCTCGACGTGCGCTTGTTACAATTTTGGAGGAGGAACCCGCAGAGCGGCCCAATGAGACCGCTCTATTAAGCGAAGCTTCCTTAGCGGAGGATTGGAATCGGCCGGAGGAGGATGCGGCGTGGTCGTACCTGCGGCCTGTCGGCCCGTCGTAGGTTGAAAGAGGCTGTTCACTCTCCTTGCCAGCGCCATGTTTGTCCGCTTGACAGAAGACGCACTCAAGACCATGGACCACTCATTGAAGTCCGAACCAGTTCGATTGACCCACGATCGCGACTTCAAGCAGCACCTCGATTGGTCACCCGACGGCAAGAAGTTCCTGTTCACCCGCTTGCATCGCGGCAAGATGGGCGTATGGACGATGAATGCGGACGGCAGCGAGCTCAAGCCGTTGCTGCAGGACGCTACCCCGCATTTTGACGGCTGCTGGTCTCCCGATAGCAAGCAGATTGCATTCGTCTACGACATCTTGCAAGGGACAGACGGCAAGCTGCAAATCAACGTGGTCAACGCCGACGGTTCGAACAACAAGGTTGTTATCCCCAACCAGGCGTTCGAGGAATCGCCACGCTGGTCGCCTGACGGCAAACAGATCGCCTTCGTGAGCACACGCGACGGCAATCAAGAAATCTACGTGGCCAACGCCGACGGCAAGAACATCCGGCGGCTGACGAGCGAAATTGCCGCGGACAATAATCCGCGCTGGTCGCCCGACGGCAAACAGATCGCCTTCTGCAGCGGTCGTTACGGCAATCTGGAAATCTGCCTGATGCAAGCCGACGGCAGCAACGTGCGCCGCCTGACGAACTGTCCCGCGCTGGACTATTGGCCGGTCTGGTCGCCTGACGGCAAACAAATCGCCTTCACATCGAATCGAGACGGCAATTACGAAATCTACGTCATGAACGCCAACGGGTCCGCGCCGCGTAATCTGACTTGTCACTCAAGCCAGAACAATTACGCCGCCTGGTCGCCCGACGGCAAACGGCTGGCCTTTATTTCCAATCGCGCCGGCGGTTACGATGTGTATGTGATACATGTCTTTTAGGGACAGCGCATGTCCGATAACTGGATTACCCTCATTCCGGAAGACCCCATGTTCGTTCCGGATGCTAGAAAGCAATCAGATGCCGGTGATCGATTTGCGGAGATTGCACCGGATGCGGACGATTTCGAAATCAAGGTTTGCAACAGGGTTGAATTCTTCAACTGTGGTAGCAACTTTGGGCGAATTCTCTGCCCATCCTGTCACTCCGAGATTCCCGTCAGTTGGTGGAAAGATCGAATGAATGAGGATTACAGGCACGGCTTCATCCTTGCCAAATACGCATCACCTTGTTGTTGCACGTCATTCACGCTGCATGAATTGGTCTACGAATGGCAACAAGGCTTTGGGAGATTTGCTCTCAGTGCAAGGAATCCGCACATCGGCAAGCTCGACGACATCTACAAGAAAGAATTTGAAGAAATCCTTGGCACGAAACTGCGCGTCATCTATCTGCACATTTGACGATACTTAACTCAAGTCTGGCGTCCCTTGTCAGCAGGCGAGATGCACAATTCTGAGGATGGATCTTCTTTCGGCGCGTACCGCCCCCGGGTCATGCCACCTGTTCCATAGTCCCACTCCTTCGCCATTGCCCACTGGGCGCTAGCCAACCCAACGCTAGACGTTCACCGCGAGTGCTGCCTTATAAATTCGACGGCCCGTCCATATGCCTTCGCGACAACAGGAGCAGGCACTCCGGCGAGCCCGTGTCCCCCCTCAGGAACAGTCAGCAGTTCATGTTCAACGCCCTTGGATTTGAGTTCCTTGGCCATCATCTCGGATTGGCCGTATGGCACGTCGGTGTCCTTGGTGCCGTGAATCAGCAGGGTCGGCGGGTATGCTGCCGTGACATTGCGGACGGGGGACCAAGGGTCGAAAACGGCCGGCTCTGTATCGGGATCGTGGCCGGTCACCTCTTTGGGCCACAGGCCTTGCTGCCGGCAGTACAGGTAGAAGCGCGAGCGATTGTTCCTCCCTGAACTTTCGGAAAGAACCGGACCCCCGACCGCCCGATAGGCTTCGTCTTTTGAAACCGGCGGTTGACGCGAGTAGAACGGATCTGGCTTGCTGTACCATTTACTGGAAATATCTCCATAACCCCAGAAGGAGACGAGGGCTCGCGGCCGCGGCTCGACATTGTAACCTGTCGTTAGCGTCAGATAGCCTCCCGCCGAGCCGCCGGCTACGGCAATTTTGGCAGGATCAGCCTGAAACAGCGTCGGCCCCTTCTCGCGTACCCAGCGATAGGCATCCTGCACATCGGTGAGAATTTCGGCGAGCTTCGTCTCTGGGGCCAGACGATAGTCGACGGAAACGACGATGAAGCCGTTCTTGAGCAACGCTTCCCGGAAGTTGCGATCGATGCCGCCGCGACCGCCCATGATCAATGCGCCGCCGTGAATCCACAAGACGACCGGTCGCGCGCCGCTCTCGGCTGGTCGATACACATCAGCTTTGATGGGACAGTCGCCAACGGTCTTGTAAACGTAGGTCATCTTGGTGCTCTTCGGCTGCTCGGCAACAGCAGAACTCGGGACCATCAAGCCAAGAATCGCCAGCAGCGCGAGTGCCTCGAAAGATTTGCAGAACGGCATATCAACTCCTTGGCCAAGACTATGGCTGCGATCCGCCATTTCCCCCGGGGGTTAGGAATTCTCGTTTAACCGCGACCCAGCGGGGAGCGCGTCGACCACAGAAAGACACGTCGCCGTTGGTTCACGCGCTCCCCGTTGGGTCGCGGTTAAACGATTGGAGCGCGCAACAACGAGAATGCACCCACGGCGGCTCACGTCCTTCCGGTATCACAAGCGTTGCTGATGCGTAGCATAGCCGAGAGCGGTGAGAACGTCATGGAGGGTTTCAAGATCTAAATCTTAAGCCCAAGGAACTCAGGAACGGCCGCAGCACGCAGATTGGGCCAAGCGTAAAGGAGGAGGCTGCACGGAGCCGAGGTCAGAGGGCCTGCCTTTCTTTCGAATCGTTTGCGGATTGCGCGCGCAGCGCCTCAATCTCGGATTTCACAACGCTTTCAAAGCAATCGGGACAGACGCCGTGGCTAAACTGAACGTCGGAATGAGCGCTCAAATACGCTTCGACTTGCTGCCAGTAATTGCGGTCATCGCGAATCCGTTTGCAGTAGGCGCAAATGGGTAGCAAGCCATGAAGTTGCTTGACCTGCGTCAGAGCAATCTCCAGCTCGCGCACGCGCGCGGCAAGATCGTTTTGAAGATCGAGGACCCGGGCCCCGGCCTTGAGACGTGCACGCAGCTCCGGAGGATCGAATGGCTTGGTGATGTAATCGTCCGCTCCAGCTTCCAGCCCCATGACGATGTCATCCTGGTCTGCGCGGGCAGTCAGCAGAATAATGTAGGTCGAGCGCGCGGCCGGCTTCTCCCGGAGCCTCTGGCAGACTTCCACGCCATCCATCCCCGGCATTTTCCAATCAAGAAGCAGCAGCTTGGGGGCAGATTCGGACTGGAGCTGCTCCCAGGCCTGCGCGCCGTCACAAGCGACGAGGACATCGTAGCCCCAGTCCGCCAAAGTGGACTCCAATAACTGCCGGGTGGTCGAATTGTCTTCAGCAATAAGAGTTCTCATATACTGTCCTGTTGCGCGCACCCGCTGAAGCTGGCTTCGCCAGCCAGGGTGAGCGATCATTGGGGACTTTACTCTCGGACGGAAGACTTCATTGTCGCCAGGCCAATCCGATCAGGCGGCCATTCAGTAACGATATGCGGCGGCCGTTGCCTCGAAGCAAGCAGTCGGCGACCCTGCGAAGGGGCGAGGCAACCTGGGAGTTCCGTAAAATCAATTCTAAAAGAACTTCCGTGCGGGGGAAAGCGGAAAGCCGAGCAAACCGGCAGCGAAGGATAGGTCAGGTCTGGAGAGACTTGGCCACAATGGAGTCAGGGGGTCAGGCCCCTTGACCGACGCGCTCTCAGGTACCGTCGGGGTTGATTCGCGTAGCGGGCCTACTTAGAATTCGCGCTTGCCGGAAACATCCAACGCTCTGCTGAGCATAATGCAAAGGAAGTCCGTGATGAAGCTCCCGAAAATGCCGGCAATGGAGTCGAACCCCGAAGGGGCAGCCATTCCTCGGAGAACGGTGTGGAACGGCGTGCTCACGGCTACGCCGGTCATGTTGACAGTCCTGGCCACCGTGTTGGCTGGGCTCTCGAACAGCGAGATGACTCTGGCTCAATACCACCGCGCTCTCGCCGCCCAGTTCCAGTCGAAGGCAGGCGATCAGTGGAATTTTTTCCAAGCCAAGCGCATTCGCGGCACCGGTCTTGAAATGACGATAGGTCTTCTCAACACCGCCTCAGCACCAGGAGAAATGAAGCCTGCCTTATTGCAAATTTCGGCCGACCGCATGGTGCAAGAACTTCGCCGCGCCCAGAAAGAGACGAACCGCTTGCAAGCTGCGCTCGACAGCAAGACCGTCGCCCTCGGACCGGCAGGGCCCGAGTTCCGCCAGGCCGCGGCCGCGGTTCTGCAAGCATCGCAGGACAGCCTCCAGAAAGCCGAGATGTCGCGCGACCGGATCAAACGCGAACTTGCCTTGCCGGATGTGCAACGGGCATTTACTTACCTGGGTACTGCCGAGGTGCCGCCGGCAAACACGAAGGTCGTTCAGGATCCCAACATCACGCAAGCGCTGCAGGCCGTTCGATCCCGGATTCCGGACCAAGAAATCGCGCCGCTCGTTCGGCAAGTACCGGAAGAGGTGCTTCGTCAGGCGCTGGAGACCGCCGAGGCCAATGTTCAAGCGGTGGAGCAGGCTGACAAACCGGTGAGCGATACCTTGAATCGGGTCGAGGCTCTAGTTCGGGAACAGGCGGAGTCGGCGCGGGCGCTCGTTCGCGCGGCGCGCAACCTGGATGGACTGGCGGCTGATTTGCCAGCCGGGGACAGCGCTGGCTTGACGGAAATCCGCAGTGCCGCGGCCGCGCTGGCCCGTTGCAGTGCGAATATCAAAACCTTAAGCGATGAGAGGCGCAATGACTTCAAGGCAGCACAGTACGGCTACACGGCCAGGCGCTACGAACGGGAAGCTCGTTATAACCAAGACGCCGCAGACCTCTATGAAATCCAGGTGCGCAAAAGCAGCACCGCCTCGGAGCGTAACCGGGGAAGGAGCAAACAGTTTTTCTTTGGCATGCTTGCCGCCCAGGCGGGGGTGACCATCGCGTCGTTTTCTCTCGCCGTGAAGTTCAAGAGCCTGCTGTGGAGCCTGGCGAGCCTTGCAGGCCTGAGCGCGATTCTGTTTGCGCTGTATGTGTATCTTTACGTGTAATCCAACCAGGCCTGGGCCGGCATCCCCTGCCAGGAATGTGGAATTCTTGGAGTTGCGTTTCTGGTTTTTTAAAGCAATCCTTTGGGCGAAAAAGGTAGACTAAGGAAGGTAGTTCGCATTCCCCGATTCATAGGTACCCAATGCCATGAAAGCTTTACCCCTGGTGCTGAGCCTTGGCTGTTTACTGGTCGTGACCGCCGGGCGGAGTTGCGCCGACGGAAAGAAAGACGACGTGCCTTCACTCATCAAGGATTTGAAGAGCAAAAGCCCCAAGGTCCGGATTTCTGCCGCAGAGGACCTCGGTCATATCGGAGCCATTCGGGCAGCGGATGCAAAGGATGCGATCCCCGTCCTCTATGAGATTCTCAAGAAGGATAAGGATGCCACGGTTCGCAAGGCCGCCGCAGCTGCTCTGGGACAGATGGATCCCGATCCTCAAGAAGCGGTGCCGAACTTCATTGAAGCCCTCAAGGACAAGGCCGCCCCCGTTCGTATTGCTGCGGCGGGAGCGCTGGCCATTCTAGGCGAGGAAGCAAAGGACGCCATTCCCGCTTTGCAAGAGGCCCAGAACGACAAAGACAAGGGTGTCAGTCGGGCCGCAAGGATGGCCATTCGAAGCATCCGTGCGAAAAAGAAGTAGGCTGGCTGGAACCTAATCCCAGAGAGCGCAGAGGCGAGGAAGGAATCCAAAGGACCAGGGAGGTGATGACCCGTTCTCTTCGGTGTTGAATTCTTGGCTGCCTTCTCTGCAGTGAATAGAACATTTCATGAAGCCTTGTATCAGTGAAGCGACAACTCTACCCTCCACGTTTGCCGATGATGTGTCCGCGTATGCCGGCGCCGGATTTTCCGCGCTGGAAGTCTGGCTCACCAAGCTCGAAACCCATCTGGAGCAGCAGTCAGCCGCCGACACGCGCAAGCTTCTCGAAGACAAGCAAATGACGCTCGCGGGGGCGTCCTATCAGGGGGGGCTTCTCCTCTCGCAAGGCGATCAACGTCGCGCCCACCACGAGCAGTTCCGGCAACGCCTGGAGCTATGCCAGCAATTCGGGATTGGTACTCTGCTGGTCGTCGCCGACTTTGTTGCTTCCATCGACCCGATGTCCCTGGAACGAGCCGTCGTCTCCTTGAAGCAAGCAGCGCAATGGGCGGCCGGGTTTCATGTTCGCCTGGCTCTTGAATTTCGCGCCAGGTCCACGTTCTGCGCAAGTCTCGACACGGCCCTGGCCCTGGTGACCCAGTGCGCCGAGCCAAACGTCGGCATCAACTTCGACGTGTTTCACTACTACACGGGACCAAGCAAATTCGAAGATCTCGGACTGCTCTCACCCGCTAATCTTGCCTTCGTGCAACTTTCCGATCTTGCCGGCGTCCCTCGCGAGCTGGCCACGGATGCCGACCGGGTCTTGCCGGGCGACGGTGACTTTCAGCTCACGCCCATCCTGAATCATCTGCGAGCGATCGGCTACGACGGCTGGGTTTCACTGGAGCTGATGAACCCAACCCTTTGGAGCACGAAGGCCTCGCAAGTCGCGGAGCTTGGGAAAATGGCATTGGAACGTCTCCTAGGCTCATAAGGCTGCTTTCTCTCTGGATCTCTTTTGGGTACTAGGCTAGAAGCAGACGCGGAAGGCGCCGGGGGCGCTTCTCCAGGCAATCCGCATGAAGGAACCAGGGAAGAGACGCTATACGGGCGCCTCGCGCTGATCAAGAGCGATGGGTAGAGTCACCTCCAGTTCGAATGGCGTAACCACTCGGCCGCTGAACGCTTATCAAAAGATGATTCGCGCCTTGAGCGATCGTCTCGTCGAGGCGCAGCGCCCCATCCGCATCCTGGATGCGATCAAGTGGGACGACGACATCGAACGCGCCTTCTTTGAAAAGGGCTGCCGGGAGCTGCCGCCTGTTACTCGCGATTACTATGCACGGCGACCGCTGCCGTTCGATCCCGAGCAGAAGCTCCAGGAGTTTCACACGATCGAGCGAGATGTGCGCCGTCAACTGGGTGAATTCAACGGCCCCGGCCAGATCATGACCCGAATGTGCCAGGAGTACCGCGAAGTGGTCCATATGCTGAGCCAGCGCGGTAGTCGGGCCTTTGCAGAAATCTCAGAGCGGCTGTACGGCAGCGCGTCAGACAGCTTTCACGCGGGCGATCCGAATCTCGCCGACCTCGGTCACTTGATGTCGGATACCCTCAATAACCTGTCTCACGAGACGATTTTCGGAGAAATCGAGCCGGCGCTCGATGCGGAAGAAACGGTGGCGCGCCTGTCGGCGCGGCTCAAAGGATACTTCCAGGACGAGCTTTCCGTCCGAGTACGCTTGTCCGATGGAATCGTGGCTGATGCCGCTGCCGGCAGCGACTATATCAAGATCCGGCAACAAGCCCGTTTCACGGATCGTGATGTCCGCCTGTTGGAAGTTCACGAGGGCTGGGTTCACCTCGGCACGACGCTCAATGGACAAAACCAGCCTATTTGCACGTTTCTGAGCAAAGGGCCGCCGTCATCCACGATCACTCAGGAAGGCCTGGCCGTCCTCACGGAAATCTTTGCTTTCGCATCGACTCCTGCCCGCGTTCGCCGGCTCACCAATCGGATCGAGGGAGTGGCGATGGCCGAAGCCGGCGCCAATTTTCTCGAAGTCTATCGCTATTTCTTGGGCGAAGGCTATGACCAACGCGAGAGCTATCATCACGCCAAGCGTCTATTCCGCGGGAGCTTGCCGGAGGGGTGCGGTCCCTTCACCAAAGACCTGTGTTACAGCAAGGGGTTCGTGCTCATCTATAATTTCATCCGGCTTGCGGTAAGACGGGGGATGGCCCGGCGCGTTCCTCTACTCTTTTGCGGCAAGACCACGCTCTGCGACATCAAGATCATCGCGCAGCTTGTTGAAGAAGGACTGGTCGTCCCACCAAAATTCTTACCGCCTCAGTTTGACGACCTGCACGCGCTTTCTGCCTGGATGTGCTATGCAAATTTTCTGAACCGGTTGTCTCTAAAGCGGATAGAGGAAGACTATGCCGGGTTGTTTTGACCGAAACTCTATCTGCGTTCCAGCGCCCACAGCCTGGGTCGAACCTGCAGCCTGGGGGGGTGGGATGGCTTTGGCGAAAAGCGGTTTTTAGGCGTGCCCAGCTGTTTTCGGTTGCTGCTGTGCGAAAAGTCGGTATGCTACAAGCGCAGCTAACGATCCTTCCACCATTGCTTTGCACCTATCACGAGGCACCGAGGATGCGCTTCTGGGCAGAATGCGGAGACTTCATCCGCGAGTCGCGTCGGCATTTCCATGATACTGGAGCGTTGCTGCCGAGTAGCCGATTCTTGGCACATGCTTTGGCTTCTGAACTCAGAAAACGACGCAACCCCTGTCGCATTCTCGAAGTCGGACCCGGGACAGGATCGGTAACACGGCATATCCTGCGAAACTTGCTGCCCAGTGATCAATTGGATCTGGTCGAATTGAACAGCCACTTCATCGCTATGCTTCAGCAGCGCTTCGACCGGGAGTGGAAGTTCTGGCAGCACCGGGATCAGGTGAAGTTGATTCGTGCAGCTGTTCAGGATTTAGAGGGTGAAGGGACTTACGATTACATCATTTCCGGGCTGCCGCTGAACAATTTTGGCGTTGCATTGGTACGCGAGATTTACCAGTGCTATACCCGATTATTAAAGCCAGGGGGCACGCTTTCGTATTACGAGTATGTGCTTATTCGACAGCTGCAATCGCCTTTTGTGCCGCGGCAGGAACGCCGCCGGCTTTATCAGGTGGGGCGGGTGGTCGGTAAATACATACGCACCTATCAGGTGCGGAAGCAGCGCATCTTCATGAACGTGCCACCTGCCGTAGTAAGGCATTTGCGCTTCAAGCCGGATGCCAGGACAAGCGCCAGCCTGGCTGAACGTCGGGAACAGCCTGTGCGGCCCGGTAGGGCGCATTGATTGCAGGTACAGCTGGATTCACGTCTTTGAGCATCCTGTAGAGTTTCTCCCTTAGAGTTTCTCCCTTCTTGCCGAAGGTATCTTCCGCATGCGTTCTGGAGCGAGCACTCCACCATCGAGAGTGCGCGTGTCGCTCCCGGCGAGGCCGCGGTCGTGCCCTGCCGTTTCAGTTGTTCACGTCAAGAGCCGAGGAGAGAATTTATGTCTACGCGAATGCTGATGGCCTTGTCGCAGGCGGCTGCACTGATTGTGTCGGTTAGTGCGCTATCACCATGCACAGCCAAGCCGCCCGACTTGCCCATCCAACAGAAGTTCGTCTGCGAGCCGTCCCTACAGACGGCGGAAGTTTCCGCATGCAACCCGGTTCAGGTCGCCGACCAAGATGCGAGCTCCGAGGTCTTGCTGCCCGGTGATCGCTCCGGGGCGATTCTGGTGCACGTATTCGAGCAGTACCACGAGGCTGCCCTCCAGTTTTGGACCAGGTTTCTAACAATCACCCAGTACCTGGAAGGCATGGAGCGAGCGTGCGTCTTCTCTGAACCGGCCTGTCCGGCAGATCGACGAGCGCTCCCACCGGATCGAACGGAACTGCCGGCCGACATGACCTGCCCGTACATGCGTGCCCAGGCTGCTCCTCAAACAAAGGCGAAAGGAAAGGTGAACGATTCAGCTGATGGCGTTTTAGAGAATCTTCAGAAGCTTCAACAGGCCGCAGGGCTCATGCAAACGGCTGAACATCAGTGCCGCATGGGAGATTTTGAGTCGGCCTGCAAGAATTACGAACAAATACAGAAACTCTGTCCGGGAAGCTCCTACGATCACGAAGCGGCAGCGCGACTGGTCCAGATCTATGTTGGCATCTTGTCTCGAACAGCGATTGCAGAAGGAGAAGAGCAAGAGGTCTCTTGCGACAAGGACACGAAGGGGGAGATCTCTCTTGGGCCGATTTCCGTTTCCTGGCAAATAGACAGCCGGGGACATGGCTCGCTGACATTGGCAATTGGCTACGGCAAGGATTCGAAATGATTTGCGAGAGATCATTCCGGCTTGCTAAGTTTTGACGAGTCGCTCGCCGAGCGTGCGCACCTGCTCCATACTGGTCTCGAGGCTGCGCTGCGCGCTGCGCATGCTCTGCATCGCCGTTTCTAGCTTTCTCACGCAATCGGTCAGGTCTCCGGCAGCACTGTCAGGATAGAGGAGGCAACTCGACAGTTCCTTGATGGCAGGCTCAACTTCTTTCTCGAGGATCTGCAAGCAATTGCGGCCGTGGTTCTCCGTCTCGATGGTTACCCGATGCAAGACCGTGAGTTGTGCGCCGTGCAGATTGGGATCGACGGTTCTCTCCGGATCGAGATTCACTTCGGCCGCGACGCTCTCCACAGTTTCCGTGACCCGTTCTTTCTGTTCTCCCGGGCGCGTGGAACCCTCGCCAGCCGGTGCCTGGGCGGCAGCCAGGCCAGCCTCCGCCTGTGCCAGGCCATTTTCGGCCTTCTCCCAGTTTGGCCGGATTTCCAGGGAAAGCTGGTAGTGCGATACCGCCGACGCGTACTGGCCCTTGTCCAGGTAGGCGTTGGCCAGGTTCAGGTGCGCATCCGGCATGCGTGGGTTCAGACGGGTTGCCTCATGGTATGCCTGGATCGCCAGGTCCAGTAGTTTTTTCCTGCGGTAGGCCAAGCCGAGGTTGTAGTATCCTTCGGCTCGGTGCGTATCCAATTGAATGCCGCGGCGCAACACCTGGATAGCTTCATCAACCTGATCGAGCCGATTGTAGACCGCGCCTAGATTGATGTGCGCCCCAGCGCGGAGCGGGTCGAGGCGCGTCACTTCCTTGAAGTGGTAGGCAGCGCTCGGCAGGTCGCTCAGCAAGAAACAGACGGTCGCCAGACCGTAGTGGACATCCGGGGAGTCGGACTTTATGTTCAGAGCGCGCATGTAGAACTGGCGAGCCTGCTCGTTGCTCCCTTGAGCAATCGCCTGACGAGCTTGGTGGCAAAGGCTCTCGATACTCTCACTAACCATCAGCGGTACCCCAGCTGGCGGTGGCGGGGAAGGAGACCTGGAGCGGCCACCACCCCTCCATCGTGCCGATTATACTCCCAGGTTTATTCGCACGCCAACGGCAAAAATTGGGCGATCCGATGCAGGCGTGCCCTTCCCCGGGGACAGCTGGAGAATGCTGACAACGACGGGGCCTTGAAAATCACCTTACAGTTGAAGCGTTCCCGCACCGTCTGGTGAATGATTGCCAGCCATTGTCTTGATCCCCTCAGTTTGTGGACGTGGAAATCCCACAGCCAACACGAGCAAAAACGATGCCATCACCGCGGTGCACCGTGAACCAGCGCGCGCTGAGAAATCCTGAAAAAAACTTGACAAGCAAATATGATCGAGGAGAATCGAATGTGACAGAAGTGGAGTCGCACGCACCTCCGCTTCTCAGGACGGCCTCTTCTCTGTTCCGGCCTCGCTGGGTTTCCGCAAGGTGATTCAGCGAGGTTTTTCTCTGCGCGACGCCACCAGCTCGACTCGATATGCGACGAATCCAGTAGAATCTTGGAATCAGCTCAGCAATTTTCCAATGGACTGGAAGGGGTGTCCCATGCACGCATTCGACCTTCAAGGCCATCGTGGCGCGCGTGGCCTCAAGCCGGAAAACACTTTTCCTGGTTTCGAGGTGGCTCTCGATCTGGGAGTGACGACCATCGAAACCGACGTCCACCTGACCCGCGACGGCGTGCCTCTCCTGGTCCACGATGCCCTGGTCAGCGAACGGCGCTGGCGGCTGTCTTCGGGCGTTGCCCCGCCGCATTCCGCGGGTCATCTTCTCATCAGCATGCTATCCCTCGCCCAGGTCCGTGAATTTCAGGTGGACCTCAATCCTGCTCCAGAACGATTCACGAAGCAGGATGCTACCGTGACACCGCTCGCTCGGCTCTTCGCCCAGCGCCTGGGAATCCATCCTTATACACCTCCGACACTGAACGAATTATTCGACTTCCTCAAGGCCTACACGGGCGAACTGGGTGCCCTGGCTGGGAAAAGCGAAGCGCAGCGACAGAAAGCGCGGCAAACACGTTTAGACCTGGAACTCAAACGGGTGGCCTTTTATCCCATGCTGATCGGCGACGATTTCGACGGTGAAGCTCCTGCCCTGCTCGAACGAAGTGTGGTCGAGATTGTCCATGCGGCCCGGATGCTCGAGCGCACCCTGGTGCGCAGCTTCGATCATCGCTCGGTACGCGCCCTGCGCCGACTCGAGCCAGGGCTGACAGCTTCTATCCTGACCGCCGAGACTGCCCTCATTGACCCTGGCGATCTGGCCCTCCAGAGCGACGCACAAACCTATTGCCCTGATTTTCGATTCCTGGATTTGGCCCAGGTGCGCAAGTCCCACGCCAAAGGCGTGCGTGTGGTGCCCTACACCGTAAACGAGCCCGACGAGTGGCAACGCCTGGTCAGCTGGGAAGTAGACGGCGTCACCACCGACTACCCGGACCGGCTGGCCGACTGGCTGCGCGATCGCGGGATCGTCTTTTGAAGCGTCGATGTCCTTCGTCGCGGAGGCTTGATGCTTTGCGCTCTTTGTTTGCACTCGCCTATTTCAATTCCTTGATGCAGATGTTGCGGAATTGGACCAAGGCGGGCGGGGCCACCCACTTGCCGGCCTTGGCGTCGTACCTACCATGGTGCTGAAGAGCAATGGGTCCTTCCGTGGGAACACCAGGTAATTGAGCGTTGGTGATCACTTCTTCGCCGTTCAATTTCACCCAGAGGCGGTCGCCTTTCATCGTGATCTCGAACGTGTTCCATTCACCGCGCGGCTTATCCATTCGCTTCTTGGGCGTGACTGCGGCACGGACTTCTGCGGGCAGCTTATCATTTGTGCGGTAGCCCCACACCTCGCCTGAGCCCACCGGCCACCGCCAAATGTTCACCTGACTATCTTCGTTACCACGTACGTAAATTCCCGAATCCACGTCCTCGATTTCTACCTTGACCACTTTGCCGTCAGCATCCTTTTTGGGACTGCCGTCAGGCCGTAGAAGGGGCACCTTCCAGGTGAATCCCGGTTCGTCGGTTTTCATTCGCCAATCGACGCGCAGGATAAAATCCCCGTAGGACTTCTTAGTCCACAGGTGCTTATCCGCCTTCGCTTCGCTTCGGGCGTCGTAGTCGATAACGCCGTCCACCACCTTCCAGTGGCCATTGTCGCCCGTCGGCACCTTCCAGCCGGAAAGATCTTTGCCATTGAACAACGATGTGAAACCTTCGGGTGCTCCAGAATCGTCGGCATACAGAACCAATCCTGTGCCCGCGAGTAGAGCCAGGATCCCCACTCCCCAGTAGATGCCACGCATGGATCGATCTCCCTTATTTGGATACTTTGCCCATGACTAAGGAAGGTACAGCGCGCGGCCTCGAAGTGCAAATCAGGAACAGGCTAAGTGAGAGGATTGGGACGAGGCGTGCGACAATCCAGCGAACGGCGACTGCAGCGTTGCCGACTCCTTCCGGCAACAAGGCACTTGTCGTGACGAGCTGCCCCTAACGACGCATCTCGGCAAGCGCCAGGTATAGGCGGCCGAGATGGTGCCAACTCTCCTCTTCGGGAAGTTGCGATAGGGCCTGAGTGAGCAGTGAACGCGCTTCCGCTGTTTGATTGGAAAAGAGGGCCGCCATCCCGCGGTTGAAGAGCACGGGCATGGTCTGGGCCTGCGCCTGCCATGACTGGATCGCTTCGTTGGCACGGCCAGAATGCCAGGCGAGAGCAGCTTCTTCGTTCGCCCAGGCCTCGCGCCACTCTGCTGGAACTCGCTCCCGAGCCGACTTGGCCACGTTGAGCGCGTCGTCGAAGCGCCGGGCAAGTCGTAGAAGGCCTAGCGCCAGGAGCGTTTGCGAAAATGGTTTCCCCGCGAACTCGATATCCTCCAGCGAGGAATCGAAGCGTGCGGCAGGAATTCCGGCTGGGCAGAGTTTGGAAAAGTCCGCTGCGCCAAGTAGGGGCTGAAGGCTCTTGATCATCTGCGGAAAATTGCCCACGCAGAAGGCGATCGAGGGGACGGACTCCTGATTCCTGATGCGCTGAAGCCAATCGGACGGCGTTGACCACTGCTTGGCGTCGAATCCAGGACGCAAGTAGCGCAAAGCTGCCAGTGCCCCATCCCAGGCAAGCCGAGGGTCTACGGGCGAAGCCGGCACGGCTTCGAACGGAACCACCTCGGCTGTCGCATCGCCGAGACCAAGCCCTGCGGCGTGGGCGTCTACCTGGCGCTTAAGGTATTGATCCAGCAAATCGGACAAGAGCGGCTGGGAAGGCTCATTTCTAGGCTCGTGGGTTTGCGTCATGATCGCGCCTCCTGGGAGAATCGGGTGCACTCCGTTCCGTATCACAAAATGAACGTCGCGGCAAACAAAACTTGCGCAAGCCGAACCGTATTTTGTTAGCGCGTCCCCCTCTGTCCCAGGTTGGGTTTGCTTGCAACTGGCGCAGCTGAACGGCGTTGTCGTTGCTAGCATGAATGCATGGATGTTCTTGTCTGTCGCGGATGCCGACAACGTGAGCAGCGC
>DATGZX010000395.1:0-7281 GCA_035296965.1 Gemmataceae bacterium
TTGATCTCGAACGATACCGGAAAAGTCCGCGCGGTCCGAAGAAGCCGCCACCCAAAAAAAGCCGCTACCGCAACGGCGGGCATGTATCGACCTACAAACTACTTACAGTTGACGATCCCTGACACCTTGGAAGCCCTGCCCCTTCGGGGTAGATGTTTTTTTTCGCCCCTGTCCCAGGGTGCGCGGAGTACCGCGACCCTGGGCTAGGTTGTGCAACTGCTTCGCAGTTGGAAGACAATCCCACAGACTTTTGTAGATGTCCATGGTGTTTCCGAGGTCATGTCCACGTGTTTCTGGGGTTCGTTGTGCCTTTGGTTCCTTTGCTATAATGAGGAAGTCCGCCTGGTTGCTTTCCCAAGGAGTCCCGATGATGAGCCCAATTGTTGTCGAAGCCATCTATGAAAACGGCGTGCTCAAGCCGTCCCAATCCTTGCCGCTCAAGGAACACGAAAAAGTGCGCATTACGGTGCATCCGCCGACGAACTGGGTTCGGGAGACCGCCGGCATTATCAACTGTTCCAACCGCCAGCTCATCGAATGGGCAGCCATGGATCCCGAGCTTGATTTCCCGCCGGCGGAGGGGTCATGATCTTTGCCGACATCCAGGCTGGAGAGCCGGCGTTCCTTGATGCCAACGTCTTCGTGTATCATGCCACCCTCGATCCTCAATTTGGCCGGGCTTGCACCGACTTGCTCGACCGCTGCCAGCGCCAAGAGGTCGTAGGTTTCACATCCACCCATGTCTTGAGCGAGGCCGCTCACCGGCTAATGACCCTGGAAGCGTGTGCGGCGCTTGGCCGTCCTCAGACTGCCATTGTCTCGTACCTCAAGAAGCATCCGGCCGAAATTCAAAAGCTCACCGGATTTCGCACGACCCTTGAAGGGATCTCCCAAAGCGCTATCCAGATTCTGACGATTCCACCAATTCTGGTCGTAACTGCCGCGACCGTCAGTCAGCTAACCGGCCTATTTCACAACGACGCCCTGATCGTAGCCGTCATGCAAGCACATGGGCTGAGCAAACTGGCCAGCAACGACGCCGACTTCGATCGTGTGCCGGGAATAACACGCTATTCCCCAATCTGATGCTTTCTTCTTCCTCTTGATGAATCCTTCTAACGGTCCCCTAACCAAAAAAGTCCTCCTTGTTGCCTCGTCAATCAACCATCGGGGCATGCCGAGGCCGGTGAGGACTTTGCTTCGCGGCGAGAACTCACCGGCCGCCTTTGTTTATTCTTTGGTCCCGTGCAGCTCGTCTCAGCCTGAACAGATTCAGGCGGTATAATCTTGCCGGCTCCTACTCGGCAGCAATTCTGGGAGATTAAGTCATGACCATCACAATCGAAGCCGTGTACGAGAACGGCGTGCTCAGACCGGCCGAGCCGTTGCCACTCAAGGAACACCAGATCGTGACAGTTACCGTGGAGCAGAACCGGCTCAATCCTGTCTCGCTTTCTCAGCTGGGCTGATCCGTTCGCCTCCGGGCTTTCCGTCGCTTTGCGGGCGATTCTTGCGGCTTGTCTGGCTTGAGTAGCGCGGCACCGGCCAGCAAAGGGATCGCTCGCGCCAGCAGATGAGCGTCGTAGTTTCGTCCACCCAACTCGTCGTCATTGTTCGCGGGTACCTTGCGACCAAGCTTGGCAAGGATCCTGGCCATCGACAGCGCCTCGACAGCGCGCTGATTCGACCTGAATGCGTCAAGCACGGGTATCACACGCTCATCGTGCTCCTCACCGGGGCTACGGCCATGGGTATCGCGGAGAACAACGGCCTGCTCAAGTCCGGTGGGCGCATCGTCCAGTAGATTCGGAATGGCGTCCTGGTCGTCCAGGTCGGGCATTCCTTCTCGGAACAATTCATCGAACGAGGCAGAAACCACCTGGATGTTCGAATCCTTGTCGGTGATGCTGCTGTGCTTGGTGTCCGTAACGGCCAGCCACTCCAGCCCGATCGTGTTGAGCGTCACCGAGAAGACGTGCACGCCGGCGTCCCCTGCGGTAAAGGTGTAATTCCTTGGCAGGCCGGCTTTTTTGTCGCTGCTTGTGAACTTCACGGTACCCAGGTAGCCCGTGGCAACGTTGCCGTAGGCATCCAGGGCAGTAATCGTCACGCTAAATGCAACTCCGTGGGTGACGGCCAAAGGCGCAGTGATACTGAAATGAGTGGCAGCAGCAGCCGTGACCGTGATGCCTGACTGCGTCCCAGTCACGGAGCTGTTGCTCGTGTCGGTTGCGGTAATCGACTGGGAGCCTGCCGTCTTCAATACGGCGCTAAACGTATGGGTTCCGTTATCCGATGCCTGGAAGGTATAGTTCGCGGGCAGACCAGCCTGTGCGTCGCTGCTGCTGAACGATACGGTTCCCAGGTAACCGGTGGCCACGTTCCCATAAGGATCGTAGGCGGTGGCGGTGAAGCTGTTGCTCGTTCCCGCGACTGTCGATGAAGGATAGCCGCTGATGTTCAAGCTGCTGACGGCGGCCGCGGTGACGGTGACTTCTATTTGGCCGACAATCGAGCTGTTGGTGTCGAAGCCGGTGATGAACTGAGAGCCGGCCGTATCGAGCGTAGCGCTGAAGGTATGCATCCCGGCGTCGCCGGCCGTGAAGGTATAAGCTGCTGGCAACACGGCCTTGGAGTCGCTGCTCGTGAAGTGGATCGTGCCGATGTAGCCGGTGTCGGTCGAACCGTCAGGATTCTGAACAGTGACAGTAAACTGCCCGGTCTGGCCGGCGGTGGCGGACGAGAACCCGCTGAAGGTATACCTGGCGCCGCCGCACTGTACTTCAAAAACGGTGCCGAGGCCGTTAGCGCCCCCGTACTCGGTTGTGCCGTACAGGTTGCCGCTGCTGTCCATGAGCAGCCCAATCGGGCCTGAACCGTTGGGGCCGTTGAACGGGAGGAGGGTAGTGATCGTGCCGCTGCCATGAGCCAGCTCGAAAACTGTGCCGTCGTTGGAGGGGCCCGCTTCCAGAGTTGTGCCGTATAAATTGCCGCTGCTGTCCATGACCAGGGGGGTGTAGTATGGGTCTCCACCGGTGCTGCCGTTGAACGAAGCCAGCAAAGTGATCGTGCCGCTTCCATGGGCCAGCTCGAAAACCCCGCCCCCGATGAAGGTTGTCCCATACAGATTGCCGCCGCTGTCCATGAGCAGGCCGGAAAGTGGGTAACTACCGGCGCTGCCGTTGAACGAAGCCAGCGTGGTGATCGTGCTACTGCCGTAAGCCAGTTCGAAAACCGTGCCTCTGCGGTTGGCGCCTCCAAACTGCGTTGTGCCGTACAAATTGCCGCTGCCGTCCATGACCAGGGGATCACGCGGCTGTCGACCGTTGGTGACGTTGAACGAGGCCAGCGTGGTGATTGTACCGCTGCCGTGAGCCAGCTCGAAAACCGTGCCGGCACCGCCGGCGCCTCCAGCAGACGTTGTGCTGTACAGATTGCCGCTGCCGTCCATGATCAGGGCGGCCACAGGATCTGAACCGTTAGTGCCGTCGAACGAAGCCAGCGTGGTGATGGCGCCGCTGCCGTGGGCCAGCTCGAAAACCGTGCCGTCGCCGAAAGCGCCTCCACCCGTCGTGGTGCCGTAAAAATTGCCGCTGCTGTCCGTGATCAGGGGGTCCGTCGGGCCTGCGCCATTGGCGCCGCTGAACGACGCCAGCGTGGTGATTGTGCCGCTGCCTTGGGCCACCTCGAAAACGGTGCCGTCAGTATTAGCGCCCCCGGCAGAGGTTGTGCCGTAGAGGTTGCCGCTGCTGTCCATGATCAGACCGCACTGCGGACTTGAGCCATTGCTACCGTTGAACGAGGCCAGCGTCGGGTCACCCCACTCCAAGCTGCCGCCGCTGGGGCAATAGCGGTCTTCGAGAGCCTCCAACGAGGGAGGCGAGGAACAGCTCGGGCGCTTAATTCGCGATTTCGGTGCAAGCGCCGAGAAAAAATCCCACATGGCCTAGTCTCCTTCGATGGATTCCAAGAAATGGGTAATGGTTTCCGTAGTTTGAGGCTCACTGCTCCCTGATTCCCAACAGCTCCGCGGCCTCGGCACGGAAGCGCCGCAGCTCTTCATCGTGTGGTTTGTTTTTCTCCATCCATTCAAATGCTTTCTCATACCACATGCGGGACTGATCCTTGTCACCCAGGCGCCAGTGCGCCATCGCCAGGAAAAACCAATCGGTGCCATCGCCCCCCTTGGGAAGCTCACAGGACTTTGTCAAGTCCGCAATGGCACCCTTCCAATCCCCCACACGGTACTTGGCGGCGCCGAGCGTGTTCCAGTAGTCTCTTTTCTCGGGGGCCAGCTCGACAGCTTTTCTGGCCAAGGCGACCGCCCGGTTCGGATCTCGCAGTTTTTGATCCGGAGAGTTGGCAAGCTCCCAGGCGACGGTGTTCATGCTCTTGATCGTGTCCGGATGCTCGATGTGGAGCTTGGCCGTTCGCAGCGCCAGGGTCGTTTCGTACAGGCTCAGCGCATCGGCGGGCCGGCCGAGAGCCGAGTAGAGGAACGCTACGTTGTTCATACTTTGGAGTGTTTCGGGGTTATCTTCACCGAGCTTGGAGCGCCTCAGCTCAAGCACCTTCTCGTGGAGCTTGAGCGCCTCGGTCTTCCGGTCCAGGGCAAGGTAACAATTGGCCACATTGTTCATGCTCTGCAGCGTATCGGGGTCATCCGCACCGAGTATGGCTTGCCGAAGCGAGAGTGTCTTTTCGTGGAGTTCCAGGGCCTCGGCAAGTCGGTGAACGGAGGCGTAACTATTGGCCAGATTGTTCATGCTGGCCAGCGTGTCCGGATCAGCCGGTCCGAGTCTGTCGGTTCGCAGCTTGACCAAGTCTTTGCGAAGCTGGAGCGCTTTGTCGCGCAATTTGAGTTCGAAATAGGTTCGACCCAGGTCGTTCATGCTCTCCAGCGTGTCCCGATGGTCCGGTCCAAGCGTCTCAATTCTCAGGTCGCGCACCTGCTCGAACAGTCGGGCTGCATCCGCCGGTTTGCCGGCAGCGAGGTATGTCTTGCCAAGGCTATTCATGGTTGCCAGCGTGTCGGCATGGTGCGGAGCCAACTCCCGAATCTGCAAGTCGCGCGCCCGCTCGAGATGTTCGATGGCCGGCCCGTATTCGCCGATCCCGCGATAGGCCTCGCCGACCGTCCTCAAGATCTCGGCTTGCACCAGCGGCTTTCCAGGAAACTGCCCTTCGATCTTCCCAGAGGCCAACTCGCTGGCAGCCCGGTCGAGCAGTTCGCGGATTGTCGGGTTCGGCTTCGATCCAACCGGCCTTTCGCCACTCTTCCTGATCGCCTCAGCTTGAAAACGCGGATCGGCCTGGGCAAGCAGACTATTGCGGAGAAAGTCTCGCACAGCTTGGGCGATCGCCTTCTCCTGCTCCGCTTGGTCAAGAGCGGCTTTAGTCAAGGCCTGGGCCTCCTTGGCCTTGGCCTCCGCCTCTTTCGCGCGGATCGCCTGCCAGCTGCTCACCACGACACCGGCTGTCAACAAGAGCGCGAAAGCAGCGGCGGTCGCGAGCAGCTTCTTGTTCTTGCGGGCGAACTTCTTCAGCTTGTAGCCGGCCGACGGCGGACAGGCTTCCACCGCCTCATCGGCCAGATAGCGCTGAATGTCCCGAGCGAAGCCGTTGGCTGTCTCGTAACGCCGGTTGCGATCCTTCTCCAGCGACTTCATGACGATCCAGTCCAGCTCGCCACGCACCAACTTCGTCAGCTTGACCGGCTCCATCTTCCGCTGCGCCGAGATCGACGGCAGCTTCTTGCCTGACTCGCTCAGCCGCGTGCTCGGCTTGGCCGGCTCTTCCTCCCGGATCATCCGTAGCATTTCCGTGAAGGCCGCCTCGCGCAGCTTCTTGCGGTCCAGGGGCGTGCTGCCGGTCAGCAGCTCATAGAGGAGCACGCCCAGCGAATAAATGTCGCTGCGCGTATCAATGTCGAGCGCGCTCAGCTCCGCCTGCTCCGGGCTCATATACTCCAGCGTGCCCACCACCTGGCCGAACTGCGTGAACAAGGTCCGCTCGGTCAGTGGTTGCTCGATGGCCTTGGCGACGCCGAAGTCGATCACCTTGGGGACCGGCTTGCCGTCGTAGAGCGTGATCATGACGTTAGACGGCTTGATGTCGCGGTGGATGATTCCCTTCTGGTGGGCGTGCTGGATAGCCTGGCACACTGGCACGAACAACTCCAGTCGCTCTCGTGGCGTTAGGTGTTGCTCGTCGCAGAACTGGGTGATGGGCACCCCCTTGACCAGCTCCATGACGAAGTAGGGCCTGCCCGGAGGGGCGAGAGGTGAGGGGCCAGGGGCGAGGGAAGCGGGGCCGGAGGCAAGACGTGCAATTTCTTCGGCATCATGTGCTCTCCCACCCCTCGTCTCTCGCCCCTCGCCCCTAGCCCCTTCTCCAGTCGTGCCGGCGTCGAGCACGCGGGCGATGTTCTGATGGTCCATGAGCGCCAGGGCCTGCCGCTCGGCCTCGAACCGGGCCAGGACCTGGGCGGAGTCCATGCCTGGCTTGATGATCTTGAGGGCGACCTTGCGACGGACTGGCTCTTCTTGCTCGGCCATGTAGACAACGCCCATGCCGCCCTCGCCGATTTGCTGCAAGAGCTTGTACGCGCCGATGCGGGTGCCGGGAGACTCGATCGGTGTTGGCTGAGCAACCGTGGCGCTCTGGCCGGCCGCCGGAGTTTCGAGGAAGCGCTCGACTTTGGGATAAGCGGCCAGCAACTCCTCCAGCCGCTTCCTGAGCTGTTGGTCGTCGGCGCACGCCTGATCGAGGTATTTGGCGCGATCTTCGGGCGCTTCGATGGCCAGGGCAGCCGAGAAGATGACCTCGGTCTTGGGGTCTGGGTCTGACATTGCCTGTGACCTCAGTTTAGTGCTCTAACTGATAAGCGGAATTGGCGGGCGGCGCGCCTCACTGAAATCCAGATTTTTTTCTGGGTGGTTCCATTGCAGGTCGCAACTCCTGTAGAGCAAGCTGATAGCTTGCTCTGCGGCAAGCGGGTGCAAGCTATCAGCTTGCACTACAAGCTCTGTTAGCCATTTGTATCTACACAAGCTTGGCTCCTCCCCGGTTTTTAACGCTGAAAGCGTTTCACAACCTAGCCCAGGGTCGCGGTACTCCGCGCACCCTGGGGCATGGCCACATCCCGGTTTTTCCGGAACCCTGAAGGGGCAGGGCTTCCAAGGTGCGCAGCTGTCTCGTTAAACTATTGCCTTCCAGGATTTACGAAGAGTCCTTTGGGAGGCGACACGGATGTTACCCAGTGTTTTCCAGACGTTTGTC
>DATGZX010000396.1:0-13777 GCA_035296965.1 Gemmataceae bacterium
CCCTACGTGTTTACCGGTGAAGATGGGGACAAATTAGCCGTGTATTACGGTACCCCTGATGGCACGACTCCAACGGGGACGTATGATCTGGTCCATGTAAGCGGCAAAGTAGGCTTCGGCGGCACGTACCAGGCGTTTTTCCTGGCTGAGTTTGTCCCGTATGATGCGGAATGTACCGGAAAATTCAAGGGTGTCACGGGCGGCTGGACCATGTACGCCAGCACCGAGCCCTTTGTGTTGGGATCCACCGACCCGCTTGGCTACGAGTGGTCGGGAAAGGGCTCCCTAACTTTCGCAAAACAGAGGCGCTAGAGAGGAGATCGTTGGATATTTGACGTAGCCTGTGCGCGCAGAATTCAGACACGTCTGGATTTTGCGCGCACACTTTCACCAGCTGTGCGCCGGGTGCCATGTTTTCGCGGTCCTTGAGCGCGCTGTCGTAGTTAGAACATAGCCTGCAACCGGGGCAAAGGGGTCGGGAGTCTTTTCAAAAATAAGACTCCCGCCCCTTTGCCGCTTTCGTCGTAAAATGAAGCGACACCATTTTCTCCTCTTGTCGCGAGTGGACAGAATCCGCCCCGCCCCTTTTTCTTTGTGAAGAATGAGTGAGGGCCTTGATTCCGTCGTCCGCTCTGTAGACAGCCCCTTTACTCCCGGCTAGAATTTCTAATCGAAGATGACCCGCACAACTAGTCGCTACAGCGTGGACCTCATGTTCCGAGCGTTCTCGGACCGGAACAGGTTGCGCATCCTCTACCTGCTGCGCGAAGGCGAAGTATGCGTGGGGGACCTCGTGGCCGCTTTGCAGGTGCCGCAGCCTCGGGTGTCGAGACACTTGGCGTACTTACGCAAAGCAGGCTTGGTGCTCGCTCGCAAAGAAAAGCAGTGGAACTTCTATTCGTTAGCACCCACCAGAAATCCTTTTCACGGCAAGTTAGTCGAGTGTATCACAGGCTGCTTCGGCGACGTGCCGGAGATCCAGGCGGACAGTCGGCGGTTGGCCGCTGCCCGCGAATTGGGGGGGTGCTGTAAGTATCCTGAGGGCGCGCCAGCTATATTCGGCTGCGCGAATGCGGACGCCAATCGAGCAAAAGCCGGGACGCATGCAGCTAGGTCGTGCAATTTCAAGGCGCACAAAGACAAGGCAGACTGCAGCGCCAACTTTTGTTGATCTTTCATATTCGGCTACACGAATGAGAACATTCCGAGTACGACTGAACAGCATCAAGCTGCACGTTGACACACGTGGTCGGCTCACTGCGGACCACCTGATTCGATTTTCGTCCGTGTTTTTTTGGAGACTTTTATATTCGGTTAAGCAGATAAGACTTCGAAATCCCGGATGCCGGTGTTTGGTGCCATGCACTCGCTTCAACCCTGGCGAAGCGCAATACTCTGACGCTTCGAGAATGAAGACTACACGTATATGAAAAGACGTATTTCCTCTGACCGAGTCGATTTGATGCTGCGGGCGTTCTCGCACCTGGCGCGCCTTCGAATTCTCCATCTCCTTCAGAGAGGCGAGCGCTCGTTGGATGACATCTGCAAGATCCTCCAAATCAGCCCTGGAGAAGTATGCCGCCACCTCGCTTACTTGCGCAAGGCAGGCCTGGTGGTTTCCCGATTATGCGGTCACAGGGCGTTTTACACGCTCGCCCCAGCGAAGTCCGCACTTCAGGAGAAGGCGTTCGCATGTTTGGCCAGCTGCTTCATTGACCTGCCTGAGATTCAAAAGGATGTCGCTGCAAGCGGTGGTCTTGGCCCCAGTACCCAAACAAACACCTCGGACTGTTGCGCATTCGCCAGCGTCTCCAAGGACTTGGTCAAGTCAGGTTCAGCGCAACCCGCCATTCGAGATCATTAGTTGGTTCTGGAATGGAGGACTGGAATGCCTTTTGGCCTTGCAAGAGCTAACAGAAAGACGTTGATCTTCGTCCTTCCGGACGCAGTGACACCGTTCGAGGTTGTCCTTCATCAAACTTTCAAGAAGCCGAAGTTGCATCCTTTATGAGCTTTTGTATATTCGCCTATGCAGATATACTCTTCTGAGGCGCCTTATAAACTGGCGCCCCCGACCGATCGAGGCCAGCTTTGAGGGGGGTGTAACGATGCGGTGGACCTGGGCGACGGGCGTAGCGAGTCTCCTCGCAGCCCTTGCGATCGGTTGCGGGGGCAGTCCCAAACAACGATTGAATGGTGGTGGCTCAACGTTCGTTTACCCGATGATGACGAAGTGGGCCAGCGAGTATGACAAGGCGCATGGCGTCGAAGTCAATTACCAATCGATTGGCTCCGGCGGCGGCATCCAGCAGATGACGGCCAAGACATTTGATTTCGGATGCACGGATGGGCCTATGAATGAAGAACAATTGAAAAAGGCTGCGGAGACCGGCGGCGAGGCCGTCCACATTCCTCTCGTCATGGGCGCCGTCGTGCCGGCCTACAATCTCGCAGACGTCAACAAGCCCCTGGTCTTTTCGGGGCCAGTGCTAGCCGACATTTTTCTGGGCAAGATCGCCAGGTGGAACGACAAAGCGCTGAAGGATCTAAACCCGGACGCGCCTCTGCCAGATAAGCAAATTGGGGTCGTGCACAGGTCCGATGGCAGCGGCACGACGTACATCTGGGTGGACTACCTCTCCAAGGTGAGCCCGGAGTGGAAAGACAAGGTGGGCGTGGGTACGTCGGTGAACTGGCCCTGCGGCGAAGGCGGCAAGGGTAACGAAGGGGTCGCCGGCAGGGTGAAAGCTACACCCGGAAGCATCGGATACATCGAGCTGATCTACGCTCTCCAGAACCAGATCGAATTTGGGCTCGTGAAGAACCGCACAGGCACGCCCATCAAAGCCAGTTTGGAATCTGTGACCGCAGCGGCAAACCATTCCTTGCAACAGATTCCCGAGGATCTGCGCTATTCAATCACGGACGCTGACGGCGAAGACTCCTACCCCATCAGCGGCACCGTATGGGCCGTCATTTATAAGAACCAGCCAGGTGCCAAAGGTAAGGCAGTCGTCGATTTTCTCCACTGGGTTACACATCAAGGCCAGCAGTATGCCGCAGGCCTCCATTACGCCAGCCTTCCTTCCGGTCTGGTGGAGCGCCTGGAGAAAAAGCTCTCCGGGGTAACAACCGCCAATTAGAATTGCGTTCCGAGAAAGTCGATGACTGCGCATACTACCAAGCCCGAACCCGAGAGCGCCGCCGGACAGGTTGCTCCTTGGCGCGCTAAGCAATCCCTTTCCGTTTTCGATCACCTGGGCGATTGGTGCTTTCGGTTGCTTTGCCAGTCTGGCGCCGTGCTCGTAATCCTGTTAGCCGCCTCGCTTTTGCTGGTGCTCCTTTGGAAATCGTGGCTTGCAATCCAGTCCGTCGGCGGTCGATTTCTGACGACCACTACCTGGGACCCTGAACCTACCCATCGCCTTTTTGGGGCCCTGGCGTTCATCTATGGCACAGTCGCGACCTCAACAGTCGCCATGTTGATCGCGGTCCCACTGGGAGTGGGCACGGCAGCCTATCTGTCGGAGATTGCTCCTGGTTGGTTGAAGCGCAGCGGTTCGTTTTTCGTCGAGATGCTGGCGGCTGTGCCCAGCGTGGTCTATGGATTCTGGGGCCTATTTGTCCTGTCGCCGGCATTGCATCGCTTGGGCCGGTTTTTGGGCAATCCAGATTGGGGCGGCATCGGCATTCTTCCCGCAGGAATCGTACTCGCCATCATGATTGTGCCCTATGTGGCAGCAGTTTCCTACGACGTTTGCCGGGCGGTGCCGAGTGCGCAACGGGAAGGCTCGTTGGCCTTGGGAGCCTCCAGGTGGCAAACCATATGGCGCGTGGTTCTTCCCTATGCCCGTCCAGGCATTGTTGGAGGCTGCTTCATCGCTTTGGGCAGGGCGCTGGGGGAAACGATGGCGGTGACCATGCTGATCGGCAACCGCACGGAAATCAGCCTGTCGCCGTTCGCCATGGGTAACTCGATTGCCAGCGTCATCGCGAACGAATTTACGGAAGCGACGTACGATCTCTACCTGTCAGCCCTGGCCGAGTTGGGGCTGGTGCTCCTGCTGGTCAGTGTGATCGTTAATTCTCTTGCACGGCTGCTGATTTGGCGGGTCAGCCGAGTCAGACACATCACGTCCTTCTTTGCCGGGCGACTGAGAGTCACCAGCAAGCAAGCACCCCGTCAAACTTCCACGACTGCGAACGATCAAATGGCAGAGGAGACTCCCCCACCTCCGCTTCGCCCGTCCCAACGCACGAGGCGAAGGACGCATTGGATTGACCGGACGATGACGGTAGTGCTCGGCGCGTGCTTATTCGCAACCCTCTTGCCGCTTTTCTTCATTTTAGGACACCTGGTTTATGAAGGAATCAGTGCACTGAATTGGCAATTCTTTGTGAACTTGCCCGCGCCCGTTGGTCAAACAGGGGGCGGCATGGCAAACGCACTTTACGGGAGCGCACTACTTGTGGCCCTTGCCACGGCCTTTGCTGTTCCGATTGGGCTGCTCGCTGCCATCTTCCTGGCCGAATACCGGAGCGGTCGCCTCGGACGCACGGTCCGGTTCGTCGGCGAATTGCTCGGCGGTGTGCCGTCGATCGTTGTCGGCATCTTCGCCTACACGTTAGTCGTCAAGCCGCTGGGTCATTTCTCCGGATGGGCCGGCGGATTTGCCTTGGGTGTCATGATGATCCCCATCGTGATGCGTGCCTCGGAGGAAGCGCTCAAGCTCGTCCCCGGGACCATTCGTGATGCCAGCCATGCACTCGGCGCCAAACACTACCAAACGGTTTTGCGTGTGACCATACCAGCCGCCCTGCCCGCGATCATCACGGCAGTTTTTTTGGCGATTGCGCGTGTCGCGGGCGAGACAGCTCCGTTGCTGCTCACGGCTTCGAGCAATCAGTACTGGCCGCGGTCTCCCGGCGACTTCACGCCGTCGCTCCCGGTCTACATCTTTACGTATGCAGTCAGCCCCTACGACGACTGGCACCGGCAGGCATGGGCTGCGGCTCTTGTCCTTCTGGCGGTGGTCATGATCCTCAACTTCGGCGTTCGGTTCGCGACAGGAAAGCGGGTTTTGCTTGCCAGCCGGTCAGGCTGAGTGGCGAGGAGATCGATGATGCCGCGGCAGCAAGACCAATTGGCCGGTGCTCAGATTGAGGTCGATTTGAAGACAGCTTCTGGGAACCGCTTGCAGTTCCAAGATGTCAGCATCGACGTTCACGGCCACCGAGCCTTAGACAAGCACACGGGGGAGCCATGAACCGACTATGGTGGGTAATCATCCTGTGCGTCATGACCGGAGCCCTTGGGTGTGGCATCGGCTCGGGCACGCCGGACAGACGCTTGAACGGGGCTGGCTCTACGTTCGTATATCCCCTGATGCTCAAATGGTCCGCGGAGTACGAAAAGACCGAGGGTGGCTGCAAGGTAAGCTACGAGGAGACAGGATCCGGGAGGGGCATCAAGGCGATCCTTGAAAAGAGAGTCGATTTTGCGTGCTCCGATGCGCCGTTGACCGACGAGCAGCTAGCGAAAGCTCGCGAGAAGGGCGGGGAGCTGCTCCACATCCCCTTGGTCCTCGGCGCCGTTGTTCCGGTCTACAATCTTGCGGAGCTTACCGAACCGCTGCGATTCACTGGTCCCGTGCTCGCCGAGATCTACCTGGGCAGAATCACGAAATGGAACGACGCTGCGCTGAAGAGCCTCAATCCTCAGGTTGCGAACCGGCTGCCCGACAAGGACATTGCTGTAGTGCACAGGTCCGATGGCAGCGGTACCACGTACATCTGGGTGGACTATCTCAGCAAAGTCAGCAGCCAATGGAAAACGAAAATTGGCGCGGCTACCGAGGTGCCTTGGCCGACAGGTCAGGCCGCATTCGGCAACGAAGGTGTAGCCAAGCAAGTTCGTCAAACGCCTGGAAGCATTGGTTACGTCGAGTTATCCAATGTCTATCGGTTCGACCTTCAATCCGGACTCGTACAAAATCGCGAGCAAGAGTTTGTGAAGGCAACATTGCAGTCAGTGACGCAGGCCGCGAACTACGGCCTGGTAAACATTCCGGCTGATCTTCGCTTCTCGATCACAAATGCCCCAGGGAAGGGCTCCTATCCCATCAGCGGTACCACATGGGCTCTCGTCCGTAACCAACAACCGCGCAGCAAGCGACACGAACTGCAAGATTTCCTTTCCTGGGCGATTGATGTGGGGCAGGAGCATGTGGATCAATTGTTCTACGTGAAGTTGCCCGAATCACTTTTGAATCGCGCCAGGGACAAACTGAAAGAGATTCAGATGTCCGACTGAGCGGTAGGTCCTGCGCGTTTGTCCCACGTAGAAGACGGCTCGGACTCAGCGAAGATCTCCACAAACCTGACTCGATTTCTCGTCATCGGCAGCGGCGAGCTCAGGAGACCAATCGCATTTACAAAACTCCGGATCGTTCCTGTTTTCCACGCTGAAAGCGTGACACAACCTAGCCCTGGGTCGCGACAGCGCACCTTGGGATACCGGCCAACCCAACAAAGACCAACTCTGAAGGAGTTGCCCAAATCCCCAATATCGGCCGTCGATTACGCGAGCGTTCCGTAATGTTCATCGTGTTTCGTGCAAGAGACCATGTGCATTCACCGTCTGCCACTGCGGCATGCGAGGATCTTCTGCGTCCGCGTGAAACTCCTTCAGAGTTTGGACAAGGAAGGACCTTCTCTCCCAGGGTGCGCCGCCGCGACATGCGTCGCGGCAGCGACCCTGGGCCCCGTTGTGCAACTGCTGCGCAGTAGGAAACCGACCCGCAAAGTTGGGTAGATACCAATGGACAATGGCCGCGTCTCTATATGACGGTACGCGATTCGGCAGTAGGTCAGGTTTCCAACCTGACCGGACAGATTAGGAATTCTGTCCTACGCCGCTGCCGATTCACGCACGGCCATATAGGTTCGGTGACAGGGTTGCGGCGGTCGGGTTCGATCTGCTTGGGCAGATTCCGCCAAGACAAGCAATGCAGCTGACTGGCTGCCTTGCATGTGCTAAAATGACACCCGTGCGGATGCACCCCAGACAACACGTCTTAGATGGAGTTTCGATCACGTTCTGATCGATGAGATCCCCATCTGAGCATTTCTGCGGATTTTTCCAGGGAATTTGGCTCGTCAAGAGAAGCGGCTCGTCTCAAGACGAAGCGTAACAGAATCCCTAATATCTTGTGAAATTCCTGTTTTCGAGGCTCCCAATGCATTTTGCGCCAAGGTGCCTTTTTAGTCTCATAATGACAACCAGGCAAAAAGGCCGTGTTTTTGACACTTTCTGAGGCCTCGACATGGCATTTCGGGAGGGGGCCATTCTCAAAATGCTTTGGCCTTGCCAAAAGCCGCGTGTTTTCCGCGATTTTCGGCGCGCGCATGATGTCGCGCCCTGCCGGTTTTTGCTGGTTAATATTCTCAGATAGCGCAAGCTGACAGCTTCCGCCATAGCTCCGGGCGACGATGCCTCTATTGCCATGAAAGCGAAGAAGGCAGGAAGAGAACCAAGTTCTCTTCCTGCCTTCCGGTCATTCTTTCTTCGCCGACAATCTCAGGGCCCGATGAAGGGTTGTCTAGCCTTCGAGATTATCCTTCATCAGCGGGGAGAGGCAGTCCTTGAGGACGTGTCGTTCTTCAATTCCTGGCGAACTTCGCGTTTCAAGTCTTCTTCGCTGATCGTGTTTCCCAGCATCAGCTTTGGCTGGGCCTTTTCGCGCAGCTCGGCGAAGACTTTGGGTATCTCGAGCGTGAGCTTTCTCTCGATCACTTCCTTGGTCAGTTTGGCGCGCTCCGTTTCCAGATGCTTGTCGGCTTGCGGGGGCACGCGCGCGTCGCACTTGACGACGACGAGTCCTTCGGGCGTCTCGATCAACTGGCTAATCTCGCCTGGCCGCAGGCTGAACGCTGCCTTTTCCAATGCCTCGTTCCCGGTCGTGTAGTGACCCATGGGCTGGACCTCACCGCCCTTGGCGGCCAACTGCTGGCTGGCTTGCGTGCGCGCAGCACGCTGGAATTCCTCTTCGCTGTCCCGAATCTTGCCATAGATCTTCCATGCGACGCTTTGTTGATCCTTGGGCCAGAGAATGATCCGGCATTTGACCTTCTCGCCATAGTAGGCGTCGAATGCCTTGTGGAGGTCGTCCTCGGTGGCCTGGACCCGGTCGCGGCAAAGCTTCTTCATGAGCAGCTCCGGCCGCAGCGCGTCTTCCTTCCACTCATAGAGCGTTTTGCTACGGGGCTTGAGGATCTTGGTTTCGAACTCCTTAAGCGTCACGCCCATCTTGGTGGTCGATTCTGCCAGCTCGGCCTCGATTTCCGCTTCCGTGACCTCGATACCCTTCGCCTGGCAAACCCGTTCGATGATCATCTTGTTGACGAGGTTGTTGAGCCGGTCCGCACCCATGCGTTGGATGAGGTATTCGCCGAGGTTCTCGCGCGTGATGGCGACAGTGCCGAAGATGTACGCGACCACCCGCTGAGAATAGTCGGAGGTCGATACTTGTGCGCCCGCAGGAGCGCCCTGATCTGCCGGTGCTTGAGGTTCCGGTGGATTGGCTCGGGCTTTCGACATCGAGCCATGCCGGGTCCAGAAGACAGCGAGGCCGCCCAAAATCACAAAACCGACCAGTAATGCCAGCCGGTGCCGGCCGATGCGCATGAGCATGATCGTCCCTCTCCGTTCCCCAGGATTACTGCAACCCTTTCATCAGGGGAGAAAGCTATACCTTCTGCCGCGCATGGGAGCAAGAGCAGGCGTACGTAGGGTCATGGATAACGGGGTAGTGGGCTGGCAAGGAGGCAAGGTGGAGTAAAAGGCCTGCGAAATGGTGTTCCGTCCGAGTTTTCAGGTTTTCCGGAGCTGCCCAGATTGTCCGGTCTGGGCATCTTGATCCGTGGCCGGATGACGCATCCCGCAGAAGGCTTCATAAAGGGGCCGCAACCAGGGCGGGATGCATTTTTCGAACGAGCACCGTCCACTCTCGCCCACAAAGACCTGGTCGAGCGGCTGAATGGTGACGTTGGTTCGTTGGTCGTTCCGCAAGACGATGGCCCGCAGATCCACGCGAAAGACCTCGGGCCGGCGGCCTTCGACCATGCGGGAACGAACCACGTACACATCGTCGGGAGCGGCACCCGGCGTGAGACCGCCGACGCGACGCAAGAGATCCACGACGGTTTCGGGCCCCTGGTAGGGCACGACGCTTTGCGAGCCGGCGACCTGGCCGATCAAGAAGATCTGTTCGCTCTTATAAGTGGCCACGCGCACATGAACCCCGGCGGGCGCCACCTCGGACTCTTCGGCCACGCGGCGGGCGATGTCGGGTGCGGACAGGCCCTCGACACGTGCGCGGCCGGGGCTGCCGAGGTCGATGCGGCCGTCGGGGCCGATCTCTTTCCGGCCCGATAAATCGGGCCTGCCATCGACGGTGACTTCCAGGACATCCGGGCAGCGGGCATGGTAAGATTCGACAGCGCCGGCGCTGGTGCCGGTCGGCCGGCTATCTGCCTGGAGCGCTTGCTCGATGTGGGGCTGCGCCGTCGCGCAACCCGCAAGGAGCGAAAGCAAGAGCCCGGGCCAGAACCGACCCGGCATGCCCCGGCAGGAGACGCTTGTGCCGACCTTCATTGCTTTCCTGCGAGATTAGATTTGGGGCGTCGCGCACATCCAAGGTATCATCGGCCGATGGCACGCGCCGAGATAATCGGAACACAAAGTGCAATCGCGGCTTGGAGCGCCCAGGCAACGTAGGCGAGTAGAGGAAACAAGCATGGCGCAGGAAACTGGCTTGATCGTCAGCGTCTCGGGGATTCGGGGAGTCATCGGGCAGGGACTGACGCCGGAGGCAGCGACCGCCTTTGCCCTAGCGCTGGGGACCAGCACCCAGGGCGGGAAGATCGTTCTGAGCCGCGACGGCCGGGCCAGCGGCGTGCTCTTGCGTCACGCCGTGCTCGCCGGCCTTCTGAGCGCCGGTTGCGATGTCGACGACCTGGATATCGTGCCGACACCTACTTGCGGATTGGCAGTGCGTCGTCTTGGCGCTGCCGGCGGGATTCAGATCACCGCCAGCCACAACCCCGCGCAGTGGAACGGTCTGAAGCTTTTCGGCCCGGAAGGCAAAGTCCTCACCGCGACCGAGGGTCAAAAACTGAAAGACCTCTTCGAGTCCGGTTCGTTCCGCAGAGCTTCGTGGGACCAGCTCGGCAAGGTGGCCCCGTGCGGCCAGGCAGGCGATTGGCATCGCGACCAGGTGCTCGGGTTGTTGAATGTGCGCGCGCTCAGAGAACGCCGATTCGGCGTGTTTCTCGATGCTAACGGCGGTGCCGGAGGAATGCTGGGCCGCAAGCTGCTCGAAGCGCTGGCCTGCCAGGCGACACTGCACGCCTGCGACATGGATGGCCGCTTTCTGCACGAGGCCGAGCCCATTGCTGAGAACCTGCGCGATATTTGTCCTCTCGTTCCCAGACACCGCGCGGATATCGGCTTCGTCCTCGATCCGGATGCGGATCGCCTGGCGCTTATCGATGAGACAGGACATTACATTGGCGAAGAGCTTACGCTGGCGCTTGCCGTCTTTACGCGCCTTCGCCAGGAGCGCGGCCCCATTGTGCTCAACATGTCTACATCGAGGGTCAATGAGGATATCGCCAGGCAATTCGGTTGCACTTGTTTTCGCTCGGCGGTGGGCGAAGCCAATGTCGTCGACAAGATGCGTGAGGTCGGCGCGGTCATCGGCGGCGAAGGCAACGGCGGCGTGATCGATCCACGCGTCGGATGGGTGCGCGATCCCTTCATTGGCATGGGATTGATCCTCCAGCTCCTGGCAGAAACGGGCAAAAGGCTCAGCGAACTGGTCGCCGAGCTGCCGCGCTACCATATCGTGAAGATCAAGTATCAGATCGACCGCGACCGGCTGCCCGGGCTGTTCGCGACGCTAACCACGCGCTGGCCGCAGGCCAAGGCAGATCGACTGGACGGGCTGCGGCTGGATTGGGAGGACCGCTGGGTGCACGTGCGGCCGAGCAATACCGAGCCGATCGTGCGCGTCATTGCCGAGGCGCCCCAGGCCCATAGCGCCGAGCAACTTTGCAAGGAAGTCGGCAACGCGCTCGCAGGATAAGCGGGTCTTTGTAATTTCTACGCGAGCTTTTGTAAATCATGCATCTCGCCTGCCTCGCGGAATCTGCCCTTTTACCTGCGTGGGCCATGTGTTATCTTCCCGCCCGCTCGGTCGAGAGTGACTCGATTACTTCGAGCCTTGGCCGGCCTATCACGGAGGAATATCGCATGCGCAAGGAAGCGCTGACGATGGTGGTCTCTTCACTGGGCGCGATTGCCTGGATTACCATAGTTCCCATGCGTAGCGGCGCCGGCTGAGGGCCTGTGGGGTGTCCTACCCCGATGTTCGGCGGTGCGCCGACAATGGCTCCTACGACCTACGCGCAACCCTACCCTGGGCAGCAGTACTACCAGCAGCGCGCGCCCGCTCCCTATCCAGGCCAGCAGTACATTCGACCCCCCGCGCCGGCGTACGCCAACCAGCAGCCGCAGGCTTCGTGGAATCCCGCGCAGGTACAGCAGCCCAGCCAGCCCCGGCCGATCTTCCGTGCCCAGGCGGACGACGATCTTGCGCCCGCCCGGCCGCGCTCGAACCCGCGCCCGGCTCCCTTGAGTATGCCAAGCCCCGAGGAGCTTGGCGTCCTTCGCAACCGCGTGCAGGAGAGCCAGGCCGTCGATTGGAGCGGCGTCCACGCCCGGCTCGATCAGCTCGGTGCGACCTGCTTCCACGTGGAGAAACCGTCACCGGGCACCTTTCGAATCAACTGCCTGTTGCCCACCGCCCAGGCTGGCCGCATGCATCACATCGACGTCCAGGCGGACAGCGAAACCGGCGCCGTGCGTGCTCTCCTTGCCAAGGCGGAGGAATGGGCGGGCAGCCGGTAGCTTGGACGGCTCTTGTTGCATTCCAGTCCCGAGATTGACTTCGATCAGGGCCGGCCGCCGCGCCTGCGCAAATTACTGGTTCCCTCCACTCCAATCATTGATAGGATGGTCGAAAGAGGAGTGCGAGGGCCGACCATGGGGGACTACCCGCCTGGACTGATTCTCATCGTTACGGGCAGTAGCTTGCGCGCGGAGCAGATGGACAGGCCGCTGGCATATTATCTGCAAAGCCAGATCGACAATCTGGGCACCGGCCGCGACGACCGCATGGGACTCGTGCTCAGCGATCGCTATTACCTCTGCCACCCCGATTTGCACCAATTGCCGCTGATCAGCGTCGGCGGCCCGGGCGTGAATAAGCTGGCGCAGAAACTTCTCAAGAAGCTGTCAGCCGTGCTGGCTGTCGAGGACAAGTTCTTCATCCAGATGGACTCCGACGGAGAAGACCTGCGGGCCAGCATCTGGGGAATGGACAATCCGCAAACGCAGATCGCTGTTGTCACTTTTGCCGAGCGCTACCTGCCGCGCTTCGCGGAGCGCTGCTGGGAACGGCCCACTTGAACCCCGTCTGCTAACCTTGCAAATACAAGAGAGCGCGGCCGAACCCTAACGCACGCGCCCCCTCTAGCGGAGTGAGGGTGGGGCGCGTGCAGCGCTCCGCAAGGGTGCTCGCTCTCGCTTGGCCCACCGCTTGCCGCAACAGCTCACGCGCAATTCAACCGATTTCTCGTAGCTCAAGCTGCCAGCTTGAGCTACTACGCGCCGCTCGCGAATGCACGACTTGCCGTCAGCCGGATGGTATACTCTTCGGCTGTCTCCGGGGGAGGAAAACGACCCTACGGCTCAACAGCGTAGACGCCCCCCGGAGGTGAAAGATTCCCTACCCCGGCCTCTTCGTACCTGTCGGTGTTGCCCATGACCGAAGTTACCCGCATTTTGTCCGCCATCGAGCAAGGCGATGCCAAGGCCGCCGAACAACTGCTGCCGCTCGTCTACGACGAGCTGCGCAAACTCGCTGCCCAGCGGCTCGCTCAGGAGAATCCCGGCCAGACGCTTCAGGCCACTGCCTTGGTCCACGAGGCCTATGTGCGCCTGGTGGATGGTGCAGGTGAGCGAAGCTGGAATGGCCGAACCCATTTCTTTCGCGCCGCGGCGGAAGTCATGCGCCGCATTCTGGTGGATAATGCCCGCGCGAAGCAAAGTCAAAAACGGGGTGGCGCCTGGCAAAGGGTGGATCTGGACTCGGCCGTCGAGCTCGAGGAGGATCCAGCGCCGGATGTGCTGGCCGTCCACGAGGCCCTGGACTTGCTCGTCCAGCACGACTCCGTGAAGGCCGAGCTGGTCAAGCTGCGCTATTTCGCCGGCCTGTCCATCGAGGAAGCCGCGGAAGTGCTGGGGATTTCTCGTGCGACTGCCGACCGCTACTGGCGTTACGCCAAGACTTGGCTGTACTGCGCCTTGACTCGCGAAACCAATCCGGACGCCACGTGAAAAAAGCAATGCTGTTCGGGCCACAGAGCATTGGTAGCTACACAAGTTTGCGGGATTGTCTTCCAACTGCGAAGCAGTTGCACAACCTAGCCCAGGGTCGCGGTACTCCGCGCACCCTGGGTCAGGGGCAAAAAAAGAAAACAACTACCCCGAAGGGGTTGCACAGCGCGGCGGCCGAATGTGGAACCCCTTCAGGGCAGGGCTTCCAAGGTGTCAGGGATCGTCAACTGTAAGTAGTTTGTAGGTCGATACATGCCCGCCGTTGCGGTAGCGGCTTTTTTTGGGTGGCGGCTTCTTCGGACCGCGCGGACTTTT